>NZ_CP088014.1:6792468-7395276 GCF_021044685.1 Bradyrhizobium daqingense
CGCGTGCCACCACCAAAGGACGACCACATGCTTTCTCGCTGCATCAAGGGCGCCGCGGTCGCGCTTCTCACCTTCTCGACCCAAGGCGCATGGGCGCAGGAGACCAAGATGAACCTGTTCAAGATCGTCACCATCAAGGACGAAATCGTCGTCGGATTGTCGGCCGAGGAGCTTCAGGCGCTCGGTGGCAACGACGCGAGCGCCGTTGCGCATGCGCTGGCCCAGAAGGGCGATCTCTCCGTTTGGCAGTATAACGTGCATCGGGGCCCGAACGGCGAATTGCAGCAGGCTCCGACCGCCAAGATCGGGCTTCTGGCCAGCGCCTCGCTCCGTGTCGAACCCTATACGACGCCCTACAAGATCGTACCGCATCCGTGATCGGCAGACGGCATGCCCGCGGCCGAAACCGCGGGCATGCCGTCGTCATTTGCGCTGCTCCGCTCGTGAGATCGCCGCTTCCGTGGCGAATCCGTAGATCAGCGCCAGCCGGTCCAGGCATTCCCGAAAGCGCCGCGCAAAATAATCGTTCCAGCGCTGCGTGCGAACGGCGCGACGCTGCCCGATCTGATCCATCGTCAAGCCCAGCACCAGCACGTCGTGCACCAATGCCGCACCGTCGGTGCCGAGTTCGCGCTCGACCCTGTTCAGCCGCAGCACGGCCTGCCGCTGGATCTCGGTGACCGGCTCGCGCGTGCGCGCGCCATCGACATATTCGCGGGTCGGATCCATCGCCTGTGGTCCTCGCTCCGCCCTTTCCCAATCGTTCTGGAAGGCGCGCCCGCCGCGATATTGTGCCTCATCGATCTGATGATGCGCGAGGAGCCGGCCGAGCGGATCGCTGCGGATCGATCGGACTGCGACGATCTTCTCGCCGGGATCGAGCGCCAGCGGATTGTCGATCTCGACCTCGGCCACCTCGGCATTGAATGGCACGTCGCGGGACCGCCGGTCGTAGATCCTCGCCAATTTGTAAGACTTGTTGCGTCGGGCACGTGCCACTCGGATGCTCCTTGCGAATTTGACGATTCAACGGATGGCACGAGGTCAGGCCGCAGAGACCAGCCTCAGCACGACGGGACCGGCGACACGTGCGGCCCCAGTTCCAGAGCGGCGCGTCAAACGCGCATGCGGCGCGCAATAGCTGGAGCCGGGCTGGCACGGATGGCCGCAGAAGGCGATCCCCTCCCCGTCCTTGTCACCGCCATAGGGATAGCGGCAGTCGGCAGACTCGAGTTCGACCAGTTGGATGAGGCGCGGCTGAACGCCGACACAACGCAACTTCACCTGCGCAGCAGGCTTCATTGCGGATTTCGGCGGTAGGTTCAGGTTCGGCAGCACCGCGCGGCGTGGCGAAACGGGGGCCTCACCCGGCAAATATGGCGCGATCGCGGGGCTCGTGATCCATTCCGGTATGACGAGCCCGAGCCGCTTGGCGCGGCCGATCACCGCGTTGCGCGTGTAAGCCGTTCCGAACCTTGCGTTAATCTGCCTTCCGATCTCCGCATAAGACATGCCCTTGAGAAAATAGTCGCGAAGCGCGTCGGAATGCTCCGACGGCCAATGGCCCGGTTCCATGCTGCTGTCCTGTGATGCGCCTGCTCCGATCGCAGGATCGGGTGGCGGCGGCCACATTCCGGTATTCCGAAGCCGATGTCAAGCAATATTTCTGATATTCATAATTGCAATAATTCCGAATTTCGGATTACAAGAGCGGACGGTGCGCAATCGAGGGAATCACCATGTTGGACGTTGCAATGATCGAGCGAGGCCTGGAAAAGACGGGCAAGAGCAAGGGCGGCCTGGCGGCGGCCATGGGCGTGCGGCCCGGCGCGGTCTCGGAGATCCTCGGCGGCGAACGCCTGGTGAAAGCCTCGGAGATCATCCCGATCATGGAATATCTCGAGCTCAATCTCGCGCCGATCATGGGGCGCGTCGGCGCCGGTGCGGTGATCGAACCGGATTATGAACAGGTTCCGCCGGAGGGGCTCGGCGACATCGCGCTACCCTTCCCGATCATGGAAGAGACGATCGCATTCGAGATCGTGGGCGATTCGATGCTGCCCAAATACGAGAGCGGCGACGTCATCGTGGTCTACAAAGACCAGCGTCATCCGCTGTCGAGCTTCTACGGCGAAGAGGCCGTGGTCCGGCTCAAGACCGGCGAGCGCTATTTGAAGACCATCGAGCGCGGGAAAAGCCCGTCCGTCGTCAATCTCAACAGCTTCAACGCCAAGCCGATCGTCGGCGTGAAGCTCGACTGGGTCGGCGAGATCTGCCTCTCGATGCCCAAGGGACAGCTCGAGCGGCTGCGCGCCAAATCGGCCCGCCCCCGCAAGAAGGGCAAGTAGGCTTCGATATTCCGATTTTCGGAAATCGACCTTGACTTTCTTCCGGTTTTAAGAAATACTCTGCCGCACGTTCGACTGGGCGCGCGGCAGGTTCGTTTCATGCAATATTTCGTCGTGATGATCGACTATGGCCGGCGTGGCCGCGAAGCGGTTGTCGACCCCGAGATCACGCGGCGCGAGGTCATCTCCCGCATCGCTTCGGGCGAATACCGGAACGTCTCGTTCATCCACGAAATCGCCGAGAATTCGGTCGAGGACGTGACCGAAGTCCTCCTGGCCGAGGCTGCCCTGCCCCGGATTCCGCCCGACGATATCGACCTCCAGGCAGCCAGCCTCGATCACGCCCGCGATCTGCGCAAGCACGAGCGGACGTGACGAAAGCCGACCGCCTGCGCCACGCCGTCCGGCTGGACATCACACCATGAGCACGGTCGATCCCGTGGTCTTGCGCGCGGCGAGATCGGCATGCGCCTTGGCGGCGTCCTTCAGAGGATAGGTCTGGTGCACCTCGATCTTGACTGCGCCGGACTTGACCACGTCGAACAATTCGGCTGCCATCGCAACGAGGCTCTCGCGCTTGGCGGCATAGGTGAACAGCGTCGGCCGCGTGACGTAGAGCGAGCCTTTCTGCGCCAGCAGGCCGAGATTGAGCGGCTCCACCGCTCCGGAGGATTGGCCGAACAGCGCGGCAACGCCGAGCGGCGCGAGACAATCCAGCGATTTCAGGAACGTGTCCTTGCCGACGGAATCATAGACGACCGGCACCTTCTTGCCGCCGGTGATCTCGTCGACGCGCTTCACGAAATCCTCGCGCGTGTAGATGATGACATGGTCGCAGCCATGTGCCTTGGCGAGCTTGGCCTTCTCGTCATTGCTGACTGTGCCGATCACGGTTGCGCCGAGATGCTTGGCCCATTGGCTCAGGATCAGGCCGACACCGCCCGCCGCGGCATGAAGCAGAATGGTATCGCCGGCCTTCACCCGATAGGTCTGCCGGATCAGATATTGCGTCGTCAGCCCCTTGAGCATCATCGCCGCTGCGGTCTTGTCGTCGACCCCATCCGGCAGCTTCAACAAGCGATCGGCGGGGATAAGCCGGGCCTCGGAATAGGCGCCGAGCGGCGAAGCACCGTAGGCGACACGATCGCCCGGCTTCAGATCGGTGACGCCTGCGCCGACGTCCTCGATGATACCGGCCGCCTCGCTGCCGAGCCCGCTCGGCAGCTGCGCCGGATAGAGGCCCGAGCGATTATAGATGTCGACGAAATTGAGGCCGACGGCCGTGTGGCGAATGCGGGCCTCGCCCGGACCGGGCTTGCCGACGCTGACCTCCTCCCAGACCAGGACTTCCGGGCCGCCGGTCTTATGAAAGCGAATGGCATGCGTCATGGGCTTGCTCCCTTATCGTTGCAGTGAATCTCAGAGACCTGATTGGCCTGGGAAATAGGCATTTGGTCCGCCCGTTACAGTACAGACACGTAACAAGAATGTCACAGCGAACGACAAACCCACGCCGTTCCGCCTCTGTTCGGAAAAGTTGATGACGAGCCTGGCGCACGTGGCAGTAGCCTTCACGCGGGGTTTGGTCGTCGTCTGCGAAGGAGAGCCGAGATGCCAGCTTATGTTCAGCATCATCAGGATGTCGATATCGCGCCCGTGAATTGCCCCACCTGCATGGGGTTCCTGCCGATGTATGTGCGCGAGGTCGAGCCGCATTGGAGCCTTGCCAAGATCGACTTTGTCTATGAATGCGCCGATTGCGGCGCCGAGCTCAGACAAACCATCCGCAAGCCGGAGCTGCTGCGACACTGATTGCGTGCGAGCACCGCTCAACTATTTGCGTTGAGCGGAAAAAACGCGGTTCGCGCGGGTCTGATGCCTCCCAAACGAGGCTTGTTCTTTGCCCAGAACGCAGGCAGAACAAGCCTCGAGCAGGACCTTTGGGAGCGCCCTTTCGTGGCTGATCAGAAGGCCTCGACGTCGATCGAGGCAGTGGAGAGCGGCCTCGCCGCGCAAGGCTATATCGCGAGCCGGCAGATCGCGACCGCCGTTTATCTGTCGCAACAGATCGAGAAGCCGATCCTGGTCGAGGGCCCCGCGGGCGTCGGCAAGACCGAGCTCGCCAAGGCGATCGCCGCCTGGCGCGGCATGAAGATGATCCGCCTGCAATGCTACGAGGGTCTCGACGAGGCCAAGGCACTGTACGAGTGGAAATACGCCAAGCAGCTTCTCTACACGCAGATCCTGAAGGACAAGCTCGGCGAAGTGCTCGGCGGCGCGCAGACGCTGCATGCCGCGCTCGCCCAGCTCCATGACTTCGGCGACGTGTTCTTCTCGAAGGAATTCGTCGAGCCGCGCCCCCTGCTCCAAGCGCTGGAGCAGCCGGGTGGCTGCGTGCTCCTGATCGACGAGATCGACAAGTCGGATGCGGAATTCGAATCGCTGCTGCTGGAAATCCTGTCCGATTTCCAGGTCACGATCCCCGAGCTCGGCACCGTCTCCGCGATCACGCCGCCGACCGTCATCCTCACCTCCAACAGCGAGCGCGACCTCGGCGATGCCTTGAAGCGGCGCTGCCTGCATCTCCACATCGGCTTTCCCGAGCAGCGGCTGGAGGAACGCATCGTCGAGAGCCGCGTGCCCGGCATTTCCCAGACGCTGCGCCGGCAGATGGTCGGCTTCATCCACGAGGTTCGCTCGCTCGATCTGAAGAAGTTGCCCTCGGTCAGCGAGACCATCGACTGGGCGCGCGTGCTGGTGCTGCTTCAGGCCGCCGAGCTCGACACCGACATTGTCAAGGACACGCTCAACGTGCTCCTGAAGTACGAAGCCGACATCGAGGCGGCATCGCCGCAGGTCACGAGCTTCATTGCCAAGGCGGCACGGTCCAACGTCTTCGGTTGACGCCGATGCGCGAGAATCTACATCGTTTCTTTCGGGCGGCACGCGGCGCCGGCGTTCACGTCTCGCCCGCCGAGAGCATCGATGCGATGCGCGCGGTCAAGCAGGTCGGCTTCTCCGACCGCGCCATCCTGCGCGATGCGCTGCTGCTGACGCTCGCCAAGTCGCAGGACGAGAAGCTTGCGCTCGGCGACTGTTTCGATCTCTTCTTCAGTCAGCCGGAACCGCGGCAGGATCAGCCCGAAACGGAGAACGACGCCGCTTCGGACGAGGACTCACGGGACGGAGAACAGTCTTCCGCGGGCGCGACAAGCGATGCCGGCGACGGTCGGCCTTCCCAGGAATTGGGCCCGCTGGCGCAGATGCTGCTGTCGCAGGATCGCAACGCGCTTGCGGCAGCGATTGCCAGTGCCTCGGGCGCTGCCTCGCTCTCCGATATCCGCTACTCCACCCAGCGCGGCATCTTCTCCAGCCGCATCCTCGACGCCATGGGCCTTCAGCGCCTGCGGGATGATCTCGAGGAGTTAACCGCGACCAACCCGTCGCTGGCCGAGCGTCTGCGCGCCGCGCTCGATGCCCTGCGCGAAGCCGTGCGTGACACTGTCTCTCAGGGACTTGCCCTCTACGCCCGGGAGGAGGCCGAGAACCTCCGCAACGAGATCCTGCGCAACGCGCCGCTGGCGCGCATCGAGCGCCGCCAGGTCGCCGAGATGCGCGCCCTGATCCGCCAGATCGCTCGGCGGCTGCGCGAGCGCTACTCGAAGCCGCGCAAGCGGCAGCGTCGTGGCCACCTCGACGTTCGCCGGACGCTCCGGCGCAACGCAGCCTGGGGCGGCGTTCCGTTCCTCACCGCATGGAAGCGCAAGCATCGCGACCGGCCCAGGATCGTCGCGCTTTGCGACGTCTCCGGCTCGGTCGCCCAGGTCTCCGACTTCTTCCTGCTGCTGATCCACTCGCTCCACGAGGTGGTCGACGACGTCCGCTCGTTTGCCTTCTCCTCGCATCTGATCGAGGTCAGCGAGACGCTGGAGAAGAACTCCCCGGAGGAAGCGATGGCCGAGATCATGTCCAAGGTCGGCTTCGGCTCCTCCGACTATGGATCCTCGCTGGTCGATTTCGAGAAGGACTTCATGAGCACGCTGACGCCGCAGACGACGGTGATCGTGCTTGGTGATGCCCGCAGCAACAACCTCGATCCGCGCGCCGACATCCTGCGTCGTATCTCCGAACGCTCGAAGCGATTGGTCTGGCTCAATCCTGAAGGACGGCTCGCCTGGGGCTTTGGCGATTCCGAGATGCCGCGCTACGCGACCTTCTGCAGCGTCGTACGCCAATGCGCCACCGCACAGCAGCTCGAGCGCGCTGTGTCCGATATCGTGGCGACTTATCAATGAGTGGCGTCTAGGCTCGTCCCTGACATCAGGCGGCGGTCAACTCGGCCTCGGCGCGATTACACTCCCGAAAGTGATACGCGATTTCGTCGAGTGCACGCTGCTCCCATTCCTGCGCTTGCGCGAGCCAGAAGACCCGCCGCTCGAAATCGCGCGCTGCGCGCTCGCGGCACAGGGACTCCTGACTACGAATTTCCACCAGCCTGTTCATGCACTCCACTCCTGCCTGTGAAGCCATCTCCGCGAGAAACCTAACAGACTTCCGAACGCCCCGTCTCATCATTTCTCTCCATATTGCGACGCAGAATGGGACAACAGGACTTCCCGTGCAGCGCAACAGTCCGCATCGCGAGACATGCCTAAATCATTAATATGTGATCGTGGTCTCGGACAGTATTTGCAGTCGAGCGATCTTAACTCTTGTGGCGCAATGAAGTGCGGCAATTTGTGAAGAGGAGTTCTAAACAAGCCGACCGAATTCCCGACTCATTGTCGTCGCACAGTGTTCACGCAGCGTCGCTAACAGAGGCGCGCGAACCGTAATATCGCTTGAGGCAACATGAGCAACGACGTTGACTTCGATCTTTCGCCGGATCAATGGGAAGCACTTCGTACACTTCGCAATCCGGCATCGAACGGTCGCCCCTCGAAGGCCTACCTCATCGAAAGCCTCGTCACGCTTGGCCTCGTCGTCATCAATGACGGCTTGCCGGAGATGACACCGACCGGACGCAGAGTGCTCGTGCGCGGCTCAAGCCGACTGCTCGATCTCGTGGCGTGACGAATCCGGCCCTGCGCAGCGCGTCGGCAGGATCGCCTGAAAAATCATCTTTTGCTCTCTGCCGAAATCGGATTTGCTTTCCTTAAGAATACGGCACGCAGGATGCGGCGAGGGAGCTGGTCATGAACGGGCTTGGTGGATTGAACAAATCGCCTGAGGGCGTCGTCATCGGGCTCGTGCAGCTGCAGTTGCCGAACGTCGTGACCCCTGCCGATCTGGCAAGGCAGACCGAGCGAATCGTCTGGATGGTCGGCAAGGCGCGCCGCAATCTTTCCACCATGGATCTGGTGGTCTTCCCCGAATATTCGCTGCACGGCCTCTCCATGGACACCAATTCCGAGATCATGTGCCGGCTCGATGGGCCCGAGGTCGCGGCCTTCAAGAAAGCCTGCATCGACAACCGAATTTGGGGCTGCTTCTCCATCATGGAGTTCAACCCGCACGGAAATCCCTATAATTCCGGCCTGATCATCGACGACCACGGCGAGATCAAGCTCTACTACCGGAAACTCCATCCCTGGATCCCGGTCGAGCCGTGGGAGCCCGGAGACATCGGCATCCCCGTGATCGAAGGGCCGCGAGGCGCGAAGATCGCGCTGATCATCTGCCATGACGGCATGTTCCCGGAAATGGCGCGGGAATGCGCCTACAAGGGCGCGGAGATCATGATCCGCACCGCCGGCTACACTGCACCGATCCGCGAAGCCTGGCGCTTCACCAATCAGGCCAACTCGTTCCAGAACCTGATGGTCACCGCCAACGTCTGCATGTGCGGCTCGGACGGCTCGTTCGATTCCATGGGCGAAGGCATGATCGTCAATTTCGACGGCAGCGTGCTGGCGCACGGCACGACCGGTCGCGCCGATGAGATCGTCACCGCCGAGGTGCGGCCCGATCTGGTACGCGAGGCCCGCATCAATTGGGGCGTGGAGAACAACATCTACCAGCTCTGGCATCGCGGCTATGTCGCGGTGAAGGGCGGCGCAATGGATTGCCCCTACACTTTCATGCAGGACATGGTCGCGGGCACCTACCGCCTGCCATGGGAGGACCAGATCAAGGTCACTGATGGCACCTCCTGCGGCTTCCCGGCACCGACGCGGATGTTCGGCAAGGTGGCGAAGGCCGCGGAATAGACCAAGTTGGCGGAGACAAGCCCCGTTCGCCGTCAGTCATTCCACTGGAGCAGCGGCGTTCCATACGCCCTCCTCCAGACCGACAGGAAACGCGGAAACCAGGAATGTGCCACCGCGCCCTTGTACGCCCAGGTGCGGTATTTCAGGCCCTGCTCCGAGATCAGCTCCTGATAGCCGCCGTGAACTTCGGTCGCCGTGCGAATGTCCTTCAGTATTCCCTGCGCGCAGGCCCGGTAGGTATCGCTCCCCGAGGCTTCGTCATAGTCCAGCATGCGATCCGCGAACTCGACGTTGAACGTCGGCCATGAGGAGCGCCCCTGATAGGCGGGCGCTGCAATCTTGTGGATCATCTTGGTCCGAGGATTATCCGCCGACACCAGGAAGTGGAACGTGCTGGGAATGCGAAACCGCGGCTCGGCGATGACCAGATCCGTGGTCGCAGCGAACAGCGCCCGTTCGCTCGCCTCGTTCATATCCCAAAATCCGCGATGCACGCTGACGAAATCCAGCGCGACCGAGGATGCCGGCGTGCCCGCCCGACCATCCAGGGAATGCCTGATATAGCCGTCCTTGCCGAACAGGCGGAGCAGGTCCTGCTTGTACTGCGCGAGGTCGCGCCCAAGCAGCCGCTTCAGCTCGATCTCCTCGACGACTCCGAGCTGCACGCCCCAGACGAACGTCGTGTAGACGCAGGCATTGGTGACGAAACGCCTGCGCTCGGCGCGAGTGTCCGTTGCCGCAGAGCGCGGGCCACGAGCGTCGCACAGCAGATATCTGGTGCCGCCGTCGTCGAACGGCTCCAGCTCGCTCGCGAGCTGGAGAATCGCCCGCTTCAGGTCATCGCCGTATTCGGCGAGCAGCAGGCGGCCGGCATGCGCGCATTGCGACATCGCCAGATAGGACGACGCCCTCTCCTCGACGGAGATCATCTGCCGGAGACCGGCGAGAATGCCGAGCAGCGTGTCCGAGGGCCGCGAGAAATAGTTCACGCCGAGATACCGGCCGCGTCCCGCCGGCACGATGGTCGTGGTGACGACATTGGCGCGGACCGCCTCGAGCAGCAGGCGCACGCTCTTCTCGAGCAGCCGCACCCGCCGCACCGCGTCCTGCGAGTCCATGATGGTCTCGGGATCGAGCACGTCGGGATAGAACCAGGCGAAGTCGCGCGGATAATAGGCGGAGGCGTGGGGCGCGCCGGTGACGAGGAAAGCCTCGGTCACGGAAAAGGCGCTGTCCATCGAGTGCCGGTAGAGGTCCTCGATGGCCGACAGCGAATGATGCGACTTTCTCAGGAATCGATCACCGAGAAAATTGACCGCCTGTAGCGCGTTGGCGACGAGGGACGCGGCCGCACCCCGATAGAACCGGTTTCCGCGATGTGATGGAAAAGAAATGTCGCTGTTCATGGATGTCGGTCGGCCGTGGTCTCGATGATGGCAGTCACCATTCTAATGGTGTCTGATTCGTATCTCTATCCGGTGACTTGCGGGCTCGAATTGCCTTCCCGTGGCCTGAAATTCTCGACCACTCGCAGTAACACCCGCGCGCCCGCGTCGGCATCGGCGAGCTCGACATGCTCGTCGGGATGATGGCTGACGCCGCCACGGCAGCGGACGAAGATCATGCCGACATCGGCAATGTCGATCATCGCCATGCCGTCGTGCCCTGCCCCGCTCGGCAGTTCGAATGCGGCGAAGCCTTCGGCGGCGATCGCCTGCGCGAACTGATCCTTCAGCCAGGTCGCGCAAGGCGCCGTGCGGTTCTCGTGGGTGACGTCGAGCTGGAGCATCAGTTGCCGGCGCCCGGCGATCGCCTCGATCTGGCGGACGATTTCGGCGACCGCGCGCTTGCGATGCATGTCGGTCGGCGCGCGCATATCGATGGTGAACGACACCTCGCCCGGAATGACGTTGGTCGCGCCGGGCGTGGCGTGGATATATCCGACGGTGCCGACCAATCCGTTCGCGTCCGCGCGACAGAATGCTTCGATCGCGCCGATGCATTCGGCAGCCCCGGTGAGCGCGTCGTGGCGAAGTGCCATCGGCACCGTGCCGGCATGCCCGGCCATGCCGGTCAGCCGCGCGGCAAGCCGTGTCGCGCCGGCGATCGCGGTGACCACGCCGACCGGCAGGTTCTGCGCTTCAAGCACCGGCCCCTGCTCGATGTGCAGCTCGAGATAGGCGAGCAGCTCGCGCCGCGTCCGCGCGGCTGCGCCGATATGATCGGGGTCGAGACCGAACGCAATGAGCGCATCACGCATCGACACGCCGTCGCGATCGCGCGTGTTCAGAACGCTCTCGTCGAATGTGCCGGCCACCGCACGGCTGCCGAGGAGCGTCGAGGCGAAACGCACCCCCTCTTCGTCGGCAAAGCCCACGACCTCGATCGCGAAGGGCAAGCGCTTGCCGCGGCGGTTGAGGTCCGCGACGCAGGCGATCGCCGTGATCACGCCGAGCGGCCCGTCCCATTTGCCGGCGTCGCGCACGGTGTCGTAATGCGAGCCGAGCATCACGCAGGGCGCACCTGGCTGCTCGCCTTCATAGCGGCCGCAGACATTGCCGATCGCATCCAGATGCGCACTCATGCCGGCCTCGCGCATCCAGCTCAGGATGAGGTCCGCAGCCTTGCGCAGCTCCTTGCTGAGATAGACGCGGGTGAGCTTGCCGGCCCCTTCCGAGATCGCGCTGAGTTCGTCGATGCGGCTCACGATCTGTTCGCCGAACGATGTCCTCTGAGCAGCGTTACCAGCGTCCATCTCGGCGGGCTTCCCATCTCGCGGGACGACGGCGGTCCCGATGACAATCGATACAAGTTCGGTACCAGCGAAAATCGCATCCGGCGCCGTCTCGATCCACGCGTGGTTAGCATGAATGCGCGCGAGCGGCCGACAGTCCCAACCCGCCGTGCACACACGCGAAACAGTTAAGAGTGCTTAACTCCATTGCATACAACGGGGAATAACTGCCCACAAATTAAGCTGTCGCCTTGCTGATGAGGATTCGGGCAACACTCAAAACAAAACAATATCAAATATTTAACATCTGACGAGCACTCCGTGGCCTGTGGCACGAAGCTTGCGACACTTCCCCCCAGGCTCCGTCAGACCGGCGGTAGCCGCGAGATCAAGGCGGGCATCCGCCCAAGGGGAGCAAGCAATGGATTTTGGCAGGATTTCACGACGTCATTTGTTGCAAGGCGGTGCGGCCCTGACCCTCGGCGCTGCCGCCGGCCTCCGCCCCGCTTTCGCGGCTGAGACGACCATCGGCTTCATCTATGTCGGCTCGCGCGACGACTACGGCTACAACCAGGCCCATGCGCAGGGCGCTGCCGCCCTGAAAAAGATTCCCGGGCTCAAGGTCGTCGAGGAAGAGAAGGTGCCGGAGACCGATGCGGTCGAGAAGACCATCGAGTCCATGATCAATCTCGACGGTGCGACCCTGCTCTTCCCGACCTCGTTCGGCTACTACAATCCGCATGTCACCAAGATGGCCACCAAATACCCGAAGCTGCGCTTCGAGCACTGCGGCGGCCTCTGGAGCGACAAGGATCCGAAGAACGCCGGCAGCTATTTCGGCTACATCGACGAGGCTCAATACATCTCCGGCATCGTCGCCGGCTATACCTCGAAGAGCGGCAAGCTCGGCTTCGTTGCGGCAAAGCCGATCCCGCAGGTGCTGCGCAACATCAACGCCTTCACCCTTGGCGCCAGGCTCGCCAATCCCAAGGCCACGACGCAGGTCATCTTCACCGGCGACTGGTCGATGCCGGTCAAGGAGGCCGAGGCCACCAACAGCCTGATCGACCAGGGCGTCGACGTGCTCACCTGCCATGTCGACGGCCCCAAGACCATGGTCGAGAACGCCGCGCGCCGCGGCGCCTTCGTCTGTGGCTACCACACCAACCAGTCACCGCTCGCGCCGAAGGCCTATCTCACCGGCGCGGAGTGGAATTGGGAAGCGCTGTATCCGAAATTCGTGAAGATGATCGCTGGCGGCGAGAGCATTCCGAACTTCTACCGCGGCGGCCTCAAGGAGGAGATCGTCAAGACCTCGCCGTATGGTGAAGCTGTTTCCGCCGAAGCACGCAAGCACGCCGACGAGGTGAAGGCCAAATTCCTTTCGGCCGAGGGCTACGCCATCTTCAAGGGCGGGCTGGTCGACAACAAGGGCAAGACGGTGATCCCCGCCGGCACCGATCGGGGCCAGAAGGATCCCGAGCTGGAAAAGATGGACTACCTCGTCGAAGGCGTGCTCGGAGCGACTTCGTGACGACCGAAGCTGCGGATTCCCCTGGTGCGGCCGGAGCGATTTCCCCGGCCGCCGATCCCGGCTTTCTCCAGCGCCACGGCGCGACGATCGAGTACATCCTCATCCCGGCCGCGGCGCTCGTCGGCGCGCTCGTGGTCTTCGGCATCTTCGTGGCGATGTCCGGCAAGAATCCGTTCGATCTCTATTTCTACATGTACTACGGCGCGTTCGGCACCTGGTTCTCCTGGCAGAACACGCTCACGCGCGCTGCTCCCTTGATCCTAACGGCACTCTGCACCGCGCTGCCCGCGCAGCTCGGCATGGTCATCATCGGCGGCGAAGGCGCGCTGCTGCTCGGCGCGCTGACAGCGACCAGCGCGGCGCTTGCGCTTCAGAGCATGCCGCCGCTCGTCGTGCAGATCGCCATGGTCTGCGCCGGCGTGGCCGGTGGCGGCTTGTGGATCATGCTATCGGGCGGCCTGCGACAGTATCGCGGCGTTAACGAAACGATTTCGAGCCTGCTGCTCGTCTACATCGCGCTCGCGATCCTCAATCATCTCGTCGAAGGCGCAATGCGCGATCCCGCCAGCCTCAATAAACCATCGACGCGCGAGATCGGCGCCGCCAACATGATCGGCACCATTCCCGGCACCGACGTGCATTGGGGC
The DNA here is from genome assembly GCF_021044685.1 of Bradyrhizobium daqingense. NCBI lineage: Bacteria > Pseudomonadati > Pseudomonadota > Alphaproteobacteria > Hyphomicrobiales > Nitrobacteraceae > Bradyrhizobium > Bradyrhizobium daqingense. The sequence continues at coordinate 6,805,941 of NZ_CP088014.1, forward strand.
CTGGTGTTCGGGCTGGTCGCCGCGATCGCCGCCTATATCCTGATCTATCACACCGTGTTCGGCTTCGCCGCGCGCGTCGCCGGCGGCAACATACGCGCCGCGAAGATCGTCGGCCTCGGCGTCAACAAGCTGATCCTGACCATCTGCTTCCTCGCCGGCGGCGCCGCCGGCCTTGCCGGCATGATCCAGGTCGCCGCCGTGCAAGGGCGCACTAATGCCAATCTCGCGGCGGGTTACGGCTTCACCGGCATTCTCGTCGCCTTCCTCGCCCGGCAGAATCCGCTTGCGATCATTCCGGTCGCGATCCTGCTCGGCGGCATCAGCGCCAGCGGCGGCCTGCTGCAACGCCGCCTGGGGCTGCCCGACGCATCCGTGCTGGTGCTCCAGGGCATCATCTTCGTCTTCGTGCTGGCCAGCGATGCGCTTTACGGCCGCATCGGATCCTGAAGGGAAAATCCTGATGGCAGACGGATCGATCGGACTCTGGACCGTCCCGCTGGCCGTGCTCGGCGGCGCCATTCGTGTCTCCACGCCCTTCCTGTTCGTCAGCCTGGGAGAATGCATCACCGAGCGTTCCGGCCGCATCAATCTCGGCCTCGAAGGCACGCTGGTGATGGGCGCGATGAGCGCCTACGGCATCTCCTATCTCTCGGGATCACCGTGGCTAGGCGTGCTCGCCGCCGGCATCACCGGCGCGCTGCTGGGCGCGCTCCACGCCGGCATCTGCTCGTTGCCGCGCGTCAACGACGTCGCAGTCGGCATCGCCTTGATGCTGTTCGGCACCGGCCTTGCCTTCTACCTCGGCAAGCCGTTGATCGAACCCACCGCGGCGCGCCTGCCCGCGATCGATTTCGGCTGGTGGAGTGACGTTCCGCAAGTGCGCGCCGCACTGCGCATCAACGTCCTGTTCCTGATCGGCGTCGCGCTCGCGCCGATCCTGTATTGGGCCTTCCGCACCACGCGCTGGGGCCTCTTGATCCGCACGGCCGGCGAGAGTGCGGACGCCGCGCGCGCGATGGGCCATTCGGTGCTGCTGATCCGGCTGCGCGCGACCATGGTCGGCGGCTTCCTCGCCGGCATCGGCGGCTCGTTCCTGTCGCTGTTCTATCCCGGCAGCTGGAACGAAGGCCTCTCCTCAGGCCAGGGCATCACCGCGGTCGCGCTCGTGATCTTCGCGCGCTGGGATCCCCTGCTGTGCCTGTGGGCCTCGCTCGCCTTCGGCGGCGCTGCGGCGCTGGGGCCGGCGCTGCAATCGGTCGGAATCACCTCCGGCTATCACCTCTTCAACGCTGCGCCCTACATCCTGACGCTGGCGATCATGATCATCACCTGCTCGCCGAAACGCACGCTGACCGGAGCCCCGGCGGAATTGTCGATCACACGCTAGAGAGCAACATCATGCCCGAGCGCTACATCAAGTCCGAGCCCTATGCCTGGCCCTATAACGGCGACCTCCGTCCCGAAAACACCGCGCTCGTCATCATCGACATGCAGACCGATTTCTGCGGGGTCGGCGGCTATGTCGACAAGATGGGCTACGACCTCACACTGACGCGGGCACCGATCGAGCCGATCAGGAAGCTACTCGATGTGATGCGCAAGCAGGGCTTCCACATCATCCATACCCGTGAAGGCCACCGCCCCGATCTCTCCGATCTTCCCGCCAACAAGCGCTGGCGCTCGCGCCAGATCGGCGCCGGCATCGGCGATCCCGGTCCCTGTGGCCGCATCCTGGTGCGTGGCGAACCCGGCTGGGACATCATCCCGGAACTCGCCCCGCTGCCGGGCGAGCCGATCATCGACAAACCCGGCAAGGGTTCGTTCTGCGCCACCGACCTGGAGCTGATCCTGCGGGTGCGCGGTATCGACAACATCATCCTCACGGGGATCACCACCGACGTCTGCGTTCACACCACCATGCGCGAGGCCAACGATCGCGGCTTCGAATGCGTGCTGCTGCACGATTGCTGCGGTGCGACCGACAAGAGCAACCACGACCATGCGCTGAAGATGATCAAGATGCAGGGTGGCGTGTTCGGCGCGGTCTCGACCTCCGACGCCATCATTGGAGCGATTTCGTGATCATTGGCGAAACACCGCCGCCGTCCGGCGCGTTCGGCGTCGATGCCATCGCCATGACGATGCGCTTCGGCGACTTCCTGGCACTCGACAATGTCGAGCTGAAGGTGCGGCCAGGCTCGTTTCACGCGCTGCTCGGCGAGAACGGTGCCGGCAAGTCGACCCTCGTCAAATGCATCATGGGATATTATCACGCAACCGAGGGCGACATTCTCGTCGGTGGCCGCGAGCAGGCGATCGCCAATCCGAAGGACGCTCACGCGCTCGGCCTCGGCATGGTCTACCAGCACTTCACCCTGGTGCCGGCAATGACGGTCGCCGAAAATCTCGTGTTGGCGCGCGACGACGTGCCCGCGGTGGTGAACTGGCCGAAGGAGATGAAGGAGCTCGAGGCGTTCCTGGGCCGGATGCCTTTCAAGGTGCCGCTCGGCGCGAAGGTCTCCGACATTTCCGCAGGCGAACGGCAGAAGTGCGAAATCCTCAAGCAGCTCTATCTGAAGCGCCGCTTCCTGATCCTGGACGAGCCGACCTCGGTGCTGACTCCGGCGGAAGCCGACGAGGTGCTCGGCATGCTCCGCGACATGGTTGTCAGGGGCGAGCTGACCATCCTGATGATCACGCACAAGTTCCGCGAGGTCATGGCCTTCGCCGACGACGTCACCATTCTGCGCCGCGGCAAGCTCGCCGGTCACGGCAAGGTCGCCGAGCTCACTCCCGATGCGATGGCGCGCACCATGATCGGTGCCGAGGAGCTGACGGTGCAGCCGCCGCGCACCGGCGAGACGGGTCAAGCCAGGCTCGAGCTGCAGAAGCTCCGCGCGCTCGACGATGCCGGTGCCGTCGCCGTCCATGACGTTTCGCTCACTGTGCGCGCCGGCGAGATCGTCGGCATCGCCGGCGTCTCCGGCAACGGCCAACGCCAACTTGTCGAGGTGCTGGCCGGCCAGCGCGAGGCCGAAAGCGGCGAGATCTGTGTGGCCGGCGATCCCTACAGCGCCAGCCGCGAGGAGATGCGGCGCCACAAGATGTCGCTGCTGCCCGAGGAGCCGTTGAAGAACGCCTGCGTCGGCGGCATGAGCGTTGCCGACAACATCGCCTTCCGCGAATTTGACCGCGCGCCCTTCGCCAGCGGCGGCTGGTGGCTCAATCGCGGCGCCTTCCGCGACGACGCCAGGACCAAGATCGCCCAGTACAAGATCAAGACCCGCACGCCTGATACCCCGATCTCTGCGCTGTCGGGCGGCAATGTCCAGCGCGCCGTGCTGGCCCGCGAGCTCGCGGGTGACGTCGAGGTGCTGATCGCAGCCAATCCCTGCTTCGGCCTCGACTTCGCGGCGGTCGCGCAGATCCACGCCGAGATCATGGCCGCGCGCAACCGCGGCGCGGCGGTGCTGCTGGTCAGCGAGGATCTCGACGAATTGCTCGAGCTATCCGACCGGCTGGTGGTGATGTTCCACGGCGAATTCGTGTATGAAGCACGGACCAGCGAAGCCGACCTCACCGTGGTCGGCCGGCACATGGCGGGACATTGAGCGTGGAGGAGCTATGGACGGCGCATCCGAGCGGGACGAGCACTTCCTGCGCCTGTCCTTCGCGGTCGCCCGCCGCTCCCTCACCCATGGCAATCATCCCTTCGGCTGCGTCGTCGTCGATGCGGATGGCAAGGTGCTGATCGAGACCGAGAACGGCTACATGCCGGATCACGACGGCACAGCGCATGCCGAGCGCCTGGCCGCGACCCAGGCCTGCCGCTCGCTTGGCCGCGAGCTGTTGGCGAAGGCGACGCTCTATTCCTCTGCCGAGCCCTGCGCGATGTGCGCCGGCGCGATCTACTGGGCCGGCATCGGCCGCGTGGTCTACGGACTCAGCGAACACCGCCTGCGCGGCATCACGGGTAACCATCCGGACAATCCAACGCTCGATCTTCCCTGCCGCGAAGTCTTTGCCAGCGGGCAGCGGCCGACTGAAGTTGTCGGACCATTGCTCGAGGACGAGGCCGAAGCGCTGCACGACGGCGCGTGGACGAAGTAACAGTACATCCTGCGAGATGACGCCGCGGAGGGTTGACGCGGCGTCATCGTCATCTGAAGAGCGTAGGGTGGTTAGAACTTCACGGTGATGCCTGAGTAGAGCGAGGACTCGGTGCAGGCGCCGGTGCTCACCCTCCCGCCACCGACAGGCGTGGTGCAGCCGACAGCGAGGTTGTGATCGAGGCCGAACTTGTTCTGCCAGTAGCGGTAGGCAACCCAGACGTCCACGAAGTGGGAGTATTTGTCTCCCCAAGCTGCCTTCGAGGCATCGAAGGTCAGACGGATGGGTTCCGAGTTCAGCTCGACGGCCGTGTTGTACACTCCATTTGCCGGGCTGTAAGGAAGCGGCTCGGTGTCAGTCCCCTTCTTGCCATACCAGCCGGCGCGGCCGCTGATCGAGAAATACTGCATGTTCGGCGGCAGGAAGCCGAGGTCCATGTAGTAATTGACCTCGACGGCCCAGGTCGGCTTGAACGACGTGTTGCCGTCCGCAAGACACGTCACGCCGGGAACGCCCGGACCGAACAGGCCGCATTGGCTGAAGGAGTTGTGGTTGGCGAACTCCCAATAGACCAGCGGCGCAACGTTGATGTAGCCCTTGTAGGGCAGGTCGAACGCGAATTGCAGGCCGCCCACGACGTCGCGCTTGGCAGCCCCGAAATATCTGTTCTCGGTATTGGCATCCATGCCGACCTCGAACGAGATGTTGCGTAGCGGGCCCATCGTGAAGGCCTTGGTGTTGAAGAGTTCATTCCAGCCGAACGTCGAGCGGAACAGGCCATAAATTTCGGTCGCACCGGCGCAGGATGCCGGCGCGCCGAAGATCGTGCCCGCATTGGTGCAGGGGCCTGCCGGGTCATTGTGATCCGACTTGAACATCGAGATGGTGAAGAAGTTCGTGCCGTACGCCCAGAGGTCGAAATGGGTGAACGAATAGACCTGCTTGGTGGTCTTGCTGTCGATCGAACCATCCGGCCGGAATGACCACGCGCCCGGCTGCGACGCGTCGAAGATGTACGAGAAAGTGACGCGGTTATCGATCACCAGGAAGAACGGAAGGTCAGCCGCCTTCTTGGCCGCCTTGACCGGCAGGTCCGCCGCATGACCTAGGCCACCGGCGGCCAGCGTAGCAAATGACAGCGCCGCTGCTGCCATTGCCGTGTAACGAAACGACATCCTGAATACCCCCAAGTCACGTAGGAATGAGAACGAGCCGTGGGTGCGACATTTGCGCCGATCTCCCGGGGCGAGAAGCCTCAACTTTTCACATGGCGTGCTGCTTGTTGCGGCAGGACGCCGCGCGTCACGGCGGAGATCGCAGCTTCCCCATACGCAGCGAATGCGCGAGCCTGGGATCGCTGTTGCCGAACACTCTGGATTGTTTCTATTCGGATTTTCTGATTGCGCCGCTAGGCGACGCCGAGGCGCGGGAGCGGTCGTGGCTGGCGCGCTGCACGTGATGGACGAACCGACGCGTCATTGCTCAACATGACGTCAGCGCTGCACAGCAGGTTCCGATTTGGCTTGAACCGTCACAAATTTGCAACAGACACCGCCTGCAAGCGGACTGTTTCCTTTGACCAGAGTGCCGTTCACCGCTCCACGCACTCGGAATCCACAACATCCTATTGAGCCAGTCGCCTGCCGAAGCGTTGAGCAAGGGATGATGCTTTTTCACATCTTACGCGACGGCTCAAACTGGCTCACTATTGAGGCACTTCATTCATGCCAGCGCATCAGCGAATGTCAGATCAGACGCCTTCCGGCCTGCATTCCAGCGAGCCCCCTCTACTTCAGACGATCGGGCTGACCAAGCGCTATGGTGATTTCCTCGCCAATGATTCCGTCGACATCGAGATCCGGCCGAAGGAGATCCACGCTTTGCTGGGCGAGAATGGTGCCGGCAAGTCGACGCTCGTCAAGGCGATCTACGGATTGATCCAGCCCAGCGCCGGCGAGATTCGCTGGCAGGGCGAACGCATCGTGCTGTCCGGCCCCGCCGACGCGCGAAGCCGCGGTATCGGCATGGTGTTCCAGCATTTCTCGCTATTCGACAACCTGACCGTCGCCGAGAACGTCGCACTCGGCCTCGACGGAAGAGAGTCCTTCAAGGACATGTCGGCGCGGCTGGAGCGGGTGTCGAAGGCCTATGGCCTGCCGCTCGATCCCAAACGCGAGGTCTGGCAATTGTCGGTCGGGGAGCGCCAGCGCATCGAGATCGTCCGCGCGCTGATGCAGGATCCGAAATTCCTGATCCTGGACGAGCCCACCGCGGTGCTGACGCCGCAGGAAGCCGACCAGCTCTTCATCGTTCTGGAACGCCTCAAGGCTGAAGGCCGCGCCGTCCTCTATATCAGCCACAAGCTGGAGGAGGTGAAGCGCCTCTGCGACACCGCCACGATCCTGCGCGGCGGCAGGAAGGTCGAGAGCTGCAATCCCCGGCGCGAGACCGCTGCGTCGCTCGCGCGCATGATGGTCGGCAGCGAGATCAAGGACGTGAAGGCCGCATCCGGTCGCAAGACCACGGTGCCGCGGCTCGTCGTCAACGATCTCTCGCTGGCGCCCGCCGAGGCGCATGGCGTATGGCTCGAACACATTTCGTTCGAGCTGAAGGGTGGCGAGATCCTCGGCATCGCCGGCGTTGCCGGCAACGGGCAGGACGAGCTGTTCGCCGCGCTCTCCGGCGAGCGCCTGTCGAAGGATCCGGGCACCATCGTGATCGAGGGCATCGCCGCAGGCCATCTCTCGATCACGCAGCGGCGCAAGCTGGGCGCCGCCTTCGTTCCCGAGGAGCGTCTCGGCCACGGCACGGTGCCGCGCATGAGGCTGTCGGAGAACGCACTGCTCACGGGCCATGCGGCCAGCGGCATGGTCCATCACGGCTTCATCGACACAGCAACCACGCTGAAGACCGTCGACCGCGCAACCGAAACGTTCGACGTGCGCAAGGCAAGGCGCGATCCGGAGGCAGCGTCCCTTTCCGGCGGAAACTTGCAGAAATTCATCGTGGGACGCGAGATCCTGCGCAACCCGGGAGTGCTGGTGGTGAGCCAGCCCACCTGGGGCGTCGACGCCGGCGCCGCCGCCGTCATCCGCCAGGCGCTGCTTGATCTCGCAACCGCAGGCGCCGCGGTGCTCGTCACCAGCCAGGACCTGGACGAACTCGCGGAGATCGCCGACCGCATCGCCGTGATGTTCCACGGCCGGCTCTCGGCACCGCTCGCAGCGGGCGAAGCAAGCCGCGAGAAGCTCGGCCTTCTCATGGGTGGCAGCAGCCTGGAGCCGAGGGAGGCCGCGCATGCAGTTGGTGCTTGAGAAGCGCGCCGAGCGCTCCAACACGGTCGCGCTGATCTCTCCGCTGATCGCGATCGGCCTCACGATCGCGACCATGGTCATCCTGTTCGCGATCCTCGGCAAGAATCCTCTGCTCGCTCTTCATGCCTATTTCATCGCACCTTTGACCGACGGTTATTCGCTCCAGGAGATCGCCGTGAAGGCGACACCGCTGGTGATGATCGCGATCGGGCTCTCGCTCTGCTATCTCGCCAACGCCTGGAATATCGGCGCCGAGGGTCAATTCCTGATCGGCGCCGTCGCCGGAAGCTGGATCGCGGTGAAGACGCAGGGCACCGATGCCGGGGCCTGGGTCCTCCCCGCCATGCTCGTGCTCGCGGCCGCCGCAGGCGCGCTCTATGCGCTGATACCTGCAATCTGCAAGGTCAAGTTCGGCGCCAGCGAGATCCTGACCAGCCTGATGCTGGTCTATGTCGCCGATCTCCTGCTCGACTATCTCGTGCGCGGCCCCTGGCGCGATCCGCACGGCTTCAACTTCCCGACCACCGCGGAGTTCGATCCGGTGGCCACGGTCCCGCTGTTGATCGAAGGCGGCCGGCTGCATCTCGGCGCCATCATCTCCCTGCTCGTCGTCGCAGCAGCGGCGATCCTGCTCGGACGTACCATCAAGGGTTTTGAGATCCGCGTCGTCGGCGCCGCCCCGCGTGCAGCACGGTTCGGCGGGTTCAATGCCGATCAGCTCGTCATCCTGACCTTCGCGGTCTCGGGCGCGCTGGCGGGCCTCGCAGGCATCATTGAGGTCGCGGGTCCCGTCGGGCATCTCCAGCCCGGCATCTCGCCCGGCTACGGCTTCACCGCGATCATCGTGGCCTTCCTCGGCCGGCTGAACCCGCTTGGAATACTAATTGCTGGCCTTTTCCTCGCACTGACCTTTATCGGCGGCGAGCAGGCGCAGATCGCCATGAAGATTCCGTTGGACGTCACCAAGGTGTTTCAGGGCATTCTGCTTTTCTACGTGCTCGCCTGCGATTCTCTCATCCTGTACCGCTTCAAGCTGGAGTCCTCCAATCGACAGGTGTCCCGTGGCGCTGGTTGAGGCCATCATCCTCGCGGTGCTCGCCGCCTCGACGCCGCTGCTGATTGCGGCAACCGGCGAACTCGTGACCGAGCGGTCCGGCGTGCTCAATCTCGGCGTCGAGGGCATGATGATCGTCGGCGCGGCCTGCGGCTTTGCCGGCGCCTGGCTGACCGGATCCATCTTCATCGGGGCGCTGTTCGGCATCGTCGCGGGCATGCTGATGTCGCTCGTCTTCGCGCTGATGACGCTCGGGCTCGCCGTCAATCAGGTCGCAACGGGTCTCGCGCTGACCATCCTCGGCATCGGACTCTCCGGCCTGATCGGCGCCAGCTTCGTCGGTGAGCGCATCACGCCTGCCGCGCGTCTCGCCATTCCCGGCCTCACCGACATCCCCCTGGTCGGCCGGGTGCTGTTTGGTGAGGACGGTTTCGTCTATTTCTCCATCGCACTCCTCGTCGGCGTCTGGTGGTTCCTGTACCGCACGCGCGCGGGACTGATCCTGCGCGCCTGCGGTGACAATCATGTCTCCGCGCATGCACTCGGCTATCCCGTACTGCGTATCCGCACATTCGCCGTGATGTTCGGCGGCGCCTGCGCGGGTCTTGCGGGCGCCTATCTTCCGCTCGCTTATACGCCGTTCTTCATTCCCGGCATGACCGCAGGCCGCGGCTGGATCGCCTTGGCGCTGGTGGTGTTCTCGTCCTGGCGACCGGGCCGCCTCGTCGTCGGCGCCTATCTCTTCGGCGCAGTGACGATCCTGCAATTGCACGCCCAGGGCTGGGGCGTCGGCATTCCCTCGCAGTTCATGTCTGCGCTACCTTATCTCGCAACCATCATCGTGCTGGTCCTTATCTCCCGCGCGCGCACCGGCGGCTCGACCGCGCCGGCCGCGCTCGGCACGGTGTTCGTGCCTGACCGCTGAGTTTCATTTCAGCAGCGTGCGCGATGGGGCGCGCACGTTGCGGATCGTGGCTTTCCCCTGATGTTTGGAGATTGACGATGAGGAAATCGCTTCTTGCACTGGCTGCCGGGCTCTTGCTTGCCGCGAGTGTCGGTGCAGCCTCGGCCGCCGACAAGCTGAAGGTCGGTTTCGTCTATCTGGGTCCTATCGGAGATCTCGGCTGGACCTATCAGCACGATCTCGGACGCCAGGCGCTGGTGAAGGAATTAGGCGACAAGATCGAGACCACTTATCTCGAGAACGTGCCCGAAGGTCCCGACGCCGAGCGCTCCATCGAGCAACTCGTCCGCGCCGGCAATAAGCTGATCTTCACGACATCCTTCGGCTACATGGACCCGACGCTGAAGGTCGCCAAGAAATATCCGAACGTGCATTTCGAGCACGCCACCGGCTACAAGCGCAACCCGAACATGTCGACCTATTCGGCGAAATGGTATCAGGGCCGCTACATTCAAGGCCTGATCGCAGCCAAGATGTCGAAGGCGGGCGTGCTCGGCTATATCGGCTCGTTCCCGATTCCCGAGGTCGTGTCCGGCATCAACGCGACGATCCTGGCGGCGCAGACCATCAACCCGAACATCAAGGTCAAGATCATCTGGGCCAACACCTGGTTCGACCCCGGCAAGGAGGCCGATGCCGCCAAGGCGCTGATCGACCAGGGCGCCGACGTCATCATGCAGCACACGGATTCGCCGGCACCGATGCAGATCGCCAGCGAACGCGGCAAGCTGGCCTTCGGTCAGGATTCAGAGATGATCAAGTTCGGGCCCAAGACCCAGCTCACCTCGATCCTCGACACCTGGGGCCCCTACTACATCGAGCGCGTCAAGGCCGAGCTCGCCGGCACCTGGAAGTCGGAGGACACCTGGGGCGGCCTCGACAGCCACATGTTCGCGATGGCGCCCTACACCAACATGCCTGACGATGTAAAAAAAATGGCTGAGGATGCTCAGGCCGCGATCATCGCCGGCAAGCTGCACCCGTTCAAATGCCCGATCGTTGGGCAGGACGGCAAGCCGGTCGAGTGCAAGGGCGGTGATCACCTCGATGACGGCCAGATCCTCGGCATGAATTTCTACGTAAAGGGCATCGACGACAAGCTGCCGGGCAAGTAGCACGCTTCTTGCATTGACTAAATCACCTGCTCCTCCCGGAGGAGGTTCGGAGGGGGTGGCCAGAAGCACCCGGCACTTGTGGTCGCCCCCTCTTTCTATCGTGCTTTGGAACTATCCGACCTGCATCGCCCGCGCCACCGAGCTGTGGCGGCGGATGAGACCCGCGACGTCGAGGCCCGGGATCGCGCCGTCGATCACAGTCCATTTGCCCGCCACCATCACCCGGTCGGCCCGATGCGCACCGCACAGCACCAAGGCGGCCAGCGGATCGCCATGGCCGGAGAAGCGCAGTTCGTCGAGCCTGAACAGCGCGAGATCGGCAGCCTTGCCGACGGCAATCTCGCCGAGTTCCGGCCGGCCGACGCAGGCCGCCGAGCCCTTGGTGGCCCAGCGCAGCGCGTCCTTGTGACTGACCTTGGTGACGCCGTAGCGCGCACGTTGCAGCAGGAAGGCGGCACGGACCTCCTGCATCAGGTTCGATCCATCGTTCGAGGCTGAACCATCGACGCCCAGCCCGATACCGACGCCGGCTTCCTCCATCTCGCAGACGGGACAGCAGCCGGACGCGAGCAGCTGGTTGCTGCACGCACAATGACTGATGGTTGTCTTCGCCTTTCCGAGCCGCTTCATCTCGTCGGCGTTGAAAAATATACCATGGGCGAGCCAGGTCCGCGCATTGAGCCAGCCGCATTGATCGAGATAGTCGAGCGGGCGGCAGCCATACATCTGCTCGCAGAACTTGTTCTCGTCCTCGGTCTCGGCGAGATGGGTATGCAGGCGCACGTCGAGCTTATCGGCGAGATCGGCCGTCGCGCGCATCAGCGACGTCGTCACCGAGAAAGGTGAGCACGGCGCAAGCGCGATCTGCACCATCGCATCCGCGCCGCGCTGGTGATGCTTTGCCACCACGCGCGCGCTATCGGCCAGGATGGTGTCCTCATCCTGCACCACACTGTCCGGCGGCAGACCGCCGTCGCGCCGCGACAGGTTCATCGAGCCGCGTGTCAGAAGCACGCGCATGCCGAGCCGCTTTGCCACAGCGACCTCGATATCCACGGCGTCCTCGAGTCCCGCCGGGAAGACGTAGTGGTGATCGGTCGTCGTCGTGCAGCCGGAGAGCAGCAGCTCGGACATCGCCACGCTGACGCCGAGTTCGAGGGCTTCCGGCGTCAGCTTCGCCCAGACGGGATAGAGCGCCTGGAGCCAGGGAAACAGCTCGCGGTCCATCGCCGCCGGCAACGCCCGCGTCAGCGTCTGATAAAAGTGATGATGGGTGTTGATGAGGCCCGGCAGCACGACATGGGCGCCTGCATCGAACACCGCGGCATCTGCGGCCAGCGGCGTCCCGCCGGCCGGCACGAGCTCGACGATTCGGCCGTCTCTCACGACGACCCCGCGCTCGGCTCCGTCGGCGAGAATGGCCAGGGGATCCCTGATCCAGATCGACCTTGTATCGCTCATGACCCAGCTTCTCCCGACATCCAGCTGACGGTACACCTACAAGGCGGACCTGCCGAACACCATTCTGCTACGACTTGTTGTTGCGACTTGTCTCCGGTCTTGCAAGACTCATGCGCACGATTCACCGGGCGGAAGCGTTGGCGCAGCCATGGATTTGAATACCATCACAGCAGTCTCCCATCCGCAAACGCGCGCGCAATTGCCCGCCTGGATGCCAGGTGATGCTTGGCTCGCGGGCGGCACCTGGCTGTTCTCGGAGCCGCAGGTCCATCTGAGGCGGTTGATCGATCTGACTAACCTGAAATGGCCGGCACTGACGATCACCGAGCACCATCTCTCGATCGCCGCCACTTGCACGATCGCAGAGCTCGATGGCCTAGCCTGCCCGTCCGACTGGCTCGCAGCGCCGCTGATCGGCCAGTGCTGCCGGGCCTTTCTTGCTTCGTTCAAGATCTGGAAGACCGCGACCGTCGGCGGCAATCTCTGCATGTCGCTGCCGGCAGGACCGATGATCTCGCTGACGTCGTCGCTCGACGGCGTCTGTACCATCTGGAAGGCTGATGGCGGCGAGCAGAGGATTCCGGTCGTCGACTTCGTCACCGGCAACCAGCGCAACCACCTGACGGCCGGTGACCTGATCCGCCAGATCGATATCCCGATTGCCGCATTGAGGCGCCGCACCGCCTTTCGCCAGATCTCGCTGGCGCCGGTCGGCCGTTCGGCAGCGCTGCTGATCGGCAGCCGCGATGCGGATGGCTCGCTGACGCTGACGGTGACGGCATCAACGGTGCGGCCGATCCAGCTGACCTTTCGCGAAGCTCCGGACGCTGGCGGGCTCCGCGACGCGATCTCGCAGCAGATCACCGACGACCTGTACCACACCGATATCCACGGCAAACCACTGTGGCGCAAGCACATGACGCTGCGGCTCGCCGAGGAGATCCGCAGCGAGCTCGCTGCCGGAGCGCCGTCATGAGCTTCGAGATCAACGGCAAGGCATTTTCGCAAGCGCCGCGCGCCGGCCAGTGCCTGCGCACATTCCTGCGTGAGCTCGGCCATTTCGGGGTGAAAAAGGGCTGCGACGCCGGCGATTGCGGCGCCTGCACCGTGCTGCTCGACGGCGAGCCCGTGCATAGCTGCCTGATCCCGGCATTCCGGGCCGAGGGGCGCAACGTGACCACGATCGAGGGTCTCGGTGGCGACCACGGCGCACACCCGATGCAGCAGGCCTTCCTCGACGCGCAAGGCTTTCAATGCGGCTTCTGCACCGCCGGCATGATCCTGACCTGCGCCTCGCTGAACCAGGCGCAGCGCACCGATCTGGGCTCCGCGTTGAAGGGCAACATCTGCCGCTGCACGGGTTATCGTTCCATCGAGGATGCGATCCTCGGCAAGTCCAATGTCGAGGGAAGCATCGAGGCAGGCGCCGCCTTCGGCCGCAGCCTGCCGGCGCCGGCGGGTCCCGGCATCGTGCGCGGCAAGGCCCGCTACACCTTCGACACCGCAATCGAAGGTCTGTTGCACATCAAGCTGCTGCGCTCGCCTCACGCTCACGCCAGGATCGTCGCGATCGACAAGTCGGACGCCCTTCGCGTTGCCGGCGTGCACGCCGTGCTGACACATGAAGATGCGCCGTCGGTCCTGATCTCGACCGCGCGACATGAAAAGGACTGGATGGATCCCGAGGACACGCGCATTCTCGATGACGTCGTCCGCTTCATCGGCCAGAAGGTCGCCGCAATCGTCGCCGAGAGCGAAGCCGCGGCCGAGGAGGCGTGCTGGCGGCTCAAGGTCGACTACGAGATCCTGCCGGCACTGATCGATCCGGAGCAGGCGATGGCGCCTGGCGCGCCCCTCGTTCATCCCGACCGCACCACCGCGAATCGCGTCGCCGACGCCCAGCGCAACCTCGTCGCGGAGACGCATGGCGAATTCGGCGACGTCGCGGCGGCGCTCGCCACCTCTGCCGTCACCTATGAGGACACCTTCCACAGCCACCGTGTGCAGCACGCGGCGCTGGAGACCCATGGCGGCCTCGCCTGGCTCGACCAATCGGGCGTGCTCAATGTCCGCACCTCGACGCAGGTGCCGTTCCTGACCCGGCGCGCGCTGTCGGATATCTTCCAGCTTCCCATGGACAAGGTCCGCGTTTTCTGCGAGCGCGTCGGCGGCGGCTTCGGCGGCAAGCAGGAGATGTTCGTCGAGGACATCCTGGCGCTCGCAACACTCAAGACCGGACGGCCGGTGAAGCTGGAGCTGACCCGCGAGGAGCAGTTCATCGCGACCTCGACGCGGCATCCGATGCGGGTCCACGTCAAGGCCGGCGCCGATGCCGACGGCAAGCTCACCGCACTCCAGCTCGACGTGCTCTCCAACACCGGCGCTTACGGCAATCATGCCGGCCCCGTGATGTTCCACGCGATGGCCGAGTCCATCAGCGTCTACAACTGCCCGAACAAGCGGGTCGATGGCGCCGCGGTCTACACCAACACGGTCCCGGCGGGAGCGTTTCGCGGCTATGGCCTGCCGCAGGCGCTGATCGCGGTGGAGGCCGCGATCGACGAGCTGGCAAGGCAGCTCGGCATCAGTCCCTACGAGATACGCCGGCGCAACATCGTCAGGCCCGGCGATCCCATGCTGTCGCCCCCGCCGTCTGAATTTCACGACGTTGTCTATGGGTCCTACGGCCTCGACCAGTGCCTTGATCTGGTCGAGCGCGCCATGCAGGCCGAGGGCCCGGAGCCGGACTTGCCGCCGGAATGGCTGATCGGCGACGGCGTCGCTCTCACCATGATCGACTCCGCGCCGCCGGCCGGCCATCTCGCCGACGCCGTGGTCGCGCTCAACGACGACGGCGGCTTCGACCTCACCGTCGGCACCGCCGAATTCGGCAACGGCACCAGCACCGTGCACCGGCAGATTGCCGCAACGACGCTGGCGACCACCGTCGACAGGATCCGCCTGCGCCAGTCCGACACCGCCCATGGCGGCCACGACACCGGCGCCTATGGCAGCGCAGGCATGTTCGTCGCGGGCAAGGCGACACATGCGGCGGCCATGCAGCTTGCGACCGAGCTGAAGGCCGCGGCCGCGAGCGCCTGGCTTTGCGACGTCGCGAGCTGCACGCTCGAGGCCGAAGCCGTCGTCAGCGGCGTGCGACGCATGTCCTTCGTCGAGCTGGCACGGCTCGCGCGCGAACGCGGCGAGCCGCTCGCAGCGCACGGCTATTCCGACGGCACGCCGCGTACGGTCGGTTTCAACGTGCAAGGCTTCCGCGTCGCGGTGAACAAGGGCACCGGCGAACTCAGGATTCTCCGGAGCGTGCAGGCGGCAGACGCAGGAATCGTCGCCAATCCCATGCAATGCCGCGGACAGGTCGAAGGTGGTGTCGCGCAGGCGCTCGGTGCGGCGCTCTATGAGGAGATGGTGATCGACGCGGACGGCCGGGTCATCAATGCCAAGTTCCGCGACTATCACCTGCCCTCCTTCGCCGATGTGCCCCGTACCGAGGTTCTCTTCGCCGAGACGACCGACACGATCGGACCGCTGGGCGCGAAGTCGATGAGCGAGAGTCCGTACAATCCGGTCGCCGCCGCGCTCGGCAATGCCATCGCCGACGCCACCGGCATCCGCTTCACTGCACCGCCCTTCAAGCCGGACCGGCTGTTTCCGGCCTTGCTCGACAAATTCGGCGGCTAGCTGCCGCGATAGGTCGAATAGCTCCAGGGCGTGACCAGCAGCGGCACGTGATAGTGGCTCTCCGGCTCGCTGATCGCGAAGTGCAGCGGGATCTGGTCGAGAAACGGCGGGTCGGCCAGCGCCACGTTGCGCGCAGCGTAGTATTTGGCCACGCCGAAGCGGAGCTCGTAACGGCCGATCGGCAGCGGACGGCCGCCGATCAGCGGCTGATCTGTGCGGCCATCCGTATTGGTGACAGTGCTGGCAATGACGCGGCTCTCACCGAGCGCGGACAGCTCGACAAGCTCAACCGGAATACCGGACGCGGGCTTGCCGACGTGATTGTCCAGCACATGCGTCGAGAGCCGACCGTGCACCTTCAGCTTGTCGTCGGCGACGACGAGCTGATCGAGCCGCAGCGCCGAGATGCGCCCGATCTCCTCGATCGCGCGGCGCGTCTCGGTCTTGGCGATGTTGAGCAGCCGTGTCTCGAAGTCCCGCAGGATGGAATCCCTGGTGTGACGGCGCACGCAGACGATGTAGGGGAAGCCGAATTTTTCACGATACGCATTGTTGACGCGTTCGAATGCGGCGTATTCGGCGTCCGACAACCTATCGAGCCCGGCGCTGTTCTGCTCGTCGGTCGAGTCCGCCGTGAGGCCTGCGGCGCGCTGCGTCTTGTTGGCGAGATCGGGGTGCGCCCGGATCAATGCCAGCTGCACATCAGGCTCGGCGCTCTGGATCGCCGCCATCAGCGCAGCGTGCAGCTGGGTGATGCCGGCGAATGGCCGCTGGCCCGCAAGCTTCTTGGCAATCCACGGCGAATATTCGACGACGTTGGCGAGCGCGGCGACGAAATCCGCTTTGCTCGCGGCATTGAGATCGGCCAGGGAAATCTGCGACATCACCTTTATCCGATCTCGAACGCATCGGCCGCAAGATGCGCGTGCTTATCATGCCAATGCTGCGCGATCTGCAATCGCGTCGGCACCCAGACGCGCTCGTGCTTGCCGATATAGTCCAGAAACCGGATCAAGCCCGCTGCGCGGCCGGGCCGGCCGGCGAGGCGGCAGTGCAAGCCGACCGACATCATCTTCGGTGCGGTCTCGCCTTCGGCGTAGAGCACGTCGAACGCGTCCTTCAGATAGGTGAAGAACTGCTCGCCTTCGGCAAACCCTTGCGGGTTGATGAAGCGCATGTCGTTGGCGTCGAGCGTGTAGGGAATGATCAGCTGCTTGCCGTTCGCTCCCTTGACCCAGTAGGGCAGATCGTCGGCATAGGAGTCGCAGAGATAGAGGAAGCCGCCCTCTTCCGTCAGCAGACGGTTGGTATTGATCGAGGAGCGGCCGGTGTACCAGCCGAGCGGCCTGGCGCCGGTCGCCTCGGTATGGACGCGAATGGATTCGGCGATCTCGGCGCGCTCCTGCGCTTCGGTCATGTCCCTGTGCTCGATCCATTTCAGGCTGTGGCTGGCGATATCCCAGCCCGCTTCCTTCATGGCCGCGACGATCTCGGGGTTGCGCTTCAGCGCGGTGGCGACGCCGAAAACGGTGGTCGGCCAGTTGCGCGCGGTGAACATGCGCCAGAGCCGCCAGAAGCCGGCCCGCGAACCATATTCGAACATGGATTCGATGTTGGCATGGCGCTGGCCCGGCCATGGCTGCGCGCCCAGCACGTCGGACAGGAACGCTTCCGAGGCGCGGTCGCCGTGCAGGATGTTGTTCTCGCCGCCCTCCTCGAAATTCACGACGAACTGCACCGCGACCCGCGCATTGCCGGGCCATTGCGGATGCGGCGGGTTGCGGCCGTAGCCGCGGAGATCGCGCGGGTAGCTTGGCTTGGTCACTCAGACTTCCTCGAAGCGGATCGGCAGGGCGCCCTTCCACAGCACGCTCTTGCCGAGAGTCGCCAGATTCTCCAGGCCGGAGGTCAGCGTGATGAAATGGTTGCCGGCAAGCTGCCCCATCTTGCTCGCGAAGTGCACGCCGCCATAAGCCAGCAGGATTTCGGTCTCGCTGATGCCGCCGGGATAAAGGATGATCTGGCCGGGCGCGGGATAGCTCGTGTGGTTCTCGTAACCGACGCCGAAATCGAGATCGCCGAGCGGCATCCACACCCCCTCGCCGCTCCAGCGCACGTGGATGATGTGGCTTTCGAACGGCAGCGCCTTGCGGAACGCGGCGACGGTCTTGGGGGCCAGCTGCTCCTCGAAACGGGCATCGAAGGTGAAATCGCCGGCGCGGATAACGAGTTTGCTCATCTCATCTCTCTGGGTCGGGGGCCTCGGCCCCACGGGGTCGTTTCCGGCAAAGAGCATTCCCGACAGCTTCGCGCAAGGGGCGCGCGGCCCTACCTGCGGTCGTAGGACCAGCCGAAAATGCCGCTGCGCCGCACCCCCGGCTCGGACTCGGCCGCCGGCGCGGGTGCTTCCTTCAGCTCTGCCTGCGGCGGCGCGGGAGGCGCCGGCAGAGTCTCGCATTTCATGGAGTAGACCAGCTTGCCGTCCGCGGTGCGTCCGATCGGAGCACAGGGATCGGGATGCGCCGTATTGGCCTTCGGCGCGATCTTGACTTGCGCCGCCGCCGGCGAGGCGATCAGCAGAAGGACCAGCAGATATCTCGACATCGTTGTCGCCTGGAAACTCAATGGGCCCCATTGAACCGGATTGCGGCGGGCAAGTCCATTGGCGCCGCGCGGGCGATTGGTGAATAATTGGCCGGTGTCGACGGAGGTTCAGGCGGGTCGTGATTGCGCAGTCTGGTGTCCCGGACAAGCTGCAGCGCACCGTCCAAGCGACGCTGCGCCGCGTCCGGGGCACGGGAGCGGAGTGTGGTGCAATGCTCTCTCCCCATCGTCATTGCGAGGAGCCCTTGCGACGAAGCAATCCAGAGTCCTCTGCAGAAAGACTCTGGATTGCTTCGTCGCGTCGCTCCTCGCAATGACGCACAATCAAAAAGGGGCGGCGCAAAGCGCCACCCCATTGCAAATCGCAAGCGCATCTGACCGATGGAAACCGATCCGCGAACCGGCCGCCTGATACGGCCGGTGTCAGTAACCCGGATCGTAATAGTAAGGACTGCCGCCGTAATAGCCGGGGCCGCCGTAATAGGGACGCGGGCCATAGCCACCATAGTAGTAGCGGTTCTCGTAATAGTCGCGGCGCCGCTGCTCGGCGATCACCCCGCCGATGATGCCCGCCGCAGCGCCCATGAAAGCGAGGCCTGCTGCACTGGGGCCGCGCCGATGGTAGTGGCGACGACGGGCTGCGCTGAAATCGGTAACGGTGGCGGAGGCCTGACCCGCCGCGGCAGGGCTTACGGACACCGCCGGGCTCGAACCCGAGGATGCCGCGGCCGAGGGGGACACTGCGCTGGCGAGCAGCGCCAGGCCTGCGAATGCAGCCAAGACCGTGTTGCGTCCGGCCGCTGAAATCATCGGTCCATCACTCATCTCGATCTTCCTCTGCTCTCGCTTAAAACATATGTAGGCAAACAGTGTGTAACGCGCAAACCGCTGAAATGGTTTCCCGATCGCGGCGTTCTGCCACGCTTCGAACGATTGTAAACCGAACAACAGATCCAGCTTGAACCATCCAACCTGAGCGGTTAATGAACAGCCGCGCCGTTTTTCGGTCGCCGTAAGCGTTTCACGTGAACCAACGCATCAACCGACGCCGTCGGGATCGATGCCATTTTCCAGGGTTCACCGTGCTCGACGCGTCCTTTTCCTCGAAAGAAATCAGATGATTGCGGTTCGCAAACTGCCGGCGCGCTATGCGCCGATCGTGATGCCCTTTGTGCTGTCCATCCTCATGACGGCCGTGGTGTCGGTCATTTCCACGCTCCGAAGTCTAGGGGCAACGCCGGCCTTCCTGGCGACCTGGCCCGGCGCCTGGGCGTTGTCGTGGCTCGTCGCCTTTCCGACGCTGCTGATGGTGCTGCCGCTGGTCCGCCGGATCGTGGCCTGCCTCGTCGCGGCCCCGCCCGGCCGATAGAAGCCGCCTAAAGCGCGATGAGATGGGACGAGCCGTCATCGCGCTTTAGGTTATTGTTTGAGCATGATCTCTTCGAAAAACCGCTTCACACTTTTCCGGATCATGCTCTACGACAGCGCCCCCAGCACCCCGCGCGTCGCCTTGTCGATCTCCTCGACATAGCGGCGGCGGGCGAAGGTCTCGGTGAGGAAGCCGACCACCTTGCGGCTGTCGGTGGAATCCACCACCGCCAGCATCTCGGCCTCGGCCTCGTCGAACACCGCCATGGCCGACTTCACGTTCATTTCCGGGATCAGCACGATGTCGATCAGCCGCGCCAGCTCGATCACCTGGATGTCGTCGGCGATGCTGTCGAGGTCGCTGGAGAACAAATCGGGCAGCAGGACGAGGCCGACATATTCGTCGGCATTGTTGACGATGACGATTCCCGGCCGCGAGCCCAGCGCGAATTCGCGGCGCGCAGCGGCGATCGTCGTGGTCGACGGCACCTTGCCGACGTCGGAGCGCATCAAGCGCTCGACCGTGAGGTTGCGCAGCCAGCCGACGTCGTTGGCGCTGCGGATGGTCTCGCCGCGCAGATGCAGGCGCCAGGTCGAGAAGGAGTGGCCGAACATGAAGCGGACGCAGATCGAGGTGACGATGCAGCCGGCCAGCACCACGGCCGTGACGTCGACGTTGCGGGTCATCTCCAGCACGAGGAACGACATCGTGAGCGGACCGCCGACGATGGCAACGCCGAGCGTCGCCATGCCGGTCAGCATCGCGACCAGCGGATCGATCGCGAAGTTCGGACTGATCAGGAGGAGCACCGCCGCAAAGAACTTGCCGATCAGGCTGCCGACGAACAGCGAGGCGAAGAACAGGCCGCCGCGAAAGCCCGAGGCGAGCGAGACCAGGCAGGCTGTCACCTTCAAGGCGATGATCAGTGCGATCAGGCCGATCGTCATGTCATTGAAGAGGTCGAGCACCATGGCGCCGTGGCCGGCTGCCAGCACCTGCGGCGTGATGATCGCGAAGCTGCCGACGATGAGGCCGCCGATCACCGGACGCAGCCAGACCGGCATCCAGACGAACAGGCGCTCGAACATCGGCGAGGAGCGCATCACCGCGATGCCGACACCGCTGGTGATCAGCGCAAGGCCGATGAGTGCCAGGTACTGCTCGACGCCGACGGCGCTGACCTTCGGGATCTCCAGCGAATAAGGCGCGCCGCCGAGCCATTGCGCCGTCAAGGCGCCCGCCAGCGAAGCCGCCAGGATCGGCGCGGCGCTGCCGACCGCATAGACGCCTACGATGAGCTCGCAGGCATAGAAGGCACCGGTGATCGGCGCGCCGAACGCCGCCGCGATCGCGGCGGCAGCGCCACAGCCGACCATCAGGCGCAAATCGTTCCGGCGAAGATTGAAGAACTTGCCGAGCAGCGAAGCGATGCCCGAGCCGATCTGGGTATAGCCGGCCTCGAGACCGACCGAGGCGCCGCAGCCGTTGGAGATCAGGGTCTGGCTCGACACCACCACGCTGTCCCGCATCGACAGATTGCCGCCGCGCAGCGCATTCGCCTCGATCGGGTCGACCGCGTTCGAGATCTTCATGCGCCGCCGCGACCATTCCATGATGCCGAGCGAGAGCCCCCCAAGCGCAGGCGCGATCAGCGCGGCCCACGGACTGACGCTCTCGTGAGCCGACAGGTGGACATCGATGGGAATGCCGTAGATCACCACATGCGCGAGCTGGGCAAGCTTGGCCATCAACGTCACGACCGCGCCGGCCAGCGTGCCGATGACGAGCGCGAGCGGGATCAAGTAGAACTCGTTGCTACGCAGCAGGGCGCGAAGTCGAACCATGAGACGGTTCGTCCCCTTGCGGTCGACGAGATGCCTGATCCGCACGAACACCTTCTGTGCGCCCTACCCTTCCGACAGGCCGTAGCCGGCCATGCGCTGGCGGACCCGCTCGATCTCCTCGCTGGAGAGCAGCGGCGGTTGTCCGATCTGTAGGCAGCCGTGATATTGCCGCGCCAGCGTCTCGACTTCGACGGCGAGCCACATCGCCTTGTCCAGCGTCTTGCCGATCGCGATCATGCCGTGGTGGTCGAGCAGGCAGGCAAGCCGGCCCTCCAGCGCCCGCACCGCATGCTCGGACAGCTCCACCGTGCCGAAGGTGGCATAGGGCGCGCAGCGGATGGTGTCGCCACCGGCGGCCGCGATCATGTAGTGCACGGGCGGGATCTCCATGCCCATGATCGCCAGGATGGTGCAATAGGTCGGATGGGCGTGGACGACGGCATTGACGTCCGGCCGCGATCTCAGGATGTCACGATGAAAGCGCCACTCGCTCGACGGCTTCTGATCGGGAGCATGGGAGCCGTCCATCGCCATGAACACGATCTGGTCGGGCGTCAGGGCGTCATAGGGCACGCTGGTCGGGGTAACCAGAAGCCCGTCCGCATGTCGGACGCTGATGTTGCCCGACGTGCCCTGGTTGATGCCGAGCGCGTTCATGCGGCGGCAGGCGTCGATGATGGCCTGTCTCTTGGCGAGTTCGTCCTTTGTCATCGACATCCGGATTTTTCTCGGCTTCTTGGCGATGGACGTTTGTCAAAGGGGAAGTACGTCAAAGCCATGCGGCAGTGCAAGCGAAAGCGACCCGATCACGCGCCGTCTTGTCGAGCGACCGCCAGCTCCCGGAAACGGACCGCAAAATCAACGAATTACCAGATTGTCGCATCTTGCGGTAGGTTCGCCGGACGGCCGCAATCCCGTTCATGACGGACTGCATCGAAGAGGCGGCAGGCAGTATGCCGAGCCCACGCGACAGCTCGACATTTTCGGTGCGTCCAAGGTCCCACGCGATCAGGTCCGCTGGGACGAAGCAACGCCTTGCCGGCTCCTTGGCCGCGGGAACGACGGCCGGCGGAGTGACTTAGTCCGGCAGAACATTGTGGAGATCACTGGAGACGATCAATGAGCGACAGTGGAATCGGCATGCTGCTCGGCCACCTCTCGGCCAACCTGCTCTGGCTCTGGTTCGTCGGCGCGTTCGTGCTCGGCGGGGCCCTGGTGTACGGTGTGATGAAGGCCGGCCATCTGCGGCGCGGCGAGCGGGCTCGTCTCGATCACGCGACCGAAGAACGACAACGCCAGGAAGACCCCTACAAGCGTCCGACCTGAACCACCACAGCGAGCGGCGGTTGCAGTTTGGAACTTTCGTTCTCCGAGGGTTTTGATCGCCCGAGGATCGAGGAAGGCGACGCCTTCCCGTGTCACCTCAAGAGGAGGACGTATGGCTAAACGAGCGAAGAAACGGACAACCAAGAAGACGGCGGCGCGCCGCCCGCGTCAGGCGCCCAAGATGCTCAGCGACCTGTTTCTGGAGACGCTGAAGGACATCTATTTCGCCGAGAACAAGATCATCAAGACCCTGCCCAAGATGGCCAAGGCCGCGAACTCGAAGGAGCTTGCGGCAGCCTTCAACAAGCATCTGCGCGAGACCCAGGGCCAGGTCAAACGGCTCGACCAGATCTTCAAGATGCTGGGCAAGCCGGCGCGCGGCAAGCCGTGCGAGGCCATCAACGGCATCACGGACGAGGGCGCTGAAATCATGAAGGAGTTCAAGGGAGCCCCGGCCCTCGACGCCGGCCTGCTCGCGGCGGCGCAGGCGGTCGAGCATTACGAAATCTCCCGCTATGGCACGCTTCGCACCTGGGCCGAAGAGCTCGGCATGCAGGACGCCGCAAGGCTGCTCCAAGCGACGCTGGAGGAGGAAGAGGCGACCGATCACACGCTGACCGAGCTCGCGACGTCCGTGATCAACCTCGAAGCGGAAGACGAGTACCGGGCCGCGGCCTGATGCCGCGTTCACATTCCAGGACAGAACGCCGCGGCCGACGCCGCGGCGTTTGCTTTTTGAACCGCACGACGACGCATGGCACGTCCGCGGCCTCGCACTGGATTTCCCGGGAACCAGCCCCATATGCTGACTTTCCCACCGCCGAGCCTCCATCATGCAAACCAAAAATCCTCTCGACTGGATGCTGTCCGAAGCCCTGGACCAGTTGACCCGCGCCGAACGGCTGCGTCATCAGTTCGGCCGCCAGGAAGCCTGCTGGGAGCCGCCGATCGACGTGCTCGAGACCGAGCATGAGCTGTTGATCCTGGTCGCGCTTCCCGGCGTCAATCCGGACAATGTCGAGACGGTGATCCATGACGGCGTGCTCGTCATCTCCGGCCAGCGCACCCTTCCGCCGGAGCTTCGCAACGCCCGCATCCACCGCCTCGAGCTGCCGCAGGGCCGCTTCGAGCGGCGCATCGCGCTTCCCGTTGGCCGTTACGCCATCAGCCGCTTCGTGATGGACGGCTGCGTCGCGCTGCGCCTCGCCAAATCCTGAGGTCGATCATGGCCACCGCACAGATGAATACCGCACAGACCAATTCCCAGAACGGTTCCGACGTGAAGATTCCCGAAGACGCGCTGATCATCATTCCCGTGCGCGAGATGGTGCTATTTCCCGGCGCCATCGCGCCGATCGCGATCGGCCGTGCCAAGTCGATCGCCGCCGCGCAGCAGGCGCTGCGCGAGCAGCGGCCGGTCGGGATCGTCCTGCAGCGCAGCCCAGAGATCGAGGAGCCCGGGCCGGACGACCTCTACCGGGTCGCGACCATCGCCAATATCGTGCGCTACATCACCGCGCCCGACGGCACCCATCACATCGTCTGCCAGGGCGTGCAGCGCGCGCGCATCCTCGACTTCCTGCCGGGGACGCCGTTCCCTGCCGCGCGCATCCAGCAGATCCCCGAGCCGACCACGACCTCGCCCGAGATCGAGGCCCGCGCGCTGAACCTGCAGCGTCAGGCGATCGAGGCGATCGAGCTGCTGCCGCAGGCACCGCCCGAGCTGGTGGCGATGTTCCAGAACACCAGCGCGCCCGGCGCGCTGGCGGACCTGGCGACCTCGTTCATGGACATCAAGCCGCAGGACAAGCAGGAGGTGCTGGAGACCATCGACCTCGCTCTGCGCGTCGAGAAGGTATCGAAGCATCTGGCCGAGCGGCTGGAGGTGCTGCGCATCTCCAACGAGATCGGCCAGAAGACCAAGGCCTCTTTCGACGAGCGGCAGCGCGAGGCGATCCTGCGCGAGCAGATGGCGACCATCCAGCGCCAGCTCGGCGAAGGCGACGGCAAGGCGGCCGAGGTCGCCGAGCTGACGGCTGCCATCGCCAAGGCCAACATGCCGCCGGAGGCGGACGCGCACGCCAAGAAGGAACTGCGCCGCTACGAGCGCATGCCCGAGGCCGCCGGCGAGGCCGGCATGGTGCGCACCTATCTCGACTGGCTGATCGAGCTGCCCTGGGCGCTGCCCGCGGAGAAGCCGATCGACATCAAGGAGGCACGCCGCATCCTGGATGCCGACCATTTCGGCCTGGAGAAGATCAAGAGCCGGATCATCGAATATCTGGCGGTGCGCAAGCTCACCCCACAGGGCAAGGCGCCGATCCTGTGCTTCGTCGGGCCGCCCGGCGTCGGCAAGACCTCGCTGGGACAATCCATCGCACGCGCGATGGATCGCCCCTTCGTGCGCGTCAGCCTCGGCGGCGTGCATGACGAGGCCGAGATCCGCGGCCATCGGCGCACCTATATCGGCGCCCTGCCCGGCAACATCATCCAGGGCATCAAGAAGGCGGGCGCGCGCAACTGCGTCATGATGCTGGACGAGATCGACAAGATGGGCCGCGGCGTGCAGGGCGATCCTTCCGCCGCGATGCTGGAGGTGCTCGACCCCGAGCAGAACGGGACGTTCCGGGACAATTACCTGCGCGTGCCCTTCGACCTGTCGCGCGTGGTGTTCATCGCGACCGCCAACATGCTGGACCAGATTCCGGGTCCGCTGTTGGACCGCATGGAGCTGATCAGCCTCGCCGGCTACACCGAGGACGAGAAGCTGGAGATCGCCCGGCGCTATCTGGTGCGGCGGCAGCTGGAGGCCAACGGCCTCTCGGCCGAGCAGGCCGAGATCGAGCCCGAGGCGCTGAAACTGATCGTCAAGGGCTATACTCGCGAGGCCGGCGTGCGCAACCTCGAGCGCGAGATCGGCAAGGTGTTCCGCCATGCCGCGGTGCAGGTCGCCGAAGGTACGGCCGAGAAGGTCGTGGTGACGGCAAAGGACATCGCCACTGTGCTCGGCCAACCACGCTTCGAGGGCGAGATTGCGCTGCGCACCAGCGTTCCCGGCGTTGCCACCGGTCTCGCCTGGACGCCGGTCGGCGGCGACATCCTGTTCATCGAGGCGACGCGCGTGCCCGGCAAGGGCGGCCTGATCCTGACCGGTCAGCTCGGCGACGTCATGCGCGAGAGCGTGCAGGCCGCGCTGACGCTGGTGAAGAGCAGAGCGACCCAGCTCGGTATCGATCCGCAAGGGTTCGAGAAGAGCGACATCCATGTCCACGTCCCCGCGGGTGCAACCCCGAAGGACGGACCGAGCGCCGGCGTTGCCATGTTCACGGCGCTCACGTCCCTGTTCACCAATCGCACGGTGCGCAGCGACACCGCGATGACCGGCGAGATCTCGCTGCGCGGCCTCGTGCTGCCGGTTGGCGGCATCAAGGAGAAGGTGGTGGCTGCGGCTGCTGCCGGCCTGAAGCGGGTGATGCTGCCGGCGCGCAACAAGCGGGATTACGACGACATCCCGCAGAGCGCGCGGGACAACCTCGAATTCATCTGGCTGGAGCGCGTCGACGAGGCCATCGCCGCAGCGCTCGAGCCGGCTGAGGCCAAAGTGGAGGCAGCGGAGTAATGCGATGACAAAACTGCTGGAAAGAGCGAAGCGATCGCGGAAGACGCAGCGGCTGCGCCAGCTGCTCGATCGTGCCATCGACCGGGTGCGCGATGCGCTTGCAGTATCCGAGCCGCGGCTTCAGCCGGTCCCGGTCCAGGTGAAGCGCCGCAAGGGTTGAGCCCTCCGTCTCGAGCCCTCGCGGCAGCCCCAAACAAAAGGCCCCCTCCGTGCGAGGGGGCCTTTGCGTTGTTAGCCCACGGCGTCCTTGGCGGCCTTGACCGGACGAGCGCGAACGATCTTCCGGGCCGGCTTTGCCTTGAACATCATCTCTTCACCCGTGAACGGGTTGGTGCCCTTGCGCGCCTTGGTCGCGGGCTTCTTGATGACCACGAACTTGGCGAAGCCCGGCACCAGGAACAGGCCGTTCTTCTTGAGCTCCTTGTGGCCGACGTCGGTCAGCGTCTCCATGACGCTCTTGACGTCACGCTTGGAAAGCTCGGTCGCGGTCGCAATCTTTTCGATCAACTGCGATTTGGAAAGTTGGGTCGGCATCGTGTCTCCTCTGATTCGTTGCCGGTTGCATATTAGACCAACCGGCGAAGGCCTATAGCCTTCTGCACAGTTTTGTCGCGGTTTTACGGGCTTTTTTGGCCCTCTGTAGCAAAAAACCCTGCTTTTTTAGCTGCTTCCGGAGCGAAAGGAGCCTCAGGCAGCGGTTTTTGCCTTGTTTCAAAGGCCCGCAAGCCACCTTGCTAAAGCTGATTCGAGGCTTTCGACAAGCGACGACCGGCCCCTTTGTGCGAGGCCGGTCGCGATTCACCCTGAAAAATAAGGCTGGATCGTCGTGTTGCGGCGCCTCGGCGGCTCTCTCACCCTGTTCCTACGCGCGGCGCGACGAGCTCCGCTCGCGTTAGATGCGCTCGATGATGATGGCCGGCGCCATGCCGCCGGCGGCGCACATGGTGACCAGACCGCGCTTGAGGTCGCGCCGTTCGAGCTCGTCGAGCACGGTGCCGATCAGGATCGAGCCGGTGGCGCCGATGGGATGGCCGAGCGCGATCGAGCCGCCGTTGACGTTGACCTTGTCGCGGTCGAGCTTGAGATCGCGGATGTATTTTTCCGCAACCACGGCAAAGGCCTCGTTGATCTCGAACAGGTCGATGTCGTCGATGGAGAGGCCCGCCTTCGCCAGTACCTTGCGCGTTGCCGGCACCGGCGCATTCAGCATCAGCGTCGGCGAGTCCCCCATGTTCGCCATCGCCACCACGCGGGCGCGGGCCTTGAGGCCATGTGCCTTGGCGTAGGCGGGCGAGGCCAGCAGGATCGCGGCGGCGCCATCGACGACGCCGGACGAGTTGCCGGCGTGATGCACGAAGTCGATGTCGAGGTCCGGATATTTCTGCAGGATCAGGCCGCGATAGGTCGTGCCCTTGTCGTCGAGCGCATAATCGGCGATGGCGGGGAACGCGGGCTTCAGGCTGCTCAGGCCCTCCATCGTGGTCTGCGGCCGCGGATACTCCTCGTGGTCGAGCGCGAGGCTGCCATCCTCGCGGTACACGGGGACGAGACTCTTCTTGAAGTGACCGTTCGCCATCGCATGCGCGGCGCGCTTCTGGCTCTCCAGGCCGAGCGCGTCGACATCCTGTCGCGTGATGCCTTCCAGCGTCGCGATGGCGTCGGCACAGACGCCCTGATGCGACTGCGGATGCTTTGCCCGCAGGCGCAGATTGCCGGAGTCCATCATCATTGGGCCGCCGCCGCGTCGTCCCTCCATCGACATCATCTCGCAGCCGCCGGCGATGACGAGGTCTTCCGCCCCCGCCATGATCGAGCTCGCGGCCATGTTGACGCTGGTGATGCCGCTTCCGCAGAAGCGGTCGAGCGTCACCGCGCTCGCGCGCACGTCGTAGCCTGCATCGAGCGCCGACATGCGCCCGAGATCGCCGCCTTGGGTCGCGACCTGCGCGCTGCAGCCCCAGACGATGTCGTCGACATCGGCAGTATCGATGCCGGTGCGATCGGCGAGCGCGCGCAGCACGGTTGCGCCGAGCTGCTGCGGATGAATGCCCGAGAGTGCTCCCTTGCCGGCCTTGCCGACGCCACGCGGGGTCCGGCAGGCATCGATGATCAGCGCGTCAGCCATTGGCGTTGTCCTCTTGTTATGAGCGTTGAGGACGTTGTGAATCAGGGGATGAGGGGAGTCAATGCGCGACGCCTGCCGCTCTCACCCGGATTTTCCGCTACGCGTAAAATCGAAGCGATGACATTGGCCTGAGCGACGAGACACGAAAGCCGCCACACCGTCATGGCCAGGCTTGTCCCGGCCATCCACGTCTGGCTACGCCGCACGAAGAACGTGGATGCCGGGGACAAGCCCGGGCATGACGAGCTGTCGGATAGCTCTCCGTGGAGAAAGGCCGCTACACCCCCGCCGCGTTGTTCGCAATCACGTTGCGGTAGAAGCTGGCGCTGAGCTTCGGGGTGCGGACCTGTGTGTCGAAGTTGACGTGATAGAGCCCGAAGCGCTTGCTCAGCCCATAGATCCATTCGAAATTGTCCATCAGGCTCCAGAGGAAATAGCCGCGCACCGGCACGCCTTCGGCGGTGGCGCGCTGGAGCTGCGCGAGATAGTTGCGCAGGTACATGATGCGATCGGTGTCGTAGATCTTGCCGTCGGGCGTGACGACGTCGTCGCCGGACGTGCCGTTCTCGCTGATATAGATCGCGTCCGTCTTCCAGATCCTGGCCGCGAGCTTCGGCACCCAATAGATCGTCTCGGGGCCGACGCGCAGCCAGTCCGAATTCATGTGCGGGAACGATTTCGGGATCGGCAGCGGCATGAAGCCGGCGCCTTGGTCGGAGGCCACCACGTAGTTCTGCGGCGCGTAGATGTTGAGGCCGAGGAAATCGACCGGCGAGGAGATGATCTTCAGCTCCGCGTCGGTGTATTTCGGCGCGTTGGGCCCGGCGAATTTGAGGAAGGCGTCGGTATACTGGCCCGTCATGATGACGTTGAGATAGCCCGCATTCATCTCGCGCAACGCGATCTCCGCGGCGCGGACGTTCTCCGGCGTGTCGATCGCGGGCGCGCAGGCATCGATGTTCTCGGCCGGTCCCACCCTCGTGCCCGGGCGGCCATGCGCGCGCACTGCCTGAACCGCGATCCCGTGTGCGAGCGCGCTGTTGTGCCTGACCTGGTTGACCTCGGCTTGCGGCAGCGTCACGCCCGGCGCGTCGATGCCGATGCCGTAACCGAAATAGACGAAGCGGCCGCTCTCGTTCAGCGTGAATACGTTCTTGACGCGGTCGGTCAGATGCTCCGCGATATAGGCCGCATAGTCGCCGAAGATCTTGCAGGTCTCGGTCGAGCGCCAGCCGCCGAAACGGTCCTGCAGCGATTGCGGCAGGTCCCAATGATAGAGCGTCAGCCACGGCTCGATGCCGTTCTTCAGCAGCTCGTCGACGAGGCGGTTGTAGAAGTCGAGCCCTTTGGGATTGGGCTTGCCGTCGCCGTCCGGAAACACCCGCGGCCAGGCGACCGAAAAGCGATAGGCCTTGCAACCAAGCGCCTTGATGAGCGCGATGTCCTCCTTGTAGCGGTGATAGTGCTCATTGGCGCGATCGCCCGTGGTGCCATCCTCGATCTTGCCGGGGATGCGCACGAACTTGTCCCAGATTGAGGCCCCTCGCCCGTCTTCGTTGACGGCGCCCTCGACCTGATAGGACGAGGTCGCGGTGCCCCAGACGAAGCCAGCCGGAAATCCGCTCCCGCCGCGCGGCGATGCCGGCTTGACCTCGGCGGCCCCGAGCGGGCTCGCAATCCCGGCTGCGGACAATCCCGCCAGCGTGGTAAACTGGCGGCGCGACACCTTGTCCGACATTGATGCTGCTCCACTTCTCTTGGTTCGAGGCACGATCGACAGTTCCAGGGTTTAGAAAGGGCGGTTTTAGGGCCGACCTGCTCCGATGGAGCCGACCACAAGGTGCATCAGCCAGGCGATGCCGACATCTCTCATCGCCGCCTTGGTCGCGATGGCCCGGATCGTATCCGGTTTGCGCGTGAAAGGCAGCTCGGCGAACACCAGCCCGAAACGGCCGGCGTGGTGCTCCACCAATCGGCGCGGCAATGCTGCGATCAGATCAGACCCGGAGAGCTGGACCAGCGCCA
Source organism: Bradyrhizobium daqingense (assembly GCF_021044685.1). Classification (NCBI taxonomy): domain Bacteria; kingdom Pseudomonadati; phylum Pseudomonadota; class Alphaproteobacteria; order Hyphomicrobiales; family Nitrobacteraceae; genus Bradyrhizobium; species Bradyrhizobium daqingense. The sequence goes on from NZ_CP088014.1 coordinate 6,836,570, forward strand.
TCATGAAATTGGGAACGGTCAAGGCGATGCGGCGCTCGAGGCCGCGCTTGGCCAACATCTCATCGACGAAGCCGCGCGGCTCACCGCTGAGCGACACCAGCAGGTGCTGTGATTGCGAGAACAAATTGCGGGCCGGCGCTTTTGCCTGGGGATGTCCCTTGCGCATGGCCAGCACGAAATCCTCATCGTACAGCCTGCGCGCCTCGAACCGGGGTGAGACCGCCGGCAGCGGCAGCATTGCGATGTCGAGCTCGCGTCTTTCGAGCATGTCGAGGCTTTGCTGCCAGGGCTCTCCGACCGCGCTGCCGCGCGGTGCAGGCATCAGGTGGATCAGGCCGATGTCGATATCGGGCGCCACAGTCGCGATCGATCGCAACAGCTGAACGGATGTCGAGACCAGGACGGCATCGGGAGCGCCGATCGTGAAGCGGCGGCTGCTTTTCGCAGGATCGAACGGTGCAGCCGAACCGATCACCTGCTCGATGCGTGCGATGATCTCTGCCACGGGCTCGCCAAGCTCCAAGGCCCGCGCCGTCGGAACGACGCCTTTCGGTGTCCGCAGAAACAGCGGATCGTTCAGCAACAGACGGAGCCGGCCCAGCGCATGGCTGACGGCCGACGGTGTCAGGCTCAGCCGCGCGGCTGCCCGCGCGACATGACGTTCCTCCAGAACCACGCGGAAGAGCACGAGGAGATTGAGGTCGATCCTGGAGAGATCAATTTGGTTCAGCATATTGCTGAAATCATAGCGCTGGATTCATCGGGATCAAGGCTTCATGGATAGGCCTTCGCCTTGCGATCAGGAGCCGTGACATGACTGAGACACCGCCGGGAGTGAACAAATCGCCGAACTTGCAGGACAAGATGTCGCGGCGCGCGATGATGGCCGCCACGGCTGCAATGCCGCTGTCCGTTCAGCTTTCGGCCCACGCGGCCGCCGAGAACGACGCGACAGCCGGCCTCATCGAACGCGCCCGCGAGAAGAACGCAGCCTTCATGCGCGGCGATATGGATCGCTGGCTCCAGCTTGTCCGCATCGCGCCGGATTTCACGTTGATGCAGCCGTTCGGCGGGCCCGCCAGTCGCGGATTCGAGGCCAGCCCCAAGCGCCTGGCCGACCTGTCGCGATACTTCAGGGAAGGCCAAACGGAGCTGGAGGTTGCGCAGACCTACGCATCGGACGCGCTCGTCGTTCTCGTCATGATCGAACGCCAGCGGGCGGAGGTGGGCGGTTTGGCGGCTCAGGACTGGTCGCTGCGCGTGACCGAAATCTACCGCAAGGATGGCATCGATTGGCAGCTCGTGCACCGTCACGCGGATCCGCTGGTGCGACGCATCACCTTGCAACAGGCGGCGCTACTCGCCCGGGGCTGGCCGGAGGAGAAGTAGGGATGTCATTCGCGTCCCTCGAGCAGCCGCCCGACCGCCTCGGAATGCCAGCGCTTTCAGAGAGACATGTCTCAGCGCGAGCGCTTCGGCAATTTCGGAAGCTTGTCGGGATTGAACGCCGGTATCTGGCCAGCTGGTTCGGGTGCCGGGGGCTGCTTCTGTTCCGTCCGGATCAGCGTTCCCTGGAGGATCATCCCCGGCACTTGCGCGGCGGTCGCCGTATAGGTCGCAATCCTGTCGGGACAGTGTCCTTCGATGTTCAGCGTGAGCTCATCGTCGTTGCCGAAGACCGTCGCGCGTCCGTCGGTATGACGCCTCGTCGACACGGTGGCGGTGAAGCGGTCTCCATCGATCTGGCAGGAGCCATGATACGTCATCAGGCTGTCGCGGCCCCAGATCTGCCCGTCGGCCACGTGGACGATGCCGGTCCCCTGATCGAGTGGCGTCTTGTACCAGGCCGCGTAAGTGCCGTCCTTCAGCATGGGAGCCATCTCCGTTGGTGTTCCCAAGGAGGTAATCCGCACCATCAGCGCTAAAAAAGCGTTAATCGCGCGGCCCGTGCCAATCCGGTAAGTCCCTGCGCAGTTCGGCTTCAAGCTCCTCGATGATGCTGTGAAGCAGACACGCGGCGAGCGGATCCGTCACTTCCCGCTCCAGATGCCTGTAGCGTGCGATCTGAAATTCCTGTTCTTTCAATTGGCGCTCTGTCATCGGACGGGCCCTCCGACGAACTGACGCGGAGGCGGCCAAGTCGTTTCGTTAAAATTTTCCGATCATTTGCGATGGTTTCTGGTCGGTTAAGGGCGATGAAGCAACCGTCGCTGTCCGCCCTGCACGCCTCCGCAGACGATAATCCGAAGCAACAGTGGAGCGATCACCGGCGGCACGATCGATTTCGAGATGCGAACACGCGGCATCGAATGCTCCTGCAAGGCCTTCCGCGGGAGCGCATTGTGACCCTCAGTCACCGGTCGAAGCCGTCGAGATGTGCGGTGATGAAGCAACGCTGCGCTCGTGCTCAGCCAATAGCTAGCGCAAAATGCCGCGGGCGACGGACCCCGCCGTGACACCTTCCTTAACTGGCGGGTCACGATAGAGCTGGCTATTGCCGTGCAAAGGGCGCATGGTCGCGACAGCCAGCATCGGTTGGGACTTCACTTGCGAAAGGCAGCGTGCATGACCATCCGCTCGCGGCGAGAGACCGTCCACTTCAAGCATCCGTTCCGCATCCGCGGCATCGAGCGCGTCTTCCCGGCTGGCTCCTATGAGGTCGTCACAGACGAAGAGTCGATCGAGGGGCTGACCTTCTCCGCCTATCGCCGCATTGCTACAATGGTCACCGTTCCCGCCGAAGGCTCCTGCGGCGCCACGGAGATGCTGTCGATCGGCTCGATCGATCTTGCAAACGCGCAAGCTGCGGACGCGAGCACGGCCCATGACTGATCACCCGGTCGATCTCGACAGACATCGCGGCATGGCCGCGCAGAAGGCAACCGACCTGCGCCGCGCATTGGCTGACGTCGAAGCCAACCTCCGCGAGCTGCGCGCGCGCGAGGCCGACCTCGAAAGCCGCATGATGACGGTGCCTGCCGCATCATGGCCGGAGGCGGCAGTGAAAGCGCGCCATCTGCTCAACCTCTATGCTGCAAGTCTGCCGGCCGAGGATACGCGCCATCGCGCACTGGTGGCGGCCCTGTTCGACGATTTCGCCCGGCTGTCGGGGGACAGCTGAGGCGAACGACGGCCGCCTGCATCCTCGGCACATGCCCTGCTCGGCGCGAGCGCGAAGCGGGCGGCCCGTCGCGGCGATGATTGAAGGGGCCCAATCGTGCCGGGTCGCAAGCACGTAACGGAGCAAGCCATGACACTGACCAGCGGCCGCTTTATCAGCCACGAATACGACCGAATGATCGTCCGGTTCTCGATGCATGACGGCGCCAGGGAGGTTCCTTGCGCGATCTCCACCTCTGCGATGGACTATCTCGAGCGCGGGCCGCAAGTCAGACCCGAACAGCGCGAAGCCCAGTTCACCCGCCTGCGGGATCGCATCGAAGCTCGAGCCGCCAGCAAGTATCGCGCGACGGAGTTCGAAGGTACGCCGCCGGGCATCGTGCTGCGAGGCATCGATTTCAGACCATAGCTCGACGACATGCCCGCAACGACTGCGGTCTCTAGTCCGCCCGCGCCTTGATCTCCGGCAATGGTGCCTTGCGCTCGAACGGCTTCTTCTTCGGCGGTGCTGGCAGCAACCCTTCTCGGATGGCCTGCTTCCGAGCGAGCTTGCGGGCCCGGCGAATGGCCTCGGACTTCTCGCGGGTTTTTCTCTCGGACGGCTTTTCGTAGGACCGCCTCTGCTTCATCTCGCGGAAGACGCCTTCACGTTGCATCTTCTTCTTGAGAACGCGGAGTGCCTGATCGACGTTGTTGTCTCTGACGAGGACGTGCAATTGAGTCTCCTTGCTGATGGCTGCGAATGTGGCACGTCCTGTGGCAGCCAATCCCGCAGGAGCTTCATTCCGACTTTTGAGGATAGTGGCGGCAATGTTCGCCGCGGCTGCGCACAAGCCGATCTGCTCGTCACGGCGATGCAGCTTGGTGGCATCAACGTGACCCTCTCGTGCACCGCTGTCAATCGATAACGTGTCGCCTGTTCAACGAGGCGCGCGAAGCGATCGGAACACCTGGACGGTGGCCGCCGAAACAAATTGGCTTGCCACCTTGCAAAATCGCGAATGTGCTATATGTTGAGTTTGTTCGATTAGCCGCTGTGCCTTGTTGAATGCGCCCTGCGGGCTCCTTTTCCAAAGACATCGACGAAGTTGAAGATGACGCGTGATTGTCACGCGGCATGTGCTCGCGCACTTTGGAGAAGAAGATGACGACAGGTACTGTGAAGTGGTTCAACGGCCAGAAGGGCTTCGGTTTCATTCAGCCGAGCGACGGTAGCAATGATGTGTTCGTTCACATCAGCGCTGTAGAACGCGCTGGTCTGACGGGTCTCGGTGAGGGCCAAAAGGTCAATTTCGAGATCAAGACCGACAAAATGCGAGGCAAAGTCAGCGCCGAGAATCTCTCGCTGGCTTGATATCGTGGTACCGTTTCACGGATGTACTGAAACGGTTCCCCTGCCCGCTCGATCTTCGGATTGAGCGGGTTTCGTCCGTGGCGGAGGCCCGCGAGCAATGAGCGCCAGGAAATCGGCAGAGCCGTCGCCCGAGAGCATCGCACGTTCCGACCGCAAGCGCTTGGCTGCTGAAGAGGGCGCGCGCGCTTTGGCCGAGGTCGAGCGCCGGGCTGTCCAGATCCGCAACAACATGGCGCGGCTTCGCGAGGCGCGCGAGGCCAGGGAAGCAGCCGACGAGGCCGCTCGCATTGCTTTGCCAACGCCGATGCCGAAGCAGCGTTCAAAGAAGCGGGCGCAATAGTCGCTCTCAACGCTGCCGCCGACCCTGAAGGGGCCGATCACATGCCGGAGAGAGCAGATCGTGCCTAGACTCAAGCCGGACCACGGAACCATCACTTTCTTTCTCGCGTCGGGCGCAAATCGGCAGATGTGCCGACTTGCCACCACGTTCAACACGCAAAAGCAGGCGTTCAGCTATCTCCAGAAGCACCGGACGGAGTTCGAGCGCATCGCGCGGGCGCGCCTGGCTTCAGGAGAACTCGAAGACGGAATTGTCGTGCTTTCGATGCTCTAGCCGAGCATGATCCTGAACAGCGCAGCGGTCTCGAGGAAAGATGACGCTCACATCGTAACCGGCGCGATGACGTTGCGCGCCAATTTCATCAATTGCTTGGCAGAGCTCTTTCACCAACGAAAATTGCACTGAAGACGAGGCCGATCGCGTCCCGGACCTGAATGGTCAATCCGTCGCTGCTCGTGAAGGCATCGAGCTCCCTGGTGATGTCCGCAAGAGAAAGCTGATGTCCGCAAGAGAAGCGCCGCCTCGATCTCCGCGGCCCTTCGGCCGGCCAAGCTCAGCCCCTCTTCGTCGATTACGAGCGACTCCCCGTCCCAGATATCGAAATAGAAGCGCGGCACCTAAGATGCCTTGTCGGGCTTGCCGCGGCGCTCGGCTTCCCTGGCCAACCTTTCGGCTTTCAACCGTTCCCGATTTGCGTGGAAGGTCTGTTGCGCTTGCTCGTAATCGGTCGGCGGCTTCTTCGCGATCGGCTTGAACAAGTCATGGGCCTCCTTGGCGGCCCGTGTTTGGGATTGCTGTCTCATGGTCCACTCCTTCTTTCTCTGCGATGTATCTGGTGTCGGCCGGCTCTCACCGCCGCGTTAGGTTTTTGACCGGCTCGTTGTACCGGGTCGGTCCTTGCGCAAACGGTCGAACTCCTCGGGTCCATTGAGCAGATCCTGCTTGCGAGCGATCCGGGCATCTTCCGTCGTGGCCTTGTCGCCCATGCCATCGATGGCATCGCCAGCCATCTTGCGCGCGCGCAGCTTCTGCTGATCACGACGGTCGTGTGCAGTGAGGCCCAGCTCGATGAGGCGACCAATCGCCTCAGGTAGGGAAGTGCCATTGTTCTGAGCCATCCACGCCTCGATGGCCTTCAGCAGGGACGCCGAAGGCCGAAAGCTTACAGCTGGCGCGAGGCTGGAACGCTTACTCATTGGGCTCACCTGGTTTGCTGCCACCGCAGCAACGCGCCCATCGGCAGAAGATGCAAGACCAACGGGCGATCGTCCGAACCGTTCCTAAGACTTGGAAGCCATTGGCCATTCAGAAAGCGGCGTAGGTCGGAGCCGCATCGCCGGAAACGAGGAAGCACGGCTGCGCCTTGGAGCGCAGCGCCATTGGGAAGCTTGCCCCTCGAGTCTCAGGGCTTCGCGGGCTTTTGATCCCAGGGACGCTTGCCGTCCGCGTCACGATCCCAAGGTCGCGTTGTGGGTGCGCTCTTTTCGGCCTCGACCGCCTTCTCCCGGTCAGCCTTAACCTGTTCACGATCGGTCAGAGGCGGCTTCTGCGGGGAACCGACTTGAGCGAGCGCCGGAACTGCTGTGACCAGCGCAACCACAAGGATTTTCATCATCCCCAAGTCTAGCACTGATATCCGACCGCGTCCGAATTAGTTTGCACGCTCCGGCTTTGCAGCACTTGCTTGACTGTCCCAACGGCTCCGCTGGCTTCCCGCGCGAAGCGGTCTCAGCTTCGTCCTAGAACGTCACCCTCATGCCCGCATAGAACGCCCTCGGCCGTGCCGGGCTCAGCGAACGCGGGTCGGTGAAATCAGCGCCGCCATTGGTGAAGTTGGGCAAGGCATCACGGTCGAAGAACTGCCCGTAGGTCACGTAGCGCTTGTCGAATACGTTGTCGACGCGGCCGTAGAGCTGGACGTTCTTCGCGACCTGATAGGAGGTGTGGAGATTGAAGACCGTATAAGAGGGCAGCTTGGCGTACTGGTTCGATTCGTCACCGACAATGTACTGGCTCGAGACGAACAGCGCGTTGCCGCCGACCTTCCAGACATCGGTCACGGCGTAGTCGACGCCGACCTTGACGCGGTGGCGCGGGATCGCGGGGATCTGGTTGCCGGGCCTGACCTGGATGGTCTCGGTGGCCGGATCGGCAAACGGGCTTTCCGAGCCGAGTTCGAGCGGATCGACGTAGCGCGCGTCGACGAAGGCGTAGCTCGCTTGGAACTGCAGCGTGGGCGACTTGATGTTGACTTCCGCTTCGAGTCCCTGCCGCCGTGTCCTCCCGACATTCGTGAAATAGCCGAAGCCGGTCCGGCCAACGACCGGCACCGCCATGATGTCGTCGTGATTGGTGGCGCGAAAGCCGCCAACCTTCCATCCCAGCGTGCCGATGTTCAGCTCCGTGGTGCCGCGGAAGCCGGCCTCCACCGTCTTCGAGATCACCTGCTTCAACGGTGGATCGGCAACCAGGAAGGCTGCAATGAGACAAGGCCTGGCGGGATCGGAGCAGCCGAGCTCGAGCGGCGTCGGCACGCGGTTGGCCTCGGAATAGCCGGCATAAGCGGTCAAGCCCGGCGTGATCTTGTAGGTGCCGCCGATGACCGGATTGAAGCGCATGAACGTATGGTCGCCGTTGAGCGCAGTTCCGAGCTGATCTTCCAAGGTGATCCGCGCCGCGTTGAAACGGCCGCCGCCCGTGATGGCGAAGGCGTCCGTGACGTTGAACGTATCCATCGCGTAGAGGCCGTTATATTGATTGATGGTCCGCAGCGAGACGGGGCCGGCGACGGGATTTGCCACAGGAGTCGGTCCCAGGAAAACGCCGCTGCCGGTGACGACGTAGTTCTCTCCCATCGACCCGATCTCTGATGAGGCGTTGTAGCGCGTGACGCCGGCGTCATAGGTTGCGCCCACCACGAAGCGGTTGTCATGACCAAACAGCTGATCGACGTTGGTGGCTTGCCCCGACACGCCGAACGTGGTTGAGCGGATCGAGCCGCGGTCGATCGCCCCGAGAATCGTTCCCGGCGCGAAGGGATTGGCGAGCTGCACGCCGCCCGCCCCGAACGCCGGTGAGGCGTTGTCGCCAAAGCAGAGCAGCGCCGGATCTGCACCGCACTCCTCCGCGTCGGTCGGATTGCCGTCGACGATGTTCTGCTCGAACCTGCGCACATGGGCGGTGCCTTCAAGCGTCCAGGTCGGCGTGGCGTCTACCTTTCCGGTCAGGTTGAGATAGCCGACGCGGTTGGACGTGGTCTGCGGCGTGGTGTAGGTGGCGCCCCAATATTTATCCAGCAGCTCGGCCGGGACGGTGGCGCTGGCGCCGAAATTGTTCTTGGCGGCCCCCATGTTGACGTGGAATTCGCTGTCGCCGGCCCTGTAGCCGACATCGCCGTAGAAGCGCCGGACTTCCGATTGCGAGAAGTTGCGGAAGCCGTTGTCGCGCACGCCTTCGAGAGCGCCGTAGACCGCGTAGTTCTGATCGACCTGCTTGCCCCATTGCGCCGAGCCCTGGATGCGGCCGAACGAGCCGCCCATCATGTCGAGCTCCGCGCCCTGATAGGTGAAGCCGTCCTTCATTTGCAGGTTGAGGGCGCCGCCCAGCGCGTTGAGGCCGAAGGCCGGATTGTTGGTCACCAGCGTCACCGACCTGATCGCGGCCGTGGGGATCAGGTCCCAGTTGACGGCGTCCGAGAACGCTTCGTTGATGCGAACGCCATTCTGGTACACGGCGAGACCTTGCGGCGTGCCCACCACCGGGGAGGCAACGAAGCCGCGGAACTCGATATCCGGCGTGAACGGATTGCCGGTGACTTCGCTGATATTGACGCCGGGAATGTTGTCGCGCAGCGCATCGGTGACGTTCAGCGAGTTCGTGCGCCTGATCTGGCTGGCATCGACGGCATTGATCGCCGACGGGACCTTGTCGACGTCGAGACCCCGGCCGGTGCCCGGCGAGGTCGGGTAGACATAGAGCCGTGTCCTCGGCGCAGCCGACCCCGCCGCTCCAATGCGTGCCACCGGTCGCGACGGCGCCGCGCGCCGCGTTGCCGGCGGGGGTGCGGTCACCTCGACCGGCGGCAGGTTCTGAACGTTGGTTTCCTCGTCCGGGGCGGCCCCGGCAGGACTCGCACAGACCAAACCCGAGACCAGCCCGGTCGACATCGAAGCCATCAACAAACGACGCTTGAACGAAAGAACCTTGCCCATCCCCGCCTTCCCATCCGCAACGACCGGCTATTTTGATTTTCGCCGATTGGTCGAAACGAGTTTATTCGGCCGCAATTGGTGCGCCAGCCACAAAAGGTCGGGCGGCATCAGCACCCGTTTTCCCGACCAAATCGGGAATTTTTCCCGATCCTTTCGGGCGCGATCAGGCCGCCGCCGTCGGCACCAGCGCCTCGACGGTCAAGCCGCCGTCCCCGGAAACGACGTTGAGGGTGCCGCCCAGCGCCAAAATACGCTCGCGCATGCCGACGAGGCCGAAGCCGAGCTTCTGACCCGGCTCCATGCCGCGGCCATTGTCGCTGACCCGTACCCGGACGCAGAAGCGGCCGTCGCGCCCCTGCTGTCCGGCCGGCTCGATCACGACGTTGACCGAGGTCGCGCTGGCGTGGCGAAACACGTTGGTGAGCGCCTCCTGCACGATGCGGTAGATGGTGAGGTCCGCGGTCTCCCCGGTCGCGCCCAGCGCGGGCGAGATCGTGGTCTCGATGGCGACGTCGGGATGCGACTCCCGCCACAGCCGTGACAGCGATTCCAGCGCCTGGCGCAGGCCAAGCTCGGCAAGACCGACGGGCCGCAGCCGCTCCAGCACGCGGCGGGTGAACTGCTGGAGCGCGTTGATCTGCTCCAGCAAGGCACTGCCGTGCTTTCGCACCGCCTCCGCACTCGGCTCGCGGCTGTCCGCCAGCTTCGCCAACGCGCTGGCATGGGCGCGCAGCGAGAACAGATACGGCCCAAACTCGTCATGCAGCTCGCGCGCAATCTCCTTGCGCTCAGCGTCCTGGAGCGAGACCGCGCGCTCGGCAAGCCGGCGCTTGTCCTCGACCGCCTCGCCCAGCGCTGCTGCCAGATGATTGAGCTTGCCGCAAATCGCGGCGAGCTCGGGTGCGCCGCCCGGCGTGACCCGCGCGTCATAATGCCCGCCCTCGATCTCGCCCATCGTCTTGGCCAACGACTGCAGCGGGGCCAGCGCACGGCCGACCACATTCGTCATCAGCAGGAACAGCACCAATGCGATGACCGAACCGACCTCGAGCTGGGTCACGATGCTGTCCCAGATCTCGGCAATCTCGTCGATCGGATGCGAGGTGATCGCGAGCGAGCCGGGCTTGCCCTGGATCGAGACGGGCACGCTGACTGCGGTCTGCTCGGGATGAACCAGGCCGACGAACCAGGCCGGCGGACCGCGCGTGTCGGCGTCGGCCCCGGTTCGGGGCGGCGTCAGCGGACGGCCGCCGGCGTCATGGAGCGCGATGCTGACATGGCGCAGGCGGCTGAGATCGCGCGCGATCTGGTTCAGCCTCGCATCCGGATCGGGCGCCTCGTTCAGGTCCGCCACGATCATCTCGATGAACTCGCGCGCGAGCCGGATCACGCTCTGGTCCTCGGCCTGCACCCGCGGGCCCGCCTCTGCGACCTGGCGGCCGATATTGACGGCGAGCCCCAGGGCCAGCAGCAACGCCAGCAGCAGGTTGATGCGACCGCGCAAGGATAGATTTTGCCACATTGGTCTCGCTTGGTGCCCCCGCGAAGGTTTTGCCCGCCTGTCCGATGACGTTGACAGAGACGAAGCGGCGGATATCTAATCGGAACGTACAGCAATCCCGGCCGGGTTGCATGAGGCGACATGAGGCGCACGCGCCTTGCCTGGTCGGCTTCTTGCGGCACACAGGTTCGAAGCTGTCGCGGGGAACGCCTATGCGCATTCTGATCGTCGACGATCATCCCATTGTCGCCTCCGGCTGCCGTGCCGTGCTGGCCGACGAGGGCGAGATCGAGATCCTGGAGGCCGCCGACGCCGAAGACGGCGAGTGCGTCTTCATCGTCGAGCGTCCCGACCTCTGCATCATCGACATCAACCTGCCGACCGTCTCCGGCTTCGAGCTCGCGCGCCGCATCCTCGAACGCGCGCCCGAGGCCCGCATCATCATGTTCAGCATGAACGACGACCCTGCCTTCGCTGCGCGCGCGATCGAATGCGGCGCCAAGGGCTACGTCTCCAAGACCGGCGACCCCGACGACCTCGTCGAGGCGATCCGCGCCGTCGGCGGCGGCGGCACCTACCTGCCGACCGCGATCGCACGCAGCATCGCCTTCGCGGGACCTGCGCTGGCGCAGAGCCCGCTGTCGAAGCTGAACGCGCGCGAGATGGAGATCCTGCGGCTGCTCAGCGCCGGCAAGAGCCTGTCCGAGATCGCCTGGCTGGTGCAATCGTCCTACAAAACGGTGGCCAACACCTCCTCGATCATGCGCCAGAAGCTCGGGGTGAAGACCTCGGTCGAGCTGGTGCGGCTGGCGATCGACAGCGGCGTCGCCTGATACCGCCACAAATTTCCGTCACACAAGCGTTGCAATGTTGATTGCAGTGAGATGCCATGGAGCTTAAGGGCATGACGATTCAGACTGTCTCGATGAATAAGTCCTATGGCGGTGTGCAGGGCGTCTATCGCCATGCGAGCGCGGCGACCGGGACTGACATGGTGTTCTCGGTCTATGTTCCGCCGCATGCGGACGGTGCCAAACTGCCCGTGGTCTGGTACCTCTCCGGGCTGACCTGTACGCATGCCAACGTCACCGAGAAAGGCGAATTCCGCAAGACCTGCGCCGAGCTCGGCCTGATCTTCGTCGCGCCCGACACCTCACCGCGCGGGCCCGACGTGCCCGGCGATGCCAACAACGCCTATGATTTCGGCCTGGGTGCCGGCTTCTACGTCGATGCAACGCAGGAGCCGTTTGCGCGCAATTATCGCATGTGGAGCTATGTCACCGACGAGTTGCCGAAGCTGGTGGCGGAGAATTTTCCGGTCGATCCCAGGCGGCAATCGATCATGGGCCATTCCATGGGCGGCCACGGCGCGCTGACGGTGGCGCTGCGCAATCCGCACCGTTTTCGCGCGGCAAGCGCCTTCGCGCCGATCGTGGCGCCCTCGCTCGTACCCTGGGGCACCAAAGCGCTGACCGGCTATCTCGGACCAAACAAGGATTCCTGGCGCAGCCACGACACTGTGGCGCTGATCGAAGACGGGGCGAAATTCTCCGGCTTCCTGGTCGATGTCGGCGAGGCCGACAATTTCCTCAAGGAGCAGCTCAAGCCGGAGCTGCTCGAAGCCGCCTGCGCCAAGGCGAGCATCCCGCTGACGCTGCGGCGCCAGGCGGGTTACGACCACAGCTATTATTTCATCTCCACCTTCATGGGCGATCATCTGCACTGGCATGCGGAGAGATTGAAGGGGTGAGCCCCCTCATTGCGGCCGCCCGTAATTCGGCGCCAGCAACCGGTTACGGATGAGATAGCTCATCGTGCGGGTCCAGGCTTCATCGGTGTTGCCGCGCATGTCGGCGCTGGCTGCCGCGACCATGTTGCCGGTCTTCACGTCGCGCAGATAGATGTTCAGGTTGATGATCAGGTTCGAGACCTTCTGCACGAGGCCGGTGATCTCGAGATCGGCGCCGAGCTGTCCGGCGAGCTTGAGGTCGCAGCCGCCGCAGGCCTGCAAGTTCGCGCGACGGGCGGCATCCCTGATCGGCGCGATGTCGAGCAGCTGGAACTTGCCTGACTCTGCCAGTTCCTTGCGCAGCTGCTCGCTGATGCGCTCCAGCCGCGCCTCCTCGGGCCGCGAGCCATAGAACTCGCCGGGCAGGCTGGTGTCGATCAGCTCGAAATCGAACACCGCGAGCTTCGGCGGATCGGCGCGCGCGAGCGAGCCCGTCAACAGCAACGCTGCGAAACACATCAACGCTCGCATGATCGTGATTCCAATCCTCGTGCGCGCGGGGACGAAATGCGGGGTTGCATGCTCTGACAAATTGGTCATGCTTGAAGCAGAGACAATTCTCCAGCGGCGGTCAAGCCGCAGAGATCGTCTGGAGGAAGCATGATCCGATGGTTGGTCGGCCTGATCGGCCTGGGCGTTGCCGCGACGAGTGCGCTCGCGGCGGACCCCGTCGCGATCGGCGTCGGCTATCTCGGCGTCGCCGGCACCAGATCGACGTTGTCGCTGGTGGAGCAGCCCGCGGAGAATGACGGCGTCGCCGGCGCCCGCCTTGCCATCGAGGACAACAACACCACGGGAAAATTCCTGGGCCAGCGCTTCACGCTGGAGGAGCGCCGCATCAAGGAAGGCGAGGATCCGGTCCAGGCCGCAGCCGCCCTCGCCGACAAGAACGGTTTCATCATCGCCGACCTGCCGGCCGATGCGCTGCTGAAGGTCTCGGACGCGCTGCGCGATCGCGGCACGCTGCTGTTCAACGTCGCCGCGATCGACGAGCGGCTGCGCGAGGCCGATTGCCGCGCCAACGTCATCCATACCGCCCCGACCCGTGCGATGCTGGCGGACGCGCTCGGCCAGTACCTGGTGTGGAAGAAGTGGTCGCGCTGGCTGCTCGTGGTCGGCTCGCATGACGAGGACAAGCTGTTCGCCGATGCCTTGAGGCGCACCGCGACCCGCTTCGGCGCCAAGATCGTGCAGGAGCGCACCTTCGAGGACAAGGGCGGTGCCCGCCGCACGGATTCCGGCGTCACGCTGATCCAGCGCCAGATGCCGGTCTTTACGCAACAGGCGCCGGCCTATGACGTGCTGGTCGCGGCCGACGAGAGCGAGGTGTTCGGCGCCTACCTGCCCTATCGCACCTGGGATCCGCGCCCCGTCGCGGGTTCGGCCGGCCTCGTGCCGCGCAGCTGGGACGCGGCGCAGGACCAATGGGGCGCGCTGCAGATTCAGAACCGCTTCGTCAAGCTGAACGCGCGGCGCATGACCGCGCTCGACATGCAGGCCTGGACGGCGGTGCGCATGATCGGCGAAGCCACCTCGCGCGCCAATTCCGGCGACGTCAAGAAGGTCACCGATTTCATCAAAGGCCCGGATTTCTCCGTCGCCGCCTTCAAGGGCACGCGGCTGACCTTGCGCGACTGGAATCTGCAGCTGCGCCAGCCCATCCTGCTGGTCGACGGTCGCATGGTGGTGTCGGTGTCGCCGCAGGAGGGTTTCCTGCACCAGGTCTCCGAGCTCGACACGCTCGGCTACGACCGTCCGGAAAGCAAATGCAAGCTGAAATGAGGATGCAGATGTCGCGCAAGTGGCGTGTTGGGCTTCTCTCCGCACTGGTGCTGGCGGCCGCGCCCGCGCACGCGTTCATCGCCTATGTCTCGAACGAGAAGAGCAACACGGTGTCGGTGATCGACACCGACAGCTGGACCGTGACCAAGACCATCAAGGTCGGCCAACGCCCGCGCGGCATCGATCTGACGCGCGACGGCAAGTTCGTTATGGTCGCGGTCGGCGACGACGACACCATCCAGGTGATCGACGCCAAGACCCAGACCGTCGTGGACAGCCTGCCGTCCGGCCCCGATCCTGAATTGTTCGCCCAGGACGCCGCCGGCAAGATCCTCTATGTCGCCAACGAAAACGACAACACGGTGACCGTGATCGACCTCGAGAAGCGCGCACGCCTCGGAGACATCCAGGTCGGCGTCGAGCCCGAGGGCATGACCATCAGCCCCGACGGCAAGACGCTGATCAACACGTCCGAAACGACCAACATGGCGCATTTCATCGACACGGCCACGCGCCAGATCGTCGCCAACGTGCTGGTCGACGCGCGCCCGCGCTTTGCCGAGTTCAAGCATGACTCTTCCGAAGTGTGGGTGTCCTCGGAGATCGGCGGGACCGTCTCGATCATCGACCCGAAAAAACACGAGGTGATCGGCAAAGTCACGTTCGAGATCCCGGGCCTGCGGAAAGAAGCGATCCAGCCGGTCGGCATCGGCATGACCAAGGATGACAAGACCGCTTTCGTCGCGCTCGGCCCGGCCAACCGCATCGCCGTGGTCGACGTCGCCACCCGAAAGGTGACGAAATATCTTCTGGTCGGTCAGCGGGTCTGGCACGTGGCGTTCACGCCGGACGAGAAATATCTGCTCGCCACCAACGGCGTGTCGAACGACGTCTCCGTCATCGACGTCGCTGCGCAAAAGGTGATCAAGACCATCCAGGTCGGCGAACTGCCCTGGGGCGTTGCGATCGCGCCATGACGATACCTGCCCCGACCGCTGAATCGCGCGAGACGCCGGGGCCGGAGGCGGCCACGGTGCCGGCGCTATCGATCGACAGCGTCAGCCATGCTTACGGCCCGCGGCGGGCGCTGACCGACGTCTCCTTCCGCGTGCTGCCGGCGAGCTTCACGGCACTGCTCGGCCTCAACGGTGCCGGCAAGAGCACGCTGTTCTCGCTGATCACGCGTCTGTTCGGCATCCAAACGGGACGCATCGGCATCTTCGGGCACGACATCAGCAAGAGCCCTGGCGAGGCGCTGCGGCTGTTAGGGGTCGTGTTCCAGCCGCGCACGCTCGATCTCGATCTCTCGCTGACACAGAATTTGCTCTATCACGCGGCTCTCCACGGCATCAGCCGCCGCGAGGCAGCCGCGCGCAGCGCCGAGCTGCTCGACCGCATCGGTCTTGCCGAGCGCGCCGGCAGCAAGGTGCGCGACCTCTCCGGCGGGCAGATGCGGCGGCTGGAGATCGCACGCGCACTGCTGCACCGGCCGCGACTGCTGTTGCTGGACGAGCCGACCGTCGGCCTGGACGTCAAGGCGCGCGCCGACATCATCAGCCATGTCCGTCAGCTCGTCACGGAACAAGGCATCGGTGTGCTCTGGGCCACGCATCTGTTCGACGAGATCCTGCCCGGTGACGACCTCGTCGTGCTGCATCAGGGCAAGGTGCTGGCGCAGGGACCGATGAGCCGGGTCGTTGCGGAAGCCGGCGCGCAGGACGTCAACACCGCCTTCATGCGCCTGACCGGCGCGCAAACCATGCCGGGAGGCGGCGCATGAGCAGCATCGCCACGCGCGAAGTGCCGCGCGGCTTCTCATTCGCCGAGTACATGACCTGCCTCACCGGCATCGTCTGGCGCGAGGGCCTGCGCTTCCTGCATCAACGCGAGCGCTTCGTCTCGGCGCTGGTGCGGCCTCTGGTGTGGCTGTTCATCTTCGCTGCCGGCTTCCGCCAGGTGCTCGGCATCTCCATCATCCCGCCTTACGAGACCTACATCCTGTACGAGGTCTATATCGCGCCCGGCTTGATGGCGATGATCCAGCTCTTCAACGGCATGCAGTCCTCGCTCTCGATGGTCTATGACCGCGAGATGGGCAATATGCGCACCCTGCTGGTGAGCCCGCTGCCGCGCGGGTTCCTGCTGTTCTGCAAGCTGCTCGCGGGCACGGCCGTATCGCTGCTCCAGGTTTACGCGTTCCTCCTGATCGCCTGGTTCTGGGACATCACCCCACCGCCGTCGGGCTATCTCACCGTGCTGCCGGCGCTGATCCTGTCCGGGCTGATGCTGGGCTCGCTCGGCATGCTGATCTCCTCCGGCATCAAGCAGCTCGAGAACTTCGCGGGCGTGATGAATTTCGTCATTTTCCCGATGTTCTTCGCCTCCTCCGCGCTCTACCCGCTCTGGCGGGTCCAGGAGGGCAGCCCCTATCTGTACTATCTCTGCGAGGTCAATCCGTTCACCCACGCGGTCGAGCTGATCCGCTTCGCGCTGTACGGACAGATCAACTGGGTCTCACTGGCGGTGGTCGCGATCTGCACAATCGTCTTCATGATCGGTGCGATTTTCGCCTATGATCCGTCGCGCGGGCTGGCGCGACGCGGACCGGCGGGAGGCGAAGGATGAAGGCTTGGATTTTGGCTGCCATCGCAATTGCGCTCTCGAGCGCGGCCGCCCGCGCGGTCGATCCGCGCTATCCGGACTGGCCCTGCACCCAGGCGAAGGTGCCGGAGATTTCGCTTTCGGCCGTCTGGGCCGGGCCGGCGCTCGACGACGTCCAGAACAAGTGGAAGGACGACGCCAAGGTCAGCGCACTGGTCGCAAAGCTGTCGGCGCGCAAGACGCCGCTGGACGAGGCCGAAAAATCGGTGAAGGAGTTTCTCGCCGCCTCGGCCTCGGACAAGTCGGCCAATGCCAAGCTGCTGTTCGCCGGCCTGTTCGACACGCTCAACGCCCAGCGCTCGCAGGTGATGAACGGGCTCGAACGCGTCAGCCGCAAGCAGCGCGAGGCCGCCGACAAGATCCGCGAAGAGACGCTTGCGCTCCAGGCGCTCCAGGGCGCAACCCCGCGCGACGAAACCAAGGTCGAGGCGCTAAGCAACGATCTGATCTGGAAGACGCGCATTTTCGAGGACCGTCACAAAGTGGTGCGATTCGTCTGCGAGGTTCCCACCACGATCGACCAGCGCCTGTTCGCGCTCGGGCGCGTGATCCAGCAGGAGATGGAATAACGTCAGCCTCGCTGACGGCTCGCGAAAGTTCCCGCAGTATCAGCACGATCGTTAATCCTTCGCCGCGCCATCCGGCGGAACCAAATCGCTGCGGGACGTCTTGTCGAAGTCAACCCAAGACATCCAACATCGGGAGGCCTTGATGGGAACAACGAAATTCATCCTCGCGGGCGCTGCGGTCGTCACCATGCTGGCATCCAACGCCTTTGCCGAAGACATGACCGGAATGATCACGCGGATCGATCGGCTCAACGGCACCATCTCGATCCAGCAGACGCAGAAAGGCACTGTCGGCGCCAGCACAGGCAACGCCGGCGCGCTGCAGGAGTACAAGGCGAAGGACGCGGCCATGCTGGACGCCGTCCATGCCGGCGACAGGGTGAGCTATACGGCCACCGAGACGAACGGCACGGGCACGCTGACGAAGTTACAGAAGCAAAAATAGCACTGCCTCTGCCTCTCCCCGCTTCCGGGGAGAGGCAGGCACCTGCATCCAATCATTACTGGTCCGGGCGCGGTTCCGGCTGCGCGTCCACGGTGGGCAGCTTGGCGCCCTCCCAGCCGTCGGTGCCGTCAGGATACCAGGCGATGTTGGCATAGCCGTAGGCCAGCGCACGCTTCGCCGCATTCCAGGACATCCAGCAATCGGCGAGGCAATAGATCACGAGCAGTGCAGTCTTGTCGCCGTGCGAGGCGCGGGCGAGGCCGCGCTGGAGATAGTCGTCCATGGCCGGCGGCAGCGTGCCGTACCCGGTATCGGGCAGCCAGATGCTGCCCGGAATGTTCCTGCGCGGCGCATCGCGCCAGACGGTGCCTTCCGGAAGGTTCTTCGGTTTCGGCGGGCGCGGCATCACGTCAATGAAGGCGCCGCTCTTCGCGCGCCATATCGCCTCGGCCTCCGCCGTCGACAGCACGCGCGCGCCGGTGAGCGTCGCCGGCACCGGTGCGCGGTAATTGTCGGCGCGATAGCCTTCGGGTTCGAACGGCTGCTGCTGCGCCAAAGCCTTCCCTGCCAAAGCGGCCTGCGCTGCCAGAACGGCAGCGAGCAGCGCAACGGCAAGATGCTGCCTCATGGCGTCTTCTTGACGGTCTCCGCGCCGAGCGGCCGGTTGCTCTCGTCGAGCAGCGGGACGCCGAAGTCGAGCAGGATCTTGTTGATCTCGCCCTGGTTGTCCTGGATCACCTTGTTCAGCTGCCGCTTCCAGTTCTGGTCGGCGGGACGCACGCCCATGCCGATGCGATAGATCAACCTCGGTCCGGTGGTTTCCTTCACCAGCGGCGTGACATGGAGCGAGTCGGCCTTCTTCGCGTAGTAGCCGGCCATCGGGCCCCACAGCACGCCCGCGTCGATCTTGCCGGCGGTGAGATCGTCGATCATCGCCTGCGCCGAATTGTCGAAACGCGTGTCGATCATCAGCTGATAGGGCTTTGCATCAGCCATCAAGCCGGCCAGCGCCATGTTGGTTGCCGGCGGCGTGCCGGCGACGATGCCGACATGCTTGCCCTTCAACTTGGGATCCTCGAGCGTCTCGACGTCCTCGAGCCCGCTACCGGCCTTGGCGACGAGCGCATAGCTCGTGCGGTAATAAGGATTGGTGCCCTGCACGAGATCGTCGCCCTGCGGGAAGCCCATGATGACGTCGCAGCGATGCGCACCCAGCGTCATGCGCACGAACCCGGCGGCCTGCGGAAAGAAAACGTAATCGAGCTTTTTCTGGAGCTTCTCCGCCAGGAATTCTGCGAGCTTGTTCTCGAAGCCTTCTCCCTTTTCATTGGAGAACGGCAGGTTGCGCGGATCGGCACAGACGCGCAGCACCTTGGGGTCGACCAGTTCGAAGGAGAGGTCGCCGGTCTCGCTCGTCTGCGCGACGGCGGCATCGCCCACCACGCAGGATGCAATCAGGACCCACAGTGAAAATAACCAGCGACGATGTCGTCCGGTCTCCGTCATCGCGCTTCCTCCTCGCTTTGTTTGAATGTTATCCATGCAACGCATGACGTGCCATGTTTTGCCAATTGGTGTTGGCTTTCTTGTTGCAGTGCAATGCGGCAAATCCGTTGAACTGAGGCAGAAAAATGTCTCGCATCGCTTCAATTGTCTCGGCCCTGTCCCTGCTGGGGATCGCGACGCTAGCACGCGCCGGGACAGCCGAATTGCCTGTGAGCGAAGTCGCGCCGGGAATCTTCGTACACTCCGGGACCATCGCCCTGATGACCCGCGACAACGAGGGCGGCATCGCCAATGTCGGCTTCATCGTGGGCGACGACGCGGTGGCCGTCATCGATACCGGCGGCAGCGTGCGCGAGGGTGAGGCGCTGCTGGCCGCCGTGCGGGCGAAGACGCCCAAGCCGATCCGCTACGTCATCAACACCCACGGCCATCCCGATCATGTTTTCGGCAATGCAGCCTTCGCCGCCGGAAACCCCACTTTCGTCGGCCATCACAAGCTGCCGCAGGCGCTCGCGACGCGAGGGCCTTTCTATCTCGACAATTTCCGCCGCATCATGGGCCGCGAACTGATCGATCCCGTGAGAATCATCGCCCCGACCCTGCTGGTCTCGGACACGATGATCCTGGATCTCGGATCGCGCCGACTCGCCCTGCGCGCATGGCCGACTGGGCACAGCGATAGCGATTTGACCGTGCTCGACGAGACGACCAAGACCCTGTTCGCCGGCGATCTCGTCTTTCTCCGCCACGTTCCGGTCATGGACGGCAGCATCCGCGGCTGGCTCGATACGCTGAAGGGAGTGGAGGCGATCCCGGCGCTGCGCGTCGTTCCCGGTCACGGCCCCGTGAGCGATTGGCCTGCCGCGCTGACCGATGAACGGCGCTATTTGACAACGCTGCTGTCCGACGTTCGCGCGCTGAACAAGAGGGGCGAGCCGATCCGAAGCGCCGCCGCCAAGGCCGCCGCAGCGGAGCGGCCGCGATGGGAGCTTTTCGAGGACTACAATTCCCGCAACGCAACTGCAGCATTCTCGGAAATTGAATGGGAGTAGCAGGCGCGCTAGGCTGCACCGAACGACGTATCGTCCGCAGGACCATGACCATGACGGGATGCACACGCCGCCTGACCCTCACCGCCCTCCTGCTCGGCTTCGCTCTCGCGGTGCCGGCGCAGGCTGAGGAAGTTAGCGATCCCTGGCCGGGCCTGGTGCAGGACATCTTCAGCAGCCGTCCGATGAACGACGGCAGCAGCGTCATCGGCATCGAGATGCCGTATCGGGCCGAGGACGCGGCCATCGTGCCGGTGACCTTGCGCAGCAAGCTGTCGCCCGGCGATGCGCGGCGCATTCGCTCGATCACGCTGGTGATCGACCGCAATCCGGCGCCGATGGCGGCGAAGTTCGAGCTCGGACCGGATGCCAATGTCACGGAGATCTCGACGCGGGTGCGCGTCAACAATTACACCGACGTGCATGCAGTGGCCGAGCTCAGCGACGGCCAGCTCTATGTCTCGAAAATCTATGTGAAGGCCTCCGGCGGCTGCTCCGCACCGGCGGGCAAGAACATCGAGGAAGCCAAGGCCCGGCTCGGCCAGATGCGCTATCGGCAATTCGCACGCGAGGAGGCGCCGGCGAGCCGCGTGCGCGAGGCGCAGATCATGATCGGCCATCCCAACAATTCCGGCCTGCAGATGGACCAGGTTACGCAGCTCTACATCCCGGCCTTCTTCGTCAACCAGATCAAGCTGACGCAGGACGACAGCCCCGTGCTGTCGATGGAAGGCGGCATCTCGATCTCGGAAGACCCCAATCTGCGCTTCACCTATGTCTCCAACGGCGCCAAGCGCTTTCGCGCGGAGGCAAGGGACACGGACGGGCACGTGTTTAGGAACGAGTGGGACGTCGAGAAGCCGGGGACGTGAGGCTCTCGGTCGCCATGGCCGGGCTTGTCCCGGCCATCCACGAATTTGGCGAATACCGTAAGAACGTGAATGCCCGGGACGAGCCCGGGCATGACGAATACGGTTGGCATTGAGCAGGCCGTCAAAAACACCTCACCTCGGCTTCCGCCTGCGCACGCCTCAAATCGTTCACCGCCGAGTTCGCCTGCTCCGAGGTGCGGAACTGAACGCCGAGATTGCCGCGCACCTGGGACATGCTGAGCGCGGCCTCTGCGGTGACGTAGCGCTGGTAAGGCATGATCGAAGCAACCACATCAATCGAGCAGGAACATTGTTCGATCGACTGCCGGCTCTCGCCATTGGCTTTCATGCAGCCATAGACGTACTCCGCGCGCGCCGACGTCGGATAATCGTTGGCCTCCTCGGCCTGCGCCGCGCACGCAGTCGCCGTCAATACCGTCAATGCGGCGACAATCGGTCGTAGCTGTCCCGCCAGTTTCATAGGCATCCTCCCAATGGTTGCGACCAAAGCTATGCTATGCGTATTGTCCTGAAAAGTACTCCGTCAGAGGAAACGGCTCACAAGGTGATGAGAGCTTCTGGTCGAACATTGGCGCTCGCGGTGATGCTGGCGTTGACCCTTGCCGCACCCGGCCGCGCCGCGGAGACCATCCGCCTTGCGGTGCAGAAGACCGGAACATTCTCCTGGGAGCTGGCCGCGATCCGCGCAAGCGGTCTGGACAAGGAGGCCGACCTGTCGCTCGAGGTCACCGAGCTCGCGAGCACCGAGGCCGGCAAGATCGCGATGCGCGCAGGCAGCACCGACATCATCCTGTCGGACTGGCTGTGGGTATCGCGCGAGCGCGCGCTCGGCGCCAAGCTCACCTTCTATCCCTACTCCAGCGCGCTCGGCGCGGTGATGGTGCCGGCCAGTTCGCCGATCAAGACGCTTGCGGATCTGAAGGGACGCAAGCTCGCCGTCGCCGGCGGTGCGATCGACAAGAGCTGGCTGCTGCTCCAGGCAAGCATGAAGCAAGACGGCATCGACCTGAAGTCTGCGGCAACCGTCGTCTATGGTGCCCCGCCCCTGATCGCCGCCAAGGCGCTCGATGGCGAGATGGATGCGAGCCTCAATTTCTGGAATTTCTGCGCGCAGCTCGAAGTCAAGGGCTTTCGCCGGCTCGCCGGCATCGAGGACATCCTGCCGAAGCTCGGCGCCAAGGGCGCGGTCGCCGCGGTCGGCTATGTCTTCGACGAGAGCTGGGCGGCAAGTCATCGCGACGCCGTGGCGCGCTTCATCGCGATGACGCGCAAGGCCAAGGAGCTGCTGGTGACCTCGGACGCGGCCTGGGACAAGATCGCGCCGCTCACCGGCACCAGCGATCCAGCCATGCTCAAGACCTACCGCGAGCGCTATCGCGACGGCATCCCGCGCCGAAGCATTGCCGACGAGGAGACGGACGCGCGCGTGCTCTACCGCGTGCTGGCCGAGACCGGTGGCCGCGATCTCGTGGGACCGGCGGCCGAGCTCGATCCCGGCACCTTCTATCACGCGGTCCCCGGAGACTGAGGTGCTGCGTCTTCTCTCGTTCGCCCTGTTCCTCGCCATCTGGTGGACCGCCGCGCTGTTCGTCGGCGGCGCAAAGCTGCCCTCACCGCCGGCTGTGCTCCAGGTGATGATCGCGGAGGCCGCATCCGGCGCGCTGTTCCTGCATCTCGGCGCCACGCTGGCCCGCGTGGCGCTCGCCTTCACATTGGCGATGTCGCTCGGCAGTGCCATCGGCTATCTGATGGGCCGCGTGAAGCTCGCCGACCGGCTCGGCGATCCCTGGCTGATCCTGCTGCTCAATCTGCCCGCGCTGGTCGTGATCGTGCTGGCCTATATCTGGGCCGGCCTCACCGAGGCCGCCGCGATCGCGGCGATCGCCATCAACAAGCTGCCGACCGCCATCGTCACCCTGCGCGAGGGCACCCGCGCACTCGACCGCTCGCTCGACGAGATGGCGAGCGTGTTCGCGATGCCGCGATGGCGCGCCTTCCGCCACGTCGTGCTGCCGCAGCTCGCGCCCTATATCGCAGCCTCCGCCCGCTCCGGCCTGTCGCTGGTGTGGAAGATCGTGCTGGTCGCCGAGCTCCTGGGACGGCCGAACGGCGTCGGCTTCGAGATCGGCGTGGCTTTCCAGCTGTTCGACACGCCGCGGCTGCTCGCCTATTCGCTGACGTTTGCCGCCGTCGTGCTCGTCATCGAAACCTTGCTGGTGCAGCCGTTCGAAGCCCGCGCAACACGGTGGCGCCCCCGTGCGGCTTGAGGTCGAGATCACAGGTAAGACGTTCAAGAGTGCCGCGGGCGGAACGCACGAGGTGCTGGCGCCGGTCAAATTCGCGCTGCAATCCGGCGAGGTCGGCGTGCTGATCGGCCCCTCCGGCTGCGGCAAGAGCACGATGCTGCGCATCATCCTGGGGCTCGACCACGAATTTCAAGGACGGATCGCGCGCCCGCCGCAGGCGCGGATCGGCATGGTGTTCCAGGAGCCGCGGCTGCTGCCGTGGCGCTCGGTCGAGCAGAATGTGCGGTTGGCGGCCCCCGACGTCACCGATGCGAAGCTCGCCGAGCTGTTCAGGATCCTGGAGCTGGAGGCGCATCGCAACCACTTCCCCGGCGAATTGTCGCTGGGGCTCGCCAGGCGCGTGGCACTGGCCCGTGCCTTCGCGGTCGAGCCCGACCTGCTGGTGCTCGACGAGCCCCTCGCCTCGCTCGACGACGCGCTCGCCGGCCGCCTGCGCGACGAGATCGCAACGCTGGTGGCGAGCCGTCCGGTGATGACGCTGCTCGTCACCCACAGCCTCGACGACGCGATCCGGCTCGGCGACCGCCTGCTCTTCCTGTCGCCGCGGCCGGCCCGCATCATGCAGGAGGTGCCGATCGCCATTCCGCGCGACGCACGGGGCGAAGCCGAGATTGCGGCAATCAAGGCCGTGCTAGCGCGACGCATCCAAGAGGAAGGCGACGAACGCGCCGGGCGGGATGCCTCATAGGCAATCGCGCGAGGCATGTGCTAGATTGGATCGCAGCGGAGTCTGCTGATGACGCGAACGATCGCCCTGACGGCGCTTGGCCTTGCTCTGCTCGCGACAACATCGCGCGCGCAGGACATGATGCGCGATCTCGATCTGACGTCACCCGCCATGGTCTCCGCCGAGATGAGCCGGCAGGAGGTCGAAGCCACACTAGCCAAAGCGATCGCCGGCGCGCCGGCCGATTTCACCGGCAAGCGGTTATCGGGGCTCGATCTCAGTGGCCTCGACCTCACCAAAGCCATTCTCCGTGCGGCACGGCTCAACAAGACGAAACTCACCGGCGCCCGGCTCGATGGGGCGATCCTCGATCAGGCGTGGCTGCTGGATGCAGATCTCACGGGCGCGAGCCTGAAGGGCGCCAGTTTGTTCGCATCACAGATGGCACGTGCTCGCCTCGACGGCGCCGATCTGACTGGTGCGCGCATCACGGCAGATCTCACCGGCGCAAGCATGGTCAGCACGTCGATTGCGGATGCGCATCTCGGCGCCGACATGCGCAACCAGTCGATGGGGCTGATGCGCGCGGTGCTGAGATCCGCCAATCTGGAACGGCTGAACGCGCGCAACGCCGATTTGTCGCGCGTCGACCTCGAGTTCGCGGTCCTCAGGGGCGCCGACCTGAGTGGTGCATCGCTGAAAAACGCCCAACTCGGTGGCGCCGATCTGACCGGTGCCATCGTCATCGAGGTCGATTTCGACGGCGCCGATCTCGTCTCGGCGAAGCTGATCGCACCGAACGGCCTTGACCGCGCCAAAAACTTCGACAAGGCAAAGAACCGCGAACGCCTGATCAGGGAATGATGGCGCGCCTTTGGGAG
Organism: Bradyrhizobium daqingense; assembly: GCF_021044685.1. Lineage (NCBI taxonomy): Bacteria > Pseudomonadati > Pseudomonadota > Alphaproteobacteria > Hyphomicrobiales > Nitrobacteraceae > Bradyrhizobium > Bradyrhizobium daqingense. Next base: position 6,861,644 of record NZ_CP088014.1, read on the forward strand.
GACTGGCTGATGCGTTGGGTTCTGGCTTTGATCGCGTTGTTGACGCTTGCCGGCGAAGCCGCCGCGCAGGCCAAGGGCAAGGGCATCCGGCTCTGGAATCTGACGACGGAGACGATCTCCGGCTTCCAGCTCGCTCCCTCCGGCAAGACTGACTGGGGCCCGAACCAATGCCTGAACGACAAGGACAAGGAGGTCGACCACGACGAGCGGTTGCGCATCGTGGGCGTCGAGCCCGGCCGCTACGACGCGAAGGTCGGCTATCCCAGTGGGCGCCAATGCGTGGTTCGCGACATCGAGATCAGGGCCGATGCGGTGTTCTCGATCGCCGACAAGGATCTTAAGGACTGCAATAAGTAGCGCCGCGTCTCTGCGTTGGACCCCTCACGCCTTGTCGTTCGGGTGCGGGTATTCGCAGCGCCACTTTATCGCGTGCCACTTCGGATGCTCTCCGACCCATTGCGCAATATAGGGGGGCGCGGCCATCGCGCATTGCCGCGGCGACCCGGAATAGTGGAACACCAGATGCTGTTCCTCGCAGGTCGCAGGCGAGAGCACCGCACACACAGTCACCACCAGATTGATCGGTTCATGCCGGGATCCTCTCGCATGGGCAACCGAGGTTAGCACGAAAAACTACGTCCCAAGGAGAGCGAAGTTTCAAATCGGGTGGTGGAACTCTGCTCTGGCAACTCTACCCGCGCGCAGGAGACATGCCCCACAACTAGAAATTAACGCCAAACACCAATCTGGCCTGGTGGCGCTCGAAATTGACGAGGTCGAGATTGCCGGACGATCCGGCCGGACGTCCCCAGGCCTGCATGCTCCAGCTCAAGGTCAGCCGCGAGCGCTCGGAGAGCTGGAAATAAGCGGTCGGGCCGACAAACAGGGCCTGGCCCGAAAATTCGCCGAGGCCAATGCCTTCGTATTGCCGAAAATAACGCATCTCCCCGCCGAGCAGCACATTGGGCCGAACGCGCACCAGGCCGGCAAACGCCGCCCCGATCGTCGAGCTCTTCTCGGATAGTCCCGTCATCTCGAAGCGCGCCCATTCCGGCTGATAGATCAGGTTGAGCGCAGCGATGGCGAAGTTCGGAACGAGCTCGCGGTCGAAGGCGAGCGTGAACTCGGTGCCGTACATCCGTCCCTTCGCGCCGCTGGTCTCGTCGATGCGATTGCCGTGGAGCTCTGCGGCGACGGTCAGGCCGAATGGCGCCCGCTCGCGGTCGAGCAGGCGATAGCGCAGGTCGAGCGAGGCGCCCTGGAAATTGAACTGGCGGCGATCGTCGATGTCGGGGACGCCGGTAATGTCGTGTAGGCTGGCAGTGCCGCCGACCTCGACGCGAAAATTCGGCAGCGGCACCATTTCGATCTCGACCTCGTGCTCGAGGGCGCGATAGATACCCCTGCCCTTGCCGAAGCTCCCTGTGGTCTGCGTCTGAAACTCGCGCTCGCCGACATTGCCGATATCGGTGCCGATCATGAAGCCGAAGATGTGCTCGGTATCGAAGCCTTCTTCCGCGCTGACACATGTCGGTGCGAGCGCGGCCAAGCACGCAACCGCCATTCCGAATTTGCAAGCCCTGCCGCGCATCCCCTGCCCCGAAGGCGTGCGCCACCTGATGAGGCGCTGGCCAGGCGTGAGCCTAACACAGGGCTGCAGAACGCGATCGAGATTTTGATGGAGGGAATTGAAGGCGTGTGATGTTGACGTCAGCACCAGATCACGAGTCTTGCCCGCGGCAGCCGACGGTCCGACACTGCCACGGCTTCGGCGGCATTTGCCGTCGCAGCCGCGGCAGGTCGTCAGTCTTACTTGCGCGAAGCGCAGGCGTACATGTTGATTTCCATGCCGACCGGCACTTCCACGATCTTCGGAGCTTTCCAAGCCATTCGGGTCTCCCAAGGTATTGAGCGCGACATAGCGCGGGGCAAAACCTAGGGCTGGGTCCCCGACAGTTCAAGCGCCGATTCGAACGCCGAACGCATCCGTGTCGATTCTTCGCGGCTCTATTTCTCTCTCGGGCAAAGCCAGTTCGCTCTTGGTCAAGCACGGGGCTGAACAAGACGACTTCGCGCGACACATCACGCTCGAATCGGCACGACTAGTACCGCGTCAGCAATCCTTGCCTGCCGTTTGCGTATTGGGCTTGGCGCCTTCCGCCCGCTCCGCTGCGGTCGGCTGACTCTGCATCTGTCGCTGTGCATCTTCCGACGAGGCTGCCGCGCCGCTGCTGGCGCGGTTCATCGTGCTGGTCGGCGGATGCTGACCCGTTTCACTGGACGAGCTCTGGGACTGTGCCGAACCCACGGTGACCGGACCGGAACCGGCATCCTTGTCGGTGCTGGCGCTGCCGGTGTTGCACGGGCCGGCGATGGCGACGCCCGCGCTCAACGTCAGGATCGCGCAGGCAGCAAGAACGGAACGTTTCGTGTTCATCTGCTTCTCCTCTTCTCCCGCCGCGCTGCCCCGGCGCAGAGCAGGACATCGCGAGAAGAACAGACCGCACAGCCTGATGTTCCGGGCTTCCGGTCCGGAATTAAGCTCCCGGCAGTGCGGCGCTCAGCGCAGCAGGCGCACCAGCGCGCGGCCGGGCCGTGCGTTCAGCTCCTTGGCATCGAGCGTTCCGTCCTTGTCCGGATTGGCCGCGTTGAAGCGCTGCTCCACCACGGCAAGGTATTCGTCCAGCGTCAGGGTCCCGTCGCGATCGGGGTCGGCGGCGGCCAGCTCCTTCGCCGATAGCCGCCCGCGCAGTTCACGTGCGTCCAGCGTGCCGTCGCGATCGGGGTCGAGCTTGGTGAACAATGCGGTGGCCGCCTTCTTCACCTCCGCGAGATCGAGCGTGCCGTCATTGTCCGTATCGAACATCTTGACCGCGCCACCGGATGCCGCGAAGGCCGGACCGGACAGCAATGCGATCGTGAGCGCAAGCGCAACCGAGTGACGAGACATCATCGAAACCTCCTGAGATCCTCGATTCGAGAGGGATCAAACCGACATAAGTCCGCAAACGAGCTCCGGTTCAAGGGGAAATTACAACCTGCGCGCGTCACAATTCCCGGAACTCCCGCCTCAAGCTCGTCGCTTTCCGTCTCGGCCGCCTCGCACCGCGGAATTTCTCCAGCGCCTGCGCACAAGTGTGAGAGGGGTTGTAAGGTTTCTGTCAGGTGACTGCATCTGCCGCTCAACATATCGGCGTCGCACTTACGACTTTCGTATTGACGCGTTTTGCATTCGGGCGGAGTGTTGCTCCCGCAGCGTCAAAGACGCGCATATTGGGAGGAACGGATGAAACGCCTTGCGATGGCCGCGAGCCTCGTCATGCTTGTATCAACTTGCGCGTATGCCCAGACCACCGAGCAGCTGGTCAAGGGTGTGACCGATACGTCGAACGTTCTCAACTACGGGATGGGCTACAATCTTCAGCGCTTCTCGACGCTGAAACAGATCAACAAGGATACCGTCAAGAACCTCGTCCCTGTTTGGAATTACTCCTTTAACGACGACCGCAGCGAGGAATCCCAGCCGATCGTCTACCAGGGCGTGATCTATGTGACCACGCACAATGCAACCATGGCGGTGGACGTCAAGACCGGCAAGCAGATCTGGAAGAGCAAGATCGAATATCCTGCCGAGACGCCCCGAATCGTCTGCTGCGGCATCATCAATCGCGGTGTCGCGATTCACGAAGGCAAACTATTCCGTACGACGCTCGATGCCAACGTGATTGCGATCGACGCGAAAACAGGCAAGGAGCTGTGGCGGCAGAAGGCGGCCGACATCAAGGAAGGCTACTCCATGACGGTGGCCCCGCTGGTCGCCGACGGTGTGGTCATCACCGGCATCTCCGGCGCCGAGTTCGGTACGCGCGGCTTCATCGACGGCTGGGACCCTGCGACGGGCAAGCATGTCTGGCGCACCCATTCGATCCCCTCGCCGGACGAGCCCGGCGGCGACACCTGGAAGGGCGACACCTGGAAGCTCGGCGGCGGCTCGACCTGGATTACGGGCTCATATGATCCCGAGCTGAACACGGTCTATTGGGGCATCGGCAATCCAGGCCCGTTCAACTCGGCAGTGCGCCCCGGCGACAATCTCTACACCTGCTCCGTGCTGGCGATGGATCCCAAGACCGGCAAGATCAAGTGGCACTACCAGTTCTCGCCGAACAACCCGTTCGACTACGACGCCGTGGCCGAGATGGTGCTCGCCGATGTGAACATCGAGGGCAAGCCGACCAAGACGCTGATGAACGCCAACCGCAACGGCTTCTTCTATGTGCTCGACCGCACCAACGGCAAGCTGCTCGCCGCAAATCCTTATGTGAAGGTCAACTGGGCGACCGGCATCGACATGAAGACGGGACGTCCGATCGAGACCGATGTGTCGAAGGACGCGCGCGAGGGCAAGAAAGTCACCGTCTATCCCTCCATTCTCGGCGGCAAGAACTGGGAGCCGATGTCGTTCAATCCGCAGACCGGCCTTGCCTATGCCAACACGCTCGCGTTCGGCGGCAGGTACAAGACCGAGCCCGTCACCTTCAAGCAGGGTGAATGGTATCTCGGCATGGATCTGACCGACCTCTGGGAGTACGGCGACGGGCCGCGCGGTCATCTCAAGGCCATCGACCCCATGACCGGAAAATCGAAATGGGAAGCGCCGAGCGATATTCCGCGCTTCTCGGGCGTGCTGTCGACGGCCGGCGGCGTCGTATTCTCTGGCGCGCTGACCGGCGAGTTCGAGGCCTTCGATGCCGATACCGGCAAGAAGCTCTGGCAGTTCCAGACCGGCTCCGGCATCGAGGGACAGCCGGTGACCTGGCAGCAGGACGGCGTGCAGTACGTCGCCGTGACGAGCGGCTATGGCGGCGTCTACTCGCTGTTCTCTGGCGACGAGCGGCTGGCTCAGGTGCCGCCCGGCGGCTCGCTGTGGCTCTTTGCAGTCAAGCAGTAGCTAACGGGCACGATGCTGAAGATGACTTCTCACAAGACGGCGGCGACGATCGCCGCCGTCGCGGTGCTGTCGGTCGCGCTTGCGGCGACCGCTCGCGCCGATGACGCTACCGGCAATTCCATGCAGGCGCAGATCGATCATGGCAAGTCGACCTACGCCTCTAAATGCTCGCACTGCCATGGCCCCAATCTGATGAACTCCGGCACCGTTACGCCGGACCTGCGCGCCATTCCCGACGACAAGACACGCTTCGTCACCGTTGTGAAGAACGGCAAGAACAACAAGATGCCGCCCTGGGCGGACATTCTCAGCGACGACGAAATCGGGAACCTCTGGGCCTTCGTCTCCAGCCGGAGAAAGCCATGAGACGCTGCCTCGCCGCCTGGAGCGCAGCCGTGATCCTCTCGGCGGCGCCACTTGTCGCGCACGCGGCCGAGAATCCGCTGAGAATCTGCCTCGACAAAGACCGGCCGCCACTGTCGGTGCATCAAAAGGGCAAGGCGGATGCGGGCTTCGACGTGCTGCTGGCGCAGGCGGTCGCCGAGCGCCTGCGTCGGCCGCTGGCGATCCAGTGGTTCGAGAGCAGGCTCGATGAAGATTCCAGCCCGCAGCTCGAGGCCAACGCATTGCTCTCGGACGGGCGCTGCGCGCTGGTCGGCGGCTATGCGCTGACGACCGATTCCCTGGTCAAGCCCGGCATGAAGACAGCGCGCCTGCCGGATTTCGTCGGGGCCACGCGTGACGACAGGCGGCGGCGCGTCGAACTTGGCACGCTCGCGCCCAGTCAGCCCTATGTTTACTCGCCGATGGCGGTGGTGCTCGGGCCGAAAGCGAAGGGCCGCAAGATCGGCGACATCGGCGATCTCGCCGGCCTTCGCCTCGTCATCGAAAGCGGCTCGCTCGGCGATGCCATCCTGATGACCTTCGACAAGGGACGCCTGATCGACGACATCACCCATCTCGTCCCCGGTCGCGACGACCTCCTCGGCGCGCTCGAGCGCGGCGACCACGATGCAACGCTGATCGACCTAGCGCGCTTCGATGCCCATCGCGCCGCCCACCCCGATACGGCAGTCACCGCCTCCGGCTACTATTATCCGATCGGCGCCAATCGAGGCTATGTCGGGCTTGCCGGCGATCCCGCTTTGATCGAGGCCGTGAACAAGGCACTGACGGCGCTCGCCGCGGAAGGCAAGATCGCCGAACTCGGCAAGCAGGCCGGCCTCACCTATCTGCCGCCGCGCGAGCCTGCGATCCTCGGCGATGTCTGGATGAAGATCATTCAGCGGTGAGATCGCCCCACCTGCCCCCACATCACCGTGTCATGCCCCGGCTTGACCGGGGCATCCAGTACGCCGCGACCTATCGATTGAACACAAACGCCTCGGAGTACTGGATCGCCCGGCCAAGCCGGGCGGTGACAGCGAGCGTGAGGCACGGTATCGCCGCGCCAGCAAAGAGGTGGCGTTATTCGTGCTATGTCTGGTGCGTGTCATTCGTCCACTTGGTGCCTCGTGAACTCCCCGACCTCCGCCGCAGGCCTGCGCGACGTCCTCTCTCGCGAAATCAAGACCAGTGAGCTCCTGCGGGCGCTTATCGTCGTCGGCCGCTCGTCGCCGCTTACTTCGCCTCGCGCGAGACAGCGCTGCTCAATCTCGGGCTGATCGCGGTCTCGCTGCTCATTCCCGCGCTCAGGCTGCAACTGGCACCGAAAGCGATCGCATGGCACTACCTTGCCATTCTCGTCACCTTTGCCGCTCTCTTCCTCGCAAATCCCATCAAGCCGCTGTTCGTCGTGCTGACGGCGCTCGCCGGCTTCCTTGCCGTGGCCGTGACACGCCAAGGCGAAGGTTTCCGCACGCTCGGCAACTGGGTGTTCATCCCCGCCGTCTATCTCGCCTGCGAGGTGCGGGAGGGCGCGAGTGCCGCGGATGCATTGCGTCATGCCGGCATCATCCTTCTGTCCTCGCCGATCGCACTGGCGCTGGTCTGCGCCATCCGGATCTATGACCGGCGGCGAGAGGACGGTGATGCGGCCCCGTTCGGGCCGCCCGCGGCCGAGTGGCTTCTGCCCGCGAGCGCGACCGCCATGGCGGTCTTCGCCGCGGCGGCGCTGGTCGAGATGCTCGACCTCGCCCAGGGGCAATGGGTGATGTGGTCGGCCGCAAGCGTGATCGTGGGTGACCTCTCCGCCTCGACCGGCAAGCTGAAGCAGCGCGCGGTCGGCGCGCTCGTCGGCGTGCCGCTCGGCCTCCTCGCCGGCATCGCGCTGCCGCAAAGTCGGATCGGCTACGCGCTCGCGGTGCTTGCGGCCACCCTCACCCTGATCTCGTTCTCTCGCTACGTCGTCGGTTTCGGCCTGCGCTGCTTCTTCATCGCCCTCGCGGCCTCCTTTGCCGGGGGCGCAAGCGGCATCGCGGAGGAACGCATCGCCAATGTGCTGATCGGCGGCGCGTTCGGTCTCGTCGCGGTGGCCCTGACCGACATCGTGTGGCTGCGCATCGTGCGGAAGGCGCGGCCCCCGATATGATGCGAAAACAGGCAGTCCGCCGTTCGAATGCGCCAATCTGTCTCGCCTTGCCTCCATGCCAGCGCCAGCCTGATGCAGTACCTTCAGAGAAAATCTGGGAGGGAATCATGTCCGCAAAACTCGATCGCCGCCGCTTCGTCGCTGCCGGTACAACCGCACTCGCGATGCCTTTCGTCTCACGCGGCGCTTCGGCGCAAGCCGCGTGGCCCTCGCGGCAGATCCGCATGATTTGCAGCTACCCGGCCGGCGGACAGACCGACCTCCTGGCGCGCGCCTTTGGCGAATTCATCTCCAAGCAGGTCGGCAAGACCGTCGTCGTCGAGAACAAGCCCGGGGCCTCCGGCGCGATCGGCACGGCGGAAGTCGCCCGTGCGGAGCCCGACGGCCACACCATCCTATGTTCGATTTCGACCACCTACATCATGAACCGCGTGGTGGTGAAGAATCCGGGCTATGACATGGACCGGGATCTAACCCTCGTCAGCGTCATTCCCGGCGCCGGCCTCCTGCTGGTCGCGAACCCGAAAACCGGCGTCAAGACGCTGGAGGATTTCGTCGCCTTCGCGCGCAAGAGCGGCAAGGTCAATTTCGGCACCTACAGTGCCGGGTCCGCCCCGCACATGACGATCAATGAGCTCAACAAGCAATATGGCCTCAACATCGAGCCGGTTCACTATCGCGGCGAAGCCCCGATGTGGACGGGAATGCTGGAAGGCACCCTCGATGCGGCAATGGGCAGCTATACGGCCGCGCAATCCGTTCTGCAAAGCGATCGGGGCACCGTGTTCGCCGTGCATTCCAAGAAGGTCGGCGCCATCCCCGATATCAAGACGCTTCCCGAGCAAGGCGCGACGTCGAAATTCTTCACCGTGAGCGGCTTCTCGGGCTGGGCGGTGCCGAAGGCGACGCCGCAGCCGATCGTCGACCGGCTGGCCGATCTCTGCGTCGCCGCCAACAACGATCCGAAAGTGAAGGAGGTTCTCGCCACTTTCGTGCTGGAGCCTGCGATCGGATTCAAGGAAACCAACGAGCTGTATCAGCGCGAGCTGCCGATCTGGATCGAGAGCGCAAAGTCGCTCGGTCTCGAGCCGGCCTGACCTCGAGGCACGGCGCAGCGCGCCGGTGTGCCTTCGCGGCCCGACGTCCGGCCAAAGCCTACTGTCGAAAGCACGTTTTCCCGTTATGATTGTGCGATCGCTGCCGGAACGCCGAGCGACGCGGACAGGAAGGCCGAGCGCATGACACCAGATGCCGTCGCCGTCGCCGTTATGATCATCCTGCTCTTTCCGATGAGCTATTTCACGCTTGCCTCGCCCGCCTTTCTGCTGGTCAGGCTCGATATCCAGCCCGTCGCCCAGCTGTTGCGCGGAATGTTCAACGCCCATTTTCTGGTGATGCGCGTCGCCGGCGTCATCGGGACGGTGGCTTTGCTGCTCGAGGGCCGCCTGATGGCCGCGATTGGCGTTGGCCTGATCGCAGCCATTGCGATCTGGGGTCGCCCTTGGTTCATGCGGCGGATGGACGACCAGCTCAGCGCGAGGGACGCCGGTGATTCTGAAGCCCCGCGTCGGCTGCGCCAGCTGCACTGGAGCGGGATGCTCGGAAACGCGGTGCTGCTGGTCGTTCTCGTGGCGAGCATTCCCTACATGGCCGCGTCGGCTTGAGAGAGATCATTGCAGTCGCCGGCACGTGACAGGCCCCTGTCGACGCCTCGGCCGCGGCGCGCCAGCCTAATGCTCGTTCGAGCTCGCTGCGCCCTGCTGCGCCTTGTGAATCGAGGACGGCACCACGCCGAAATATTTCCGGAATACGCGGCTGAAATGCGATGAGCTGGAGAAGCCCCAGGAGAACGCGACGTCGGTGATGGTCTTGCCGGCGTGAGCCTCTAATTCCTGACGACAATTCTGCAAGCGCGCCTGCCAGATGTAGTCGCTCACCGTGGTGCCGCGCTCGGAGAACAGCATGTGCAGATAGCGCTTGGAGCAGCCGAGCTCGGCCGAGATCTGGTCGATGCACAGATCCGGATCGCGCAGGTGCTCGCGGATGAAGAACTGCGCACGCACATACATCGCCTCCGGCCCGACACGATCGAACATCGTGTCGGCCTCGCGCAACGGCAGCAGCAGGAGGTCGATCAGCGAATCGGCAACGCCCACCGCGCTGTTCGCCGAGAGTTTTGCCGCCTCGTCGAAGGTGGCGTGGACGAAATCATGGGCGATCCGGCCCGTCCCGGTCTTCGCCGACAATTTGCACGCCGGCATCCGCTGCGACGGGAATCCTCGGTCTCGCAGCAGCGCCTTCGGCACGATCACGACGTCGTGACGCGTGAAGGCGGGACTGATGATCGAATGCGGGCAGGAGACGTCATAGGCGATGATGTCGCCCGGATTGATTTCGATGTGGCGGCCTTCCTGCTCGAAATAGGACACGCCGTAGGTCTGGAAGTGGATCTTGATGTAAGGGTGTTCATTGGCCTTCGCCCGCGCCAGCGTGTGCGCGATGCGATGTTGGCTGACCTCGATCTGGCAGAGCTTCAGGCGCGAGACCGTCGTGTAGTCGATACGCCCCTCGAGGGAAGACGCCTCCAGCGGATCGACGTCGAAATGCCCACACAGGCTCGTCAGCCCGTCGATCCAACTCTGGATCTGGCGCTTCGGCGTCATTCCGGTCGTCGAGAGCGTATGAATTGTGTCGGACATTAATCCAGCCACTGGTTTGACCCGGAGATTCGACGCGAATCGCGACCAGCGCTGCCGGAGCCCTCAGCCGTGATTGCGTGACGTTTACCTCGAATTTGAGCGGTCTTTTGCAACGTGCGCCATCGCTCCATTGCCGCCCTTGAAAGTTAATCCTCCCCCTTAGTTGCAGCGCCGTCAAGGGGAACCTGAGCGTTGAGACGGCCCCGCAGCAGCACGGAAGCCGCTGAATTCGCTACTGCAAAATCAAAATCTTCGTCTCCGTGCGCTGTCAAGCAAACCGGGTTCTCTCTTGGGCAAGTTTCCCGTTGACGAAGTGGTTAGGGATTGCGGCAGGAACAACAAGAACGGGCCGCTCCAACATGTGGACCCGTGGCTCTCATCAGGAGGAGGAAACAGCACAGCATCGTTTCTGGTCCCAATCGTGACCGCCCTGCACGAGCAGACGCCGGACGAGAAGCCCGGTGATTGAGCAATGCTTCGGAAACAATAAACGAGACCAACGGAGGAATAACTATGCGCAAGGTGCTACTGGCGACCTGTCTTGGTTCGGCGGCGGCTCTCGCCGTCGGCAGCGCTTCAGCCAATGACGAGTTGATCAAGATGTCGCAGAACCCGAAAGACTGGGTGATGCCGGCGGGCGACTACGCCAATACCCGCTATTCGAAGCTAAACCAAATCAACGCACAGAATGTCGGGAAACTCCAAGTTGCCTGGACCTTCTCGACCGGCGTGCTGCGTGGCCACGAAGGCGGCCCGCTGATCATCGGCAACATGATGTACGTCCACACGCCGTTCCCGAACAAGGTCTACGCCATTGACCTTTCGCAGGAGAACAAGATCGTTTGGAAATACGAGCCCAAGCAGGATCCTAACGTCATCCCAGTCATGTGCTGCGATACCGTCAACCGCGGCTTGTCCTATGGCGACGGCAAGATCATCCTGCATCAGGCCGACACCAATCTGGTGGCGCTGGACGCGAAGACCGGTCAGGTGGCCTGGTCAGCCACCAACGGCAATCCGGCAAAGGGCGAAACCGGTACGTCTTCCGCGTTGGTCGTCAAGGACAAGGTCCTGGTCGGCATCTCCGGCGGCGAATTCGGCGTGCAGTGCCATGTCACCGCATACGACCTCAAATCCGGCAAGCAGGTCTGGCGCGCCTATTCCACAGGTCCGGACGATCAGATCAAGGTCGATCCCGCCAAGACGATGTCGCTCGGCAAACCAGTCGGCCCGGACTCTTCGTTGAAGAGCTGGCAGGGCGATCAGTGGAAGATCGGCGGCGGCTGCACCTGGGGCTGGATCTCCTACGATCCCGCTCTGAACCTCGTCTATTACGGGTCGGGCAATCCTTCGACCTGGAATCCGAAGCAGCGTCCCGGCGACAACAAATGGTCGATGGCGATCTTCGCACGCGATGCCGACACCGGCATGGCGAAGTGGGTCTACCAGATGACGCCCCACGACGAATGGGACTATGACGGCGTGAACGAAATGATCCTCAGCGACCAGCAGATCAACGGTCAGAACCGCAAGCTGCTGACGCACTTCGACCGCAACGGTCTCGCCTACACCATGGACCGTGAGAGCGGCGAACTTTTAGTTGCCGAGAAGTACGATCCCAAAGTGAACTGGACGAGCGGCGTCGACATGGACAAGAACTCGCCGACCTATGGCCGTCCCAAGGTCGTCGCACAATACTCGACCGAGCACGGCGGAGAGGACAAGAACACGAAGGGCATCTGCCCGGCCGCGCTCGGCACCAAGGACCAGCAGCCGGCGGCCTACTCGCCGGACACTCAGCTGTTCTACGTTCCGACCAACCACGTCTGCATGGACTACGAGCCGTTCAAGGTGAGCTACACCGCAGGCCAGCCCTATGTAGGGGCGACGCTTTCGATGTACCCGCCCCAGGGTGAAAGCCACATGGGCAACTTCATCGCCTGGGACAACAAGACCGGCAAGATCGTCTGGTCGAACAAGGAGCAGTTCTCGGTCTGGTCGGGTGCGCTCGCAACGGCAGGCGGCGTGGTGTTCTACGGCACGCTCGAAGGCTACCTGAAGGCGGTCGATGCCAAGTCCGGCAAGGAGCTCTACAAGTTCAAGACTCCCTCCGGCATCATCGGCAACGTCACCACCTATGAGAATAATGGCAAGCAGTACATCGCCATCCTCTCCGGCGTGGGTGGCTGGGCCGGCATCGGTCTGGCGGCAGGTCTGACCGATCCGACCGCCGGTCTCGGCGCCGTCGGCGGCTACGCGGCCCTCAGCAACTACACGGCGCTCGGCGGCACGCTGACCGTGTTCTCGCTGCCGAACTAGGCCTCGCTCAGCATCGCTCCGGCGCGTGGATCCACTCCACGCGCCGGCTCGTCTCCACCGAACGCCTTCCGAGGACAATCTCTTGCGTAAAATCTGCTCTGTCATTGCTGTGATGATGATCTTCGTTGCGTCCGGAGGAACCGCGGTCGCAGAGGGTCCGGGCGACCCGGCCGCTGTGAAGAAGGAAGACGACGGAAAGTGGCTCGATAAGGACGGAAACCCGACCTACAAGATTTCGGCCGACGGCACCGTGGACTGGTTCACTTATTCCGGATACCGCCGTTACCATTCCGACTGCCACGTCTGCCATGGCCCGGACGGCATGGGCTCCACCTACGCGCCGGCGCTGAAGGATTCCGTCAAGAGCATGAGCTATGGCGACTTCCTCGGCGTGGTCGCGTCCGGTCGCAAGAACATGTCGGCGGGGCAGGAAAACGTCATGCCGGCCTTCGGCGACAACCCGAACGTCGCCTGCTACATGGACGATCTCTACGTCTATTTGCGCGCCCGCTCCACCGAAGCCTTGGGCCGGCAGCGTCCCGCCAAGAAGGAAGACAAGGCAGAGGCCTACACCAAGGCCGAAGACGCCTGCATGGGCAACAAATGAACGTGGCCAGGGCTGCCGAGACGACGTCCTGGCATTCTACGAGGATCTGAGGAGTTACCGATGAAGACACGCGCCGCCGTCGCTTTCGAAGCCAAGAAGCCGCTCGAGATCGTCGAGGTCGACCTGGAAGGTCCGAAGTCCGGCGAAGTCCTGGTTGAGATCAAGGCCACGGGCATCTGCCATACCGACGCCTATACGCTCGACGGCTTCGACAGCGAAGGCATCTTCCCATCCATCCTGGGCCATGAAGGCGCCGGCATCATCCGGGAGATCGGTCCCGGCGTGACCTCGGTGAAGCCGGGCGACCACGTCATCCCGCTCTACACGCCGGAATGCCGGCAGTGCAAAAGCTGCCTCAGCCAGAAGACCAATCTCTGCACCGCGATCCGCGCGACGCAAGGCAAGGGCGTGATGCCTGACGGCACCAGCCGGTTCTCCTACAAGGGCAAGCCGATCTACCACTACATGGGCTGCTCGACCTTCTCGAACTTCACCGTGCTGCCGGAGATCGCGGTCGCCAAGATCCGCGAGGACGCGCCGTTCGACAAGAGCTGCTACATCGGATGCGGCGTGACCACCGGCGTCGGCGCCGTCGTCAACACTGCGAAGGTCGAGCCGGGCTCCAACGTGGTCGTGTTCGGCCTCGGCGGCATCGGGCTCAACGTGATCCAGGGTGCCAAGATGGCGGGCGCCGACAAGATCATCGGCGTCGACATCAACGATTCCAAGGAGGATTGGGGCAAGCGGTTCGGCATGACCCACTTCGTCAACCCGAAGAAGGTCACCGGCGACATCGTCCAGCACCTCGTCGGCCTCACCGACGGCGGCGCCGACTACACCTTCGACTGCACCGGCAACACCACGGTGATGCGCCAGGCGCTGGAAGCCTGCCATCGCGGCTGGGGCACCTCGATCATCATCGGCGTCGCCGAGGCCGGCAAGGAGATTGCAACCCGCCCGTTCCAGCTCGTCACCGGGCGCAACTGGCGCGGCACCGCCTTCGGCGGCGCGCGCGGACGCACGGACGTGCCGAAGATCGTCGACTGGTACATGAACGGGAAGATCCAGATCGATCCGATGATCACCCACGTGCTCAAGCTCGATGAGATCAACAAGGGATTTGACCTCATGCACGAGGGCAAATCCATCCGTTCCGTCGTCGTGTTCTAGCTCGAAAGCCATCACACCAAGGAGGATCGACCCATGACTGTTGCACTCCATCCATCGATCGACAACGGCCTCAAACAGGGCAGCGGCAGCTTCGCTGGCGGCACGCTGGTCTGCAAATGCTCGGACCATCCGGTCAAGGTCGGCATCAAGGGCGACGTCGCGCACAACCACGCTTGTGGCTGCACCAAGTGCTGGAAGCCGCAAGGCGCGACCTTCTCGGTCGTCGCCGTGGTGCCGCGTCAGAACGTCTCGGTGCTCGAGAACGGCGACAAGCTTGAGATCGTCGATGCGTCCGCGGTGATCCAGCGCTATGCCTGCAAGGCCTGCGGCACGCACATGTATGGCCGCATCGAGAACAAGGGCCATCCGTTCTACGGCCTCGACTTCATCCATCCCGAGTTGTTCCAGGAGCAGGGCTCGCAGGCGCCGCAATTCGCCGCCTTCGTCTCCTCGGTGATCGAATCGGGCGTCAAGCCGGAGCAAATGGCGGGCATCCGTTCGCGGCTGAAGGAGATCGGGCTGGAGCCCTATGACTGCCTGTCGCCGGCACTGATGGACGCGATCGCGACCCACGTGGCAAAAGCCAAGGCCGCCTAGGAAGGCCACTCGGGTGGGGCCATCGAGCCTCCGCCACGCTTCAATCCGCTCGCTGGCGCCGACCACCGCCAGCGAGCCGGATCGGTCTCCGTCCGGGGACCTTCGCGGCGATGCTGCCGCCTCTGCACCACGCATATGTGAGGACCATCAGCTCCTCAGTCCTGGTCTCTGAATGACTGCGCAGGATCGTCGGCTTCCTGTTGAAGCTCCCGGTGCCTGCGTTCTCCCTCCCTCGACTGAGGCATCCTGCTTCGTCCGTGCAGTGCTCCTGCCGGACGAAGCTTTTTTGATTGCGCCACGCATCGCAAGCGCGCGGCATGCCGCCGCGCCCTGCTTTTGACAAACCATGGATGCAATCTTTTCCCGGTGAACACTCGGCTGTGAACGCCGAGCCGGAGCGATCTCTGCTACGATCGCGCCGTCACGATGCCGCGCGAAGTTCAATCAATCAAGAACAACAACGGGAGGTATCGAGCACATCCAGACATCGCCAATAGCGTTCCTGCCCCCTTTCGGGATTTGCCCGCGCGGGATGACGGCGGAATGCGGCGGAGACGACGCACGAACCGTCGCCGGCCAGCGTCGGCGCAATTTCAATTTGGCATGCTTATGAAGAGCGAGGGACGATCATGATCAAGGTGAAGATCAACGGCCAGGAACAGAGCTGGGACGGCGACCCGGATCTCCCGCTACTCTGGTTCCTCCGTGACGAGGCCGGCCTGACCGGCACCAAATATGGCTGCGGCCAGGCCCTGTGCGGCGCCTGCACCGTCATCGTCGACAAGCAGGCCGTGCGCGCCTGCATCACGTCGGTCAACGACGTCGCCGGCCGCGAGGTCACCACGATCGAGGGGCTGCATCCGACTGGCGATCATCCGGTGCAAAAGGCTTGGCGGCAGGTGAACGTGCCTCAATGCGGGTTCTGCCAGGCGGGCCAGATCATGCAGGCCGCGGCCCTGCTGATGGACAACCCGAAACCCTCGCATGACCAGATCCGCGAAGGGATGGCCGGCAACATCTGCCGTTGCGGCTGCTACCAGCGCATCGAGAACGCCGTCCATCTCGCATCGACGGGAGTGTGACATGAATTTCATCGACAACCCCCGCAAGCTTCGCGGCTTCGAAAAGAACATCCGGGTCGAGAAGGTCTCGCGCCGCAGCATCCTGAAAGGTCTCGGCGTCACCGGCGGCTTCGTGCTCGCCGCGCCCGTGATGTCGCGCCAGGCATTCGCCTATGAAACCGGCGCAGGCAAGATGCCGCACGGCGTCGTGGTCGATCCACGCGTGTTCGTTTCGGTCGCGCCGGACGGCATCGTGACCATCGTCGGGCATCGTTCGGAAATGGGCACCGGTGTGCGCACCAGCCTGCCGCTGATCGTGGCCGAGGAAATGGAAGCCGACTGGTCCAAGGTCAAGGTGCAGCAAGCCCATGGCGACGAGGTCAAGTTCGGCAACCAGGACACCGACGGCTCGCGTAGCACGCGGCATTATCTGATCCCGATGCGCCAGATCGGCGCCTCCGCGCGCACCATGCTGGAGCAGGCCGCGGCGAAGCGGTGGGGCGTGCCGGCGACCGAGGTCAAGGCCGTCAATCACGAGGTGGTCCACAGTGCCAGCGGCCGCAAGCTCGGCTTCGGCGAGCTCGCTGCCGACGCCGCCAAGGAATCGGTGCCCAGCATCGAAGGCCTCAAGCTGAAGGACCCCAAGAACTTCCGCTATCTCGGCAAGGGCCAGATCGGCATCGTCGATCTCCACGACATCACCACCGGCAAGGCGCATTACGGCGCCGACGTGCGGCTGCCCGGCATGAAATATGCCGTGATCGCCCGTCCGCCGGTGACCGGCGGCAAGCTGGTCAAGTTCGAGCCGGAGGAGGCGCTGAAGATCCCCGGCGTCGAGAAGGTGATGCAGGTGCGCGGCTGGCCTTGGCCGTCGAAATTCCAGCCGCTCGGGGGCGTCGCCGTGATCGCGCGCAACACCGGCGCGGCGATCAAGGGTCGCGACGCGCTGAAGCTCACCTGGGACGACGGTCCCAACGGCAAATACGACTCCGTCGCCTACCGCAACGAGCTCGAGGAGGCCTCCCGCAAGCCTGGCCTTGTCCTGCGCAAGGAAGGCGATGCGGATGCCGCCTTGAAGAGCGCCGACAAGGTCATTATCGGCGAGTATTACCTCCCCCATCTCGCGCACGTCGCCATGGAGACGCCGGTGGCGGTCGCCGACGTCAAGGGCGACAAGGCGGAGATCTGGGCGCCGGTACAGAGCCCCGGCGGCACCCGCGAGGACGTCGCCAAGACGCTCGGCATTCCCGAAGCCAACGTCACGGTCAACGTCACGCTGCTCGGCGGCGGGTTCGGACGCAAGTCGAAATGCGACTTCGCGCTCGAAGCCGCGCTGCTCTCGAAGGAGCTCGGCGCGCCGGTGAAGGTGCAGTGGACCCGCGAGGACGACATCCACAACGGTTTCCTGCACACCGTCTCGGTCGAGCGGATCGAGGCAGGTCTCGACAAGAGCGGCAAGGTGATCGCCTGGCGCCATCGCAGCGTGGCCCCCAGCATCGCCTCGACGTTCGCCGCCGGGACCGTGCATCAGGCACCCTTCGAGATCGGCATGGGCCTCGTCGACATGCCGTTCGAGATCGCCAACATCTCCTGCGAGAACCCGGAAGCCGCGGCGTTCACCCGCATCGGCTGGTTCCGCTCGGTCTCGAACATCCCGCGCGCCTTCGCGGTGCAATCGATGGTCGGCGAGATCGCGCAAGCGACCGGCCGCGACCAGAAGGAGACGCTGCTCGCGCTGATCGGGAGCCCGCGCATCGTCAAGCCCGAGGTGAAAGACCTCTGGAACTACGGCGAGCCCCAGGACAGCTACCCGATCGACACCGCGCGCCTGCGCAAGGTGGTCGAGCTGGTCGCCGAGAAGGGCGAGTGGGGACGGAAGGTCGCGAAGGGCCACGGCCTCGGCATCGCCGTGCACCGCAGCTTCGTCAGCTACATCGCGACCATCGTCGAGGTCGCCATCGACGACAAGGGCAAGCTGACGGTGCCGAGGGTCGACACCGCGATCGATTGCGGCACCTATGTCAATCCCGAGCGCATCGCCTCTCAGATCGAGGGCGCCGCGATCATGGGGCTGAGCATCGCCAAATACGGCGAGATCACCTTCAAGGACGGCAAGGTGCAGCAGAAGAACTTTGACGACTTCCAGGTCGTCAGGATGGACGACTCTCCCGTGGTGACCAACGTCTACATCGTGCCGCCCGGGCCGGACACGCCGCCGAGCGGCGTCGGCGAGCCCGGCGTTCCGCCGTTCGCGCCGGCCCTGATCAATGCCATCTTCGCGGCGACGGGAAAACGCATCCGCTCGCTTCCGATCGGCAAGCAATTGGAAGCGTAGCCCGGAACACAAGCGGCCGCTCGCCGTTTCCATCGATCTGACAGGAGCAGATCGATGACCAGCATCTCAAAGGCGCTCGCAGTCTCGCTGTCGAGCGCCTTTCTTTTGACCGCCTCGGGCGCGTTCGCCCAAAGCAATACCGCCCCGCCGACCACGGCCACGCGCCCCACCGCGCCCGACCAGAACTCGCTGCCCAACGCCAATGCCCAGCCCCCCTCGACCAACCAGACGACGGGGCAGCACAATCCCGATCCCAAGATTCGCGAGATGAACCAGAAGGAAAAGGACACGGTCGACAGGCAGGGGAAGTAGGCGCGACGGCCAGCATAGCAAGGCACAAGCAAGAATGCGGCGGACGTTGCCGTCCGCCGCATTCGCCACCCCCCTGCTGCTCCGCCTCTTTCGATCCGCCCGCGGAGCTATTTCTTCAGCGCGAACACCCAGACGACGCCGCCCTGCGGCACGTTGGCTTCGATGCCGATATTGTTGGTCACGAGTGCATCCTGGATGCGCTGTGCGTCCACGCCCCAGCCCGACTGGATCGCGATGTACTGCGTGCCATCGATCTCATAGGACACCGGCATGCCAACGATGCCGGAGTTGGTCTTCTGTTCCCACAGAAGCTCGCCGGTCTTGGCGTGGAATGCGCGGAAGTTGCGGTCGTTGGTCCCCCCGACGAAGACGAGATCGCCTGCCGTCGCCGTGACTGAACCGAACAGTTGTGACTTGGGGAAGTTGTGCTGCCAGATCTTCTTGCCCGTGACGGGGTCCCAGGCCTGCAGCTCGCCGAAATGATCGGCGCCCGGTCTTGTCTTCAGGCCGATGTCCTCCGGCTTGGTGCCGAGCCAGAGCTCCCCCGGCTTGAGCGGCACTTTCTCGCCGGTGAAGCCCCCGCAGAAATTCTCGTTGGCAGGCACGTAGACGAGCCCGGTCCTCTGACTGTAAGCCGCCGACGGCCAGTCCTTGCCGCCCCAC
This sequence comes from Bradyrhizobium daqingense, assembly GCF_021044685.1. NCBI lineage: Bacteria > Pseudomonadati > Pseudomonadota > Alphaproteobacteria > Hyphomicrobiales > Nitrobacteraceae > Bradyrhizobium > Bradyrhizobium daqingense. The sequence goes on from NZ_CP088014.1 coordinate 6,880,888, forward strand.
AGCGACGGACAGAACTCGACGCGCTTGCCGATCACCGGCTTGTGCGCTGGATCCACGATCGGCTTGCCGGTCTCGTCGATGCCCTTCCAGACGTCGGTGTAGACAAACGGCCATCCGGCAACATAGTTGATCTTGGTCGGCGTGCGTTCGAGCACCCAGAAGATCGCGTCCCGGCCGGGATGGACCAGGCTCTTGATGGTGCGGCCGTTGCGCTGGAGGTCGATCAGCATCGGCGCGTCGACCTCATCCCAATCCCAGGAATCGTTCTGGTGATACTGGAAATGGGTCTTGATCTTGCCGGTTTCGGGATCGAGCGCGAGCACGGATGCAGTATAGAGATTGTCGCCGGGATGGGTTTCGCCAGGCCATGGCGCCGCGTTGCCGACACCCCAATAGATCGTCTTGGTCTCCTTGTCGTAATTTCCGGTCATCCAGGCCGACCCACCGCCGTTCTTCCAGTCGTCGCCTTGCCACGTGTCGTGACCGGGCTCGCCTTCGCCGGGGATGGTGTAGGTCCGCCACAGCTCCTTGCCGTCCTTGGCATCATAAGCCACGACGTAACCGCGCACGCCGAACTCGCCGCCGGAGCCGCCGACGATGACCTTGCCGTCGACGATCAACGGCATCAGGGTCAGGTACTGGCCCTTCCTGTAGTCCTGCACCTTGGTATCCCAGAGCACCTTGCCGGTCTTGGCATCGAGCGCGACCACGTGGTCGTCCGTGGTGGCGAGGTAGAGCTTGTCCTCCCACAGGCCGACGCCGCGGTTGGTCGGATGCAGCTGGAACAGATCGTCAGGAAGCTGCCGCTTGTAGCGCCAGTATTCGTCGCCGGTCTTTGCGTTCAGCGCGATCACCTGCCCCATCGGGGTGGTCACGAACATCGCGCCATTGTTGACGATCGGCGGCGCCTGATGGCCTTCGACCACGCCGGTCGCGAAGGTCCAGACCGGTGTGAGGTTTTTCACGTTGGAGGTGTTGATCTGATCGAGCGGACTATAGCCGTGCCCGTCATAGGTGCGCCGGTAGAGCATCCAGTTGTTTGGCTCGGGATTTTCCAATCGCTGCGCAGTGACCGGAGAATAATTCTCGATCGGACCTGATATGGCGGCGGTCGAGGCAAGAGTCGAAGCAAGACAGGTGAAGGCGACGAAGCCGGACAGTAACCATTGCTTCCTGGTGCTGGAAGTTTTCATGGACGTTCCCCTTTTTCATCCGTTTGAATTCTTGTTGTGAATTCTTGTCGTTCTTGTCGTTGTCGTTCTTGTTATTTCTTGTCGTTGGTCCCGTCGTCCGCCCAAACGGCGGATGCGGCCTCTCGTGGCGCGGGCATGGCCCGCAACTCTCCGTCATCCTGGCTGCGTGCCACCTACCTTTCCCAGGAAATTGCCGGCGACGCTGAGCGAACCGTCAGCGAGCGCGAGCGGCAGCGCTGCGAGCCGTCGCGGTGCCGGCCCGAACACGACCTGCGCGCCCGCGCGGGGATCGAATTCGGAGTTATGGCACATGCACTTGAACATCTCCTTGTCTCCGACGTCGCTCTTTACCCAGGCGGTGACGGGACAGCCCGCATGCGAGCAGATCGCGGAATAGGCGATGATGCCGTCGACGGCCCGCGCGCGGGTCTTCTCATCGAGATCGGCGGGATCGAGCTTGATGATCAGGATCTCGTTGAGCCGCGAGGCACTGCGCACCACGGATGTGTTGGGATCCTTCGGCCAGGCGTGGAGCGGTGGCCCACCGACTTTGACATCGGCGGCGGTGATGAGCTTTCCCTCCTGATCACCTTCGGAGAAGACGAGCACATCGCCCTTCTGGGGCCGTTCGTCCGAGCCGGGCGGATCCTCACCCGCGCGCGCCGGCGGCGAACAGCCGAGACAAGCGGTGGTCGCAAGCGCGCCGAGCAGCAGCGTTCGCCGCGTTTGCTCGATGCCCGCGTCGGCTTCAGGTTCCGCATTATGATCGGATGATGAGGAAGGGACGTTGAACGGTGCGCTCGACATGCCCGATAGCAGGCGCTGGAACTCTGCCGAAAACAAGGCGAAGACTTGGCGCCGCAGTGCATCAATATGGCTTTGCTCGCTCTGATTGCGCGACCACCACTGCATTCAAAGGCATTTTTGCAACTTCTACGTCACGCTGCGCGATCAGCATGATGATTTTGCAGAGCAGACCGATGATGTTGGAATTGGTGCAGCGCGATCCCTATCGCGCAGCACAACATCGAGCAGATGGCCTTACGGCCGGAGCACGTGACGCGGCGATGCGATACGGCCTGCGACGGTTGCCGACGCCATTTCAAAACTGTCGGCGATGCGCCGGGCCTTGTCGATGAAGAGCGCGGCGGCCGCGGGCGGGCAGACCTCGCGTGCGGTCTGCTCGAACAGATCCAGCCAGCGGTCGAAATGATCGCCGACTAGATTCAGCTGCAGATGCGCCCGCATCGGCGAGCCATGATAGCGGCCGCTCATCAGCACGACGGACGACCAGAAATCCCGGAGCTTGGCAAGGTGCTCGTCCCAGTTCCGGACAATCGCAAAGACCGGACCGAGCAGTGCGTCTTCGCGCACGCGTCCGTAGAAGCGGGTGACGAGTTCCCCGATCATCTCCTCGGTGATCCCGGTGCGCTCGATCGCATCCTGGGTCAGCAGGTTCCGCCGCGCGGCCGCCGCCTCGCGCTCGGCCTTCAGTCGATCTGACATATCCTCTGCTATCCGTTCGATTGTTCCCGCGAGCCGCCCGTCCAGCATTGTCGGGCCAATTGCGCACGACGTCTTGTCGCAGCGCAAAGAGCGGGATCCGGCGGCGGACGCTGAGGCCCGCCGCCGGTGCCTTCATCAGGCGTTATAGGTGTAGAAGCCCTGCCCCGTCTTGCGGCCGAGATGGCCGGCATCGACCATCTCTTTCAGCAGGGGGGCCGGCCGGTATTTAGGGTCGTTGAAGCCCTTGTAAAAGACCTCCATCACCGAGAGCATGGTGTCGAGCCCGACCAGATCGGCAAGCGCCAGCGGTCCGATCGGATGGTTGCAGCCGAGCTTCATGCCGGCATCGATCTCTTCCGCCGTCGCGATCCCCTCCTGAAGCGCGAAGATCGCCTCGTTGATCATCGGGCACAGGATGCGGTTGACGGCAAAGCCCGGGCTGTTCTTGGCCGTGATCGCCACCTTGCCGACGCGCTTGGCGAAATCGAGCGCCTTGGCGTGGGTGTCGTCGGAGGTCTGCAAACCGCGGATCAGCTCCAGCAGCGCCATCACCGGCACCGGGTTGAAGAAGTGCATGCCGATGAAGCGATCGGGGCGGTCGGTCGCTGCGGCGAGCTTCGTGATCGAGATCGACGAGGTGTTGGTTGCGACCAGCGTGCGCGGCAACAAGGTTGCACAGAGGTCCTTCAGGATCTTGACCTTGAGCTCCTCGTTCTCGGTCGCGGCCTCGATGACCAGATCGCAATCCGACAGCTTCGCCCGGTCCGTGGTGCCGGTGATGCGCTTGAGTGTCGCGTCGCGGTCGGCCGCCGACATCTTCTCCTTCTTGACCAGGCGCTCGAGGCTGCCGCCGACGGTCGAAAGGCCGCGGTTCACCGCCGCATCGGAAATGTCGACCATCACGACCGAGAGCCCGGCCGCCGCGCAGACCTGCGCGATGCCGTTCCCCATGGTCCCTGCCCCGATGATGCCAACGGTTTGGATCATTGCGTCACATCCTTCATGCTTGCGGCCCGTACCAGCGTGGCCTGGCCATTGTTTCTGGTCAGGGTCTAGCACCGGCATTGGGCCGGCGCGACCCGATCCTGTTCCTTAATGCATCCGAGGCGGGAATAAAGCCGCCATTCGGTCGCTAGAGGGCAGGATTTAGCGGCCTGCCAAGCGGATTGCCCGAATCTGCGCCCCACCCCAGCGCCCCCGCAGAGGAGACGCGGCAAGCTCGGCGGACCTCGGATCACCTCGACCTCGCCCGATCGGATGACGCGGTGCACGCCAGCGCTGTGGTGTGATTGGTACGCAATCGCCGGGGCGAATTCCTCTTCGCGATTGTGAGACAGACCACACCGGCTTCGTGCCTCAGCTGCTAGGCGTCATGCTCATGACGAAACACATCAAGCTCCCGGTCATTCTCACCGCTCTGCTGGCCGCCACGCAAAGCTTGGCAGCCGAAACCAAAGGGGCTGGCTCGACCTTCGTTTCGCCTGTGATGGCCAAATGGATCGACGCATATAATACCCAGACAGGCCATGCCGTCAGCTACCAAGCAGTCGGTTCGGGCATCGGGGTCGATTTGATCAAGAAAGGGGCCGTCGATTTCGGCGCAAGCGACATGCCGCTCGATCCCAAGCAGTTGGACAGGCTCGGCCTGATGCAATTCCCGATCGTGATCGGAGGCGTCGTGCCGGTCGTCAATATCGCCGGTGTCAGGCCCGGACAGATCCGTTTCACCGGGCAGGTGCTCGCCGACATCTATCTCGGCAAGCTCAAATCATGGAATGATCCGGCCATCAGCGAGATCAATCCCGACATCAGATTGCCGAATGCGCCGATCGCCGTGGTCCATCGCGTCGACGGATCCGGCACGACATTCAACTGGACGAACTACCTCTCGAAGGTCAGCCCACGATGGAAGACGAGCGTCGGTGAAGGCATATCGGTCAAGTGGCCGCTCGGAGTGGGCGGCAAGGGCAATGAGGGCGTCGCTTCGCTGGTCAGCCGCGTTCCGGGCTCGATCGGTTACCTCGAATACACCTACGCACTGCAACGGCTGGGTAAGATCGCCTTCGGCCTGGTGCAGAACAGCGCCGGCCATTTCGTGATCCCCGACGCAGGATCGTTCAAGGCTGCAGCCTCCAGTGCGGACTGGAAAGCGGCGAAGGATTTCCATCTGGTGCTGACCGACGCCCCCGGCGAAGACGCCTACCCCATCACGGCCACGACCTTCGTGCTGATGCCGAAGGGGCCGAAATCTCCGGAGCGGTCGGCAGCAGCCATGGACTTCGTCCGCTGGTCGCTCGTAAGCGGAAGATCATATGCCGAAACGCTCAACTACGTGCCGCTGCCGCCTCTCTTGATCGACCACATCGAACACTATTGGCGAAAAAGCATCGGGGCGGCCGAAACGGTCTCTGCATCAGCCGACACCGAGCACTGAGCCCAAGGCAGCGCTCGCGCTATCCCGGCGACCTTCACGCTGATGCGAACACACGAGAGTTCCTCGTTAGTCGGAGCGGAACGGCCCCGACATCAGCGACGATGGGAACGTCGTCAGAAGCGGCAGGTTGTCTTCGAGGTGAAGTCAAGGAGACGACGATGAAGAAGATCATTCTGGCATCCGCGTGCATCATGGCCCTGGCGACCGGCGGCGCCGTCGCGCAGACCCAACCCGCCCCGGGCGCTTCCGGCCAGGGCGACGTCGGTCCCTCGTCGCGAGGGCCCGGGACCAAGGGGATGACGACAGGCCGTTCGTCGAACATGCAAAACGAGGCCAGCGACAGCAAGGGCGCACAGACTCCATCGGCCGGCGGCAGCAACACCAACAACATGGGCAGCCAGGCCGGCGGGAGCGCGGGTGCAGGCGCAGGCAAATAAAGCGCCCCGCTCGAAAATCTGGAGAGGGGCCGAGGCTCCTCTCGCCGGCCCGGGACCGAACAGCTCGTCGCCGTCGACGTCATACGTAAAGGTCGACGAACGAGACTTGCTCAGGCGCATCTTGGAGATCTCGCGTTCACTCCCTCTCGACAGAACAGTAGCCGCGGATGATGTCGCCGGGCCGTACTGTAGCGCCGGCATCGCGCGCCCATTCTTCACGATGCACAGATGTTCTGCAATTGGTCCCACCTACATTGACATCGGTGTGACGGCCGGGGCAGTTTTTCATATTGCTGACGAATCAGCGATTGCCTCACGCCGAGTACCTCTTGGACAACTCCCAGTGCTGTCGAGACTGATATCGTTGCTGCGCCGCATCCCCGCGGTGAAATGGGCGTTCACCCGGCTTCGGTCTTCGGCGCACGGCGGCAGTGTTGACATCGCGCCGAGTGCCGCAGCTGGTCCAGCCACCATCGTTGAAGTCGCGGAAACTGCGCCAGCTCCCGTCGCAGGCCTCGGCGCGGCACCTCTCCATGAAGATGCTGACCTCGCGGTTGCGGCTCCGGTTGCTGAGGATGACACGGCTGTTTGTGCCGTCGCGGAGAGCCCGTCGACCGACATCTGCACCAACGACGCTTCAGCTGCGAAGTCGCCGACAGAGGCCGATGTGGTTTTGGCGGTGCCTGCCATCGAGGAGGCTTCGGTTTCACCGCCGGATCTCACGCACGAGCCGGTCGCAGCTGCCCATGTCGTCACCGATATCTCTTCTGATATCCAGGCTCCGTTCGAACCCGTCGTTGCAGAGGTATTGCCACTTTCGTCGGCCGAGGTCGAGACCGCGCTGGATGTTCCCGACGCCATCGCCGAGCACGGTCCCTCGCTCGTCGTCCCCACAGCCATCGATCCGTTGGCCGACGAAATCCTCGCAATCGCAGTCGACGCCGACAGCGTTGCTGCGGACGTGCCGGCAGCCAGCTCCGACGACGGCTCTTCTCCGAACGTCGAGATTACGCCGCCCCCCGCAAGCGATCCTCCGCGCGCCGCAGACATTGCTGCGGAGGCTCCGTCCGCCGAACCAGGCGCCGCCGTCACGAGCACCGAGCCTCCCGCCCCTGTCAGTCCGCCCTCCGAAGTCCGCAACGTGCGGAAAGTTCGGGCCCGCCCGGCGGAACCCGCCGATCGCGCCGCATTGATCCGGCAGCGCTGGGCAGAAACCGGCGTCAGGATGTGGAATCCTCGCCTTCACGGCACCGGCGATGCCACGCTCAACATCCAGGGCAGTGTCGGGTTGCTGCCGCCCGCGCCGGGCGAAACGATGCCCCGCTACGACAAGCTGGAATTCAAGATGCTCGGCGGGCAGATCGTCTGCGAAGGGATCATCGTCGAGGCGCCCGTGTACGCGAGCCAGCGCAATTTCACGCGGCTCGCCGAGCCCACGAAATCCGATCGGGTCCGCGAGCCCGTGCGGGAACGCCAGGCCGCGCTCGCCTGATCCTTTCCTCTGCGACCGACCATCAGCGCGCGAAGTGCTGGGGTAATGTCCCGATCTGGGAGATCGCATATGCTCGCGAAGACGTAACTTGCGCAGTGGTCGAGACACACGACATCCTCGCGCCCGATCAAACGACAAGAACAATCTGGGAGATGAACCATGAGAAGGCTGACGGCCGCATTGTGCGCAATGGTGCTGCTTACGACCGGCGCGCAGGCGCAGACCATCAAGGATTTCCTGGCAGCGGCCATGCAGAAGTGGACGGCGCCGTTCGAGCCGTTCCAGCTCATCGGCAACATCTACTATGTCGGAACCGCTGGCATCGCCGTCTACGTCATCAAGACATCGCAAGGCCTGATCCTGATGGATACCGCGATGCCCCAGTCGACCGGCATGATCAAGGACAACATCGCCAAGCTCGGCTTCAAGGTTTCCGACATCAAGCTCATCCTCAACTCGCATGCGCATCTCGACCACACCGGCGGCTTCGCCGAGATCAAGAAGGAGACCGGCGCGCAACTCGTGGCCGGCGAGCGCGACAAGCCGCTGCTCGAAGGCGGCTACTATCCCGGCGACGAGAAGAACCAGGACCTCGCCTTCCCCGCGGTAAAGGTGGACCGCACGGTGAAGGAAGGCGACAAGGTCACGCTCGGCGATGTCACGTTGACGGCGCATGCGACGCCCGGCCATTCGCCGGGTTGCACGAGCTGGGAGATGAGCGTCAAGGACGGCGATCAGACCCGCGAGGTGTTGTTCTTCTGTAGCGGCACTGTGGCGCTGAACAGGCTGGTCGGCCAGCCGACCTATCCCGGCATCGTCGACGATTACCGCGCGACCTACGCCAAGGCCAAGGCGATGAAGATCGACGTGCTCCTCGGGCCGCATCCGGAAGTCTATGGCATGCAGGCCAAGCGCGCAGAGATGAAGGACGGCGCACCGAATCCCTTCGTCAAGCCGGGAGAGCTCGCAACCTACATCGCGGGCCTTTCGGATGATTTCGACAAGCAGCTGGCCAAGCAGACTGCGGCGGTCGAGAAGAAGTAGCGGCGACCACGCGTCAGCCTTGCGCAGAGAGGCGAACCAGCACGTCAGCCCGAGCCGCTGACGTGCGACAATGCGCTGCGCCGCGCATGGTTAGCAGGACGTAGCCGCAAACCACCTGACTGGGCCGAAACGTCCGACTCGGGCGCTCGACATGCTTAGCAGGGCCTCACCTTGCACGGTTCTGGAAGCCCCGCGGCTCATGCAACAGGCACTGCCCTGTCCGGCGGAGCCCGATCTACGCGCCCTTTACCCGGGCCGTGGCCGCCAGACTGGCTGACGATGATCGTGCCGAGCGTGCTCACGGTGCTCGCGGGCTTGCGCACCTATTGGTGGCTGCGTCAGCGCCATCTTGTGCGCAGCGACGCCGACATCCTGCGCAATCCGCGCGCCACCAACTGGCTGACGCTGCCGATCGGCGCCGGCTTCACCGTATGGTCCTTCGCGGCTCTACCCTTACGGCGACGCTCAAGGCAATGGGCTGCGGCGTCTCGCTGGACGATTTCGGCACCGGCTATTCGTCACTGAGCCATGTGCACCGGCTGCCGCTCGACAAGATCAAGATCGACCGCAGCTTCGTTTCCGACATCAACGACAATCCCGTGAGCTACAAGATCATCAAGTCGCTCACGGGCCTGTGCGACGACATGGAGATCGCCTGCGTCGTCGAGGGCGTCGAGACGCGCGCGCAGCTCGACACCCTGCGCCGCCTGGGCTGCGACTTCATCCAAGGCTATTATTTCGCCAAGCCCATGACGGCCGGCGCGATCGGCGACTATCTGGCGAAGGAACGGCAGCGCCTCGACGGCGCCGAGGCCAAGGTCGTAGCCTGAGGCGCGATTACGTCGAAAGGGTCGGCAGATCGAGCCCCTTGTCCCGGGCGCAGTCGATCGCGGTCTCATAGCCCGCATCGGCATGGCGCATGACGCCGCTTGCCGGGTCGTTCCAGAGCACGCGCTCGATCCGCCTGGCCGCTTCCGGCGTGCCGTCGGCGACGATCACCATGCCGGCGTGCTGGGAATAGCCGATGCCGACGCCGCCGCCATGATGCAGCGAGACCCAGGTCGCGCCGCTGGCGCAGTTGAGCAGCGCATTGAGTAGAGGCCAATCGGACACCGCGTCCGATCCGTCCTTCATCGCCTCGGTCTCGCGGTTGGGGCTCGCCACCGAGCCGCTGTCGAGATGATCGCGGCCGATCACGATCGGTGCCTTGAGCTCGCCGCGCGCCACCATCTCGTTGAAGGCAAGGCCGAGACGATGCCGATCGCCGAGACCGACCCAGCAGATCCGCGCCGGCAGGCCTTGGAACTTGATGCGCTGCTTGGCCATGTCCAGCCAATTGTGCAGATGCTTGTCGTCAGGCATCAGCTCCTTGACCTTGGCGTCGGTCTTGAAGATGTCCTCGGGATCGCCCGACAGCGCAGCCCAGCGGAACGGCCCGACGCCGCGGCAGAACAAGGGGCGGATATAAGCGGGCACGAAGCCCGGGAAATCGAAGGCGTTCTTCAGGCCCATGTCCTGCGCCATCTGGCGGATGTTGTTGCCATAGTCGAGCGTCGGGATGCCCTGCGCATGGAAATCCAGCATGGCCTGGACGTGCTCGACCATCGAGGTCTTCGAGGCGCGCTCGACCGATTTCGGATCGGAGGCGCGCTTGGCTTCCCATTCCGCGAGTGTCCACCCCTTGGGCAAATAGCCGTTGATCGGATCGTGCGCGCTGGTCTGGTCGGTGACGATGTCGGGCCTGACGCCGCGGCGCACCAGCTCCGGAAAAATCTCCGCGGCATTGCCGAGCAGGCCGACCGAGACGGCCTTCTTCGTCTGCGCGGCGTCGGCCATGATCGCGAGGGCTTCGTCGAGGGTCGCGGCCTGGCGATCGAGGTAACCGGTACGCAGCCGCATCTCGATACGGCTCGGCTGACATTCAACCGCGAGCATCGAGGCGCCGGCCATGGTCGCGGCCAGCGGCTGCGCGCCGCCCATGCCGCCGAGACCAGCCGTGAGAATCCATTTGCCGGCGAGGCTGCCGCCATAGTGGCGCCGGCCGACCTCGACGAAGGTCTCGTAGGTGCCCTGCACGATGCCCTGGCTGCCGATATAGATCCAGGAGCCCGCCGTCATCTGGCCGTACATCATCAGGCCCTTGCGATCGAGCTCGTTGAAATGATCGAGCGTCGCCCAATGCGGCACGATGTTGGAGTTCGCGATCAGCACGCGCGGCGCATCCGCATGGGTGCGGAACACGCCGACCGGCTTGCCGGACTGGACCAGCAGCGTCTGGTCGCCTTCCAGTGAGCGCAAGGCCGCCGCGATCCGGTCGAAGCTGTCCCAGTCGCGCGCGGCGCGGCCGATGCCGCCATAGACCACGAGCTCGCTCGGGCGCTCGGCGACATCAGGATCGAGATTATTCATCAGCATGCGCAACGGCGCTTCCGTCAGCCAGCTCTTGGCGCTGATGTCGCTGCCGCGGGGAGCGCGGATGATGCGGTCATTGTCCAGTCGGCGGTTCATGCGGACCTCTCATCAAGTCTCGGAAACGGGTCGGATGGAAGTGCGGTGATCGCGATGGCCGGCAACGCATCGGCTTCGATCAGCGCAGCGGCTTCGGCGAGATCGCCGGCCATGTAACGGTCGGCGCCGAGCGCGGGCACCTGCTCGCGCAGCTTGGCAACGACGGCAGCAAGCGGCGCGCTGGTCGCATGAGGCGCGCGCAGCGTGATGCCTTGCGCCGCGACCAGAAGCTCGATGCCGAGGATCGCGGCGAGATTGTCAGCCATATCCGACAGCCGCCGCGCAGCATGCGCGGCCATCGAGACATGATCTTCCTGGTTGGCGCTGGTCGGCGTCGAATCGATCGAGCAGGCAGCCGCGCGCTGCTTGTTCTCGGCATAGAGCGCGGCCGCCGTCACCTCGGCGATCATGAAGCCGGAATTGATGCCGGGATCTGGCGTCAGGAACGGCGGCAGGCCGAAATTGAGCGCAGGATCGACCAGCGTGGCGATGCGGCGCTCGCTGATGGCGCCGATCTCCGACAGCGCGAGTGCAATCGCGTCGGCGGCGAAGGCCACCGGCTCGGCGTGGAAATTGCCGCCGGAGACGATCTCGCCGGTCTCGACCAGCACCAGCGGATTGTCGGTGACGGCATTGGCCTCGACGATCAGTGTGCGCGCCGCTTGCGTGATCAGGTCGAGCGCGGCGCCCGCGACCTGCGGCTGGCAGCGCAGGCAATAGGGATCCTGCACGCGCTCGTCACCTTCGAGATGCGACAGACGGATATCACTGCCATCGAGCAGCGCCGTCAGCGTCGCGGCCGCGGCGATCTGCCCTGCATGTCCGCGCAATGCCTGGATCTCGGGCCGAAACGGCGCCGTTGAGGCCATCGCCGCGTCCACCGATAATGCGCCGGTCACGAGAGCGGCGCGGGCCAAGCGGAATGCGCGCAGCACGCCTGATATGGCGTAGGCGGTCGAGAACTGTGTGCCGTTGATCAGCGCCAGCCCCTCCTTGGGGCCGAGCGTCAGTGGCGCCAGGCCGGCAGCCTCGAGCGCATCGGCGCCGGACACGATCTTCCCGTCAACGATCGCCTGGCCTTCGCCGATCATCACCGCCGTCATATGCGCCAGCGGCGCAAGATCGCCGGAGGCGCCCACGGAGCCCTGCTGTGGCACCAATGGGTAGACCTGTTGGGCCAGCATATCCTGCAACTGCTCGATCACCTCGCGGCGCACGCCGGAAGCGCCGCGACCGAGCGAGACGATCTTCAGCGCCATCATCAGGCGGACGATCGGCTCCGGTGTCGGCTGGCCGACGCCGCAGCAATGCGAGACGATGAGATTGCGCTGGAGCAGCGCGGTCTGATCGGGCGGGATGCGCTTCGACGCCAGCTTCCCGAAGCCTGTGTTGATGCCATAGACCGGTGCGTCGGCGCGCGCCGCCTTCGCGACGATCTCCGCCGCGGCCTCGACGCGCGGCCAGAACGAGGCATCGAGCACGACAGGAGCTCCCTCGAGCACGCGCGCGAGATCGTCGAGGCTGACCGCTCCCGGCTTGACGACGATGGTCGCGCCCGGCCCTGTCACTGTCCCCTCCATACTCGGCGTTGCAGAGGGTTGAAGCCGATGCGATAGACCAGCTCCGCGGGACGCTCGATGTCCCAGATGGCGAGGTCGCACCATTTGCCGGCCTCTAACGTACCAGTCTCCTCCAGCACGCCGAGCGCCCGCGCGCCTTCGCGGGTGACGCCGGCAAGGCATTCGGCAACTGTCATCCTAAACAGCGTCGCACCCATGTTCATCGCGAGCAGCAGCGAGGTCAGCGGAGAGCTGCCGGGATTGCAATCGGTCGCGAGTGCCATGGGGACACCAGCCTTGCGGAACGTCTCGACCGGCGGCTTCTGCGTCTCGCGGATGAAGTAGAATGCACCGGGCAGCAGCACCGCCACGGTACCCGCCTTCGCCATTGCGGCGGCGCCGGTCTCGTCGGTGTGCTCGAGGTGATCGGCCGAGAGCGCCGAGAATTTCGCCGCAAGCGTGGCACCACCGAGGTTCGACAGCTGATCGGCATGGAGCTTGACAGGCAGTCCAAGCTCCCGCGCCGTCTCGAACACCCGCGCGGTCTGTTCGGCCGAAAACGCGATACCCTCCATGAAGGCATCGACGGCATCGGCAAGGCCGGCCTTCGCGACGGCCGGCAGCATCTCGTTGCAGACGAGATCGATATAACGGTCCTTGTCGCCGGTGGCCTCCGGCGGCAATGCATGCGCGCCCAGGAAGGAAGTGCGAACCGCAACGGGCCGTTTCTGCCCAAGGCTGCGCGCGGCAGAGAGCTGGCGCATCTCGGTTTCGGTATCGAGCCCATATCCGGACTTGATCTCGATCGTGGTGACGCCCTCGGCGATCAAGGCGTCGAGCCGCGGCAACGCGCTCGCGACGAGCTCGGCTTCACTCGCCTTGCGCGTCGCCGCCACCGTCGACACGATACCGCCGCCGGCGCGCGCAATCTCCTCGTAGCTCGCGCCCTTCAGGCGCAGCTCGAATTCGTGCGCGCGATTGCCGCCATAGACGAGATGGGTGTGGCAATCGACAAGGCCGGGCGTGATCCAGCGTCCTTCGCAGTCGATCCGTTCGGTGGCATCGGCATCTGCCGGGAAATCAGTCTGCGCGCCCGCATAGACGATCCGGCCACCGTGCGCCGCGATCACGCCGCGGTCGATCTCGCCCAGATCGGGACGGTCGGCCCGCATCGTGGCGAGCCGGGCATTATGCCAGATCCTGTCGAAGCGCTCTGCCATGCAACGGTCCCTTCGCGTGGGATGCTTGACTTATATGTCTAGACATATAATCGTGAGATCGTTCTGTCCAGCCGGCGTGTAACCATGACCCGACTGCATTTCGCCTCCGCGCTCCTGCCCTCGGGCTGGGCCAATGACGTGCAGGTGGTGATCACCGCCGGCGCGATCGCGGAGGTGACGCCGGGCATGACGCCTTCCGCCGGTGATGAGCGTCACCAGATTGCGGTTCCGGGGTTGGCGAGCCTGCACAGCCACGCGTTCCAGCGCGGCATGGCAGGCCTCGCCGAATTGCGCGGCGACAGCACCGACACGTTCTGGACCTGGCGCGAGACGATGTACCGTTTCGCGCTGGCGATGACGCCGGACGACGTCGCGTCCGTCGCAACGCTTCTGTATGTCGAGATGCTGGAGCACGGTTTTACCCGCGTCGGCGAATTCCATTATCTACATCATGATCGCGACGGCGCGCACTACGCCGACCTCGGCGAGATGGCCGCACGCATCGCAGAGGCTGCCGAAGCTTCAAGCATCGGGCTGACGCTGTTGCCGAGTTTCTATGCGCATGGCTCCTTCGGCGGCGCGCCGTCGCATGCGGGCCAACGCCGCTTCATCTGCTCGGTCGATCAGTTCGCCGCGCTGATGGCCGCCTCGCGCAAGGCCATCAGCGGTCTGCCGGGTGCCAATATTGGCATTGCACCACACAGCCTGCGCGCGGTGGCACCTGACGAACTCGCGGCGATCATCCCGCTTGCCGATGGTGGGCCAGTGCACATTCACGCCGCCGAGCAAACGAAGGAAGTCGAGGATTGCCTGGCCTGGTCGGGACAACGTCCGGTGCAATGGCTGCTGGAGCACGCGCCGATCAATCCACGCTGGTGCCTCATCCACGCCACGCACATGACGGATGCGGAGGTCGCGGCGTTCGCGAACACCGGCGCGGTCGCAGGTCTCTGCCCCATCACCGAGGCAAGCCTCGGCGACGGCATTTTCCCGGCGCGAGAGTTTCTCGCTGCCGGCGGCGCCTTCGGTGTGGGCTCCGATTCCAACGTGCTGGTCGGCGCCGGCGACGAATTGCGCCAGCTCGAATACGGCCAGCGGCTCAAGCACCGCCAGCGCAATGTGCTCTCCAGCGGGGCCGGCCGTTCGACGGGGCGCACGTTATTCGACCACGCACTTGCGGGCGGCGCGCAGGCGCTGGCGCAGCCGATGGTCGGCCTCGCACCGGGCGCGCGCGCCGACATCGTCACGCTCGACACGACGCATCCTTCGCTGGCGGGGCGCACTGGCGATGCAACCATCGACGGCTGGATCTTCGCCGCATGCGATGGCGCGATCGACTGCGTCTGGGCCGGCGGCAACAAGGTCGTCGAAGGCGGCCGGCACAGGCTACGTCAAGCCGCGCGCGAAGGTTTCAACGCGGCGGTGCGGAGGCTCGTCGCATGAGCCTCGTAACCGATGGCGACAAGCCGACGCTGTATAAGCGCATCCGCGCCGACATCGAGAAGCGCATCCTGACCGGCGAGTGGCCGCCGGGCCATCGCATTCCGTTCGAGCACGAGCTGGTGGCCCGCTACGGCTGCTCGCGCATGACCGTGAACAAGGCGCTGTCGGAGCTGGCGCAAGCCGATCTGATCGAGCGGCGACGGCGTGCCGGCTCCTTCGTGCGCCGCCCGCAGCATCAGTCGGCGGTGCTCAAGATCGCCGACATCCGCGCCGAGATCACGGCGCTTGGCCGCACCTATGGCTATGAGTTGATCGGCCGCAAGCTGCGCACCGCGACCGCCGCCGATCGCGACCGTCTCGGTGTCGGGAAGGCCGGCAAGGTGGTCGCGATCGCCTGCCGGCACAGCGCCGACAAGGTGCCCTTCGCCGTCGAGGACAGGCTAATCGATCTCGCATCGGTGCCGGATGCCGCAACCGCGGATTTCTCGCGCGAGCCGCCGGGCTCCTGGCTGCTTCACCATGTCCCATGGACGGAGGCCGAGCACACGATCAGTGCCATCGTCGCGGACGACCGCACGGCGGAGGCGCTCGACATCGCCGTCGGCGCCCCCTGCCTCGTGATCGACCGCTATACATGGCGCAGCGCGCGCACCATCACCGCGGTGCGCCTGCTCTATCCCGGTGACTCTCACCGCCTTGTCGCCCGATTCAAGGGAGGCTGAGAGGAGAATGTCGGCACAATTCGTGCAATGCTTCGGGCAACGGTCCGCACGGACCGACAATGATCAACAGGACGTCAATCCATCGATCGGCAAGAGGACGACAAACATGCGCAGTTCAAAAGTATTTGCGACGATCATTGCCCTCGCGGCCTCCACTCCCGTGCTCGCCGACGACGTCAAGGTCGGCGTCGGCATCTCCGGCTGGACCGGCTTTGCACCGCTGACGCTGGCGCGGGAGGCTGGCATCTTCAAGAAGAACGGGCTCGACGTCACCATCAAGAAGATCCCGCAGAAGGACCGGCATCTTGCCATCGCCTCCGGCGACATCCAGTGCGCAGCGACCACGGTCGAGACCTGGATCTCCTGGAACGCCAATGGCGTTGCCACCAAGCAGATCTTCCAACTCGACATGAGCTATGGCGCCGACGGCATGGCCGTGCGCAACGACGTCACCGCGATCAAGGACCTGAAGGGCAAGACCGTCGCGGCCTCCGCGCCGGGCACCTCGCCGTATTTCGCGCTGGCCTGGATGCTCAAGAAGAACGGCCTCACGACGAAGGACGTGACCGTGGTGAACCTCGAGCCGGCTGCGGCCGCGCAGGCCTTCGTCTCCGGCCAGAACGATGCCGCGATGACCTATGAGCCATACCTCTCGACCGTGCGTGCCGCGCCCGACAAGGGCAAGATCATCGCGACCACGCTCGATTATCCGATGGTCATGGACACCTTCGGCTGCACGCCGAAATTCCTGACGGAGAACCCCAAGGCTGCCAAGGCCCTCGCCGACAGCTATTTCGAGGCGATCGAGGTGATCGCCAAGGACCAGGCCAAGGCGTACGAGATCATGGGCGCCGACGTGAAGCAGACCGCCGAGCAGTTCGGCAACTCGGCCAAATACCTGCGCTGGCAGGACAAGGCCGCGAACCAGAAATTCTTCGCCGGCGACTTCCTGACCTTCAACAAGGAGGCCGCCGAGCTGCTGCTCGAGATCGGCATCATCAAGGCCGCACCCAAGGTCGAGGACCTCTACGACGCGAGCTTCATCAAGTAAACTTCGTCGAGCCGCCGGTTCCGCGCAATCGCGGGACCGGCGCATGATCGACCTCTCGGATAAATAGTCTGATGCGTCCTCTGGACCCCGTTACATCGAGGCAGCGCGCGGCCTATGGCCTTGCGTTCTTCGTGCTGTTCGTCGCCCTCTGGTCGTGGGCGACGTTCGGCGGCCATGTGTCGAAGACCTTCCTCGCCAATCCGCTGACCATGGTCCAGGAGGGCGTCGAGCTGCTCACCAAGCACGGCTTCCTCTACGACATCGGCATGACGATCTGGCGCGTCGTCGGCGGCTTTGCGCTCGCCGCCATCATCGCGGTCCCCCTCGGCGTGCTGATGGGAGCGTACAAGCCGGTCGAAGCGTTCCTCGAACCGTTCGTCTCCTTTGCGCGTTATCTGCCCGCCTCCGCCTTCATCCCGCTACTGATCCTGTGGGCCGGCATCGGCGAATTGCAAAAGCTGCTCGTCATCTTCATCGGCTCGGTGTTCCAGCTCATCCTGATGGTCGCTGTGACCGTCGGCGCCACGCGGCGCGATCTGGTCGAGGCCGCCTATACGCTGGGCGCCAGCGACCGCGGCATCATCCGCCGGGTGCTGCTGCCCTCCTCCGCGCCGGAGATCGCCGAGATCCTGCGGCTGGTGCTGGGTTGGGCCTGGACCTACGTCATCGTCGCCGAGCTGATCGGCTCGTCCTCGGGCATCGGCCACATGATCACCGACAGCCAAGCCCTGCTCAACACCGGCCAGATCATCTTCGGCATCATCGTGATCGGATTGATCGGTCTGGTCTCGGACTTCCTGTTCAAGGCGTTCAACGCCTGGCTGTTTCCGTGGAAGCTCGCATGACGACGCTCAGGATCGAACAGGTTTCGCGCACCTTTCCTGCGCGCCATGGCAACGCGCCGACCAAGGCGCTGGAGCCGACCGATCTCGTCATCGGCAACAACGACTTCGTCACCATCCTCGGGCCCTCCGGCTGCGGCAAGTCCACGCTGCTCCGCATCGTCGCAGGCCTCGACCGTCCGACCAGCGGGCGTGTCACGCTTGACGGACGCGAGGTGACCGGCCCGGGCGCCGATCGCGGCATGGTGTTCCAGTCCTACACGCTGTTTCCCTGGCTGACGGTGCGCGAGAATATCGCCTTCGGCCTGCGCGAGCGCGGCGTCGGGCAAGACGAGCGCAACAGAATCGCCGACGCTTTCATCCGCCAGGTCGGCTTGTCCGGTTTCGAGAACCACTGGCCGAAGCAACTGTCCGGTGGCATGCAGCAGCGCACGGCGATCGCGCGCGCGCTTGCCAATGATCCGAAGATCCTTTTGCTCGACGAGCCCTTCGGCGCGCTCGACAACCAGACCCGCGCCCTGATGCAGGAGATGCTGCTGGGCATCTGGGAGCGCGACCAGAAGACCGTACTGTTCGTCACCCATGACATCGAGGAAGCCATCTTCCTCGGCAGCCGCGTCATCGTCATGAGCGCGCGTCCTGGCCGGATCAAGGCCGAGATCAATGTCGACCTGCCGCATCCGCGCTCCTACAAGATCAAGACCACGCCGGAATTCGTCCAGCTCAAGGAACGGCTGGTCGAGGAGATCCGCACCGAGGCGCTGAAGGTTGCCGAACATGCCTGACACTCCGCCCCGCACTGAGGGGAAGCGCGTCCTCGCCGACCTCAACGCGCTCCGCGCCATCGGCACCTACAAGACCGGCGTGCACAAGCCGACCTTCTCCGAGCCGCACAGGCAGTCGCTGGACTGGCTGGCGCAGAAGCTGCCCGATGCGGGCCTCTCCGCCGCAATCGACGGCGTTGGCAACGTCTTCGGCACCAGCACGAAGCCGGGACCGAAACTGCTGGCGGGCTCACATCTGGAAAGCCAGAATTATGCCGGCTGGCTCGATGGTCCGCTCGGCGTCGTCTATGCGCTGGAGGCCGCGCGCGTGCTCAACGGCGATCCTGCGTTCAAGGGCGCGGTCGAGGTCGCCTGCTGGTGCGACGAGGAAGGGCATTTCGGCAGCTTCCTCGGCTCGCGCTCCTTTGTCGGGCAAGTGACCGAGGCTGAGATCGATGCCGCGCGCGACCGCACCAGCGGCCGCACCATGCGCGAGGCGCTCGCCGACATGGGTCTTTCCGGACGGGCGCGCGTCACCGCCGAGCCGGGCCGGCACGTGGGATATCTGGAGGCGCATATCGAGCAGGGCGACACGCTCGAAAGCGGCCGCCTCGCGATCGGCGTCGTGACCTCCATCGTCGGCATCTGGCAGTACAGGATCAACTTCGCCGGCGAGCAGAACCACGCCGGCACCACGCGCATGGCCGTACGCAAGGATGCGGGGCTGGCGCTGGCCAAGTTCTGCGTCGCGATCGACCAACGTTTCCCCGAGACATGCGGTTCGCGGACGGTTTGGACCACCGGTCGCATCACGCTCGATCCCGGCGCGCCGAGCATCATTCCGGGTGGCGCAGAGATGCTGTTCCAGATCCGCGACGACGATCCGGCCGTCATTGCGCGGTTGGAGCAATTGCTGCGCACCATGGCCGACGAGGTCAACGCGAAGGGCCCCTGCACCGTCACTATCACGAAGCTGCGCACTGGCGCACCTGCGATGATGAACTCCGGCTTTCAGGATGCAATCGAAGGGGCGAGCAAGGCTCTGGCCGGCGGACGATCCATCCGCATGCCCAGCGGCGCCGGCCACGATGCGCAGATGCTCGCCACCGTGATGCCGGCCGCCATGCTGTTCGTGCCGTCGATCGGCGGCATCAGCCATCACTGGACCGAGAACACAGCGGATTCCGATATCGTCACCGGCGCAGAGGTGTTCGTCGACGCCTGCAGCCGCATTCTCGGCGGCTGAGCGTATCCCGTCGTCATCGACTGCTCGATGGCGGCGGATCGGGCGTGGCACCGAGCGTCTCACGGCGCCACGCGGCCGGGCTGACGCCGACGATCGAGGAAAACACGCGCGTGAAGTGACTCTGGTTGGCGAACCCGGCCGAGATCGCAATCTCCGTCAGCGGCAGATCGCGAACGGTCATCAGTTGCTTGGCGGCCTTGACGCGCTGATGCAGCAGCCATTGGTGCGGCGGCATGCCGACGGAGATGCGAAACGCCCGGGAAAAATGGCTGACGGAGAGGTCCAGCTCGGTCGCGATGTTCTGGAGCGAGAGCTTGCCGCCGAGGTCGGATTCCAGCCTCTCGCAGGCGCGCTTCGCCTGCCAGGACGCAAGGCCGCCGCGCGCGGGTTCGGAGGACTTGCGCGCAAGTCCTCCATAGGTCTGGGCGACATGGGCCGTCAGCCCAAGCATCATGTGGTCGATGAAAATCTGGTTGGCCTCGTCCGGCCTGCGCAGGCCTTTCCGCAACGATGCGCCGATGTGACGGATTGTTTCGTCGTCATGTGCAATGCCGACCCGGCAGTCGAGTTCGTCGATCCGCGGCGCATTGCATTGATCGGAGATGTTGTCGAGCGCCGAACGGGGAATGTAGAAGTGAAGGGAGTGGAATGGCTTGTCGATGACATAGCGCGGATCGCGCTTGAGGTCGTAGAGATATGTCGTGCCGGCGTGGACGTCAGCCTTCGTGATATACTTGCCGTCATCCCAGAGCTCGCAATCCGGGTAATCCCGAAGTTTCAGGCTGACGAGAAAGGCGTCTTCGGCGGCGAACGAACCGGACAGACCGGGCACCGGGCGATCATTCCGAGTTTCGGTCACCGCGAGCTCGGTACTGCGCAGCGAGCGCGTGACCAAGGCAGGCGGCGTTTCCTTCAAACGAAGGAACTGCCCGAGCCTCTGTCCATAGGCGCCTGGCTGGCTCATCGGATTGGCCCTTCTGTGGAAGTCCGAGCGCAGGCCATAGTGTCCTGCAATTTCAGGCGCGCATTATCCGATATCCGGAAGCGACTGTCCACTTCTGCACACGAGACGAGCTTCACGCGTTTTCACGAACGCACGACCAAAGGGCCCCCGCACGTCCCGACGACGCATCGCTAGAACGAGGTGCCGCCGCCAAACCTGAACTCCTGGACGATGTCGTATTTGCCTTTGGTGATCGGCACGGCATAGTCGAAGCGTAGCGGCCCAAACGGCGAGGCCCAGATCAGGCCGACGCCGACCGACGATCGCACCAAATTGCCGTCGTCATATTGCAGTCCGCAGGTCGGACAGGCCGCCGTGTTGACCTCGCCGGTGGCCGCCCACGACGTCGGCCCCTGATAGCCCCAAAGGGAGCCGGCATCGGCATAGACCGCACCTTTCAGGCCGACCTCCTTGGGCAGGAACCAGAACGGCATCTGCAATTCCATCGACGCGCCCCAGTATTTCGTGCCGCCGAGCGCATCGCCGCTCGCACCCAGGCTCCAATGGGTGATGTCGCGCGGGCCGATGCCGTTCGAAGCGAATCCGCGCACGAGGTTCGGTCCCATCTGGAAATGGTCGAGCATCCGCAGATCCTGATCGCCAAGCTTGTTGAGGATGCCGCCCTGGAGGTGGATCACGCTGACGATGTCGGACACGAGCGACGTGTAGTACTTCGTGTCGATCGCGGTCTTCAGATAGGTCACATCGCCGCCACCCCCTGCGGAATCCTGTCGGAAATCGATCAGCAACCCGTCGGTCGGGTTCTTGGTGTTGTCCAGCGTGTTGTAGTTCAAGGTATAGCCGAGCGCCGACGTCCAGGTCGCGCCGTTGGCCAGCTCTTTGCGGACCGGCAGGCTCGATTCGCCGTCGCCGTAACAACCGTAGCCGTAAACGCCGGAGTCCGTGGCGTTGGTCGGATCGACGCCGCCCAGCACGTTCTTGATGTAGGCCGGCGTCGGATTGAAGGCCAGCGACGTGTTCGAGGCGTTGTTGTTGCAATTGTTGTACGCGCTGGCGAGCGTGATGCTCTGCTGATAGAGCGAATAGCGCAGCTGGAGCGAGAGGTCCTCGCGCAGCGCAAAGCCCAGGCGCGGAGCGAAGCCCAGCGTCGTCACGCCATAGCTCGTATAGCTGTTCGACAATTGCTGGCGCCAGTAGGTATCGAATCCGAGCGCCAGCCGATAGTCGAGCAAATAAGGCTCGACGAAGGACAGAGATATGCCCCACGAGTACTGGCCGTAGCTGACCGACGCCTTGGCGTAGAGGCCCTTGCCGAGCAGGTTGCGTTCGGAGACCGAGACTTCGGCCAGCGCGCCGTCGGTCGTGGAGTAGCCGCCCGAGATCGAGAAATCGCCGGTCGATTTCTCTTCCATGTCGACGATCAGGATGACGCGATCGCTCGACGAGCCGGGCTCGGTCGTGATCTTCACACTCTTGAAGTAATCGAGGTTCTTCAGGCGCCGTTCGGCACGGTCGACCAGCGCGCGGTTGTAGGCGTCGCCCTCGGAGATGTCGAACTCGCGGCGGATCACGTAGTCGCGTGTGCGGGTGTTGCCGCGCAGGTTGATACGCTCGATATAGGTGCGCGGGCCCTCGTCGATGTTGAACACGACGGAGACGGTGTGCGCCTCGAAATTGCGGTCGCCGCCCGGGCGGACCACGGCGAAGGCATAACCGCGGCGCGACGCCTCGATCTGCATTTCTTCGACCGACTTCTCGACCGATTCGACGTTGTAGAGCGAACCGGCATAGACGCGCGAATAGGCCCGCAGCGACGAGGGATCGAAATTCGGAATGCTGGAGCGGAAGTCGACCGAACCGACGCGGTATTGCGCGCCTCCCTCGATCTTGAAGGTGACGTTGAAGCCCTTCTTCTCGGGATCGTATTCGGTGAGCGCGGCCACCACCTGGACGTCGGCAAAGCCGTTCTTGAGATAGAAGCGGCGGATCAGGTCGCGGTCGGCCTCGACCCGATCGGGGTCGTAGATGTCGCCGCTGGCGAGGAAGCTCAGGAGGTTCGATTCGCGCGTCTTGATAACGTCGCGCAGGCGATAGGACGAGAACGCATTGTTGCCGACGAACTCGATCGACTTGACGCCGGTCTTGGCGCCCTCCTCGATCGTGAAGATCAGGTCGACGCGGTTGTTCGGCTGCTCGATGACCTCAGGCGTGACGCGCACGTCATAGCGGCCGGACCGGCGATAGATTTCGGCGATTCGCAGCGTGTCGGACTGCACCATGGCGCGGGAGAAGGTGCCGCGCGCCTTGGACTGGACTTCAGACGTGAGCTGCTCGTCCTTGATCTTCTTGTTGCCCTCGAAGGCGACGCGTCCGATCACCGGATTTTCCACCACGGAGACGATGAGCTGGCCGCCGGGGCCGCGGTTGATCCTCACGTCCTGGAACAGGCCGGTCCCGATCAGCGTCTTGAGGCCTTCGTCGATGGCGGGTTGATCGAGGCGTCCGCCGGCGGCGGGGCGGAAATAGGAGCGGACGGTCTCCGCGTCGACGCGGCGATTACCTTCGACCACGATCGTCTCGGCGCTTTGCGCGGCCGCCGGCTGCGGCAACAGCGCGACGGGAATTGAACTCGCGATCGATACACCGCCCATCGCCACGGCGACCAGCAAGGCCCGCAACACCGACATTCCACACCTCAAGAGCACCTGCTGCTCTGAAACGAGACGGCTGTGGCCGCGTTGTGGCTTTGAGATTGCTGTACTGTTTCCGGTCGTTGAATTTGATTGACGGGTCAGGCCGCGGAGCCGCGGCTCGGAGAGATGGGCCCCGGCTCTGCCGCGCACCGTCGAAGGGACGCTGCGCTGCGTCCGGCACGAGAGCGGAATGTGGCGCACGCTCTCTCCACGTCATTGCGAGGAGCCCTTGCGACGAAGCAACCCAGAGTCTTTCCGTGGAGGGATTCTGGATTGCTTCGTCGCTTCGCTCCTCGCAATGACGGAGTATGTGGCGATAGCTGGCTCTCTCTCTAACCTCCGCTGTCATTCCCCGCCACCGGGTCTCGCCTTCGGCGAGCCCGATGACAGGCTCCAGCGGGGAATCCAGTACGCCGCGGCGTCTCGATCAATCACTGCTATCTCGGAGTACTGGATCGTCCGGTCAAGCCGGACGATGACAGTGAGTGTGGCTGGAGACATGCCCTCGCATTCTCGCGGCGCATTTCGCCCGAGCTTTGCTTGATCGCTCCACCCTCATAGCCAAGAGGGTGCAGGGAAGGCCGGGTGCCGGCGGCACCCGCGGTCCGCTGCGCATAGAGCACACGCAGGAAGAACCGCACAGCAGCATACAGGTGAAGCCCAACACACGGCCTTCCCTGCGCGATGGTCGGACGGCTTATGCCGTGCTCTCCCGGGAGCCGAGTTCCTTCTGGCCTCCCTCGCCCTCACGGAATTCACCGGCCCCGCGCCGGTTGACGCAGATGCCGCCTCCGCAAGAGCTTGACCGTAGCAACGACGGCCAGGACCACACGGTTTTGCCGTACGCACGGTTCGTTGGCGCCACAGGGTCCGACGGCGTTGTGCACCTTGCCACCGGAATATGACGCGACGAACCTGACAGCGCCGCTCGTCCGCGCGATGCGAAGGGTTCACGGAGAGCAATCCGCCCTGCCCTTGGCTCTCGCGCACGACGCTGCTGCGTCCACCGCAAGCCCGGCTCTGCGATCACACGACAACATGACCGCCCCTCAAGGGTGAGCCGGGATGGACGACACATACGTCAATTCCGAATTTCGGTAAAGTGGAATATTTTTCCGCGATGGAATTGACAGGGGGCGACACAGCCGCACGACGGGTAGCTCGGAGTGAGCCAGCGCAATCCGGGGTTCTGGCGTCTGGACGAACAGTGGCCCCGGATTTCGCTTTCGCTCATCCGGACTAAGTGAACTCACGCCTTCGGCATTCCTCGGATGAAAGCTCCATGGCTTCGCTCCGTCTCTCAGCCACGGCCCATGGAATAGAACTCGGCATTCGGACGCATGCTCGTCACGTTCGCAAGCCGGTTCGACATGCCGAAAAAGGCCGAGATCGCGGCGATGTCCCAGATGTCCTCCTCGGTGAAGCCATGGTCCTTCAGCGACGCAAAGTCGCTCTCGGACGTCTTGTACGCTTCCATCGAGACCCGAACGGCGAAATCCAGCATGGCCTTCTGACGATCGGTGATGTCGGCCTTGCGGTAGTTGATGGCGACCTGATCGGCAATCAACGGATCCTTGGCGCGGATCCGCAGGATCGCGCCATGCGCCACCACGCAATATTGGCACTGATTGAGGTTGCTGGTCGCAACCACGATCATCTCGCGCTCGGCCTTGGTCAGATTGCCGGGCTTGTCCATCAGCGCGTCGTGATAGGCGAAGAATGCGCGAAACTCGTCCGGCCGGTGGGCGAGCACGAGAAAGACGTTCGGAATGAAGCCGGACTTCTCCTGCACGGCCAGGATGCGGCTGCGGATGTCGTCGGGCATATCGGCGAGATCGGGGACAGGGAAGCGGCTGACGGCGCGTGTTTCGGTCATGTTGAGCTCCCGGGTTACTGCTCGTTGGAGATTGGCAAGATCGTCATTGTCCGTCACCTCGCGTCCGGATCATCGCAAGAAAGCCCGCAGCGAAGACGTCGAGCGCGTCGGGGCGCCGTTCCAGCTTGGCACGCAGCACCGCGCCCTCCCAGCCGGTCCAGAAGAATTGCGCGAGACTGTCGCAGTCGAGATGGTTCGATATCTCGCCCGCCTCTTGCGCCGACCGCAGGCAACGTGATGTTCGCGCTTCCCAATCCCGGAACACGGCGGCGAGGCGCTTGCGGAACGGCTCCGGCAGAACGCCCATCTCCTGTCCGAGATTGCCGACGAGGCAGCCGCGCCGGTAGCGGTATCTCGCCATTCCCGAGCGAGCATCCGCGATGAAATCGCCGATACGGTCGAGCGGCGCACGTCCGGTGTCGTCGAACCAGCGGTCCAGCTTGCGCGCGAAATAGCCGGCATAGGCGTCGATCAGCTCGAGGCCGAAAGCCTCCTTGCTGTCGAAGTAATGGTAGAATGAGCCTTTCGGCACCTCTGCCGCGTCCAGAATCTCCTCGACCCCGACGGCGCTAAAACCCTTCTCGGTCAGGATCGCGACGCCGGCGCGTATGAGCCGAGCGCGCGGCGCGTCGGGCCGTGTCTGGTCCCTGGGCGGACGGCCACGGCGACGCTGTTCGGCTGATGGCGAAATCGCTTTCACGACGATTTATTAGACCGATCGCCTTGCAAAATCAATCCGTCCATCGAAGCCGCCTCTTCGATGGCATCGCGATCGACCGGCCACCGCGAATCCAACGCGGCCATGAAGATCGCAGGCTCGATTGAGAAGGCGGGATGGCTGGCCGGCGAAGCGCGCCGACCGGGAAGTCGCGTTCACGACACCCGGGCACGCGATCCACATCCCGCGCCAAAGCGCCTTGACAGATGGCCCGGCTTCGTTGATGTAATGTTATAACATTACATAACGTCAGCCGAAATGCCCCATCCCAAGCGCCGCCGCCCTATCCCCTTGAAAAGGCTTTTCGATCTCCATGCACAAACTCCCCGTCACCGTCTTGTCCGGCTTCCTCGGGGCTGGAAAGACCACTTTGCTGAACCACGTCCTGAACAACCGGAAGGGCCTGAAGGTCGCGGTGATCGTCAACGACATGAGCGAGGTGAACATCGATGCGGATCTGGTTCGCGATGGCGGTGCGAATCTCTCCCGGACCGATGAGAAGCTCGTCGAGATGACGAACGGCTGCATCTGCTGCACGCTGCGCGACGATCTCTTGAAGGAAGTCCGCGCCCTCGCCGAACAAGGTCGCTTCGACTATCTGCTGATCGAATCGACAGGCATCGCCGAGCCGCTGCCGGTCGCAGCGACGTTCGATTTTCGCTCCGAAGACGGCGAAAGCCTGTCCGACGTGGCGCGTCTCGACACCATGGTGACGGTGGTCGACGCCGTGAACCTGCTCGGGGATTATTCGTCGACGGAGTTCCTGGAGCAGCGCGGCGAAGCGCTGGAGAACGACAAGCGCACACTGGTCGATCTCCTGGTCGAGCAGATCGAATTCGCCGATGTGATCGTCCTGAACAAGGTCGATGACGCCTCGCCCGGGCAGCGCGAGGCGGCGCGAAAGATCATTCGCGCCCTCAATCCGGAAGCGGACCTGATCGAAGCCAATCACGGCCGGGTCGCGTTCGACCGCATTCTCGACACCGGCCGGTTCGACTTCGAAAAGGCGCAAGCGCATCCGCTCTGGTACAAGGAGCTCTACGGCTTCGCCGATCACGTGCCGGAAACGGACGAGTACGGCGTGAGGAACTTCGTCTATCGCGCGCGCCGGCCGTTCGACCCTGGCAAATTCGACAGATTCATCAAGGAGCCCTGGCCTGGCGTCATTCGCGCCAAGGGGCATTTCTGGCTCGCGACCCGTCCGCAATGGCTGGGTGAAATCAGCCAGGCGGGTTCGATCATTCGCACAGAGGCCCTCGGCTTCTGGTGGGCCAGCGTGCCGGCCGAACGATGGCCGGACGATCCCTTATGGCGAAAGAAGCTTCGACAGAACTGGAGCGACATCTACGGCGATCGCCGCCAGGAAATCGTGTTCATCGGCGCCGGCATGGATGAAGACTCGATCCGCGCCCGCCTGGACGCGTGTCTCGTCACCGGAAAGCCTGCGATGGACATCGCGGAATGGGCACGGCTCGCAGACCCGTTTCCGGTTTGGCGGCGCGCGGATGAAGCAGCCTAGCGGAGGTACACATGGCTGATGTCATCCGACTCGTCCCGAAAGCCGAGCTCGAGCGGCTTCGTCTCATCCAGGAAGCTCGCGCGATCTACGACAGCATATTCCCGCCCAGCGATCTCGACGGTGAGCCGCCACATGGTTCGGCACGAAGCGCGCAAGGTGCATGCGAGTCCAACGGGAATTCAATGCGCGAAAGCGACTGACGAAGATCCTTCTACGCCGGGAAGTGGGATTGCGCTTTTGTCCCGAGGGGGTTGCTGGAGCAATTAGCCCAGTTTAAAGAAGCCCTTATGCGCAAACTCGACCCGATCAAGCACGAACAAAAGCGGCAAGAGATCCTGGCTGCCGCGATGCGCTGCTTTCTCCGAAGCGGACTGAGCGGCGCCTCGACGGCTCAAATCTGCGCTGAAGCGAGCATCAGTCCCGGTCACCTCTATCATTATTTCGAAAGCAAGGACGCGATCATCGCCGCGATGGCCGACGCCCGGCTCGAGGGCGCTTCCGAGCGAGTCAAGCAGGAGGTCCATGGCGGCGGCTCGGTCATCTCCGCGCTGCAGTCGGAATTCGAACAGCCTGCAAGTGCCGCCCAGTCTGCGCTTTTCTTCGAAATGCTCGCCGAGAGCCGACGCAATCCCGCGATGGGGAAGATCTTGCACGGCCGCAGTCGGAGCATGCGCAACCTCATCGCCGAAGTGATCCGCCACGGACAAGCGCGGGGGGAGATCCAGCCGGCATTGCACCCCGAGACTGCAGCTATGGCTATTCTCGGTCTGATGGATGCGAGAAAGGCGGTATCGCTGCACGATCCGAAACAGGACGCCAAGAAGGTCACGGCTCTCTTCAAGCTGTTCATCAATGGGCTCCTTTGCTCGGACGGAAAGACAGCAAAGCCCTCGCGGCCACGGACGCCTGCGCAACGATCGCGCTCCGCCTGATCCAGGCTCGATCAGGGACGGAGCCCTCGCTTCACAAGCGGGAATGCAGAATAGATCGCCCGGAGACACCGAAATATCATTCGGGTTCGTCGATGCACAAAAGGTCTACATCCCGGTATCGCTCTCGGCAAAGCTGGGGCTCACGACGCTCCGGGCACGTCTCACGCAATACTCACCTCCGCTCCGAGATAGAAGCGCCTGATATCTGGAGGAAGAGCGAATGAACTCCATGGCCACGTTTGGAAGAGCCAGCCCCTCGCCCGATACTGCAGGAGTTAGCGACGGGGTTGAGAACGACCAATGACTCGCCGGTCGCGTTACGGGACTGACCGGCGGAAGAATGAGCCGCTTCCGCACATTCATGGATCGTTGCACCGATTGCCCGAGTGATCAGACATTCTTCCGCAATAGTCCGACGCCGAATGATTCAGGCTGCGCTTGCAGTCCGCGCCTTACGCGCTTTCTCCTGGTGGCGAGGGTGTTATATACACCGTCATTGGAACCATATCTTTAGTGGCCGGTTGGCTTGCTGTTGGGCCATCGTCCTCCAGGGCAGTCCGACAACCGGCACGAGTTCTAGCCGAGCATCCGTCGGGGACCAATCCCATGATGGACCACGGGAGTAGGGTTGGAAATCGGTTGTTAGCAGCGTTGCCGCCGGCGGATTTTGCTTTGCTCGAACCTCATTTGCGGAAAGTCGTGCTCGCGCGCGATGCCATATTGGTTCGATCGGGCGATCGGATCGAACACCTTCTTTTCCCCTGTAGTGGCGCGATCGCCTTCATCGTGGACTTGCCCAATGGGCAGACGGTCGCCACGGCGGTGATCGGCCATGAGGGTGCCATCGGTCTGTCGTCTGCGCTTGGCGTATCTCGCTCACCCGTGACAGCGGTCGTCCGCGTCCCAGGGGCAGTGCTGCAGATGCCGGCAGCGAAATTTCTGACGGCTCTGCGTCGCAGCCCCGCGATCACATCCATGGTGCAGATTTTCACGCGATCGCTGTTGACGCAATTGCAGTATGTTGCGGCCTGCAATGCCCTGCACTCCGTCGAAGCCCGGATGGCGCGCTGGCTGCTTCACATTCACGACCGGGCAGATGGCAGCAATCTCATCCCGCTCACTCAGGAGACCATATCGGAGCTACTGGGCGTCCGCCGTACCACCGTCACGCACGTCGTGAGTGCGTTGCGGGCGTCAAGAGGCTTGAAATCGAATCGGCGGGGCCAGCTCGAGATTGACCGGCCGCGGCTCGAAGCCGTTGCGTGCGAGTGCTACAAGCTGATGAGCCGCAAGATCGATCGGATCGTGTCTCAGGGCGCAGCCGAGGTTCTTCACGCCACGATGGCGCGAGACGCTTGCCAGCTCCCCGGCTGACCATCCGGGGCAGGCTCGTAGACCCAAGCCTCTCTAGCGAACCACTCGTGTGTAGTCGCGCAGAGCCGGCAATAGGTGCGCGAAAAGAAAACTGCACTGGATCGGAACCTCTCGCGATTGGTCTCGATACCCGTTGAAATGGCACTCCCCGTTTCCGGGCACTTGATCATCACCATACCCATCTTGATTTCCCGCAATCTTTTGCCGGCCCCGGCTACGCGAACCCGCCGTCGGCTGGACCCGCACCTCCGCTTCGCCGAGATGCCTGTCCAGCCGATCCGCGAGGCTGGTAGCCTCATTCAGACAGTCTTATGCGACGGTCCTGTTCAATACCCGGTTGAAGCCGGCCTTAATGGGATCGGTCGTGTCGATGGCGACCCGCTGCGCGAGCTGCCAAAGCTCCCGGTTCTGTGTGGAGGCGACCTCGAAGGCTTCGCGGCTTTGGGCCGTCGAAAGATGTACGACATCCAGCAGCGACCTGGTCTCAGCGAGCCGGGACAAGAATTCCAGACTGGAGCTCGTGTTGTCCTTGGACATCTCCATGACCCTGGCGCCGTAATCGACAACACCCTTCACGTTCATGGAACAGGCTTCGCGGAGAACGTCGCTGATCTCCTCGGAAGTCGCCTTCATGCTCTCGATATGTTTCTTGGCCATGGCGGCGCCCTGCTCGGCGAAATCGCGGAAGACTTCCTGGAAATTCATGATCGGTAAATCGAACCTCGGCTTTGCTCCATTCGCAATATCATTCACTGGATCGGAATGCGTTCCGACTTTCACATTGGCATCATTCACGAGCTTTCATCCCTTCAAGCGAAACTAGGTGATGGATTGAAGACCCCTACCGCTCCTGGCGTTTGCTGCGTCAGAAGCTCAGTGCCCCTGTTCTTGGCGTAAGGATGCCGCTGCGGATGAACCGCCCGCCCCCCGTACCGGCAACGACTATGATCGATTAAAACCGGGCCATCCGTTCGCTTTCGGACACTCGCCGCGATAATTCGATGGAATTGCGACCAAGCGGCGCAGGCTTGGATTTCAAATATACCAATTTGCAGCGCACGCTCGCTTGTCCTCCGAGCTGACTCGCTTTCCGGACGTGGCCCGGCTCACACCGGCCGCGCTGCCGGTCTTCTTCCCGATCAACTCGATCTCTGAGACTCTCGAGTTCTGCGAACTGCGAGGCCAGCGCTTCGATACGTTGCAGAAGAACAGCAGCGGAGTGGTTCGATCGAGCGTGCATGGCAGGCCTCCTCTCGAAATGTCCTGGAAAATCCCCCAGCCTTGACGACCGGGAAAAATATGCAATTGATCGAGATGCCGCGCACTAACATTTGGCATGCTGCGTCGCCCAAGCGATGTGGCGGCGCGTTAGGATCGCGCTCGGGTGTCGCGCGGTGCACCAATGCTAGGAGCCGGTTGCGCTCGAAACTCGCGTGGCCGGTCGTTCGCAATCGGGATTGCGCTTGCGCGCATTGTCATCTTCATCTGCACAATCAAGGCTTCCGGCTGCGCTCGGATTTCCAGAGCTCCCCTCGGTCGCGACGGGACCGTTACCGCCCGATCCCCCTCGACCACCAGATCCACCGCCGGACGTCCCGCCGGCTCTGGCTGACCCGCTCTGACGACCGCCGGATGCTCCACCACCCCCGGATCCACCGCCGGTGGAGCCGGAGCCCCCTGACGATCGATCGTTGTCGAAGAATGACCGCCCCCCGTCATCGCCCCGCGCCGCGCCGCGCAAACCGCCTGAGCGTGCAATCGCTGTTGATGTGAGGGAGGTGGACAGGAGTAGGGTCATGACCGGGGGTGTAACAGCCGCGAACCGTCCGCAGGTTTTCAAGAATGTCCGCCGATCGTCATCTTTATCGTCGTCGCGGGTCACAATGCGCACTCCTCTATTTAATAACTTGTTCCCACAATATTATAAATTAAATAAAGGCTCAACAAATATTTAAATGGCGTCGGTACCCACGTGCAGCTTGGTGGAGACCTCGGGGCGCGCAGCGGCTTGCGGGTAGCGGCACGCCCCGTCCAACAGGCGCCTGTTCCGGGTAATTCTACCGCATTCAGGGCACGTCCAAGCGCAGGAAATTCAGCTTGCATCCCAATTTGATATATTTAATTATATAATCTCTTCGCCGAATTTAATGCCACCGACGGATCATTGCCACATGCCACTGCAATTTCACCGTCCCGCTGCCGAGGGCATTGAGATCTGGAGCGCAAGCAGCGATGGCTTCTCCTTCGTGATCAGTTTCGGCAGCCCCACCGGTCCGGGCTTTCATGGACGCTCCGGCTACTTGGCGAGTTGGCGACCGCTTTTCGAGAATATTGGAGCCATCAAGATCAGCGGCTCGCCGTTTCAAACGCTGGCCGAGGCCGAAGGGGCCTGCCGCAGCATGCTTGAATGTCTAAGCGCGATCGCCGACGCTGACAGCACAAAACAATGACCAATATGAATGGCGCTACGCGCGTGACGCCCACGTCATTTTGCGCTGGCGGGATCTCGCTGTGGTAGGGCGGAAACGTCGATTTCACGAGCCTCCAGACGCAGCTCGTTCCGTGAAATGGCCAGCGCCGCGAGAACGGTCCGGTTGCTGATGTCCAGCTTCTGAAAGATGTGATGGAGATGCACTTTGATCGTACCATCCGTGATTTTCAGGCAACGACCGATTTCCTTGTTCGATAATCCCTCGGATACGAGCCGCATGATCTGCCGCTCCCGGCCGGTAAGCTGCGTCAGTGACTTCTCTTCACCAGCCTGAGGTTCGTCGCCGAGCTCTCCGGGACTGGCCGAACGTGACGCCAAGCGTTGGCTCTGGGCTACCTTCCGCAGGGTCGCGACCAACGTCTCCAGCTTGGCGTCCTTGCCGAGAACGAGACAGGAACCGCCCATAGCCAAGCTTTGCAGTTCGCGAACGTCTGCCGCATCTGCGAAGAGAACCACCTGAGTACCTTGGCCCTCGGCATTTGCGAGGGCAAGCAAGTCCGGCAGCCTGATATCAGACATTGTAGCATCAATCAGCGCAATGTCCGGCACAAGAAGCCGTATTGACTGGGTGCAGCTTGCTGCATCTCCGCAGGAGGCCACGACCGCAAGATCACTCTGCATCGAAAGGAGGCTGCTGACCCCCTGCAGGACGATCGGGTGTCGATCCGCGATGACAATTCTGATGCGGCGCATGTTTCTCTGCCCGAAGATCAAAACCCGCACGGCGGCGGTTTATTCCAGCAATGCCCCTGCTGACGCGTGACGCGCGTTAACCATGAAGCCGGCCCGCACCGCAAAACTTGGCATCTGCCACGGCACGTAGCGGCCGGAGCACCGTAACTTGCTTCGGATATGCCTGCAGCACCGTAGGAATGCGGGCTCTGCTCGCCCAGCCGAGCCATGAATTCGTGTAAAGTCAGGCCCATTGGACAATTTTAAATAGGTGTGCCAAACAAACTCTCGCAACGATATATTTGCGTCGACATCGACTTATCGTTCACTGCGGATTATTACCAAGGATATATAGTTACGCTCGCGATTCAAATCTAACCTTCAGCAAAGTTTCGCCGAAAGTGAGGCGCAACTGGAAGGCAAGAAACGTTGACCTATCCACCCAGCGGGGGTGCGTATCGGGTACAAATAGCGGCAATCTTTTATTTTTGGCCGTAGCGCCGGGAGGCTCGAAATGAGGAGCGCAAATTTTCTCAAGTGCCCGACGTCGAGGGAAGGAGGCGGACAGACACTTTTCAACGAGAATGGTTTTCAATTCCGATTATAGGAGCGCTGATCGGCAAAGTGATCGGCTCTTCGCCAGGCCGACAAACTTCGCCAGGCGGTCATCAGTAATCTTCAGTAGCGAGTAGGTGGTCACATGTACTCTGCGGCGATTCTGCGTCAAACTCATCAAGCTTTGATCGTTCAATTCACTGAATTGCAAAATTTGCGTAGTCGCGTGTTGAAGGCCGAGCAGCGCATGTTCGGCAGAGGGCGAGCCAGCCGGCGAATCCTCCTCAGGAGACGCCCGCTCGGTCGGAACGTCGTCCCCAGTCGGTAGCGCTAACAAAGCTTGCCCGACCGGGCTTGGACCTGATATGCCCCACTTCCTGCTTTGAGACTGGAAGTAGTGGGGACAGCTTCCAATGGACAACGACAACTGGACGTCCGCCAGTACGGCGGAGCTTTGGCGGCTGTACGACGAGGTGACTGCGGTTCTTAGCCGCAGGATGACCGCAGAAAAAGTCAAGCTCGAAGAGCGACTTCGCAGGCTGGAGGGCACTGCCGATGGCCACGGGGCACGGGAACGCCGCCCCTACCCCCCGGTGCTGCCAAAGTATCGGAATCCCAAGAATCCATCCGAAACCTGGTCGGGTCGCGGCAAACAGCCCCGATGGCTGAAAGCGCAACTTCGCGCCGGCAAGAAGCTGAATGACCTCCTGATCAACCGCCCATCTGGACAAAAGCGCCGCCGAACCGTTTGAAGCCCCGACTATCGTCGGGCCGGTGGTCCGAACATTGTCGCGGGCGCCCCTTTAACGGGTCCCGTCCTCCTTCCCGCTGGGGCTGCCATCGTTGCCATTGTTGCCCTTGCCATTGCTGCCCTGCACAATCGCTCGCCAGAACCAGCCATAGCGGTTGAGGTCAGAGAGGTTGAAAGCAGCAAAGCCATCGCTGGAGGAGCAACGAGGGCGAATTTCCTCAGCTCTTCAAGAACCGCCGACGCTCGACGATCTCGGCATAGGGTGAGCCATGCCATCCTCCCGCCGGTCCAGCCGGTCGGCAAATGACCGGCGCCCGGGCATCGCGCATTCAAATATGTTGCAATTTAATCTGGCGCCGGAAAAATGGCCTTAACTGCCGGCACCACTCGGACATCCGGCGCCCGCTCGAAGACTATTTATTTTGACATTTGTATTTTAGGATTTAAAACTCAAATTAAATATGGAGCGGCGCGGATGAGAGTAGGACAGACGGGGGCGAAGGCTTTTCATGAGCGACGCCTTGCGCCGAACATGCATGCGCGAAACCTTGGCCGCACATTTTCATCGATGATGTCTTTCCAGCAGAGTTATTTGACATGCCCGCGGGCCGAATGCACTGCCCTCAAAGAGTCCCTCTGACGACCACGAACAGCGGATTGGGGCCAGCCCTCCAGCATCTGTTGAGCTCGGCGCATCGTGCCCGCTTCCGAGAATTCGCATCGGCAGCACCACCTGAGCGCTCATACGCGATCTGTTCGACATCGCGCTCCGGACAGCGCGCAGTTGGTTTCCAGAGCGCACCGTTCAAAAATACGATGAAGCCGGTTTCCTTCACGGGCAACAGCGGGGCAGATCGATGACTGTGACTGGAACGACGGTCGCGCAATTGCAATCCGGCGATGCGGGCATGAAAACTTTTCGCAGACCAGGCTTCTCTCCTGTTCGTCTACGAACGCTGATGAAGCTCGCCGTCGCGGAAACGGGACTGGACATGTCGGGAATGACTGTGCTGACCGAAGCCGCAACTGGCGCTTATGCCGTGACCCCCGTCCTCGCAGCGATGGCCGGAGCCAAGCGCGTCCACGCGTTCACGAGGCCCGGCCGCCATGGGACCGTGCTCGATGCCAAGCGCGAGACCATGGAGCTTGCGGCTCTTCTGGGTGTCGCTGACCGTATCGAGATTTTGGATAGCATCAGCCCTGAGATGCTCCACAACGTCGATATCGTAACCAACAGTGGCCACCTTCGTCCTCTCACTGCTGAACTGATCGACCAGCTGCGCGACGACGCCGTGATTGCCTTGATGTTCGAGGCCTGGGAATTTCGCGGTGAGGACCTCGATATCGAAGCGTGCGCCCGGCGCGGAATCCCTGTGGTCGGAGTCAACGAGCGGCACCCCGCCGTCGACGTCTTCTCATTTCTCGGCCCGCTCGCCGTGAAGCAGTTGCACGACTGTGGTCTGGCGGTCCTCGGCAACAAGATAGGCCTGCTCTGCGACAACGACTTCCTTGCTCCGCTGCACACCGGGCTGACAAGCCTCGGGGCGAAGGTCAAGACATTCGACAGTGTTGCAGCTGTCCACCCCGACGCGTGGGACGCCTTCGTCGTCGCCTTGCAGCCAGCGACCACGCCACGCGTCGGCCAGGCAGAGGCGACACATTTGGCCGCCTGCGCGCGCGCCGGCGCTGTGGTGGTACAGTTCTGGGGCGATATCGATCGAACGGCGCTGGCGCGAAATGGATTCGCTGTCTGGCCAACGAGCCCCGTCAAGCAAGGCCACATGGGCATTCTGCTCTCGGACATCGGCCCCGAACCGATCGTACGATTGCAGACCGGCGGCTTGCGCGCAGCCGAATGGGTTCGGCGCGGTGGCGCCGTAACTCCGGATGGCTTCGCCCAGCTCGTACCGTGGCCGGCGGCGACATGACGGAACCCCTGCAGCCCGATGTCGTGCTCCTCGCGGACGGGCCGACGGGCTTCGCGGCGCTTCGCTCCTTGGCGGCGCGGTGCCGTGTGGTCCAGATCTTCCGAAAGCCGGACCAACCTGAGGTCCGCGCGTTGAGCGCATTCGCAGAAGCACGAGGCATCCCGGTTACGGAGTTGCTGGAGTTGAACCAGCTCCAGAAAGTGATCGAGGACCTGCGCCCGGCGGCAGTTGTGATCTCCTCGTTCGATCGAATCATTCCCCCGCGCATTCTTGCATCGTGTCGCTTCGTCAACGTGCACTATTCCCTTCTGCCGCGTTATCGCGGCCGCGCCAACGTCAATTGGGCAATCATCAACGGCGAGACCACCGCCGGCATCAGCATTCACCTCGTCGTCCCGGAGCTTGATGGCGGCAATCTGCTGTTTCAGAAGGCCATCTCGATCGGTGCGAACGACACCGTCACCTCTCTCTACGATCGCCTCAACGCGATCCAGGAAGATGAACTCGGCGGGGTCGTCGTTCGAGCGATCACCGGCTATCAGGGCACAGCTCAAGATGCCGATCACGCCTCCTATGGCTGCACCCGTGTTCCGGACGATGGAGAGATAGACTGGCGGCAACCAACCGACACCATCGATCGGCTGATCCGCGGCTTGACGCCGCCATTTCCTGGTGCCTTCACCCACCTTGCCGGGCAGCGTCTCATCATCACTCACGCCTCCCCCCAGCTTGATGCTCGCGGCTATGTCGGCCGCGTGCCGGGCCGGATCGTTGGGCGATCATCTTCCGAAGGCTGGGTCGATGTGCTGACCGGCGACGGCGTATTGCGTATGTTCAGCGTCCTGCTTCCCGACGCCGAGCAGCCGTGTGCTGCCGCTTCCGTCATCGGATCGACGCGAGCTACCCTGGGGCTGTCGCGCATCGATCTTCTCCGCCGGATCGTCGCGCTTGAAGATCGGCTGGCTTCGCTCGAGCGGCTGAATAGCGCTCACAGGTAAGCGCAAGCGGTCCGGCCAAGGCAGCCTCAGGCTCCGGCGTCGCCCATGCCTCATACCCCTTCGCGTCCAACGGTGACCCACAGCCCGTCACTGCCTGCGCTTTGCACGCGAACCCAGCGATAGGGCGTCCGCGACCACGGCTTGATCCGTGGCGTCAGATTGTCGAGGACGAAATCGCCGCTCCTAGTCCGAACCAGAAGCACCAGATGATGCTCGCCGGACCTCATGACCACTTCGCTCAATAGGAGGACGCGCGCCGGCCAGCCGCGCCGGAGCAGCTCGTGACGCTTGCTCACCGCGTAATCGTTGCAATCGCCACGATCGGGGTTGATGGTCCACTCTTCGCCGGCGAGACCGAGCTCGTTGCGAGCCGGTTCTATCGCCTGATTGACCATGCGATTGATCTCCTGCAGGTCTGCCCATCGCGTCTCGGTCAACCGGATCGGGCCGCCGCGGAACGAGCGCTGCGGACGACATTCGGCGTCATACCGCAGGCAAAACATCGTATATGTGAGAGGCGGAAGCGTTGGGCGTCCGAGTTCAATGCGCGCAGGAGCCGGCGGCGTTCTTGGCACGGTCAACAATCCCGCACGAGCCCACTGAATGCCTCCGATCATAACAGCAATGGCTGCCGCAACGGCCGGCCCCGAGGTTCGCTGCATCCGCCGCCCCCTGAGAACGCCAACTTGGTCAGGATTCGCTGCTTCGAGCCTCCCGGTCGCGGAAACGGCCCGGTCGCTCACACCCTTCGATATTAATTCTATTTAATTTAAATAACAACAATAAATGCACATTAAATCGACGCGAATGCCGCACGCAGACGCCCCCGGGATGTCCGCAGAGCCCTGCAGATGCAAACATCAGGACGAGTGAATAGGGGGAAAGTTTTTGGTCGGTCGGGCCACCGGACGGAGGGGCCCGATCAAGAGCGCCGCGAGGGAGTTGCCCGCGCATCCAGCGATCTCAAGATTTACCGCCGAATATGATTTGAGTTCTTGAACGCGGGCACTCAAACTAGGTCGTACGCTCCCGTCGCAGGGCGTGATGCGCTTTCGTCACCGGCGCCCTCGGGTGGGGCGCCGGCGACGAATGCTCGCGCGAAAGATCTCACCGCTCCTTGAACGCGTGCCCCGCCTGATCCTGCAGCGGCTTGAGCAGGTATGACAATGCGGTCCGTCCTGCCGTCTTGATGAACACCTCGACCGGCATGCCGGGCAGCAGCTTGGCCGAGCCGAGCTTCGCCAGCTCCTCCGGCTTCAGCAGCACGCGGCCCGTATAGTAGCTCGTGCCGGCGCGCTGATCTTGCGTAATATCCGCCGAGACCATGCTGACCTCCCCATCGATTTCGGGCGTGGTCTTCTGGTTGAACGCTGCGAAGCGCATCGTTGCGGTCTGTCCCACATAAACTTGGTCGATATCGCGCGGTGCGATCTTGACCTCGATCGCGAGCGAATCTGCATCAGGTACGATCAGCATGATCTGCTCGCCGGGCGAGATGACGCCGCCAACGGTGTGGACGTTCAGCTCGTGGACACGACCCGATTGCGGAGCCCTGATATCGACCCGATTTAGCTGATCAACGGCGGCAGTCTTGCGCTCGCTCAGTTCGGCGAGCTTCGAGCGCGTGTCGATCAGGTCCTTGCCGACTTCCGTCCGCAGGTCCTGGTCGATCTGAATGATCTGGAGCCCGATTTCCGAGATCTTGCCCTTCGACTGAGCAATCATTCCGGCGAGCTGGCTGCGCTCGCCTTCGATGCGCGCGGAGTCGCGCTCGAGGGCATTGAGCCGCGTGATCGGCACCAGATTCTTCTGCCAGAGGCTACGTACGCCCTCGAGCTCCTGGCGGATGAATTCGACCTCTTTCTGCTTGGCCTCGGTCTGCCCCATGTAGCCCTTGATCTCGTTTTCAAGCTGCGCGCTTTTCTCCTGCAACTGGGCTTTCTGGCCGCTCCTCGCCTGACGCCGCAAGTCGAACAGCTTGCGCTCCGCGGTGATTGCACGATTCGCCTCGGAGTTGCTTTCCTTGGAGCGGTCGAGCAGCACCTTGGGAAACACGACTTGCTCGGCGCCATCGCGCTCGGCCTCGAGACGAGCCTGCCGCGCGAACAGCTCATCGATGCTGTTGGTGACGATCGTCGCATTCGCGAGCGTCTGGGTCTCATCGAGCCGGATCAGAATGTCGCCTGCCCTGACCCGGTCGCCTTGCCGCACGCGCAACTCGCCCACGATCCCGCCCGTCGCGTGCTGGACCTTCTTGACGCTCGAATCCACCACAACCACGCCTTGGGCGATGACCGCGCCCGACAATTGGGTCGTTGTCGCCCAGCCGCCGACCCCGAAGGTCACCAGAGCCAGCATGATCATTCCGACGATCATGTAACGCTGGATGGATTGCAGCGCCGGCGCTACCTGACCGCTCATCGGCCACCTCCTTGAGCTTCCCCGACAACTTTGAGCGGTACCGGATTTCGCAACACTTTGTTGAGAACCTCCTCTTTCTTGCCGAAGGACTGAACCCTGCCGTCTCCGAGACACAAGACATGGTCAACCGCTTCCAGCGCCTTCGGGCGATGGGCGACAACGGCGACAATTCCCCCCCGGCGGCGCACGTTCATGATCGCCGCGGTCAAGGCCTCCTCGCCCTCGGCATCGAGATTGGACGAGGGTTCATCGAGCACAACCAGGAAGGGCTTGCCGTAAAACGCGCGCGCAAGCCCGATGCGCTGCCGCTGCCCGGCGGACAGCGCCAGTCCTCCCTCGCCGATCTTCGTGCTGTATCCGTCCGGAAGGGAGAGGATGAGGTCGTGCGCACCGGCGGAATGTGAGGCTTCAAGAACAGCGGCGGCGGTTGCCTGCGGGTCGAATCGTGCAATGTTCATGGCAATGCTGCCGTCGAACAATTCGACATCCTGGGGCAGATAACCGATGTGCTTGCCGAGGGCGTCCGAAGACCAATGATCGAGGGCGGCGTTGTCGAGCCGGATCCGGCCTCGAACGCACGGCCACACCCCAACCAGCGCACGTGCCAGCGTCGACTTGCCGGACCCGCTTGGACCAATGATTCCGACCGCCTGCCCGCTCCGAAGCTGGAATGACACTTCGCTGAGGGTGGGCCTCTCGCAGTTCGGAGCGCCGACATAGAGATGCTCGGCGGTGAGGGTTTCAACGGGCGCAGGTAGCGCCAACCGCTCCTGCTCTTCGGGCAAAAGCTTCAGCAAGTGATCGAGCCTCTGTCCCGACTGCCGCGCAGCGACGAAGCCTTTCCAGTTCGCAATGGCCATCTCGACGGGCGCCAGTGCCCGCGCGGTGAGGATCGATCCGGCAATGATGATGCCGGCGGTCGATTCCTGGTTGATGACGAGGACGGCCCCGACGGCCAGAACCAGCGATTGCAGGATTGCCCGGAATATCTTCGAGGCGCCACCGAGTCCGTTCGCGACATCGCTGGCCCGCTCTTGCGCCGCGAGGTACTTCGCGTTGGCATCCCGCCAGCGCAACGCGGCCTGCTGGCGCATGCCCATGGCCTGCAAGACTTCGGCATTCCGCCGCCCCTCGAGCACGAGGGCAGTTCGCGATACGGCCAGACGCGAGGTCGCCTTCGCCGGCCCTCGGGTTCGAGTCTCCGTGAGGATCGTAATGCCGACAAGCACCAGGGCGCCGGCCAGCGCAGTGACGCCGATCCAGAAGTGAAAGAGGAAGCAGACGCCGAGATAGATCGGCATCCAGGGCAGATCGAACAGCGCCGTCGGCCCGCCGCTCGACAGGAAGCTGCGGACCTGATCAAGATCCCGCACCGGCTGCAAGCCGTCGCCATCCGCCCTGGTCTTGAGAGGCAGGCGAACAAGCGCGTCGAAAACGCGAGCGCCCAGCATTTCATCGAAATACCGCCCGACCCGGGCACTTATCCTGCTCCTGATGAGGTCGAGCCCACCCTGAAACAGGTAAAGCACCGTCGCCAGGACCATCAAGGCGATCAGTGTCGGTATGCTGCGTCCGGGCAGCACCCGGTCATACACTTGCAGCATGAAGAACGAACCGGTGAGCATGAGGAGATTGCTCATCCCGCTGAAGGCCGCGAGGGCCCAGAAAATCCGGCGGCAGGACCGCAGGAAGGCCGACAGCTCCGATTGCGAATCGTCATAGTCATCCGCCGGCCGCGGGCGACCGGTGAATATTCGTTGCCGCAGAGCTTCGATCGGGCGCCTTGCCCAATCGACCAGCCGCGATGTCCGCAGCTCGGCGCTTTCCGCCCGCTGCCGTCCAGCCGCCCAGAGCTCTGATATGTGAAGAAGTGGAATTCGAATGAGATTAGCGGGCGGGGGGAATGCCCCCCGCCGTCCAAAGTCCATCATGGTAGCCGCCCTTGAACCATGCCTTTGTCTGAAGATCCCCCAAGAGATCCCCAAGGCAGTTGTTGAGTACTACTCGGTGTGGATGCCCACACTTTACGCGAAGTGGAAGTCCTGGCTGGTCAACGAACCGACCTTCATGTTCTTCAGCGTGAGCGTGTCGCCCCCCGTCGCGATGACGACGTCCTGACCCGATTGGGTCGCGTGGGACAGAACACTCGCAAAGCTGTCGAACACGCTCTTGCTGAACTGGATCGTGTCGTGAGCAGGTCCGCTGGCCGTGAAGTCCTTGATGACATCGTTGCCGAAATTCGCGGCAAACGAGAACGTGTCGGCCTTGGTGGTGCCAACGAAGGCGTCATTGCCTGACGTGCTCGTCTGTACGTTGCTGCTCGTCGAGCTCGAAGTCGCAGCGAGTTGGGTGCTGCTCGTGGACGACGTAGCCGTACCGACCTGCCCATCGCCGTTGAGATCCTGGTGGAAGCTCGTCTCTAGCGATTTAAGGCCGGAGTTCGACCCCGACACGGAGCCCCCCTTCGTGGAGCCGGTCAAGCTGCTCAGGTGGGAAACGTAGTTACCGTTGTTGTCGGTGTTCCACGCCGTATACTGACCGGTGCTCGCCTCCTTCCAGACGACCTGATAGCCCGTCGCCGTCTTTTCCGCGGCAATGGGAGCCCAGGTGTGATCTGATCCCTCGATGAAATCCGCACCGCCATGCTTCAGCGTGGGGCCCGTCCCGGTGCTGCC
Source organism: Bradyrhizobium daqingense (assembly GCF_021044685.1). Taxonomy (NCBI): domain Bacteria; kingdom Pseudomonadati; phylum Pseudomonadota; class Alphaproteobacteria; order Hyphomicrobiales; family Nitrobacteraceae; genus Bradyrhizobium; species Bradyrhizobium daqingense. Next base: position 6,922,916 of record NZ_CP088014.1, read on the forward strand.
GTTGAGGTAGTACTTGTCGCCACTCTCAACGAGACGCGTCGCACCGGCCGACTCAATCACCGTGCCAGCGGCAGGCGACGTCGGTGAGGTCGGAGACGTAGGAGACGTAGGTGTGGACGTGGTGGAAGTACCGATCTGTCCGTCACCGTTCAGATCCTGGTGGAAGGTCGTCTCGAGCGATTTGAGGCCAGAGTTGGCACCCGACACGGCGCCGCCCGACGTGGAGCCGGTCAGGCTGCTGACGTGGGAGAGATAGTTGCCGTTGCTGTCGGTGTTCCATGCGGTGTACAGGCCGCTGCTCGCCTCCTTCCAGCCGACCACGTAACCCGTTGCCGTCTTTTCCGCGGCAATGGGCGCCCAGGTGCCATCCGACCCGTCGACAAACGCCACTCCGCCCTTCTTCAGCGTGGGGCCTGTCCCGGTGCTGGTGTTGAGGTAGAATTTGTCGCCGCTCTCAACGAGCCGTGTCGCACCGGCCGACTCGATCACCGTGCCGGCAGTGGGCGACGTCGGCGTGGTGGGGGTTGTCGGGGTGGTGGGTGTCGTCGGTGCGGTGGGCGACGTCGAGGTGACGCTCGCCGTGACAACGGCGGACGCCGCGCTGGTGTTGCCTGCCACGTCCGTGGCCTTCGCCGTGAGGCTGTGCGCACCGACAGCAAGAGCTGCGGACGTATAGGCCCACACACCGCTGCTGTTCGCGGTCGCGGTGCCGATCTGGGTCGTGCCGTCGAACACCTTGACGACGCTGCTTGCTTCGGCATTGCCCGACATCACCACCTGATTGGCGGTGTTCACCTTGTTGCTGACGATGGTCGGGGCGGTCGGCGCCTTGGTATCGACGGTGACTACCACCGCAGACGACGCCGCGCTGGTCTGCCCCGACGAGTTGGTCGCCGTTGCGGTGAGCGTATGCTTGGCGTCAGTCAGGACCTTGGTGATGTAGTCCCAATTCCCGCTCGAATCCGCAGTCGCCGAACCGAGCTGGGTCGTACCGTCGTAGACCTTGACGGTGCTGCCGGCAGCGGCCTTGCCCTTCAGCTCGAGGGTGCTGTCGTTCGTGATGCGATCGCCAGCGGTGCCGCTATCGTTCGAGATGGAGGCGATCGTGGGTGCAGTCGAACCGGTCGGCGGTGTCGGCGACGTGGGTGACGTCGGCGACGTCGGTGCATTTGCGTCCTGAAGGACGGCACCAGTCTTCATGTTGACGTTGTGGATATAGATCGACTTCGAGGTGGAGTCGTTGGGACCGCCCCGGACACCGCCGAACGCCAGTCCCGAAGACGAACTGGACGGATCGAAGTAGTTGTCGTGGACGGTGAACGTATTCTGGATATCCGCCACCGTGACGCCAGTGAAGGCGTTGACGCTGCCGGTGAATACGTTGTTGCCGATTTCGCCGGAAACAATCGTGCCCGGGCTGCTGCCGATGTCGGGCTCCACCATGAAGCCCTGGCTCGCTCCGCCGTTCTGGGTGGTGGTGTTGTACATGATGGTGGCGGTGAACGGCCCGTCCATGAACTCGGTGTAGTCGCCGTGCGCACCGGATGCCATTCCGGCGTTCTGTATCAGATTGTACTCGACGACGAGGCCGGCCGACTTGCCGCCATTGTGCATCTGAATCATGTCGCCGCCGGCATTCTTGAGCCAAGAATACTCCACGGTCAGCGTGCCCGAACCGCGGTTCTCGATGAGGCCGCTGACGTTGCCGTTGTTGTTGCCGTCAAGCGTCGAGTACATGACCGTCAAATTCGACGACGAATCCGTCGCCAGGATCGGTTTGAGGCCATTGGACCCGACCTGGAAGTTGGAATTCAGAATCTTCGTACCGGCGCCCTGGACGACAACGCCCCAGCCACCGTTGAGCGAGAAATCATAGCCGTCGAGCGTGACGTTGCTGCCCGTCACCGTGACGGTGTGGTTCGCCGTATTCACCGATACCCCGGCCATCGAGATCGTCGCCGGATTTTTCAGCGCTAATCCCGAGGGCGTCCCCACGTGGTAATCCACGCCCGCGACATTCCATCCGGGCCGGTTCGCACCGTAGGAATCGAGCAAGTTCGGAAGCTGCGGCGTTCCAACTGGAGCATTTGCGGAGCCGTCGTTAATTGCCATCTACCCTGTTCTCCTGATTTATTAGGAACGATAGCGCGCGCTCAACCGCGAGGTCCCCCGAGCGACACGCTATTCTTAGAAGCCGATTATCTCGGCCGCGGCGACTCTTGGCTGAGCACCGCGGACTTTTTTTGGACTAGATCGAGGCTGTGCTGGGGTCATGTCTTGGCTCAGACCGCCACACTCACGTGTATTAAATAATTAAACACGCACCTTGCACAAACGCACCGGCACGAATCGCAGATCCACAGACAACATCGCACCAAAACCAGGCACAGAGAAGACCGGTAGCCGATTGACCAGCGATGAATTGACGCCAAGGGAGCACAATTGATTGCGCAATCAAAATAGCGCTCTATTCCGAAATAATGATTTTAAATAAGCATATAACAAAACTCGATGCGGGAAGGTAAATCGGTGCTCCCGATCGAAGGCATTACGCCAAGCCCACGCCACAATATCCGGGCGATCATGGCCTTTCCTCGCGAACGAGTTCGTCGTGATCGATTGAGCGGGCGGGTCGCCACGACCCAGGTCGCCCGGACTCAAACACGGGCGTCTTGCGCGGGACACCCGAATTGCATCACCCCAAGCCGCGCCTCCCATTGGCGCGCTCGCCAACCTGGCCGCTCGCGCAAGATGAGCACGCGCCGCCTCTGCGATTGAAGCTGAACATGCGTAGCGCCTAGCCGGGCTGAGGCAATCGCACGGAAGCGTCGGGTTTCCCGGACTTACCCTGGGCGCCGTCCATCAGGCCGACGAGGGTGACTTTCGCTGCCAAAGGGGCGCCAATAACGACGTACCGGACGGCGTGCAGCAAACCCCAGCCAAAGTGAAGAAGCCACCGGCGTTTGGCCCACCGGCGCGCGAAGAGGATGCTGTTACGCGCCGACAGATAGACGGAAAGGAATGATTGCTTTCTCGGATCAATCGCAGAACCGATGGCGGTGCCGCCAACGTGGCGTACGATCGCCCGTTCCGCGAAGCCTATTCTGTGCTTACCGCGGCGACGACCCCAGTCCACATCCTCCATGTAGAGAAAATAGTCCTCGGCCATCAATCCGACGTCCTCGATAAACGCACGCGTAACCAGCACGCAGGCGCCGCTGATCGTATCGATCCGTGAGAGCACCTCAGGCGCCGGAGACGTGCCGGCTGCCAAGTTCCGGCCGACGGCGAGAACCCGGCCGGTGACGGGCGACCATTGAAGTCCGTAGTTGATGATCTTGTCGGGCGCATCGTCGAAAACGAGGGTACCACCAATCATGCCGAAACCCTGGTCTGCCTTGGCCATGAATTCCGTCAGGCAGTTCTCGTGCACTTCGGTATCCGGATTGAGAACGAGCACTGCTTCCCAGCCGCGCGTACCCAACAGGCGTTCGAGCCAGGCGTTTATCCCTCCGCCATAACCGAAGTTGTCTGTCGCGAGTCCAAGTCGGACAATAACGGCTCGATTCTGGAATCGGAGTTTAACGACAGAACTGAACCGCCCGGCGGGCGCATCCGCGACATCATCTTCGTCCGGGATACATGGCAGCATCCGCTCCTGACCGAGGAGCGCGGCCGCCAACGTTTCGAAGGCTTCTTTCCCTCCATTTTCGCAGACGAAGATTTCAAACTCCTGCCAATCGGAAGCTGCGAGCGATCTTAGACACCGCAGAATGTCGTCGGGATTGCGATACCCGACGATCAGCACTGCGAGCTTTGCGCGGTCAGAGGCCATGGCCAAGGCATTCCTTGATCTGCTGACGACGCTGACTGGCGACGTCGGCCCAGATAAAACGCTCGGCGCGACCGGCAGCAGCCTCCGACATCGTTCGTCGAAGCTTGAGGTCGCCTGCCAGCAAACGAATGGCCTCGACCCAACGCGCCGCATCGTAGGGATCGAGCACGAACCCCTCATGACCGTCCCGCACGAAGCGCCCCGCCCCCATCTCCGTCGTGACGACCGGAAGTCCAGCGCCGCACGCTTCGTACATGACCAAAGGACTTCCCTCCTCCAGCGAAGGAAACATGAAGAGGTCCGCCGATCGATAAAGCGCGCCAACGTCCTTGAGATAGTCGAATACGATCACGTCATCCCTGGCAAGAAGGCTGGCGCACTTCTCCCTGATGGTCGGCTCCATCTCTCCCGCGAGCACGAGCCTTCCCTTCACCCCGCTCTGTGCCCAATAGTCCAGAAGCAAATGGGCTCCTTTCCGCACGCATATGGCGCCGACAAAAACCACCGTGACGCCAGCGCTCGGTTCGAGCAAAGGCGGTTTTCCGACAAGCCGTGCCGGCTCCCAGCCGTAGCTCGCGTTCAAGAACTTGGATCGAGGCACGCCGTTCTCCAGCAGCGAGGCCTCGACCAGTGGGCTCGGACAAAACACGTGATCCACCGCCTCGAGGACCTGCGTCTCACGATCGACCTTCGCAGACGTGATCCCGTGCGCAGGCGCTACTCCAAGCCGCTCGTACGCATGATCGAGAATTCTCTTTGCCGTCCCGGTGTGGCAATTGAACTGTTCCCGAAACACCGCAACACCGCGCCGCTTCAAGTGCTGGATAGTCTCCAAGCTTGCATCCGGCCAGAGATAGGCTGCCGGCCTCCCGGATTCAAATTGATCGATGCAAGAGAGGAATACGCGCTCGATTGTACGGCCGACCCAACGTCGCACGAGCCGATATGGGACATATCTCGCCCAATCCGGCAGTACTTCGACGAGTTGTACCGGTGGCAGCGCCAACTGCGCCCGCGGCGTCACGATCGTCACATCGAAGTTCTCACTCGCCATCCCCTTTGCGAGGGAGCTGCACGTATAGCCAACTCCCATTCCATTGAGTGGCAGCGGCATCAGCACACCCAATGAGATGCTCTTTGCGACTGCGCGCTCAAAAGCTCGATCCTGCCTCCGATGAGCACATGCAGGTTCTTCCGCAAGCACTCCGGGACGCACATCTTGTCCTGCCTTGGGGCTGTCCATGGGCTTCACGATCATGACGGAGGTGCCCGATAAGACGGTTGACTGCTGACCCCGGTCCGCCACTTCCGCTTGATTCCCGCTAGCCACGAGCTCCGCAGCAAACTCTTGGCCAGACGATTCAGCCTGCCGATGGAGGTGCGCAGGAGGTTGATGCAAACCGCCTTCAATCGCGGGGCGAAGATATAGACCGTCGACTCCTGTCTCGACAGGTTAGCCAGCAATTCCTTATAAGTTGCATCGCCGATACCGAAGTCGACCAATCGCACCGGCCGGCTCGGGGACGCCTGTAGTTCTTCCAATACGCTCAGAATCAGATGGAGGCCGGGACCGTACTTTGCATAGGCAGGATCGTAGGAAACGTACTCGCTGAGAAAGACTCCATTGCGTAGCGAGCCGATCCAGAGAGCGACCGGTTGGCCGTTGAGGTAAAGAATGTATCCTCGCAGCCAGCCCTTGCTTGCTTCGAAACGGAGACGCGATCGGATGACGGGACTTTCGGAGAACCCTACACCTAGTCCGCGTTGATAGGATTTGGCTGCGACGGTCTCCGCGTCCCGCATCAGCTGATCCACGTCAGCGGGCGAACCAAATCGCTCGATTCTGCTGTCCGAAAAATCACAAGCAATACTTTCGGCGCGTTTGCGCTGGTTGTATCGCCCCTTCTTCGGAAGGCCAGCCAGGAACGAGCCAGCCTTCTCCGGAAGTTCGCACAGCCGATGAGCTTGTGGATTGATCAAGTGGTCGGCGCACCACCAGGTCGGAAGACCTCGGGCATATTTGACGAGCGGAGAATTGACGTCCGGAGAATGAAATGAGGCCGCATCGGCCTCCCCGGCCGCCAGCGATTGCATGATGCTCTCGGTTAGCATCCTTGCGTTCTGCTCGGAGATCTCTCCCAGCCAACCGCCGTGCACAATCTGCAGGACTCTTAACTCAGGAACCGGAAGGGCAAAATACCCCAGCTTGACCGGCACGGGGCTCGCCTCCAATCGACCGACGAGAAGCGCGGTGGGAAGCCCTTCGCCGTAGAGGACCACGATGTGCGGCCGCTGAACCTGCGGATATATCTCCAAGATGAACTGGAAGAAGTCGATATCTGCATCTCGAGGGGGATTGCACGAGTTCCAGAACTCCCGAAGCGACTCAATCTCGGAGCGTGTTCTGACGACCCTGACGTGGTGGCGCGCCGTGATTTCATTCATAGCGTTGACCCGATCAACACTGCTTCGGCTCTCATTCCTGCCCCCACACGACACTGATGGAGCCAAGCCGACACACGACCTCAGGCGATCAACGACGAGATATCCCATTTGTCTTGACATCCTGCACAATGGCGCCCGTGAGCATGTTCACGTTGCGCACATAGATCGACTTGGCGCTGTTGTCGTTGGGTCCGCCGCGAATGGGACCGCCAAATGCCAGTCCCGACGAGGTCCTCGAAGGATCGAAATAGTTATCGCGGACCGTAAATGCGTTCACGATATCGGCGACAGTGACGCCTGTGAACGCGTTCACTGCACCAGTCAACGTGTTGTTGCCGATTTCGCCCGAGATGATCCTGCCGGCGTTGGAGCCAATGTCAGGCTCCACCATGAACCCCTGGCTCGTCCCTCCGCTCTGGGCGGTCGTGTTGTACTCGACGGTCACCGTGAACGGCCCGTCGATGAACTCCGTGTAGTCGCCGTGCGCGCCGGGCGCCATGCCAGCATTCTGAATGAGATTGTATTGGAGAACGAGGCCTGCTGCCCGACCGCCATTGTGCATTTGAACCATGTCGCCGCCGGCGTTCTTCAGCCAGCAATACTGGACGGTCAGCGTACCTGAGCCACGGCTTTCGATGAGGCCGCCGACGTTGGGCTCGTTGTGGCCGTCAATCGTGCAGTACGCGACCCTCACGTTCGATGACGACACCGCCGCAAGGACGGGTTGGTTGCGATTGCCGCCAACGAGGAAATTGCAGTTTTGAATCGTCGCATCATCTCCCTCGACCACGACGCCCCAGCCACCATCGACGGAGAAATCATAGCCATCCAGCGTGATGCCGTTTCCGGTTACGGTGACGAGCCGCTTTCTGCGATCGACCGTCACCCCGGTCATCGAAATTGCGGCAGGATCCTTGAACTCGATCCCCGCCGGATGACCCACGCAATAGTCGACCCCTGCAACACGCCAAGGAGGACGAGTGCGATATCGGCTAAGCAGCGAGGGATACTGAACGTCGCAACGAGGCGCACTGGGGGCCCCATCGCTGTTCTGGTCGTATGCCCGCGACGCATGTGTGTCCTCGGCCGCTGTTGCGAGAGAGAGATCTGTATGCAGTGCCGCTGCGGCAGCAAATGCGCAGGCAAGCAAGCCTCCAACGGTTGCTGTCAAAGGCGACTGCATGACACACCTACCATCGACGCCCGGTCGCCGGAGCATAGACCGGAGGACCATACCATGCAGGGGAAAGTTCGCTGAGGTGTCTCGTCCCCCAAAAATGTTCATAGAGTGAAGCCCGTATTCCGATATACGCACCCCAAACCATCCACATCGTGTTCCAGTAGTGCACGGTGAGTCCAACCAGCACCAATGTCATGACCGCGAGCGTGAAGCCCGAACGCATCCTGTCCATGTACTCATCCAGCGTCGGGCCGACGCTCTTTCGCCCGAACCCGACGTAGAAGGAGGTCACGTTGGCCAGCAGCATGAAGACTACGATCGGAATACCAAACCGGAGCGCGATGACCAGCCAAACGGCGTCCACCGAAGCATTGTCGAAAAATTCCAGGCCTGCGCCAATATCGCCGAAACCAAAGCCTGCCCAGGGAGCGAAACCGATATTGTAGAAGGCTCGATCCCATGTGGCCTTGCGAAAATAGCCCGTCGAGGGATCGAGCGTGAGGTGCGCGACGATCCAGGAGGTCGGATTGTTGGTGGTGAGGTAGATGAAGGCGAGCACGGCTCCGATGACGGCTGCGAACGCCTTCCACCGCCATGGATTGGATTTCATGAGCCGGTCATAACTAAAGACCGACAAGACGACCATGAACATCAACATTGGCGCTGAAGACATCGCCAGGAAGCATCCCAGGAAAGCAACCCCAACCCAGCCGATCCGAGACAGCCGGCTCTCCGAGTACAGAAAGATCGCTCCGGCAGCCGTGCAGAACGTCCCATAGGAGATCGCGTGCGGAAAGACCGACGCCGCTCTCATCAGGCCATTTCTGAACTCCGGCTCGCTGTTCAGCCCGAGAAAGCTGTTGACGACGAGCTTGCCCGACATGTGGTCGACCATTGCGACAGCGACGATTATCGTCACTGCGATCTTCAAGCCCTTGATGAACTCCGCGACCGCCAGGCGTCCGAAAAAGAACGCGCGTCCGACAATATAGCCGCCCAGCAGTTCGAGCGTCACCGCACCCGCCGAGGACAATTCGGAGGGACGGTTCTCCTGCGCTGATACTCCCAGCATCCAAACCGCCGCCAGCAAGACGAACAGATCGCAGGCAACGAACCGCCGTCCCTTCTGCAGCAACAAGAAGAGAGCCGGAATCAACAGCAAAGCGATGACCAACCGTTCGGGATTGAACTTCGCGCTCCCGAGCAAAAAGCTCATATCGGCGGGCAACACGACCCCGGCAAAGAAAAGCCAGGTCGCGATCGGATGTGAGCGTTGCGGAACCCCACTGGCACTCGGAAGCAGCGAAGGCTCACGCTCGATCTGGCCCGTGGCTACCGCAGCGCTGGCGAGGCGGATCCTCAACGAATGTCTCCCCACCTGTTGGAGCGATTAGCTCCCCGGCCCTGCAACAGGACGCTCTTCACCATGCCAAAGCCGCCGAATGGAAGATCATCAGCGCCTGAACATTCTCGGAATCTGCCAGACGATCGGGGGGATGAAGGGCTTGATGACCTCGAGGGTCGTTCGCTTCCTGACCTCGCCCGGCCGCATTTTGAAGATCGTCGTATGGTCTTCGGACATCTCGTCTTCCGGTCGACCATTGGTGTAGTAGTAGAGCGCGATCGACCTGCGATACTTGCCTTTTGGACTCGTCAGCGGATCGGGATGCCCGTGATATGCGGTATCGGTCGTCGAGAATACAACGATCCGGTTCGCAATCGGAAAATAGGCCTTTTGCTTTGCCTTGACGTCCTTGTCCCACAATTCGAGGGCGCCGCCCCACTCCTGCTTCCAATCATGGTTCAGATAGACCAGCAGATTGAGCCGGCGGTCCAGCCTCAGCTTCTTGTGCTTGTTGAAGTCTGCGTGAATGGCGAGGCGACCACCGCGCGGAATCATGTGCAACCCGCCGCCAACGAGGTAAGGATCGGGAATGAGGCCCTCGATGCCTGTGAGGCGCTCCAGGAAGTCCAGAAAGAGCCGCGAATTCAGCGAACTGACGAACTGCTGAATGTAGGGAGGAAAGTCCTCAAAGCGGTCGAGTCCGAGCTTCTGCTCCTCATACGCGCCGGCATCGAGAAAGGTCCGATTCCACGAGCTCTCAAATTCTCCGGGAAACTCCGCCGCGACCCTTCTAATGACCTCGTCATCAAAAAAGGTATCGATTCCGATGTGAGGAAAGGGTTGGTTGTCCCGGTACTGCTCGGCCCATGCGTCGGCCTGGCGGCGCATTTTATCCAACGGAAGGAAGGACTTGCTATCGAGACATTGGGACTCCGCAGACAGCGGCAGCACAGCTGTGGCAACCATTTCTACCTCTTTCCCCGTTCAGCGGGGTAAATGACGTCGCTCGAAGGCCGTCCTATCGAGTGGACGGCCGCACTATTAAATCACTTTACATTATAATATTATATACGACAAGCCAATTAAATAAATTCTAATCACGAACGTTAATGCCGAGGAGAGACACCGAGCTCGCCACGAGACGCGGATTGAATCACGCCGGCGTCAGACAACCGTTCTCCGACAGTGAAGCAGCCAGCATCCGGTCCATCCCCAACTCCTTAGAGATTGCGCTGGGATCCGACGCCCGCTGCGTCGAATACGTTGACCTCCGGAACATCGCCTTATGGCGCATGCGCAGGCGACGCATCGGCAGGACGAACGGATTGCGGGTGATCGTCCCGCACGTGGTCTGGACGGGGAGGCGATCCCGCCATTTCCGCACCATGTAGCGATAGGCTCGAACGTAGTCGCGCCCCAACGAAAGCTGTGCCTTGGCGTTGTGGATCAACGGCAGGTCCAGACCGTAACAAGACCTGCCCAGCCTCTCGGCTTCGAGCACGATGTCTGCCCCGTAGAGGTGAAACTCCGGCAGCAAGGGATCGAAGGACACGCCCGAGTCCCGGCGGACGATGATCGCCAGTTCGTCGACGCTGACCACTCGTACCGGTACCTTCAGCTCTCCCCCATGAATCCCTCCAGTTTCAGGAAATAGCGGGGCAAGCGAGGCATCCCACGTGCGACCGACCACGTCCCCTGCTGCCGTGACGCTGCTCATTCCAGCCACGGCCCACCGGCTGTCTTGCTGCGTGAGCCGCCCGATTTCCGAATTCAGCCGCTCAAACCAGTATTCAGGGAAGAAAACGTCGCAATGGGCAAAGATGAGGATATCCTCCTTCGCACTTGCGATCGCCCGGGCATAGGCGCCGGAAGCGCTAGGCTGATTCCACAGGACCGTGAGCTTTACGTCGCCCCTGGCAATCGCCGGCGAGCGCCGAAGATCACGATCGAGGATTTCGACGTCCGTCGATCGCGCACAGGTATATACGTGGAAACTAGCGCCCGGGAACATAGCGAGATCACCATATAATAAAAATTAAATAAGCCATTTATATCAACTTGGGACGAATCGCAATCAAGCCTTCGACGAATAAAGTAGGGTCGTTTGTTCGGCGCTCGATCCTGGCCATTTCGCTGATGGGGGCGCGCATCGCGCTCTGACAGCCCGGCGGCGGCGAACTGCGCCCGGACGGCAGCGGGATGGAGAATGCCGGCAGGGGCATGGCGCTGCTGCTACTCCGTTCTCATTTCGCGAAAGCCAATGAGATTTTCGCCCGGAGCCGCGCCACTTTTCCGTCTCATCGCATCCTGGATGAGTGATGCTATCGCTCGTCCCCCCTGCCCGGGGGTATGGTGCGTCTCAAATTTACGTTTCGCCGCGCGTCCCATTTGCTCCCGCAGCGAAGGGGACGAGAGGAACTCGATGACCTTCCTGCTCATCTCCGCAACATCGAATTTGGCCACGCTGAAACCGGCGTCCGGCTCGACAAACCTCCGCGCTGCATCGCTTGCGTCGAAGCAGATCGTGGGCGTGTTGCGCCTCGCTGCTTCCAGAACCACAAGGCCAAACGCCTCCTCGCGCGACGTCAGAAGAAAAACGTCGGATGCGGCAAAATATCTATCGACGTCGGCCTTTCTCCCAACGAAGCGCACCTGCGCGGCCGGCGCCTCGCTCTTGAGCCTGCGCTGCATGGTCTTGACCTTGTCCGGGGCGCCGCCCACCCACACGAATTGGACATTTCGCCCACTGACGCCGCCGGCGACCTGGCGAGCGACCTCTATGAACAGGTCCGTGCCCTTGCGCGTCTCGATCGAGCCGCAACCGCACACGATGCTCACGTCAGGCGGAATGTCCAATTCGTGCGCAAGCCCGAGGCGCGCTTCCTCCGCGTTGGGGGAATCCTCTTCGAGTTCAGGAATGAAAGGCTCGACGACCTCGATCCGGTGCGGTGCGATGTCGAAATCTTCGATCAGGCAATCCCGCACGGCGTCGGACACCGCAATATATCGAGGGCGGCGCCGCTCGAGCGCCGCGAGGTTGGTCAATCCGACGCTTCGGATGGCTCCCGCAAGCTCGTGGACGTGACAGAGGACCTCGCAATCCCCGATGGGCAATCGTTCGAGCAACCGCCCGGACGCTATCGAATTGACATAGACGAGACCGAAGCGGTCCTTGGAGAGATCCTTTTGCAGGCGGGCCAGATGATTTGACTGCGCGAAATGATGCATATCGAAGCGCCTCATCGCACGATAAAGCAGATCGCCGGGTTCGACGGAGTCGACTTTGCCGAGCGTTGCGAATTCCCTGCTGAGGTCGCCCGGGCTGGCAGTCACTGTACGGAAGGAAATGGAATCGTGGCGCCGAAGCCAGCGCTGGATGTTGAGCAGCATGATTGGCGCCCCCGTCCGCGAGGCCTCGTGGCTGAGGAAGAGCACCTTGTTCGTCATGACCTAGCTCTGGCGGTCCCTGTCCGCGCCTAAACCGGGGATGGCGGCTGAGCTCTGCAACACCTCTTGCCGTCGCGCCTTCGGCTTGCCCATCAAGGACAGGAGCCTTTGGCGCCCCTCCGGCCCGGGCATCCGCAGAAGCCGCCAGACCGGGGGAAGGTAGCGCATTCGCGAATCGAGGCTCATGGCCCAGCGCAGAAGCGTAAAGCCGCTGTCCAGGCGCCCCTGTCGGATATAGCTGATCCCGGTGTCGAAGGCCTGATCGGCGAGCGAGTGCGCCACCTGCCGCTGCAACAACGGCATGTCCCGGCGTCGATCGCGACAGGTCTCGAAGAAGCTGTCGAACGCCGCTTTCCTCTGTCCATACTCCGTCATCATCTCCGCGAGATAGGGGTTCGACATAGCGGAATCGTGCTTTCGGTAAATCCCCTGCACCCCCTCGATCTTGGCAACTTCTGCATGCACGCCAAACCGGAGCCACATCTCCAGATCGCCGCTGTGAGGAAGCGACGGTCTATAGCCACCTACCGCCTTCTGGACGCTTGTTCGCGCGATCGCCGTCGCCGTGGCCACGAAGTCGGAGCCGGTCCGGCACATGTCCGCCACCACATCTTGCTTGGTCCATCGGAAGTCCTGGACCGAGTTGACGAAGGGCCGAGGCGTGTCCCGACGCCACACCAGACATTCGCCATAGGTCAATCCTACTTCCGGCCGCGAATCCATGATTTTCGCCGCGCGTTCGAACGCTCCCGGCACGAGCAGATCGTCCGCGGACAGCAGCAGAAAGTAGTCGCTGTCCGCCCATTCGATTCCCTCGTTGTACGTCGCGATATGTCCCTTGTTGCTCGCGTGAGCCACGACGCTGACGCGTGAGTCGCTGTCCGCGAGGCCGCGCGCAATTTCGACAGACGAATCCGAGGATGCGTCATCGATGATGAGGATTCGAACGTCGGCAATGGATTGATCAAGCACACTTCGTACGCAATCCGTCAGGAAGCGCCCGTAATTGTAGCAGGGGACAAGGACGTCAAACTTGGCCATCGCTTTGATTTCTCCTGTCGTGACGACCTCGCAAGATGAGAGGCACCTCCGCCGACGCTTGCCCTCTTGGCGACGTTCGAACCGGCCCTGTCATGAGAGCTTCGGCCGCTCTTCCTGGTCATCGGGGCATGCGCTCGAGGGGAAGCGGACTCGCGTACATTCCTCGAGAGTCTGCCGCGGGTCTGCCTCGCGATAGCTATCCCTTGGCCAGTTCCGCTTTGAGGCACTCTGCGACGTGAAGCTGCTCTGCCTCGCTCATCTGCGCGTAGATCGGCAGCAGGATCGACCGATCTTGTGCGAGTTCTGAGTGGCGAAGGTCGTGGCGCTGCGCCGCCTTCACGTAAGGCGGTTCGCGATGCGAGCACATGATGCCGCGGCGCGTCGCGATCCCCTGGTCGAGCAGATTTTGCATGACCGAGCGCTGATCGAGACGATTGGGGAGGCGCACGCAATAGCTCTGCCAGTTGGACTTGGCCCATTTTGGCTCTGTTGGCAGCCTCAAACCTTCGAAGTTGCCAAGCAGCTCGGCGTATCTGGCCGCAACAGCACGGCGGCGTGCCACCAGGTCCGGCAGCCGTTCCAGCTGTTTGCGCCCGATCGCGGCCTGCATGTCGGTCATCCGGAAATTGTAACCTGAAACAAGATATTCTTCGAAGATCACCTGCGAGGAGCCATGCCGCACCGTGTCGGGAACGCTCATCCCGTGCTGGCGCAGGAGCCTGAACTTGCGGTCGAGGTCGGCATCCGCAGTGGTCAGCATGCCGCCCTCGCCGGTCGTGATCACCTTGCGGGGATGAAAGGAAAAGCAGGCGATGTGTCCGTGCGGCTTGCCGATCCGCTCCCAATTCTCCTTGATCTGGATCTCGCTGCCGGCAGCACAGGCAGCGTCCTCGATCAGGGTGATGCCATGACGGTCCGCCAAAGCCGTCAGGGCTCCCAAATCGCACGGCATGCCCATTTGGTGAACCGCGATAATCGCACGCGTACGCGGAGTAATCGCATCCGCCAGCCGCCGGGGATCTATGTTGTAGGTCTCCGGATCGACATCCACAAAGATGGGGACTGCGCCCTGATTTCGGATTGAATTGGCCGTTGCGATGAAGGAATGGCTTGCTGTGATGACCTCGTCGCCGGGTCCGACGTCCAGCGCCGCCAGCGCGAGTTGCAGGGCTGTCGTGCAGTTGGACACGGCACACGCAAAAGGCGCGCCGACGAAAGCGGCAAATTCACGCTCGAAAGCTGCCACTTGCGGACCTTGTGACACCCATCCGGACAGGACGGCCGCTCGCGCCGCATCGGCCTCTTGCTCGGCAAGGACTGGCATTGCAATCGGAATCATGATGCCGCTGCCTGTCCCTGATCGACAACTCTGAGCTCGCGTTCGGCCAGCCACCATTTCACGAGATCTGAAAGCCCCTGCTCGAGCGAGATGGTGGTGCGGAAACCCAGCAGACGCTCCGCTTTTCCAACCGACGCCAATCGGCGCGGCACCGGATTGACCGAGCGTTCCGGCGCGAATTCGGGCATCATTCTGGGCTGCCCCATGACGGAAGCGAGGGCTTGGGCAAGCTGCACCAGGCTCGTTTCGGTCCCGCTGCCTACGTTGAACACCTCGTCGGTCACCTTGGCCCGGGCTGCCAATATGTTTGCACGGGCCACATCGCGCACATGCACGAAATCCATGGTTTGTTGGCCATCGCCAAAGATGACCGGTGGCAGCCCGGCTTCGAGCCGCTCCATCCACCGGATCAGCACCTCGGTGTAGCGCCCGTGAATGTCCATGCGGCTGCCATAGACGTTGAAGTAACGGAACGCCACGTAGTCGAGGCCGTACATGTCGTTGAAAGTGCGAAACAGGCCTTCGTTAAACGCCTTTGCGGCGCCATAGAGAGTTCGGTTGTCGTAGGGATTCTGTCGCTCGGTCGTCGGGAACTCCTCCGCCATACCGTACACGGAGGCGGAAGACGCCGCGATCACCTTCTCGACGTCGTGCTTGACGCAGAGCTCGAGCAGGTCGAACGTGGCATCCACCATGACTTCCTTGGCCAGGCGGGGCTCAGCGGCGCAGTGCGTGATCCGCAGCGCTGCTTGGTGAAATACGATATCGGCCGCCTTAACCAAGGCTCCCATGAGCTTGTTGTCGCGTATGTCGCCGTGCACGAGCCGTACCGGCCCGCGCCCCAGCGCTCGCCGCAGATTCGCCGGCCTGCCTCGCACCATGTTGTCGAGAGCGACAATCTCGATGCAGCCTTCGTCGCACAGAAGGTCGACGATATGGGAGCCGATGAACCCCGCTCCGCCCGTAACCAAAATGCGTTTGCCCTTGAGATCGATCAAGACGCCCTCCTGTTGATGGGCCCTGCAGGAATTTGATCCCGCTCGCCGTGAAGATCCCGAGCGAATTCCAGCGGCGCGACTCTCTTGAGAGTGGAGACGACCTCGGCAACTTGCTCCGGCAATAGCTCAGGATAGATGGGAAGCGAGAGAAGCTGGTTCGCCAGCATCTCCGTGACGGGGAGATCGCCAGGCTGATAGCCGAGCTCCGCATATGCCTTTTGCAGATGAACTGGAACCGGATAGTGAATCCCAACGTCGATGCCGGCATCGCGCAGCGATCTGAGCGCATCGTCACGCCGTGACAACCTGACGGCATATACGTGATAGACGTGGCGGCTGTACCAGGGCGGCTGGGGGCAAGCCAATTGAATATCTGACAGGAGCGTATCGTATCGCTCGGCGAGAGAACGGCGCGCGTCCGTCCAGGACTCGATGTGATTCATCTTGACGTTCAGCACCGCGCCCTGGATGCCGTCCATGCGGTAATTGTATCCGGCAACAACGTGCTTGTACTTCGCCTCCTGACCCCAGTCCCGCAGCAATGACACACGACGCACAAGGTCAGGCTGATCGGTGACGACTGCCCCACCCTCGCCGAACGCGCCGAGATTCTTGCCGGGATAGAAGCTGAAGCACCCCAGATCGCCGATTGAGCCGGCGCGGCGGCCCTTGTACTCCGCACCATGCGCCTGTGCCGCATCCTCGATGACGACCAGGCCATGACGACGGGCAATGGACATGATCGGATCCATGTCGGCCATCAATCCATGCAGGTGAACCGGCATGATCGCCTTCGTCCGTGGCGTTATCGCCGCCTCGATCAAAGCAGGATTCATCGTCCACGTATCGGGATCGACATCGACGAACACCGGTTTGGCACCGCTGTAAAGAATGGCCGCCGTTGTCGCGACGAACGTCATCGAAACCGTGATGACTTCATCGCCGGCGCCTATTCCGGCCGCGAGTAGCGCAAGGTGAAGTGCCGACGTGCCGCTGTTCACCGCACGGCAGTGAGAGGTACGGCAATACTCGGCGAAACGTTCCTCGAACGCCGTCACCTCGGGGCCGAGCACGAAGTTCGCACTTCCGATCACCCGCTCCACCGCTGCGTCGATCTCAGGCTTGATCTTGGCGTATTGCGCTTTCAAATCCAGGAAAGGAATCAAGGTCAAAAACTTTCAGGTAGCCGCGCTGCATTTAAATTAGTTTAAATCTTATTATCAGATTAAATCAACAGTCAATATGCGATAATCGCGCTTTAATGGTTTACGGCGATTCCCCGACGACGCGCTCACGCCGCAGAGCCGGTGCTACGTCCGCGAACAGAGGTCGCGCAGGCACTCCAGCCACAATCGCGCCCGGCGGCACGTCCTTGGTCACCACCGCGCCGGCTCCGATGGACGCGCCGGCGCCGATCGTCACACCACACAGAACGGTCGCATTCGAGCCGATGGATACGCCTCTGCAGACCCGGGTGCGCTGCAAGGTCCAATCAGAGGCGCCTTGCGGCCGGCCATCCGCCGTGGTCGCCCTTGGGTGCTTGTCGTTCGTGAACATGACCCCATGACCGACGAACACCTCGTCCTCGATCGTGACGCCTTCGCAGACGAAGCTATGCGAGGAAATCTTGCAGCGCGCGCCGATCGTGGCGCCCGCTTGGATTTCGACGAAGGTACCGATTCTCGTCTCATCACCGACCGTGCAACCGTAGAGATTGACCAGTTCCGGATGAAAGATCCTGACATCGCGGCCGAGTTGTACATCACTTGTGATCGGCATCTTCGTCTCCAAAAGTTCCCAAGACCTCAAAGGGCCGAACGCGACAGTCGTAGCCTTGGCACAATGCGGGCAAGATCCGCCACCACCTGATGAAGCTGATGCAGCAAGGGATGGCCGGTCAATAGCAGCCCCAGCCACCAGCAAAGCGCTGCAGCACAGGTTGCCAAAACGAGCCCGGCCAGGGGGCTCAGCACCCCAGCTTCCATCAACGTCGTACAGCCGGCGACGCCGAATGCAGTTGCCGCAGTGACGATTGCGCTCCTTTTCAGCGCCTGCACCAGATCCTTTAATCCAAAGCGCAAGTGCCGTCCGATGAAGTAAATCGCGACTGCAGCCTGAAAAGGCAGCGTCACAAGTGCCGCTCCGGCGACCGCCTGCACACCGAAGAAGGATGCGCCCAGAAGGACGAGAAGCGACGGCGGTAGCGAGATGCAAGAGGAGATCAAGGCGTCCCGAACGCTTCCAACGGCGACGAGCACCGGATAACTCAAGCACGCCGCAAAAAGTGCCATGTTCGCGAAGCACAGCAGGCGCACCAACGGCACGATCTCCAGCCAGGTCGGACCGAGCCAGATCGCAATGATCGGCCGGGCCATAAAGGCCACGAATATCAGGAAGGGCCATTGGGCGACGGACAGCAGTTGGATCGCCTCGAGGTAGACCGCCTTCAAGTCTTCCCTGGCCTGACGCTTTGCGACAATCGCCGGCATGATAACGGGGTTCAGGACCTGCGTGACGAGCCTGTCGAAAACCTGCGTCAAGTTGATCGCGCGGCTGTACAAACCGACGGACGCGAAGTCGAGGATCCTGGCCAAGAATAGCTGGGGCGCCAGATTGTAGAAGATGTTGATGACGCTGACTCCACTCGAATAGAGGCCAAAGCTGACGATGTCGCGGTAGGCGAGCAGCGAAGGACGCAACGCGCCGGGGTCCCGGTGGCCGACCAGTAACGCCAGAGTCAGGGCCACGTTTCCAGCCAGACCGCCCCAGACCGGCGCCATATAGCTCAAGCCTGCTACCGCGAGTCCAATCGAGACCAGCGCGGTCACAAGGCCAGACGCAAAGTTGCATACGGCCAACGTGCCGAACTTCATGTCCCTTCGCAGCAAGGCAGAATACGTGCCGGAGATCGGCAGGAGCAGGAAATTCAGGGCTGAGACCTCGATCGCTTCCTTAAGACTATCCTGCGCGAACAACAGCGACAGCTTGTCGGCGAAGACGAACAGAAGAACGCAAACCGCACCCGAAATGATGAACGTCATGGTGAAGGCCGAGCGGACATCTTCGGCCGACAAGTCACGCTTTTGAATCAGATAATTGCCGCCTCCGAACTCTTGGAACGAGGCCGCAATGACCAACGCGATGGCGTTGACGACTGCATAGACTCCGAATTCCGCCGGCGACAACAAGCGAGAAAGGACCGCGGTGGCCACGAAGAACACGACGAGGTTGCCGTAGCGGTCGGCCGCGGAAAGCAGAATGGAACGTTGGACCGAATTCATCGCGAAACCGTCGCTTGTCGGCTCATGGCAATGCCCGCTGGCATCAAGATCTAGGCCGTCGCGCGGGCGCGCTCCCGAACCAGCTGCGGTTGCTTGAGGAGGACCGGTTTGCCGTGCTCCGCGATCGAGCGCGACGCCGCCTCCAGCACTTCGATGACCCGCAATGCGGAGGTGCCGTCGGAGATCGGCCGGCTACCGCTGCGCACGCAGTCCAGAAAATGCCCGACTTCCGTCTGCAGCGCCTCATGGGGCGAGATATGCGGAGCCCACATGTCGCCGGCACGATATCCAATTCGGAACTGGTGTGCGTCCTCGGTGCTGGCATCGAGCGTGATGCCCTTGTCGTAGACCTTGATCTTTTCGGTCGGCTCGAGGTCGTCGTAGACGATCATCTTCTTGCTGCCGCCGATGAAGGTCTGGCGCACCTTGACGGGCGAGAGCCAGTTGACGCTCACGTGGGCCACACATGCGTTGGCAAAGAACAACGTGATATGCGCCATGTTCTCCGGCGAACCCGCAACGTGGCACGACCCCGTAGCCGAAACGGCGACCGGCTCCTCATCCAGGATATGGTGGATGATCGAGATGTCATGCACCGCCAAATCCCAGATCACGTTCACGTCTTTCTGAAATAGGCCGAGGCTCGATCGCGTGCTGTCATAATAGTAGATATCCCCGAGTTCTCTCTTCAGGAGCAACTCACGAATCTTTTGAACCGCTGGGGTGTAGAGAAAGGTGTGATCGACCATCAGTGTCAATCCACGCCGGTCGGCCTCATCGATCAGGCGCATCGCCTGTTCCGCGCTCGGTGCGAGGGGTTTCTCGACCAATACGTGCTTGCCGGCCCTCAGAGCCGCAATCGCCAGCTCATAATGCGTTCGCACCGGCGTCGCGATTGCGATTGCATCGATGGAGCTATCGTTCAGCAGATCGTCATAGCGTGGTGTCGTCTCTACTGCAGGGTAAAGCTGTCTAATCGCACCGAGCCTGCCTGGATCCAGGTCGCTTACGCCGACGACGCGGGCGGCGGGGTTGACTGAGAAATTACGGACGAGGTTGGGACCCCAATAGCCATATCCCACGACCCCGATCCCCAGCTGACTGTCTCGCATGCTAACCTCGAACCATTTGGGAGTTACTGTGTGCCTTACGTCCGCGCCGGCATATCTTGCCATATGCCTCGCGTGTCGATGACGTCCAGATGTCGGCGCTCTGACAGTGGCACCATTCTGAATTCATCATGATCGACAAGGAGAACCGCAATTTCGCAACTGCGCAGGGCTTCGTCGATGTTCATGAACGCGACGCGGTAGTCGGCCAATTGAGGCGGCAGGCGACGCAAGTTCGGCTCGACGACCTTGATCCGCTCGCCGTATTTCGCCGCGAGATGCGTCGCGATCTCCATCGCCGGGCTTTCACGCAAGTCGTCGACATTGGCCTTGAATGTCAGTCCGCAGCAGGCGACGTTCGCATAGGGATGATCGTCGATCAGCGCCTCCGCGCGCTCGATGATCTTGTGCGTCTTGGCGTTGTTCACTTCCCGGCTCGTTCGCATCACACGCGCAAGGTCCGGGGCAGAATCGATGATGAACCAGGGGTCGACCGCAATGCAGTGCCCGCCCACGCCCGGTCCGGGGCGCAGTACGTTCACGCGCGGGTGGCGGTTGGCGATATCGATCACCTCCCAGACGTTGATGTCGAACCTGTCGCAGATCAACGAGAGCTCGTTCGCGAATGCGATGTTGGTATCGCGATAGGCGTTCTCGGTGAGCTTGACGAGTTCCGCCGCACGCGCCGTAGTACCGACGCAAGCACCGCGAACGAACATCTTGTAGAAGCGCTGAGCGAGCCGGGTGCAGGTCGGTGTGATACCGCCGATGCACCTGTCGTTGTTGATGAGTTCGGTCAATATCCGCCCCGGCAGCACCCGTTCGGGGCAATAAGCGACGTAGATCGCTCCGTCCTCCTTGCCGTTCACTCCGATGTGCAGGTCCGGCCTGCGCTCGACGATCCGCTTTGCGATCGCTTCGGTCGTTCCGATCGGCGATGTCGATTCGAGAATGACGAGATTGCCGGGCGTGAGGAGATCCACGATGCTGTCGACTGCGGCATTCACGCTCGACAAGTCGGGACGGCTCTCGCGATCGATAGGTGTCGGTACAGCGATGATGAAGACGTCGGCCGGCTGCGCCGTCCTGGACGTCGTCAGAGCGCCGCTCGACACGACCTTGGAGACGAGACCGTCGAGATCCGGCTCCGCAATGTGGATTTTGCCAGATGCGACGGTCTCGACGATCCGCTCGTTCGTGTCGATACCGACCACCTGCAACCCCCGGCTCGCAATCAGCGCGGCCGTCGGCAGTCCAATATAGCCAAGTCCAACGACATTGATCTTTCGGAATTCAGGCATCGAGGAGCACCTTCACGATCCGCTCGCTCGCGTGACCATCACCGAAGGGATTGTGCGAACGCGCCATGGCAGCATAAGTCTCGTCATCGTCGAGCAGACGAAACGTCTCCCCGACGATCCTGTCGTAGTTCGCACCGACCAGCCGCGCCGTTCCCGCTTCCACTCCTTCGGGGCGCTCGGTGGTATCGCGCATCACCAGGACTGGCTTACCGAAGGTCGGAGCCTCCTCCTGGACGCCGCCTGAATCCGTCAGAACCAAATGCGACAGCGACAGCAGGCTAACGAAATCGGTGTATTCCTGGGGAGAAATAAGCACGACCCGCGGGTGATCCGACAGCCGGGCCGCAAACAGGTCGCGCACGTTCGGATTCGGGTGCACAGGAAGCACCATCGCGACGTCCTCCCTGCGCAGGATCGTCTCCAATGCGTTCACGATGTTGGCGACGCCGCCCCCGAAGTTCTCCCGGCGGTGGCAGGTCACCAGGATGATGCGCCGATTGCCATGGCGCTGCTTGATGCCGTCCCAGCGGCTCGACAGATCTGGATCGGACTCGACCATGGCTTTCGCGAGAATGAGAGCATCGACGACCGTATTGCCGGTGACGTGGATGCGGTCATCCGAAACATTTTCAGAACGTAGCGCGCGCGCGGCACGCTCTGTCGGAGCAAAATGTTGATCGGCGATCGAACCGACGATCTTGCGGTTCACCTCTTCGGGCCAGGGCGCGAAGATGTCGCCGCTGCGAAGTCCCGCCTCGATGTGCGAGACCGGTATACGGTGATAATAGGACGCCAGTGCGCCGGTCATGGCGGTCGCCGTGTCACCTTGGACGATGACCCTGGTGGGCTTCACTTTTTCGAGCAACTCGCCGACCTGCCCAAGCAGCCGAGCAGTTAGATTGTCCAGCGTCTGGTTGGCCGTCATGACATTCAGATCGAAATCAGGGACCACCTTGGCCAGCTTCAGCACCTGATCGAGCAACTGTCGATGCTGCGCGGTGGCACAAATCGTCAGGGAAACGTCCTTACGATTTTCCGCCTTGAGTCGGTTGATGACGGGAAAGAGCTTGATTGCCTCAGGCCGTGTTCCCAGAAGTACGAAGAAATGCTTGTGCACGCGTCACCCTCCGATCCGGCTCGGTCCCGGCGGCACAGCACCCGGTGCGTGAAGTGCATGCTGAAACGTCTGCTTGACCAACGCTTGCGCCAGGACGACCGCAAACAGCGTGTTCGTCTTGGCGTATCGCCACCACATCCGTCCTGGCTCCTGATAGATGCGGTACAGCCATTCCAGCCCGAGCTTCTGAATCCGGACCGGCGCGCGGCGAACGGAGCCTGCTAAGACGTCGAACGCCCCGCCCACCCCCATGATGAACGGCACGCCGAGATCGTCACGATGAGCGGCGAGAAATCGTTCCTTCCGAGGCGTCGGCATCCCGATAAAAAGGCAGTCGGCCCCGCTGGATTGGATGTCCCGGACGACGTCGTCCTCCTCCTCGCGCTTGAAATAGCCGTCGTGCCAACCGGCAAAGGCGAGTGAAGGATACCTCTCGCACGCGGCCTGCAGAGCTTTGTGCAGGACGGCGGGAGTAGCGCCCAGGAAATAGGGCTTGAAGCCTTCCTGCGCACATGTGGCGAGCAGCTCGGCGAGGAGATCGACGCCGGCAACCCGCGATGGCGCCCGCAACCCCAACGCTCGAGCGCCCCAAAGAATTCCCATCCCGTCGATACCGACGATATCGCTGTTGGCGACGTCGGCTGCGAGTACGGCGTCAGACCGCATGTTGACGAGTTTGGCGACGTTGAGCGCCACGTGCTGCAGTCGCCGCCGGCTGCGCATGGCCCCGCGGGCCAGATCGATTGTTTCCGCCATCGTCAGCAGATCAACTGGGCATCCCAAAAATGACGCGCGCATCGGAATCCAACTCCCAGTAAAATATACAAATTTTAACAGTTTGCATTTAACTTTATTATCGAGATAATACGCACCTAATATTTAATTGCAAGGTTTAAAATCGAGCAGCCATCATCATTCGCTGCCGATAGCGTCAGCCCGGCGTCAGACGACCACGGTCGAATTAAATGAAGGATTTAACCGATGATCTCCGTCATTATCCCGCACCTCAACCAGCCTGACGCGCTCGGGGCCTGCCTGCGAAGCCTGAACGCACAGACGTTGCGCCGGGACGCGTTCGAGATCATCGTGGTGGACAACGGCTCGGCGACGCCCCCGGTGGACGTCGTAGCCGATCATCCCGGTGTACGGTTGGAGTACGAACCGCGCTCGGGCCCTGGCCCGGCGCGAAATGCAGGCGTGGCTGCTGCCAAAGGCGAGATCTTGGCCTTCATCGACGCGGATTGTAGAGCTCATCCGGATTGGCTGAGCAGCGTGCTGAAATGGTCTTCGCTATCGCCAGCTGGCACGGTTCTCGGTGGCGACGTTCGTATCTGGCGGCCGGAAGACGCCGAGCTCGACGCCATTGCAGCTTATGAGAGCGTCTTCGCTTATCGCTTCAAGCTCTATATCGAGCGCCATGGCTATTCCGGCACCGGCAACATGGCGGTGTTTCGGCGCGACTTCGATTGTGTCGGCCCTTTCGCCGGCATTGACGTCGCCGAAGATATGGAATGGGGAAAACGTGCGCTGCGCGCGGGCCTTCGGTTTAGATACACTCCTGAAATGATCGTCTTCCATCCGGCCCGTAGCTCGCTCCAGGAGCTTTACGCCAAATGGGATCGACACATCGCGCACTATCGAAACATGGCGGAAGCGAAACCGGTCTGGCAATTGCGCTGGATCATGCAAGCGCTTTTCGTCTTCGCATCCCTCGCACCAAACGCTGTGACCGTGCTCACCAGCGACCGCCTGCATGGCGGCAGCATCCGCCTCAAAGCCATCGCCGTATTGTGTGCTGTCCGAACGCACCGCGCCATGACGATGCTCTCGCACCTACGAGGCCGGCGAGCGGTCGCTTGGAATCGTTAGCGAGCGAGCAATGCCGTCAGGTGTCGCCGAAGGCACGATTGTGCGTCAGCTCTGGCAGGTCGGTGCGCCGGCCGAATGACCACAGGATCCAACCCAGTTCGTAGCTGCGGCATTCAAGCCTGACGCCGACGTCAGCGCTGTCGATCAGCCGTGCCTCGCTTCCGGTCCAGGCGTTCCTGAGTGCGCGCACCATCCGCGGCGCCTTTGTCGTCAATTCACCCTTTCGAACCTGCGAGCGGATGGTCAAGCTCAGCTCAGGCACGAGCATGGACCGGCCCAGCTGGTTGTGGCCAAATACCCAGTTGAAGCCCTTGACCAGAGCCTCTCGCGCCCCCCGCCGCCCGAAGCGCTCGGCCCACTCCAACACTGCCGGGGCCATACCATACTGATGGACCGAATAGACTTCGTAGAAGTCAAGAACGCGGCCGGTCTGGGCGTCGAAGAACCAGGGCCATTCGCCTTGCGGCCCTTGAAGCGCGATCAGATTGCGCACACACGTATCGGCCATGACGAGCGCGGACGCCTCGCCGGCGAACTCGCCATATTGATAGCAGGCAATCGACAGATATGTCTGCGTGGCAAAGGACGAAAATCGTCGCCGTAAGCCGAATGGCGCATCGAAGAACAATCCCGATTCGCTGTGGAAGCGTTCCTTCAGGAAACGATAAAGCGGCCCGGCGTGGCACCACCACTCGTTCTCGCCTGCCCTCGCCTGGGCGACGATCCCCGTGAGCAGCATGCCGAGGTCCTGGGCACGGAGGCTCTTCCACCGGGATTCGTTGGCAAGAAGCGCCCTCAGCTCGCGTTTGACCGGGTCTGGTATCTCGAGGCCGAGCTCGGCACCGCTCCATAGCGCCATGCCGAACGCATATTTGCGCACCGGAAGCTTTGTCAGTTGTGTAACGTTGCGATGGAATACTTCGGGAAGGTCAATGCCATCTGGCACGTCGCGGATGCGCGACATTCCGAGCAGGACATTGAGGGTATAGAATACGTCGCTGTTTGGTACCGACTCGTTAGGCGAAGAACGTCCGTCGAGATGATAAATATGAGACCAGCGGCGGTGCTCAGGTAGCCAACAACGTTCAAGTCCGTTGAGCGCATAGTTCACCAGCGGTGAATTCTCCGACAGTTTACCCGCGGCGGTTGGCACCACCAGCCTTACTCCACAATTCGGACTAATGATCATGATAAATCGCCATCCTGAGCCAGGTTAGTATTCACGGATGCTTTCGTCCAATCCGCGCAGTAACGGGTAGAGGAAATAGGAAATCACGGTGCGCTTGCCGACCTTCAGTTCGGCCGTGACTGCCATACCCGGAATCAGTTGAATGCGCTCAGCCGGCAGCCGAAGGTGCGTGTCCGACAAATCGACCAGTACGCGGTAATAGGGGGCTGGCGCGCGTCGCGCACCTTCGGCCTTCGTATCCGGCGAGAACGTATCCTGACTGATGACGCGGACTTCCCCCGTTGCAGTGCCATACTTCTGGAAAGGAAACGCTTCAAACTTGATACGGACTGCCTGCCCCAGCGCGACCTGTCCGATATCCCGGCCCTCGACGTTGACTTCCGCCTGAAGCGGCACGTCACGAGGAACCAGGACAAAAAGTGTTTCTGCTTCGCGAACCACCGAGCCGACCGTTCTGCTCGCGATGTCGAGCACCACCGCATCTGCCGGCGCCTGAAGAACGATCAGCTGTCGACGAAGTTCGGCCTTCTTCAACTCCTCTGCCGCGCTATTGCGCTTCGGCAACGTCTCCACCAGCTCCTGATACGTGGTGCGACGAAACTCCTCGGCAAAGACCTTCTGGTCTGCACGGGCCTTCTCCAGCCGATGCGTCGTATCGGCGATACTGCCGCGAACACGCGCCAGATTGCTCTCAACGTCGAGCCGTGCATCACGAGAAAGTAGAAAGTTCAACCTCGAACCGACCTCCTTGTCCATCAACGTGGTGCGCATGGATTCAATCGAACGCATCGTATCGAGCCGCTGAAGGAGTACCCCCTCCTCGTCCTGCGCCGTCTTCAGATTGGCCCGAGCCGACGCGATCTGGGCGTCGTAGTTCTGGATCTGCGCCTCGTAGGCGGCTCTCCTCTGCAAGAACAACTTTCCCTGCAGGATCTGATCTGCATTGGTGAGGTCCTTGGCTCTATACTCGGCCCCGTTCAGTTCGGCGCCTAGGCGATTGATCGACGCGTCGAACCCAGCCACTCTGCCGCGCAATTGGTCGAAATCCGCCTGTGAAAAAGTCGGATCGAGGGTCGCCAGAAGGTCGCCGCGATTGACGCGATCACCGGCCTTGACGTGGATCTCGCGTATGACCGACGTTTCCAGAGGCTGCACGACCAGGTTGGGGCGTGTCGTGGTCAATTTCCCCTGCGCTGTGACGATCATCTCAACTTGCGAAACGGACGCCCAGGTGACCGCGAAGGCAATCAGTGCAAGTAAACCGTAGAGGGTGATCCGAGCGAGCCGCGGGGGCGCTTGCTGCTCGACCTCGGATGCATCCGATTGAAACTCGGCGACCACCGGCATTCGCCTAGGCGCCGGCCTGAATGGCTTTTGCCGTCGCTCGACCGATCTGGCGGGGACCAGACCGTCCGGCTTGCCATCCGTGCGTATTTGCGTCGTCTCCTTCATGCGATCTGCTTCATCTGTTGATTCCACAAATGCCTGTAGATGGTGCATTTCGAGAGAAGGCGATCGTGGCGATCCACGTCGACGATCCGGCCGCGGTCCATCACCAGGATCTGGTTTGCGTCGGTCAGCATCGACAGCCGATGCGAGACGATGATGACGGTGCGCCCCGCCGCCAAACGGCGGAGATTGCGCCTGATGATCATCTCGCTTTCGGAATCAAGTGCGCTCGTCGCTTCATCGAAGATCAGGATCCGTGGATTGGCGATCAGAGCTCTCGCTATCGCCAGCCGCTGCTTCTGCCCGCCGGACAGGTTCGAGGCGTCTTCCTCGAGCTGGGTGTCGAAGCCGCGCGGCAACCGCTCGATGAACTCGTCAGCGCCGGCGAGCTGGGCCGCAGCGACGACCTCGGCAAAGGTCGCATCACGTTTCACACAGGCGATATTGTCGCGGACGGTCCCACGGAACAGGAAATTATCCTGCAGGACAATGCCGAGGTTTCGGCGCAGATGTGCCAGATCGAGCTCCCTCGCATCATACCCGTCGATACGCAAGAGTCCCTGCTGCACCGGATACATGCCCGAGATCAGCCGTGTGAGCGTCGTTTTGCCAGAGCCGCTCCGGCCGACGATCCCGAAGATCGAACCCGGCTCGACGGTGAAAGAGACATCTTCGAGCGCCGGCGCTCCTTCAGCTCCGTAGCGAAAAGAAACGCTCTCGAACTCGATTCTCCCGGCGAAGTCAGGCCGCAGCCCATCTTTCTTGCCATCACGCTCCGGTGCTTGATTCATGACCTCGCCGAGCATCTTCACGGCGAGAGCCACTTCCTGGTACTCATGCACCATGGTCACGAGTTGAACCAATGGTCCGGAGACCCTCCCGGCCAACATATTGAAGGCGACCAGCGCTCCGATCGTCATTTCGCCAGCGAAGACATCGAGGGCTCCGAGCGCAATGATCCCAAGCGTCATGAGTTTTTCGAGAAATCCGGTGAGCGCCTGGGCGCCTGCGGAAATCTTCTCGACACCAAAGCGCATGGACACGGACTGCGCACAGCGGTTATCCCACACCCTGCCCTGCTCGGGCTCCATTCCGAGCGACTTCACGGTGCGCATACCGTGAACTGTTTCGACGAGCAAAGCCTGCCGCGCACCTTCCGCCTGATAAAGATCGTAAAGACGTCGCCGGAAAGGCCCCATCAGCAGGCCGACGACAACACCGCTGGCGGCGGTGAATGCGAGGACCATCAGCGTCAGCTTGACGCTGTAGAGTGCAAGGACCGGCAGGAAGACAAATAGCGAGAGCGCATCGAGGCTCGTCAAGAACAGTCGCCCGGTCAGAAATTCTCGGATGCGGGCCGCTTGCTGCATGTGCTTGACCAGCACCCCTGCGGCCATGTGCTCGAAGAAAGTGACCGGCAGCCCGAGAAGATGCGCGAAGGTCCTCGTGGCAACTCGAATGTCGACCTTGTTCGTCGCATAGAGCAGCAGGTAGCGCCGCAGAAAACCGAACATTGCGTCAAAGACGAGTGCTACGGCCGCTCCTGCCGCAAGTACGTACAGCGTGGTAAAGCTCTCATGAACCAGAACCTTGTCGATGACGAGCTGGAAGAAGATCGGAACAACGAGGCCCAAAGCATAGAGCAGGATGGCGGCGATCGCGACATCCCTGAATAACCGCCATTGACGAAGCAACTCCGGTACGAACCACCGTAGGCCGAAACTCCTCCGACCATCCCGAACCTCCTGCTCGCGCTTGATCAGGATCGTGTCACCGGCCCATCGGGCACAGAATCGGTCCCGGTCGACAACCAAGACTTCGTGCTTGCGGTCGGCGAGCGGATCGAAGACACAGACGACATCGCCCTCAGCGCCTCGTTCCGTACCAAGAACCACGATGCAGTTGCCATTGTCGAGCCGAACCAGCGCCGGATAGGCCTCACCGAGGCGTATCAATGCGCCCCAATCCAGTTTCGTGCTTTTCGCGCGCAGGCCCGCATCCCTCGCCATGCGCAACAGGAGACGCAACGACGGCGGAGCTGCCACGGCGTAGGCGTGCTTCAGGCGTTCGACCGGCAGGTCGATACCGTGATGCCCGGAGATCCTAGACAGGCATTCCAATGCCGTCTGCGTTGCCAGCCCCGGCGCGCCTGCCGCCTGGTCGGTCGCGCCGTCAGCGGGGTCGATTTCAGCGGAAGTTCGAAGAGACATTCACAGGCCGTGTGTTAGGCGACATCGCATCACGCGCTCCCGACGGGGCATTTTGCACCTCAACTGGTGGATTCCTACGCACTACACCCGCGTCAACCAGTCCCTGCAGTGCCTTCTGCATCACGTCGATCGAATTGGCGAAGGATTCGACCGAGAAGATCAGTCGCTGAGAAAACACTCGCTTGGGGGCATTGTTGGCGTCGCGCTCGGTTGGTGAAAGACTGACCAGATCGACTCGGACGATGGTTCCGCTGACGGTGATTTCCTCAATTCCATCGGTGTAAAGTTCGGGGTGCATACGCGTCCTCCTATGCTGCGAGCTGCGGCCCACATCAGGGGCCCAGCACCGCTATTGGGAAACAAATTGCGGGAGCGCCGTAATTTCGCTCAGATATTTGCCGTAGCCACTCTTCTCCAGCGGTCGCGCCAGAGCGAGAAGTTGATCCCGATCGATGAAGCCGAGCCTGAAGGCGACCTCTTCGAGACAGGCGATCTTCATTCCCTGCCGCTTCTCCAGGGTCTGCACGAACGTACCTGCATCGATGAGAGACTCGACCGTGCCGGTGTCCAGCCAGGCAAAACCCCGCCCCATACGCTCGACGTGGAGCGCGCTAGCCGAAAGATAGCGCATCTGAAGATCGGTAATCTCGAGCTCACCGCGCGATGATGGCTCGACGCGGCGGGCGTACCGGACGACGCGGTTGTCGAAGAAATACAACCCCGTGATCGCCCAGTTCGAAGCCGGCCGTTTGGGTTTCTCCTCGATCGATACCGGGCGGTCCGCCGCATCGAACGCGACCACGCCATATCGTTCAGGGTCTCGCACGTGATAGGCGAAAACCGTCGCTCCTTCCTCGCGTCCTGCCGCCCTGGCAAGCAGATCGCTCAGGCCATCGCCGAAGAAGATATTGTCCCCGAGCACCATCGCGACACGATCGTCTCCGATGAAATCGGCACCGACTATGAAGGCGTCCGCGAGACCGGCGGGGCGTATTTGTTCCGCGTAGCTGAGCCGAATGCCCCATTGACTGCCGTCACCCAGCAACCGCTCGAACTGATAGCGGTCAGAGGGCGTGGTGATGATCAGAATTTCACGAATTCCTGCCAACATTAACGTCGACAGGGGATAATAGATCATCGGCTTGTCATAGATCGGGAGCAACTGCTTGCTGACCACGCGCGTGATCGGATAAAGGCGCGTTCCGCTGCCGCCGGCCAGCACGATTCCCTTGAGCATCGGATTCTCCCAGTTGCTCCAGACAAGCTTTCAATGCATGGCGCCACGGCGCCAATCGAATCCCGAACACGCGTTCGGCCTTGGATGAGTCGAGGCGCGAGTTCCGAGGTCGGCGGGCCGCGGTCGGAAACTCCTCCGTGGTGATCGCCTCCAGCGCCGGAACTCTCGCTCCGAGACGGGAACGCTCGGAGAAGATTGCCCGTGCGAAGTCGTGCCAGTTCGTCTCACCTTGGCCCGCGAGATGAAAGATGCCGGCCGTCGCCCTGCGATCGTCCATTGCCGACCGCTCTGCGATCTGGAGGACGGCCTCCGCGAGATCGAATGCAGAGGTCGGGTTACCATGCTGGTCACTGACGACCCTGACGATCTGCTGCGTCTCACACAGCCGCAGCATCGTTCGGACGAAATTGCTGCCATAGGGGCTGTAGAGCCACGAGCACCTGATCACGGTCGCGAGGGGGTGCGCTGCCAGTACAGCAGCTTCACCGGCCAGCTTCGACGCTCCGTAGGCGTTCAACGGTGCGGGAATGTCGCTTTCATCGTATGCATCTGGCTTCGAGCCGTCGAACACATAGTCGGTCGAATGATGAATGAGCGGGATATTCATCTGCCATGCGACATCCGCCAATGCCGCCGCACCATCGCGGTTGACGCTGAACGCCTTCGCCGTCTCAGACTCGGCCTGGTCGACCGCCGTATAAGCGGCCGCGTTGATGATCGCGGACGGCGCGATTGAAGCAATGAGCTTGTCGATCCCCTCCCGGTTCTCAAGATCCAGTTCCGGGCGCCCGAGAGCCACCACGGGCAGACTGCGCATTGCGGCAAGTTCACGAAGACACCTTGCCAACTGGCCATTTCGGCCCGCAATGAGGATGGGTCGCACCATCGTCTTCACCTCAATGTTGGGAGGCCAGGAGACCGAGACGCGAGCCGTCATAGGCGCCGCGACGGGTACGCTCCCACCACGCACGGTTCTTGAGATACCAGCCGACGGTCTCCGCCAGCCCCTGTTCGAAGGTTCTCGTCGGCTTCCAATCGAGCTCACGACGTGCCTTTGACGCATCGATTGCGTAGCGCGCATCATGCCCCGGACGATCCGGCACGAAGGTGATGAGAGATCGTCTCATGCCCGTCGTCGGAGACAATCGATCCAGCACGTCACAGATCTGGGTGACGACCTCCATGTTGGATCGCTCCGCATCTCCGCCGAAATTGTACTTCTCACCCGGTTTTCCTTCGTGCAGCAGTCTTATCAGGCCGGCCGCATGATCATCGACGTGAAGCCAATCGCGGATATTTTTGCCGTCGCCGTAAACCGGTAAAGGCTTTCGGTCGATCGCGTTGAGGATCGTCAGCGGGATGAGCTTCTCCGGGAACTGGTACGGTCCGTAGTTGTTCGAGCAGTTCGATACGATGACCGGCAAGCCATAGGTTCGAAACCACGCGAGCGCGAGATGGTCCGATGCGGCCTTGCTCGCCGAATACGGCGAGCTCGGTCTGTAGGGCGTGTCCTCCCGAAACAAATCGTTCGGGCCCAACGAGCCGTAGACTTCATCTGTCGACACATGGACGAAGCGAAACTGCTTCCGCCTCGGAAGCGGCAGACGTTCGTAGTAGGTTCGGGCGGCCTCCAGCAGCGTGTAGGTGCCAACTATGTTGGTGTTGACGAATGCGCCGGGTCCATTGATCGAGCGATCGACGTGGCTCTCTGCCGCCAAATGGATGATCGCATCCGGCTCGTAGTCGGCGAACGCAAGATCGATGACCTCACGATCGCAGATGTCGGACTGCAGGAACTCATAGGGCTCCAGTCTCTCGAGGCTGGCAAGCGAGGCCAGATTGGCTGCGTATGTCAGCTTGTCAACGTTGATCACTGCAGCACCGGTCTGCAGCACCAAACGACGGCACACCGCAGAACCGATGAATCCTGCTCCGCCAGTCACCAGGATACGCATCTACTCGCCTCCATCAGTCGAACACGCAACCGAGTTGGCTCAGCGCAGGAAGGATCTGGTCCTTCGGCGACAACTGAGCCTCCGAGGTTGTCACGGGCCACTCGATCTCTAGCGCCGGATCGGCCCAATAGACGCCACCGTCATGGCTCGGGGCGTAGACCTGGTCGACCTTGTAGAGGACGACGGTATTGGGCTGCAGCGTGCAAAAGCCATGCGCAAAACCTTTCGGAATGAAAACCTGCTCGCCGCTTTCACCATCCAGTTGAATGGCGATGTGCTTGCCGAAACTCGGCGATGAACGCCGGAGATCCACCGCGACGTCGAGAATGGCGCCGCTCAACACCCGTATCAGCTTGGCCTGCGCGAAAGGCGGACGCTGAAAGTGCAGGCCGCGCACCGTGCCGATGCGCTTCGAGCTGGACTGATTATCCTGAACGAAGTCATGGAGGATGCCCTTCTCCGCGAAGGTCGATCGCTGGAAAGTCTCAGAGAAGTAACCGCGGGCGTCGGAAAACCGATCCGGGCGAACTACTTTGACGTCGGGGATCGCCAAGGATCGTAATTCCAGCATCGAGTATTCTCCTGCGCGTCCAAACATGAATTCGGCTTCGATGCGGGTAGGCCATAATGCGCGGAATTAACATTCCGCTCCGCCGCCTCACGCCTGACGCTCGATTTAATATAGCCGAAACCATCAATTACATCGTAACCCTCAGTAATATCTCAACTTTAAAGAAGCCAGCCGGCGTGGATTTACCGCTATGGCATTTTTCTCTGGAAGCTACTAATATATGATTTATTTAATTTGGCAATATGATTTTTATCAGATATATAATCGGCCGCCGGCTGCAGGTCTCCTCGAATGAGCCCTGCGAGCGGACGGCCGCAACGACCCACCCGTCGAGACAGGTACGTGATGCTTCAGAACAACATCAAAGACACGGACAGATTACGGCTGCCGGTGAACTTGACCCCACCCGGCCAGACCGACGGCGGAGGGATCACCGAGATCATCAATCTCGGTATCGGACTGTTGCGGCGTCAGTATCTGGTAATCCTTGTTACCGCTGCACTCGTCATTGCGATTAGCCTGCTCTATCTGCGACTGGCATCTCCGACCTACACGGCGCAGGTCCAGATCCTGCTAGCCAATCCGAGGGCCCAATTCGTCCAGCAGCAGTCACTTCTCGCCGAACCGCCTTTTGATCTCAATCAAATCGAGACCCAGATCCAGCTCGTGAGATCGAAGGCCACCGCTGCTGCGGTCATCGACCAGTTGAAACTGACCAACGATCCTGACTTGAACGCGTCGGGGCCATCCCTACACTCGCTCTGGCAGCGAATTCGATCATGGGCCAGGGCCGGGTCGACGCAGGACGCGCCATCCGGTAGGCATGTCGAACCATCGGACGCCATCGTCGACGTATTCCTCAGTCGGCTTTCCGCCTCACGTGTCGGATACAGCAACGTCATTGAAATCAGCTTCAATTCGAGTTCTGCAGCTCGAGCCGCCGAGATCGTCAATGCGATAGCCAACACCTACGTTACCGATCAGCTCAACGCAAAGTTCGACGCGAACCGCCGGGCAACAAGCTGGCTGCAAGACAGGCTGCGGGATCTCGGAGACCAAGCCCTCGCTGCACAACGTGCCGTCGACGTCTACAAGAGCCAGAACAACATCGTCTCTCTGGATGGGCGGCTCATCGACGAGCACCAGATCACGGAAATCAACAATCGATTGGCCCTCGCGCGTGCCCAGACCTCCGAAGCTACGGCCAAGCTGTCTCGTTACGAGACCCTCCTTGCTTCCTTCGATCCGAAGAAGCCGTCCTCGATGCTCGACCTCGATGCTATCGGAAGCGACGGGCTGAACAGTGCCATCATCACGGCGCTGCGCCAGCAATATCTCGAACTCACCCGACGTGAGGCGGAGCTGACCGCAAGAGTTGGCCGCGACCACTTGGCGGTCGTCAATGTCCGAAACCGCGCGCGAGAGTTTCGCGTTTCCATTTTCGATGAAGTCAGGAGACTTGCTGAAGTCAGTCGAAGTGAATTCGAGCTCGCGAAGCAGCGCCAGGAAGAGATCGAGAAGCAGCTTGCGAAGGCCGTTGCTCAATCCCGTTCGGTCAATTCTGCCGAGCTGACGATCAAGGATCTCGAGAGCCGGGCAAAAGGCTTACGCAGCTTGTATGAGACCTTCCTGCAGCGTTACATGAGCTCCGCGCAGCAGGAGACATTTCCCATCTCGGAAACGCGGGTGCTTTTCCCCGCTTCGCCGCCATCGAGCAAGAGCAAGCCGAAGACACGATTGGTGCTGGCGCTCGGCATTGTTGGTGGTCTCGCACTCGGTATTGGCTTGGCGCTCCTCAGGGACCTCATGGACCGCGTCTTTCGTACCTCTTCACAAGTGGAGAGCGTGCTGGAATTGCCTTGTCTTTCCATGGTCCCGTTCTTGCCGAGCCGCAAATCTCAGAAACCGGCAGTTCGACTCCAGAAAACCGAGGATGATGTTCAGCAACGCATAGTTTCACCGCCCACCGCCATCCATCGGACCGTGGTTGGGATGCCACTTTCTCGATATACCGAGGCAATTCGTTCTATCAAGCTTGCCATCGACCACAATCCGGAGAAGATCTCCTCGCAGGTGATCGGTATTACCTCGGCCCTACCCAACGAGGGAAAGACCACAATTGCGGCCTCGCTTGCGCAATTGATCGGCCACGCCGGCAAGAGCGCCATTATCGTCGATTGCGACCTCAGGAATCCCTCACTGTCTTCAATCTTTGCGCCCAAGGCAGCCTGCGGAATCCTCGAGGTCGCAAACGGGAGCCGATCGCTCGCTGACGCAATCTGGCGGGATCCGACGACCAATCTTGCATTCCTGCCCGCCGTGCGGCGAGGCCCTCTGCTTCACACCAGCGAAATCCTCTGCGCCGACGCGATAAGCAAGCTGTTCGACCGTCTGCGTGCCCAATATGACTATATCATCGTCGACCTTCCTCCCCTGACCCCGTTGGTTGATGTCCGGGCCACTTCATCCCTCATAGATTGCTACATCCTTGTCGTTGAGTGGGGCCGGACCAAGATCGATGTCGTGCAGCACGCACTGCACACGGCTCCCAACATCCAAGATTCACTGATCGGAGTTGTTCTCAGCAAAACAGATACCAAAGCAATGGCCCGATATGATGGTCATCGGAGCTACTACTATCATGACAGCCACTACATTCGTTATGGTCTTTCCGGCTCTTGAATCGGTCTCCAGCGGCCTGCACGTTCTCCGGCCAGCGGACAGCGGAGTGGCCGCACCACATGATGGTGTTCGATGATTATCCGGCTTGTCATGTTGGCCGAATTGGTGGCGATTGCCGCGGCGCTCGCAATGCCGGAAGACTTGCGAAGCTGGGTGATGGTAGCCGTCGTACTTTCGACGGCGTCGCTGATCGTGGCGATTTTTCTACCGACCGCCTCGCTCGGGCTCGCCAAGCTGCTCCGGCCGGGGCTGGTCATCATTCTTGCGACTCCGGCGTTCTTGATGGCCCTACAGGCAGTGCCCTTGCCAATCGGCACATTGGGAAATCCCATCTGGGCAACCGCATCGACGGCCTTGAACGAGCCCCTCGCCGAAATAATCACGGTCGATACTGGGGCGACCATGTTCTCGCTCGCGCAGTATTGCGCCGTCCTCGCCGCAGCCCTCGTCACTGCGGTCGTCGCGCTTGACCGGATTCGCGCAGGCCAAGTCCTGCATCTTCTGCTGTCGCTCACCACGATTGCTACGGCTCTGTGGTTCAGCAGGGAAACAAATGGCGCCGCTGGCCCCGATGGTGCGACCCTCGTGGTACTCGGCGTCTTGGTGTCCACCGCCTCGGCGATACGCTCGGTCGATCAGTTGCGCAGGCTCCGTCGACCAGGAACAATTGCGTCGGCCCCCTACCCTGCTCTGATCGCCGCGATCATCACGATGATCGTCTGCATGGCCGCGCTGCTCATTCGGGGCAACTTGGCCTCCATCGTCGCCGCCCTCCTCGGATCGGGACTATTGCTCTCGGTGTTCGCTATTCGCAGGTGGTTCTTGGGCGTGTGGGGCACCGCTGGCGTTCTGGCCGCCGCCATGATCATCTTCATTGCCACTCTAACCGTCATTCCGCTCAGAACGAACACTGATCCAACGATTGCGTTATCGACGAGCAGCCAGACCGCAACCGAGCGCATGCTGCAGGATGTCGGGCCGGCGGGATCCGGTGCGGGCGCTTCGGCGGTCCTTCTGCCGATTTATCGGGACGCTGGGGCCAGCGCCTTGCGAGAGCGGCCAACAGCCGCCGCCACGGTCGTTATAGACATGGGGTGGGTCTTCTTTTGCGGCGTCCTGATTGTTGCAATGCTAGGCGCAGGTGCTCTGATCTGGCGTTCTCTGTCGCGAGTTCATGACTACTCATATCCGGCCTTGGGGGCCGCAGCTTCAATTTCGCTGATGATACTCGCCTTTGCCGACCATGGAGTTCTGGGTTTGGGCGCGTCGCTTTCGGCCGCCGTGCTTTTCGGACTTGCGTTCGGTCAAAGCATCCCCGGCGCAGGGCGCGATGCCCTGTCTTTGGAATCGAAGGAGGCGTCCGACCGAGCCGCCGATCCAGTTCCAGCTTCTTACCCCAAGTTTGCGTCAGCGCTTGTCGCCGCTTGGCCCCGGGTCACTTTGATGGTCCTAGGAGTCACGCTGATGACGCAGGCCCTATGGATGTTCGTGCCTGAGTGGTATCTTGGTGGTCGACCTTCTTTATCGAGGATTGTGTCGACTGCAACAACATGGCCGAACGGGATGTCGAAGCCGGCTTCGATTGCGGCAGCCCGTGAAGACTCGTGGATCCGAGGGGGATCAAAACCCGAGGCGAATTCGACTTCTTCTGCGGGCGACCAAGAGACGGCTCTTCCAGAACTCTCGAATACGCTTGCTCGCGCATTGCGCTCGTCGCCGCTCCGCGGAGACATTTGGCTCATGCTCGCGGCGGCGTCCAAGCACGGTTCGCCCCAGCCTGGCACGGCAGCAATGCTCAAGATGTCGTACTACACTGCACCGAACGATTTGGATCTGCTGCCGTTGCGCCTTTCCGTCGCGCTGGCTACAGACGCTGTCGTACGGGAGCCGGAGTTTCGCGACTTGATCAAGCGCGACGTGAATCTGGTCGTCGCGCATCGGCCAGCCCTCCGACCGGCGCTCGTGAGCGCGTACCGGTCAGCCTCGGCCGACGGCAAGACCTATCTCGAGAGCCTGATTTCCGAGCAGGATCCGTCATACCTCGACCAAGTGCGCGCGCGCCACTTCCGACAGGGCTCTCGGTAAAATCCAGGCGCCGGCGCCCCTGGTTCGACGGATCGGCGGCAAGACAGCGCACGGCCAAAATTAATTTGCCGGAGTCGCATTTTTCTCTTGATAATTTCAGTTAATTAATAATAAATTAAATATTAAATTGCAGGGCGCGCGCGATGAATTTCGTGAATCGACATTTCCCTGATCGTGAGATTGCCGATCGTGTCAGTCCAGGACTGCCAGCATCCCGCCAGCACAAATGGCCTCTTCGTTATGACGCGGTCGAACACGTGGCGGTCTGTGTGGACATTGCGGCGGTCCTGTTTGCTGGCGTCGTTTCCACATTTCTGTTCCAAGCTCAGAAAGGGCGAGACGCCGCCGATCTGAGTGACATGATTGGCTTGGCGCTGGTCAGCGCAGCTTGCCTCGTTTGCCTGCTGAAGACCCAAGGCCTTTATCGGCCAGTTGAGCTCCTCCTCCTTCGAAACCAGATACGCGCTGTCTGTATGGCCTGGGCGTCATTGCTGGTCTTCTTTTGGGTCCTGCATGGCTTAGAGGTTCGCACGGGGACCTCTCAGCAAGCGGCCCTGCTTTTCGGCGTCGTCGCCTTGGGCCTGCTTACAGCCGAGCGGTGGGCGGTCAAGGTGCTGCTCGGAAAGGGCCTGAGCGGCAGAAAGTTCGCCGATACGAATATCGTCCTGATCACCGACCAACCCCCGTCGACGAACGCCGGGCTGTCAGAAACCCTCTCAATGCACGGGTATTGCATCAAGGGACGGTTCAGCTTGCCTCCGCTCGGCTTCGGTCCTGCCTGTCGAAAGCGGCTGAGAGCCCGCGTGATCGACTACATTCGCAATTGCCAGCTCGATCAGGTGGTGGTCGAAGCCGACCCGGAGCGGTGGCCCGAACTGCGAGCCTTCGTTGCCGAGTTGCGAGTATTGCCCTTCCCAATCATGTTCGTGCCCGTCGGCACGACATCCGAATTGCTTCGACATCCCACTCGGACGCTTGGAAGTGCGGTTTGCGTAGAACTCCAGCGTGGCCCCCTTACGCCGCTGGAATGCGGGGCAAAGCGGATGATCGATCTTATTGGCGCGGGCCTCGCCTTAGCGATATTTGCCCCGTTGCTGGCGCTGGCAGCGGTCGCAATCAAACTGGATTCTCCCGGTCCGGTATTCTTTCGGCAGCAACGCTGCGGCTTCAACGGCCGGGTCTTCTTGATCCGTAAATTCCGGACCATGGATGTGCTCGAGGACGGACCCGTGATCCTTCAGGCCAACCGCACGGATCGGCGCGTCACCCGCGTCGGCAAATGGTTGCGCCGGACAAGCTTCGATGAGCTGCCACAACTGCTGAATGTTCTCGACGGAAGCATGTCGTTGATCGGGCCGCGTCCTCACGCCTTGGCTCACGACGGAAAATTCGACAAGCTCGTACGGAACTACGCCCTTCGCCGCAGGGTCAGGCCGGGATTGACCGGATGGGCCCAGGTCCATGGCTGCCGCGGCCCGACGCCCACGGCGGCCATGGTCGAAACGCGGGTGCAATACGATCTCTGGTACATTGATAACTGGAGCCTGCGGCTCGATCTCGCAATCCTACTGCGAACTCCGGTCGAGGTGTTGAGGGCGCGCAATGCCTACTAGCGGCTCAGTCTATCGGGCTGTGCCGTCGAGCTCATCCGAACCATCCGCTCGAAGAGAGATTGCAAGCCGGTCAAGCCCGCTGACGGAGCTTCGACCCCGCGTCCCCTATGCGAAACTCCTCGATCCGCTTGCCGGACTTCATCGCAGCAACCAACCACCGCGGCCGCTTGCCACGCCCTGACCAAGTCTCGGACGTCTGGGGGTTACGATACTTCGGCAGCACGCGCGGATATTTGCGCCTTGGCTTGCCAGTCTGGGATAGGCGTGACGCACTTGAGTCTGCCAAAGAAGCTGCCCCGCCCCCGAGAGCGGCCAGGCGTTTTTCCAACTCCTGCTTTTCCGCCTTGATCCGGTCGGACAAGATCCCGCTGATTTCTTCATGCAGCGACCAAAGATCGTCGAGCGACATGGATTCTAATTCGAGTTTCTTTGCCGACATGATTCCACCGTGTAGTTGTGCCCAACTGATAATGTTCCCGCCAACATTAATCAAGCCGGAGAGTTCAAAGGTTTACAAAAAAATACATGGAACCGTGCGGAAACTCGTGCCCACATAACCGCGCCGCATTGACTAATCAAGCCAGAAAACGAAGGATTCGCACAATTAACTGCGGGACGGGGTTATACTGCACGCCTGAGATGCAGCCGCGGAACCCTTCACGCGACATTGCCCACGTGACATTAAACAGGTCGCGTGAATGGCCTTCCCCGCCGCCCCCTCGATGCGCCGCGTGGGGAGCTGCCTTTCGTCCGTCGAGACACCCTTGCTATTGGCGGGCCATCCCATATTTGCAAACGAGAGCGAATAACTTCGATATCCCGGAGCGCACGACGTCGGAGCTCAATTTGGGATCTCAACGCCTGGATATCCAACCATGCGGCCGAGGGAACGACAAACCGGCTGACCGAATCCTGAAGACGTTCAAGAGGATACTCAATCAAAACAATTCCTCCGCTACGCGCGCCTTGAGGCGCCTCGCCTTTTTGAGGCATATAATAAAATAATCATCGTAATAACTATTAAATACAATATAATGACTTTTATTGCCACGTCAAATTTCCACACTGACGCAGCTGGGAGGATGGTGGATGAATGACCAGTCCGTCGAGCGGTGACGAGAATGCTATGCGGAGGCAGGATCTCGAAGCCATGGATTTTGAGGAACTTTGGCTCCTCCACGAGGAGCTCACGAAGATTCTCGCTGAAAAAATTACAGCCGAAAAGCGGGAACTGGAAAAGCGCCTTGCGCAGCTGAACCAGCCGGACCAGTTCGGTGACTCTGAAAACGCGGCAACCGAAACGGGAGCAGGCCAGCCCCAGCCGCGCCGCAAATATCCGAAGGTCTTGCCGAAATACTGCAACCCGCTCCAGCCGACCGAGACCTGGTCCGGACGCGGTAAACAGCCTCGCTGGCTAGTCGCCGCCCTTCGGTCCGGCCACACGCTGGATGAATTCAAGATCCGCGAGAACGGCGACTCGCCTGACCGCAATGCTGGTGGGTGAGAACATTCCTAGCTCTACAGCCACTGGAAGGGGCTCCCTTCATCTCCAAGATCGATGTTGTCGTCGCCCTAGACCTTCCCCGCACGAACTGCGGCGGCCGCCTTCAGCAGAAAGTGCAAGGTGCCCGCTTTTGGGATGGACCACAGCCCGCCCCGGGCGCCCCGGGCGGAGCCAAGGGACGCGTCTCGCCGGTAGTTTCTGAGATCCAGAACGGTCATCGCAAGGAGGGGCACGCGTGAGCTCGGAAAACGCGCCTGCGTCAATTGGCGAACGAACTGCAGACGCGGAATCAGTCGGGAGCGCAGCGCATGCGGGATCTCGACCCCAAGCAGCTGCGCCAGGGCAACCAGCTGAGTTTCAACCGCGTTCTTCATCAGTTCGCCCGAGCTACGGGAGCTGAGTTCCTCCCAATCGAGACCTCCAACGGAACTGTTCAGATCGCGTAGTTCGACCAAATGCCGAAGGTCCAGGTCGCCGAGCCAATAGCCGTAGTCTTGAAACTGATCATGGATGATCAACATGAGCGCCCGGTCCATGGGCGTCGGAATTCGCACGCTCCCCCGCCCCAGCGCCGCAGTGACGCAATGGCTCAGCGCAGGGTCGCGGTAGAAGTGGGCGGGGCCAGGAGCCGCCTGTTGCAGATCGATGGTGCCGACATCCGTCGATCGGATCAGTTCGACGAACCATCTCCGGCTTTCTCGAGACGCCTGAATATGAATGCCATAGCCAATTTCACGAAGAGCAGCAATTGCTGCTTCAGCTTCATCCGGCATGACCATGATATCCAGATCGGACATCAGCCGAACTCCGCGCCGCTCGCGAGGCGCGGCAGCCAGCGTCGCGGCCCCTTTTAGCAACACGGGCGTGACTCCGCGGCCATTCATCGCAACGACGGCTTCCTCCAATTGATCCACCAACCGCTCGTTGCGATGAACATTCCGACGATAGATCTGGCGGACATACCCGCAGAGGTCCTCAGGTAGCACCGACTCATATCGATCAACGAAGTCGATAAGCGCGGGTGTCGTCAGCGTCTGGTTCGCGAGCCCGATTACGGACATCCAATCCACGTCGACGGGCGGCGCACCTCGCAGGCAATCACAAAGGCTGATCAGCGCCCTACTATGCTTTCCCATCGCACAAATCCACCAACAGCTCCCGAGCTTCTACCGC
Source organism: Bradyrhizobium daqingense (assembly GCF_021044685.1). NCBI lineage: Bacteria > Pseudomonadati > Pseudomonadota > Alphaproteobacteria > Hyphomicrobiales > Nitrobacteraceae > Bradyrhizobium > Bradyrhizobium daqingense. Next base: position 6,964,891 of record NZ_CP088014.1, read on the forward strand.
TTCACAATAGGTAAGCAGAAATGATCGTGCACCAGAAACAATCCCCTTCAACGCGGAAAAGCCGGTCGTCGAAAGCCTTCCATCGGCGGCAAATGCCCCCTCGATGAGCCGCTTCATCGAATCGAGTTGATTCAAGGCGGTCAGCTTCGGCGAACCGCTCGCGACCCTGTTCAAGAAGATGATCCAGTTAACGGAAAGACTCCCGTTGTGCGCATTCGGAACCTGCAAGTACCGCACGTGAGCGCCATCGGCTCGGCGATGCGTGACGCCGTCCCAATTGCTGCGCGATGCCGACAGCCACTCCCACGATCCTTCCTTGAGGGTGAGGGCAAATGGGACTCCACAGGCAGTGCCGTCATCATTGACCAGTACAACATCATCGCCGGAATACTGAAATTCCGCGTCCACCAACTGGAGTGTAAGTGTCGACTTGCCGGCTCCCGCTTCCCCGCATAACAGCAAGCCAGCCCCATTCTTCGCAAGAGACGCAGCATGGAGAGCGAAGACCGACCGATCACTTCGGATAAGCCGGTCGGTGAGGTGAGCTTTGATTGTAGGCGCAAGTGCCTCGACTCCGCACCTATGGAGGCCGGCGTCGCTTCCACCGAAGAGCACGTGATCATCCAGCATCATCGCCTCGACCGCAATATCGGCTTGGCCGCCCACGTTGTTGTCCGAAGCACAAAACAGCGAAACCATCCGCTGCAAGAGATGCCGGCTTTCAGCCCTCACACTGATTCGATGCCGCCCTAGCACCGCCGAGAAGGCGCAATTCGTCGACATTCGCCGATCAACGTCCAGCAACCCTCGATCGATCCAAGCGCTTATGGCCTGCCGCACGAACTGGCGCGCTACGGGCTCACCAATGTCCAGCGTGCCCAATTCGTGATACACGGCTGCCAGAGACGCTCCTTGTGCCAGTCTGCACCAGATAAAGCCGCCTACCTGATCCAGCTGATAGATCTTCTGCCCTGTGGCGCTGAACAGCACCGGCTGACCATCGAACAGCGCAAAGACCGCATCGATCGCCGGCTTGAGCACCACTTCCGCGGAGGATTTTTCCAGCACGAATTCTACCAAATGAGCAATCGACCTCGTCCCTGTATCGAGTTCAACGGCGAGCAGATCCTCGCCATACTATGCGCAGCATCGCTCGAAAGAACAGCCAACTCGGCTTGGAAGTGCTTCGATGGCGATCTAGGCCCAACGCTCAACGCCGGCATACATCGCTGCCGGCGCCTCGTTCGAACGCGGATGCCGCACCCGATCAGACGGCCAGCTGATTGCTTTCACCCTTTCCGATTTGTGGGATATTCAACACGTCTTCATCAGCAGTTGGCCACGCAGCCACACGATGAGCATCGAGTAGATATCGGTAGACTTCCCGAGTCGCGCTACGCTCCCTTAATACGCGCTCTTTCTCGCCGATAATTGCAAGCTCCTCGCGCATTTTCGCCAATTGCTGCGCAGTAGCCCTGGAATTACGCATTTTAAAAATTGATTGAGACATCGTTCCCTCCCAACCGAACGAACCCAGAAAAAATAGTTTACGTCATCCGCCCAAATTAACAACGAAAAGCGATAATATAAAAGAACAAAAATTTTGTTCTTTTGACTGAACCCGCAGCATTCCCTTCGATACAAAGAAGCGCCCGAGACTCGCTGTCCCGGCCGGAATTAATTCAACAGCGTCACATAAATCGCCGATCTCGAAATGAAACAAGGCGTTAGATGCTTAATCAGCAAATTGAATTTCTGCTATGAGTGTGCGCGCATGTAAGGGGAGTGAACTGTGATTGGCCGGACCGCGATATCTGTCGTGCACTAGGACGGCTCCGCGCAAGCAAGTCCGGTCGGTTGGCAGAGCACTTTCGTGTGCAAACGCGCCAAGTAAACCCGTGCTCACGCAGCAGCTCACCTTTCATCCTCCAGCGAGCTATGTCCAGGAACGGTCACACGGGTATGATTATGGTCAAATGCCCCAAACCGATCGCGTCATTCCCACTGGAATTTGCGTGTGATCGTGAGACGTTTCTGCGAAGCGCGGTATTTTTCGGCAATACTCATTGCCCGGTCTGCCGCGTCGATCACGACTGGTTCGCTCCCGAGGCCTGGGTCGAGGAGCCGGTTGCTCCGCCCTGCGAAGATGCTCAGCGCGGCGCGGCCTTGCTGACCACAGAAACTCGGTGCACGTTGGGAACCGATTGTCGGCAGGCTGCGAGCCCAAGCGGGCGGCTATAGATTGGGTGCCGCGCTCGTGAGTTTCCTCGATCTCTCGTCCCTGCCCCCCAACCCCCCACGCACCAGTTCACCTCCCCAGTGCCGGTCATCGGAGCGCGAATGCGGATTGAAGGCCGCTGAGCCGAGGCCCACCAGCCTTCGTCTACGGGGAACCGGTACGCAGCTAAGCCGAATGAGGATTAACGATGGTGTACCCTTTGAGGGAGCGCGCATGGATTCTCGTTGCGCGCCCACCCGAGTTAGCGTCGTACGCCATCCAAATGTCACCGGCGACGTGGCGCTCCAGCACGAAGACGTGTCCACGCCGCGCGGCAACCATTCCCGGCGCCGGCGAGGAACGGGGAAAACGCAGCCAATTGGCCGCGAGATTCAGCTCGGGCACGATGCGACCAAACACACGTATGGCCGCACCACACCCGCAGAATGATCGAGGGCATCCCGCCGGGCGACTACCGACGATCTTGGTTCCAGACGGATCCGGGCTGTCGAGCGACATTCGAAAGCTGCGTGCGCCATGTCGCTCTGGATTCCGGGCTGGTGCGATGACTCTCTGGGTATGCATCGCCGAGTATGAAAAATCGCAAGGCATACTCACATTGCATTCAGGCGGGGGAGTGGCCCGTAGAGGGCGCGCCTCCGAGGAAATAGAGGCTGCCAACACGACAGCTAACGCAATGACTATTCGGCCGAACATGCAGGACTCCAGATTTGATGGGCCCTGCCCCGACGCTGAAAGGGCGATGCATTTTGTCGAAATTAAGTCTTTAATCCTTCCAATTAAATATCAACGGCGAGATTATTAAATCATTCCAGTCATCTCTGCTGGGCTTTCCCGATCATTGTCGCTGTCGACACTTGCGGCATCTTTCGATCTTCCACTGCTGACGCGCGTGGAGCTATTCTTGACTGGAAAGGTCGGCTTTGCTGTTTGGTCCAGTGCAGGAGACAGGCCAAGCTGCAGAGCGCGCGGGCGTTGTTTAGCCTTCACCATCACTGGCGTCAGCGCAAATCATGCGCAGTTCGTCCCGCGCACATCGCAAAGGACGGCATTCGAGGCATCACGCGGAGTATAGCTTCTTCGAAGTTGCCGATATGAGCCCTCTGGGAACTACTCTTCCCGCCAGCCTCTATTGGGTACCTTCACGTTCGACGCCGTTTCCGCAGCTCGCCCGTGCCCATCGAGGTGACGGACTCGTGCGCGGCCTCCCTTCGGCTGCGGCTTGGATTCGCCCAGACCGGCATTTACTTTTCTAACGTGCAGTGCGCGCAATCGGGATCACCGTCGGCTCGCGTCATTGTCACTGCCCGCTACGCAGACAGCTGCGGACGGAACAGAACATCCACGCCGTAACTCGATGAGTTATAGGTGTTGGTGGGGAAGAGACTGTTTGATCCATATGCATACACCCCATTGCCCCCGCTCGAGGCCGAGGATGGCGCAGTCAGCGGTCCGTTTGTGATCTCCGAACTAAACAAGTTGGGATCGACGGCGTAGTTTCCTGACGTGTGATACGATGCAACATACGTCGTCCCTGGCGTGAGGGTGACGGCCGTGGGGAAGTTGACTTGCTGCCAGCCGCTCGCCGTCTCATTGGTGAAGGTGGTTGTGGCCAGCAGGGTGCCGGTGCTGCTCCATAGATTGGCGGTATGAGTGCCGGTGTTCGACGGGCCCTTGTAGAAGCGTAGCCCGGTGACATCGCCGGCGCTCGACGCCCGGAATTTGAACCCAAGCTCCACCGAGTTCGGATCATTGACCGATACCACACTCGGCGGATTGCTGAACAGACTTACGATGCTCGCAGATGCCGCGTTGACGGTCAGAGAGGCTGACGCGCTTGCCGTCCCACCTCGACCATCGGAGATTGCATAGGTGAACGATGCCGGTCCTGTGTATCCGGAGTTCGGTGTGAAAGTGACGCTGCTGGTCTGCGCGTTGTAGCTCGCGGTGCCGCCGGCGCCGTTGCTCACGCCCGTGATGGTCAGGGGATCGCCGTCAGGATCGGTGTCGTTGGCCAGCAAGGCCGAAGCTGGGATCGAGATCGCAGTGTTCTGTGTAGCGCTGAACCCGGAGTCATTCGTCGCAACTGGTGTTCGGTTGGCACCGCCGCTCGTGGGACTATACACCACGTCCACCCAGTAATTGGTGGCTCCGAAGGTGCTGGTCGGGAACAGATTGCCGGTGCCGTAGGTATAGATGCCATTGTTGCCGGCGGGCGCTGTGAGCTGTCCATTGACGTGCGAGGTGGTAAAATAGTTGGGCGTGGACGTGTAGTGCCCATTGCTGTGATAGCTTGCCACATAAGTCGTGCCGGCAGCGATCGAAACCGGGTTATTGAAGAGGACGGTCTGCCACCCACTGCTGGTTTCGTTCGTGAATGTCGCGGTCGCCAGCAACGTGCCTGTGCTGCTCCACAATGACCCCGTATGGGTGCCGGTGTCGCCCGTACCCTTGTAGTACTTGATGCCGTTGATGGTGCCGGCCGCGGATGACGTGAAACGCACCCCGAGATTGACCTGGGCCGCGTCAGGATCCGAGAGAATGGCGGGCGTGTCGGAACTTGAAAACAGGCTCACTGTCGGCGTGGTCACCGTCAAACTAGCCGTTGCAGTTGAGGTGCCGCCGCGACCATCCGAGATGGCATAGCTGAAGGATGCGGCGCCGGTGTAGCCGGTGGTCGGCGTGAAGGTGACCCGATTGGTCTGGGCATTGAAGCTGACGGTGCCGTTGACGCCGGCGCTCACGCCCGTGATCGTCAGCGGGTCGCCATTCGGATCCGTGTCGTTCGCAAGCAGGGCAGATGCGGCAATCGTGAGAGCCGTGTCCCGCGTGGTGCTGTAGCCGCTGTCGTTATTGGCTACCGGCGGCTGGTTCGTTGCCGTATTTACCGTCAGGCTGACCGTTGCAGTTGCGGTTCCGCCCTGTCCGTCGGCGATAGCATAGCTGAAGGAAGCCGCACCGGTATAGCCGCTGCTCGGCGTGAAGGTGACCGTATTGGTCTGGCTGTTGAAGCTGGCCGAGCCGTTGACGGCGCCGCTCACGCCCGTGATCGTCAGCGTCCCGCCGTTCGGATCGGTGTCGTTGGCGAGCAGCGCCGCCCCTGCAATCGCAAGTGCCGTGTTCTGGGTGGTGGTGTAGCCGCTGTCGTTGTTGGCAACCGGCGGCTGGTTGCTGCCGCTGGACGGCGTGAACACAACATCGACCCAGTAATTCGAAGCGTTATAGGTGTTGGTCGGGAAGATGCCGGACGTGCTGGTGCCGCCATAGGAGTATACGCCGTTGCCACCGGCCGTCGTGGTCGAATGCGCGGTCAAGGGGCCGTTGGTGACAGCCGTAGTGAAGTAGTTGCCGGTCACCACATAGGCGCCGGTGGTGTGATAGGAAGCAACATAGGTCGTGTTGGCTGCAATCGAAACCGGGGACGGCAGGGTAACGGTCTGCCAGCCGCTGGCCGACGTATTGGTGAAGGTGGCCGTGGCAAGGCGGGTGCCCGTTGACGTCCAGAGATCAAGAACGTCGGCGCCAGTGTCGCTGGCGCTGCGGTAGAATTTGAGAGCCGTAATCTGACCGGCGACCGAGGACGTGAACTTCATCCCGACTTCAAGTTGGGATCCGTCGTTGAGGTTGGTCTGCGCTGGTGTATTTGACGCGTTGAAGAGGCTGAAGGGGCCCGATCCGAGCGGCGCCACCGTGAGGCTGACATTGGCCGTAGCCGTGCCGCCGCGCCCGTCCGAGATCGTGTAGCTGAAGCTGGCCGGGCCGCTATAGCCGGCGTTGGGCGTGAACGTGATGGTGTTGTTCTGCGGGTTGGGCTGAGCATTGAGGGCGACCGTGCCGTTTGTCGCTGCGCTCACGCCGGTTACGGTCAGCAAATCTCCATCGGGGTCGCTGTCGTTAGCGATCAGCGACGCCGCCGTGATCGTCGTGGGTGTATTCTGTGTCACGTTCGCGGTATCGTTCGCAGCCACCGGCCCCGTATTGGTGGTGGAAGGGTTGAACATGACGTCAACCCAGAAATTGGTCGATTGGAACGTGCTGGTCGGGAACGCCGTATTATTGCTGTAGGTATAGACGCCATTCCCATTGGCGAGGGCGGTCAGCGGACCGCTCGTCACATTGCTCGTGAAGTAGTTCACGCTGGAGGAGTAGTGGCCCACATTTGTGTGATAGGACGCGACGTAGGTGGCGCCTACCGTTAGCGGAACCGGGTTGGAGAAGGTCACACTCTGCCAACCGCCCACCGTCTCATTTGTAAAGGTGGCGGTTGCCAGCAAGGTGCCGGTGCTGGTCCAGAGTTCACCGGTGTGGATGCCTGTATCCTGGCTGCTCTTGTAGAAGCGGATCCCGCTGACGGTGCCGGCGGTCGACGTTTGGAACCTCACACCGAGCTCAACGGCGCTTGCATCGGTGGTGTTGACCGTGGCGGGAGTTGCCGAGCCCGGAAAGAGCGAGACGTAGGACGGCGCGGTAACAGTCACCGTGCGACCTGCCGAAGGCGTTTCCAGATTGATGCTGTCGTCCACCGCGCGCGACTTGATGGTGTAGGTCCCGGCAACCTGCGGCGACCAGGTATAAGTCCAGGTCTCGTCACCGATCGCGTTTTGCCAACTCAGTCCGCCATCGGTCGAAACTTCCACGCCGGCGATCACGCCGCCGCCGACATCCGCTGCCGTGCCGGAAATCGTGACCGAAGTCCCGACACTGAAACTTGCCAATGCGTTGATGGCGGACGTTGGAGCCGTCGAGTCCGTCGAGGCGGTACCCGCAATCATCCCCGGCTGTAGCGTTCCGGGTTGAATCCCCATCTCGGCGAGCAGGTTGATCATCGCCTGTTGCACGCGCGGATCGGTTGGCGTCGGCGCCAGATCGTGATTGTCGCTGAGGCCCCACGACCAATAGACCGTTCCGGCGCCGAAGACCAATGCGCCGCTCGGAGCGCGGTAGAGCGTCAGATTATGGGTCGAGACGCCAGGTCCGGTCGTGTTGCCGTAGTCAAGCAGGTAGGTATTGACCGGAACGGTTGTCGAGGACAGCCGGACCAGGCCGGCTGGATCGAATCCGTTGTCGGGTGCCTCGTCCCACTCATAGCCGAGATAATTCTTGGTCAGCGTGGCTGTTTGACCGGGCTGAAGATTGGCGACGCTGGTGTTGCGCCAGAATCGCAGGTTGGCGTCATCATAGGGAATTGTGATCGACTGGAGACCGCTGCCTTGGCCAACATCATCGACCTGGAACATCTGCCCGATCAGGGCATTTTCCGGGATTCCACCGCCGACCGCCGGCGGGCTGAGGCGTGGATCACGGAACGTCCCGGTCCATTGATCGCTCGGATCGATCGAGGCTCCTGGCGACCAGGTCTCCTTGTAGGAGATCAAGGTGCGGTAGGCCGCGGCGTCGCTGCTTATGCTGTTGCCCCAGCGCGTACGCCAATACATCTCGTTGCCGCTCCAGAACGCGAGATTGACGCCGGCATCGCGGGCCGCCTGGACGTTGGCGCGTTGCTGTCCTGACCAATATTCGTCGTGACCAACGTCGAGGTAGAGCTGGTGGTTGAGGAGGAGACTGCCGTAACGGTCTGCATCGACTCCCGACATGTAGGAGACGTCGTAACCATTCTGCTCCAGCCAATAGATCGCTGAATATTCGGCGCCGAACAAATAGTCCTGCGGACCGGCGAAGGTACCGACGTTGCCGCGGGTCGCGATCGGCCGGTTGTAACTCACCGCATAGGCGCGTCCCGCGCCTTGACTGGTCGCGGGACCGTTGCCGCCATAGAAATTGGCGCCGCCCCAGCCGTTATAGGCCTGCCAGGTCGTGTCCGAGGTCTGGAAGACCACATCGCTGGTGCTGCTGTCGTCTCGAACGATGAAGGGGATGTGATTGGCGCCGGCAGTTCCATCCTGGCGCACAAGCTTTGCGATATAAACGCCGGACACGGCATCGGCCGGAATATCCCAGGAGGCTGAGACCGACCAATTGCCCGCATCGACCAGGCCGGTCGCCGCGTCGCGCAGCGGTGTGGGCTGATTTTGCACGCCCGTGTGCTGGATGGTGTGGACCTTTCGCGCGCCCATTCCGCCGTAGTAGCCGAGGCGGTAGATATCGATCCGGTAGTCTGACGAATTCGTATTGATCTTGAAGTCGACCCGGTTGCCCCGATTGACGCTGATGTCGGTGGCGAAACCCTCGATGTTCGAACTGCCCGCGCCAACGATATCCCATTCGCTTTGCGGGTTTCCCGGCTTCTGGTTCTCGAGAACGATTGGATTTGTAGAAGTCGCTGCAGCGGCAAGGCTGGTCGATTCCGTCGTGGCGGCCTGCCGGCCGGCCGGGGGCGCAATTGCGGTCGTCACCGAGCCGGACAGAATTCCGATTTGACCCGGCGGTGTCGCGTTTCCGATCTCTCCTCCGCCTGGCAGGACGTTCCAGTTGGCAAGCGGCGCAACGTGCTGCAATGACATGGCGGCACTGGTGGAAGCTCCCATGATTCCAGCCTGGCCGGACAGCACGAAATCCGCTCCGCCAGACACTCGAGTACCCTGCAACTGCCCGCTGTGGGCTGCACTTTGATCGAGCAATCGTGTGGGGGCAATGAAGTAGCCGCAACCACAAACCTGCGCGGCCGCTGGAATTGTCGACGATCCGACGATACTCGGGGCCAAGGTTGCCGAGGGGATCCGGCCCAGGATGACGACGGGGTTTGAGGTCGTTTGGTCGGATGCCGCAGAGGTTGGCGTTCGCAATCCTGCGGTCGCGCCTGCGAATTCGGCATTCGAAGCCATGCTGGATGAAGATAGCGCAGCGGTATCTGAGGCGCGCAGGCCCGTTTCCAGCGGATTTCGCGCGGGGTGCGGTGACAGCCTCTCGTCCTCGGCCTCTGGATCAGACGCCCAGATAGTTCTCCGGTGCGGAGTCCGTGGCCAAGTCCGCAATCCGAGAGCTAACTGGCTCAAGCCAGGCTTTTCGTACAAGGACCTCATGACATCCTCGCGAGAGATTGGGGAAATATGAACGACGGATTCTGACGCCGGTCACCCAGCCGACTGCGTGGATGTCGAAGCGACATCTCCAATGTTCGCGAACGAGCCAATTTTAAACTGACAGGCGGGGCTCTGAAGCCGGAAGCGAGCGCGAAGCCGCACTGCTCGATCTGCCTTTCGGCTGCGGTTGCACCGTTGCTCGTAGTGGCTGCTATGACCATGGTTGCCAAACAATTCAATCGGGCCGCATTAAAGCGGATATATTAACTTATTAAATATTTAATATCAAGATTTCTTCGTATCACATGATCGCCATCCGGGAGCATTGATGTAGTTGGAATGCAAAGCGCCTGCGCGCCACTTAGCTTGCGTGATCAGGATACTGCCAAGGCGGAAAGGGATCGCTGAGATTGTGCCAGCTCCGGGGATCGAACCCATTCTCGGAATCGGCAAGGCAGGCATCCAGCGAGGCTCGAATGGACGCTTCGTCCATGCCTGAACCGATGAATACAAGCTCCTGGCGGCGATCGCCCCAGGAGTTGTCCCATTGGTGATTGAGATGTTGTTGAACCTCGGGATGGCTCGGCCACGACGACTTCGGGACCGTCGCCCACCAATGTCCCATGGGCTCGCATCGACGCTGCATCCCTGCGACGGAGAGAACACCCACCCAATCCGGACGGGTCGCAAGCCAGAAATGTCCTTTGGCGCGTATCACGCCTGGCCAGGGTTTATTGAGAAAGGACAACAGGCTGAGAGGATCGAACGGGCGTCTTTCCAAGTAGACGAAACTCGATATGCCGTACTCCTCGGTTTCCGGAACATGGGAAGCGGGATTGTATAGCTCCTTGTTCCAGAGAGGATGAGCCGCAGCCTTCGCTTCATCGAAGAGGCCGGTGTTCAGAATTGTGCAGAGGGGAACGTCGCCGAAGTCGGTCTCGATTTGGCGCGCCCGTGGATTGAGCGCGGCAACGACCTTGCGAATCTCCGCACGCGTCGCCTCCGTGACTTCTGACACCTTGTTGATCACAACCACGTCAGCAAATTCGATCTGTTCAACAAGGAGATCAACGAGCGTACGTCCATCGGAGGGATCGCGTAACTCGCCGTGGTCGCGCAGCAGATCGCGGCTGTTAAACATGGCGAGCAGGTTCAAGGCGTCCACGACGGTAACCATTGTGTCAAGGTTCGCCAGATCAGAGAGCGAGGCACCGGCTTCGTCGCGAAAGGAGAACGTTGCGGCAACAGGAAGGGGTTCAGAAATCCCGGTACCTTCGATCAGAAGGTAGTCAAAGCGCCGCTCTTCGGCCAATCGCTTGACTTCCAGCAGGAGATCGCCGCGCAGCGTGCAGCATATGCAACCATTACTAAGTTGCACGAGGGCTTCGGTTGTATGCGACAGATTCGCGCCACCGTTACGAACCAGATTTGCGTCTATGTTCAACTGACTCATGTCGTTGACGATGACCGCAACTCGGAGGCCCTCGCGATTCCTCAGCACATGGTTGAGCAATGTCGTCTTCCCCGACCCCAGAAATCCACTGAGCACGGTGACTGGTAGCCGATTGGCGGCGCGTACTGCCTCTTTCATAAGCCTCCCGGCTGGCTGATAACTTGCGGACCGAACGACGTTGATGAAGGCAGGCACTGGTGCAGAGGCTCACATCGCAACCATTTAGACGTCCCGTACGCCCGCCCCTGCCTGCCCCTCTCTCATGAATGTGCAGCTGCATTGCGCCTCATGTGCATGCGACGACACCCCACTCAAGAGGGCGTGATCCAGCCGCACGGGACGAAAACACACCGCGTCAACTATCGTCACTCACGGTCCTCTGCCCCACATCAGCGAGGCGTAGAGGTGAACCGCGAACAAAAAAATAGCCGCGTACCCCACAAAGAACAGCATTTGAGGCATCGCGCGGAGAATAGCTTCTTTGATATTGCCCATAAGAGCCTCCAGGGACTACCCGTTCCCTGCGATGAGCTTGGAGTTCATGCACTCTTGCCTTCGAAACCGCTTTGCAGATCGCTATGCTCCTTCAGGAGTTCGCGAAGACGTTCTGCATTGCCAAGTTGTGTTTCCTGCCACTCAATTCGATCCTCCGCAGTCCACAAATAGGACTCGCGATCGAACCGAGCCTTCTCCTCTCTCTCGATTTTTACGTATGCTTCGATTTCACGCTCAACGCTGTTCAATCGCTCTTGTAGATCACCTCGTCGGCTCAGCGAGCACGACTCGTTATTATCGGACGTCCGTTTAAATCTGATCGCCGAATGAAGAGTTTGGGTGCATTCACTCTCGCGCCTTGTGAATGGTAAGGTGGGGGCCTGTTCGAAATACAGCCTGTTGCGTGTGGCAACGTATTTGCCCCTCAATGAGTGCACCGTCATGAAACGCACCTTCTCAACGAAGCGAAATAATCCAAAGTTTAGGCCATTCGAAAATATGGAATATATATCTTAAGCTATAGCCGCCGCTCGTTGCCGGCGCCTCGGGCGCAGCACCGCAGCACGCTGGTGACCGGCTTATGCGCTGCCTCACCTCGAATAGGCAGGCGCCTCCGAGGTGGATTCGCCTGGACCCAGATTGCCAGCCTGTCAGCCAACCACTGTTCACGGCGAAGCCCACCAGCCCTCCGGAAAGGTCTCTAGCGGCTCCTGAGTTGCATTCTCCCCCGCCGGCGCATCAAGGGGCGGTTCAGATCGTAGGTCGAAACCTTGGCATTTGCGGAAGACAAGCCCAGCTGATGGCCGCCAGGTGACTGCTCTCGCTTGCAGAACGTGCACAGCATGAAGTCGGTCTTTGCTCATGTTGCCCTATGGGTGATCGTTACTCTGTTGAGCAAAACATGGTCTTTCCTGGCACGCGACGGGGTATGCCACCAGTTGCCTTGAACCACTTCAACGGCAACCCGAGGAGATAGCCTCGCCTCTTCAACTCATCTTCGGTTCTATTCAAAGCCTGGGCGATAGAGCTCGACGATGCTCGGGAATTCACCAGTTTTCGAAAAAGCTCATCTTCCCGGCTCGTCCAGCGATTAGCGGTCGTATTCATCTCGGGTCCTCATCACCTCCCCCATTCGGGATGGCGCTCCCCGGCACCGACGCGATTATAATCGCACTTCAGGCGATTTAAAATATTTAATTTTAGATATAATTAATTAATTGGAGACAAACACCGCCCGGCTGTTCGCCCCTTTTCCGATTTGCTCGCCCGAATATCCTGTCCTACGACGAGCCTGTAATCGGGCTCCCCCATTGGAACCTACGCGCTCGATGCATGAAGGACAGAAACAGGGAGAGTAGCACGCGCGCGACAGACTTTAGGACCGCCAGCCGCAGACTGGTCTGGCACCACGCTCAAAAGAACGAGGGTGCGCCGTCTAAACTCTGATATGCCAGAGTATTTTATGGTGGGCGCACCAGGGCTCGAACCTGGGACCCGCTGATTAAGAGATAGCTCCGGGTTATAAAAAACCAATGACTTACCCGTCGCACCGCTGGACCACTCCGGCCGTGAATGGGCATTCGTTGTACAATCATCGTACTTCGCGCTGCTATCGTCCGAGCGCGGAATTTAACCCAGAGTCGAACTTTTGCATCCAAGTTCGTGACGCGAATTGCTCTTGCTGCCCGAATAGGGGGCAACAGCCCCTTGGCCGGACTTGCCCAAAGCTTTCAGGATGATCGCGTCAGCTCTTCCCCCCGCTATCTATCCCGTGACCGCTCTAATGTACATGGGGGCGCTTCAGACGACACTGACGAGTGGCAAAGGAACGACTTTCGCTTCGCGCATTGTCCTCGCGGTCAACGAACGGTGGTTTCCCAGAACAGCGCTGGCGAAAATCGATAATCGCTTCCTTAAATCTGACTTTGCGTGACGGCGCCCTACGTAGGAGCAGCACCAGACGGTGCGACATCGAGGCGAACAGCGACGCCCTTCAGCTCCGGTCCCGCGGCAGGATAAAGCTTCATGACTAGTGGATCATGACCTGGGACAATGTGGTCCGCATCCGGAGCCGCAGCGCGCAGCTTGTCAAACCCCACCAGCATGTCGCCGACGTGAAACGCCGTCGTAAAGGGACGCTCGCTGATCATGTTCTCGTAGAAATGACTGACGTCGGAAGCGAGCACAACCGGACCGCGGCGCGTGTTGACCCGGACGAATTGAAGCCCGGCGGAATGTCCGCCTGCCGCATGGACCGTCAGCCCGGGAGCGATCTCGGCATCGCCATCGTAGAACAGCACCCGGCGCGCATAGTTCAGCCGCACGATGCCGCAGACGTCCTCCACCTCGAAGGAATGCGACAGACGCGGATATTGCATGTAGGGCCCGGTGGCATAGGCAAGCTCGCGCTCCTGGAGATGAAACCGCGCGTTCGGAAATCGGTCGAAATTGCCGGCATGGTCGTAGTGCAGATGCGTGAGTATCACATCCCCGACGTCGGCAGGGTCGATGTCGAACGCGGCCAGCGTCTCCACCGGGCAGCGCAGGAATGTCCGCCTGCGCTGCTCCGCAATTTCGGCGTTGAAGCCGGTATCGATGACGAAGGCGCGCCCACCTCCCCGCGCCAGCCACATGAAATAGTCCATCGGCATCGGCCCGTCATGCGGATCGCCGCCGATGAAGTGCTCGCTCCGCTGCGCGTCCCGCGTTGCGTAGCGGATGGCGAAGAGTTCGTATTCCGGGTCAGCCATGGCACCCTCGTTCAGGAGCCGGCAGCGTCGACCTCGTTAAAGGCCTCACGCGCATTGCGGAAGGCATCGATGCCGGCGGGCACGCCGCAATAGACGGCGACCTGGAGCAGGATCTCCTTGATTTCCTCCTTGGTCAGGCCATTTTTCAGCGCGCCCTTGACGTGAAGCTTCAGCTCGTGCGGCCGGTTCAGCGCGCCGAGCATCGCCAGATTGACGATCGAGCGCGTGCGCCGGTCGACGCCGGGCCGGGTCCACAGCGCGCCCCAGCAGAACTCCGTGGACCACTCCGCCATCGTGCGCGTGAACTCGTCCGCACCGGCGATCGACTTGTTGACGTAGTCCTCACCGAGGACCTCTTTGCGCACCTTGAGGCCTTTTTCGAACAGTTCGGTCTTGCTCATGATCGTCCCTTTCAGGTCTTGAGAGATTCGAGTTGGGGATTGTCCAGCGCTATCGCGGCGGTCGCAGCGATTCCAGGAGCTCGGCGATGTCATCCACCGTGTCGAGCCGCCGGACCGCGTCGATGACGCGGTCCGCGCTCCAGTCGCTTTGTCCGGTCCGCACGCCCTCGCGCAGCTTGGCTTCCAGATCGCGGTCTGCGAGCGGAGCGGCCCGGCTGCCGCGCGGCGAGATGACAGTCTCGATGATGACTTCACCGGACGATAGACGCACGGCGACCCGCGCGGCGCCATCGGGCATCTGGTCATCGCGCTCCGCCCTCACCTTCTGCCGCAGCTGCGCGATCTCGGGCCGGACCACCGTCTCGCGGGCGAATTCAGCGACCCCGGCCTTGCCGACCAGCAAACCACATGCCACACAATGATGGATACTGACGCGCGCATCGCGCGCGTTGTTGACCGGGCGATCGCCGCGGGCAAGCAGCAGCGCCGAGCCCTCCACGGTCACGGCGTCAATCTGGTCGAGCCGCCGGCCGATCTGCTCCCGCAATCTCAGACAGGCATCGATGACCGAATGGAAGACGATGCCGGCAGGATAAGGCTTGTAGGTATTCTTGGCGATCTCCCAGGTCTTGCCGAGGCCATCCAGCAGGCGAGCAACATCCAGCTCATCACCCATGGTACGGGCCCAGCCGAGCGGACCTTCAATGGCGCGCGGGGCCGCCTCATAGCCCTGCTGCGCCAGCAATGCAGCGAACAATCCGTTGCGCGCTGCGTTGCCCACGCTGACATTCTTGGCGGCGCTCGGCAGGTTCTCGACATTGCCCGCAGACTGGCTTGCGGCAAGGCCGATGGCGTTGGCAATCCCCTCCGCGGGCAGGCCAAGTAGTCTTGCACAAGCCGCCGCGGCGCCAAAAATGCCGCAGGTCGAGGTGATGTGCCAGCCGCGCGCATAGTGGCGCGGCGAGACGGCATTGCCGATCCGGCACTCGATGTCCACTCCGAGGATGAACGCTGTCAGCACCTCGCGGCCCGACAGCCTGCGCGTCTCCGCAAGCGCCAGCACGGGCGCTGCGACCGGTGCCGCCGGATGGATGATCGTCTCGGGATGCGTATCGTCGAAATCGAGCAGATTGGCCGAGACGGCGTTGAGGAACGATGCGCACATCGCGTCCATCTGCTGTGAATGACCGATGACCGTTGTAGTCGCCGCACCGCTGAACGGCGACAAGGTTCGCATCGCAGCCATCACCACCGGATCGCGCGCGGAGCCGAGCGCCGTTGCGAAGAAATTCAGGATGGAGCGCCGCGCCTCGAGGCTCTGCGCTTCCACATCCGCCCATGACGCGGCCGCGACGACATCGGCTAGGGTCTTGCTCACGCTTGGAATTTGGACTTGCGGCACGCGGGGCGCTTCCTCGTTTTCTCGGACCTTATGCCGAACCGCGGCAAACTGTCGACTCCAAATGTTATGCTTGACAGCTTGTCTGACAATCATAACAATCCAGTCGCTGACGCGGGATCCCCGCTGCCGCAACGACGGCGGTCGTCCAGGCCGGCCGGCAGACAACGACAAGATAAAGATGGCGCGCCCGATTTGGGGCCGCGCGACAGGGAGTGAACGATGGCGGGAGAAACGCTCGGCGTGATCGGAACGGGCCGCATGGGCGGCCCCATGGCGGGGCGATTGATGGACGCGGGCTATTCGCTCGTCGTCTACGACACGCAGAGCGACGCAACGCAGCCGCTGGTCAAGCGCGGCGCTCTCCTCGGCCAGTCGCCGGCGGACGTCGCCTCCCGCGCCGACATCGTGCTCGCAAGCCTGCCGACGCCCGATATCGTCAAGGCGGTGACGCTCGGCCAGGACGGCATCAGCAGCGGCAACCGCGCGAAGATCGTGGTCGACCTCTCGACCTCGGGTCCTGGCGCGGCGAAGTTCGTCGCGGAAGGCCTCAAAGCCAAAGGCATGACGCTGGTCGATGCGCCCGTCAGCGGCGGCATCAAGGGCGCAGTCAACGGCACCCTTGCCGTGATGGTGTCGTGCCCGCAGCCGACCTACGAGACCGTGCAGCCGATCCTGAAGAACTTCGGCAAGCTGTTCTATACCGGCGACAAGCCCGGTGTGGCGCAGACGGCCAAGCTCGCCAACAATCTGATGGCGGCGGCGGCGCTGGTGATCACGTCGGAAGCCGTCGCCATGGGCGTCAAGGGCGGCGTCAACGCCAAGGTGCTGATCGACATCATCAATTCCAGCAGCGGCCGCAACAGCGCCTCCGAAGACAAATTCCCCCGCTCGGTGCTGCCCGGCACCTTCGATTTCGGCTTCACCACCGGCCTTTCCTACAAGGACGTCCGTCTCTGCGTTGACGAGGCTGAGGCCATGGGCGTGCCGATGGTCTGCGGCGCGGTGGTGCGGCAGATGCTGGCGATCACCAACGCCAAATACGGCGCATCATCCGATTTCACCTCGATCGCCAAGGTGCTCGAGGAGTGGGCCGGGGTCGAGATGCGCGGCTGAGCGCACGAGCATTTGGGAGAGCGAGTTGCAATGACGAACGGCCCGACCGGATCCGGCAAGGTATCGCTCACGCGCCTGATGGCGCGTAGCGCACTTGCTGTTGACCTCGGTGATTTCGAGCCCGAAGTCGTTGCTAAGGCCAAGCTCTGTCTGCTGGACTTCCTCTCCTGCGCCTTCGAGGCCTCCCAGCATCCCTGGAGCCGCCAGGCGGTTCAAATCGCTCACGACGGCGGCTGCGCAACCATCATCGGGACCTCGCAACTCTCCTCGCCGGTCGACGCGGCGTTCGCCAACGCCGTGATGGGCCACGGTCTCGTGCGCGAAGACATGCATGCGGCCAGCATCGCGCACCACGGCGTGGTGATCTGGCCGACGCTGCTCGCGCTGTCGGAACAGTCGCAGCTGTCCGGCGCGACGCTGCTCGCGGCCGCCATCATCGGCTATGAGACCGGCGCGCGGATCGGCCGCGCGTTGCTGACCTCCGATCTCGCTCGCCTCTATCGTCCGACCGGCCTCGTGGCCCCTCTGGGCGCAGCGCTCGCCGGAAGCTTTGCGCTCGGCCTGTCCGAAGACGCAGCGACCAGCGCCGTCGCGATCGCTGCCAACACGTCCAGCGGGCTGAACGAGTGGCCGCACGCCGGCGGCTCCGAAATGTATTTCCATCCGGGCTTTGCCGCCAGCAACGCGATCAAGGCAGTCGGCCTCGCCGCAGCAGGCGCCTTCGGCTCCGAAACCATCCTCGAAGGCGAGGCGGGCCTGTTCGCCGCCTATCGCCGCCAAGCCGCACCCGACAGCATCGCGATCTTCCCTGGCGGAGAGTGCGAGATCATGGCGGTCTACAACAAGCCGGTCCCGGCCTGCAATTTCGCGCAGACCGCCGCCCAGGCCGCGCTCCGCGTCTCGCATGAGCTCGCCGGCACCGATGAGATCGAGCGCGTCGTCATTCGCGCACCCGATGCTGCGGTTCGCTATCCCGGCTGCGATTCCATGGGGCCCTACCGCAATGCGCTCCAGGCCAAGATGAGCATTCCCTTCAGCGTCGCGGCGACGCTGACGCGCGGCGAGATCGAGGAAGAGAACTACGCCGAACTCGATGATGCCGACATCATCCGCCTGGTCTCGGTCACGGACCTCGAGCCGGATGCCGGCTTCAGCGCCGCCTTCCCCGGCAAGCAGGGCGCTGATGTGTCCGTGCATCTGCGGAGCGGTCGGACCATCCGGCACGCGCTACCTGACGTCATCGCCGCAACGCCATCAGATATTCGCACGCGCTTCCGCGCTGCCGCTCATGGAGTCCTCGGCGAGGACCGCACGCACCGGCTCGAGCAACTCATCGAGACCTGCGAGCAGCTCGGCAATTCCGGCGACATCGCAGCGCAATGCCGCCTGGACACGGCGGAACGGGTTTTACGATCGGCATCATAAGAAGTGCCGGAGAGTACGGGGGAAACATGGTCGATTTCGAGACCCGCTTAGGTTCGTCAGCCGCGCGGAGGCGAAGCTGATGGAAGGATTTCTGCAAGCGCTCGCCGCGGGCCTTCTGATCGGCGCCGTTTACGGCCTGATGTGCGTCGGGCTTGGCCTGATCTTCGGCGTCATGCGCGTCATCAACTTCGCCCATGGCGATTTCATGATGCTGGGCATGTACACCGCCTTCTATCTGTTCACCGCCGCCGGCGTTCAATCGTTCTTTGGCAATGCCGTCGGTCCGTTCGTCGCTATCCTGCTAGCCGGCCCCGTGCTCGCTGTATTCGGCTACTTCGTCCACCGGGCATTGATCTCGCACGTTTCAGGGACGCGCACCGCCTCGCTGGAAGGCGAAGGCCACTACGCGCAGCTCATCCTCACGCTTGGCATCGCGCTGATCCTGCAAAACGGCGGCCTCCTCGTGTTCGGCTCGGTGCTCGCCTCGATCCGCACACCGCTGTCGAGTTCGGCCTGGGAGCTCGGTCCCTTCTTCGACATGAGCATCTTCCTCAACAAGGCGCGCAGCATCGACATGATCGTTTCGCTGGTCATGATGATCCTGCTTTCGCTGCTGATCACGCGCACGCGGATCGGAAAGTCGCTCCGGGCGGCCGCCGACAATCCGACCGCGGCAACCTATATGGGTATCGACGTCGACCGCGCGCACCGCACCGCCTTCGCGCTCGGCTGCGGCATCACGGCAATCGCGGGTGGTCTCCTCGCCACAAACTATCCGTTCCACCCGTTCGTCGGCCTCGAATACGTCATCGTCATGTATGCGGGCGTCGTGCTTGGCGGCATGGGCAGCATCATCGGCGCGTTCTGGGGCGGCATGACGATCGGCCTCGTGCAGCAGATGTCGACGCTGATCCTGCCGACGCAGCTGCAGAACGCCGCGATCTTCGCCGTCTTCCTCCTCATCATCTTCTTCCGTCCGCAGGGCTTCTTCGGACGGATGGTGGAGAGGACGTGACGATGCTCCGAATGCGTTCCTTTCTGCCGCCCCTGCTGTTCACCCTCGCCTATGCCGCGCTCTCGCTCGGCGTCACCAACTCCTATTACCAGCTCATCCTGACGCTGGTGCCGGTGTGGGCGGTGTTCGGCCTGTCCTGGAACCTGCTAAGTGGCTACACCGGACTGATCTCGTTCGGCCACGCCGCATTCTTTGGCATCGGAGCCTATGCGACTGCGCTCGGCCAGATCTACTTCGACATCTCGCCCTGGCTGCTGATCCCCGTCGCCGCCGTGCTCGGCGGCATCGCCGGGCTGTTGATCGGGTTTCCGACCTTCCGCCTCCAGGGCCATTACTTCGCCCTGGCGATGCTCGCCTACCCGCTCGCCATCCTCTACGTGTTCGAGTGGCTCGGCTTCCAGGAGGTGACGCTTCCTATCAAGCGCAATGCGCCGATCGCCTACATGCAGTTCTCCGACCCGCACATCTACACGCTGCTGGGGCTCGCAATCATGCTGGCGACCATCGTGCTGACGCAAGTGATCGAGCGTTCCCGCTTCGGCATGGCGCTGCTCGCGATCAAGCAGAACGAGGCCGCGGCCGAGGCGGCCGGCATCAACACGCTCGCCTGGAAGCTGCGCGCCATCACGCTGAGCGGCGCCATCGCCGCAGCGATCGGCGGTTTCTACGCCCAGGTGCTGCTGGTCGTGACGCCGCAATCGGTGTTCGGCATGCTGGTGTCGGCCCAGGCACTGACCGTCGCCATGTTCGGCGGCGTCGGCACGGTCTGGGGCCCGGTGATTGGCTCGGTGATCCTGATTCCGCTCGCCGAGGTCCTGCATGCCGAGGCCGGCGACCGCTTCCCCGGCATCCAGGGCGTCATCTTCGGCTTCGCCATCGTCTGCGTCATTCTGCTGGCGCCGGAGGGCCTCTTCTGGAAGCTGCGCGATCTGCTGCGCAAGCGGATGGCGCCGAAGGCGGCTGCGGCTGACGTCCCCGAAACAGCGGTCGCCAACGTCACCGCGCTGAAGCCCACCTCGCAGCAGCGTGCGGCCACCGGCAAGGTCATGCTCGAGGTCAAGAACCTCTCGCGTTCGTTCGGCGGTCTCAAGGCCGTGCAGAATGTCAGCTTCAAGCTGCACCAGAACGAGATCCTCGGCATCATTGGACCCAACGGCGCCGGCAAGACGACGCTGTTTAATCTCCTCAACGGCTTCCTGAAGCCGAGCGAGGGCGAGGTCTTGATCGACGGCCGCAACATGTCCGGTCACCGCCCGCACGTGATCTGCGAGGCCGGCATCGGCCGCACCTTCCAGGTCATGCGGCCGTTCCTGCGCATGTCGATCCTCGACAATGTCGTGGTCGGCGCCTATGTGCGGGCGCGGTCCGACGAGGAGGCACGCAAGCTCGCTGCCGACGCGGTCGCCCGCGTCGGTCTCTCCGCGGTTGCCGACCGCGTGGCCGGCGAGCTTTCGACGAAGGAGCTGCGGCTGATGGAGCTGGCCCGCGCGATTGCCGGCCAGCCGCGCATCCTGCTGCTCGACGAGACGCTCGCGGGCCTCGGCCACGGCGAGGCGGACGAGGTCGTCGCCGTGATCCAGCAGCTCGCGCGCGATGGCACGACCATCGCGATCATCGAGCACACGATGCAGGCGATGGTCCGCCTGGTCGACAGGTTCGTCGTGCTCGACCACGGCGCCGTCATCACCGAAGGCCTGCCGGAAGTGGTAACGCGCGACAATCGCGTGATCGAGGCCTATCTCGGCAAGAAATGGGTGGGCCATGCTGCGAATTGAGCGATTGAGCGCGGGCTATTCCGCCAAACCCGTCCTGAACGACATCTCGATCAACGTCGGCGCCGGCGAGTTTGTCGCGATCGTCGGGCCAAACGGCGCCGGCAAGACCACGCTTTTCAAGACGATCTCCGGCATCGTCAAGCCGAGCGGCGGGGCCATCACCTTCGACGGCGTCGATCTGCTCGCCGTGCCGCCGCCGCAGCGCCCCCATCTCGGCATCGCCCACGTTCCCGAGGGCCGACAGGTCTTCCCGTCTCTCACCGTGATGGAGAACCTGGAAATGGGCGCGATGACGGAGAGCGGCCGGCGCGACTGGCAGAGCAACATCGAGCGCATCTTCGAGTGGCTGCCGGTGCTGAAGGAACGCCGCAACCAGTTCGCAGGCACGATGTCCGGTGGCCAGCAGCAGATGCTCGCGATCGGCCGCGGCCTCGCCTCCTCGCCGAAGTTGTTGATGCTCGACGAGCCCTCGATGGGGCTCGCGCCTTCGACCGCCGACTTCATCTTCGAGCGCCTGATCGAGATCCGCCGTCAATCCGGCCTGACCATGCTGCTGGTTGAGCAGCGCGTCGCGGAAGCGCTGGAATCGGCTGACCACGGCTACGTCCTCGAAGCCGGCCACGTCGTGCTCGAAGGCAACAACAACACGCTGCGCGCCGACGATCGCGTGCGCAAGGCCTATCTCGGCATGTGACGACAAGAACAAAGACAAGGAGAGAACACAGTGAACAAGACATCGAAGGGGCTCTCGCGCCGAACCGTGCTGTCCGGCGCTGCCGCCGTGGGCCTTGCCGGCGTGGCACGCGCGCAGACACCGGCCGAGATCAAGGTCGGGCTGATCGTGCCGCTGTCGGGCATCTATACCCGCCCCGGTCAGGTGATGAAGATGGGCGCCGAGATGGGCATCGAGCACATCAATGCGCAGGGCGGCATCAAGGCGCTCGGCGGCGCCAAGCTCAAGCTGGTCGTTATCGACTGCGGCGACACCACCGAGAAGGCCAAGAATGCGGCGCAGCGCATGGTGGCGCAGGAGCCCGATCTGGTCGCCGCGACCGGCTCCTACCTGTCGTCCTTCACGCTTGCGGTCACCGAGGTGACCGAGCGTGCCGAACTGCCGGTGCTGACGCTGTCCTATTCGGACCTTCTGACCGATCGCGGCTTCAAATACATCTTCCAGACCGCTGCGACCGCAAGCCGCCAGTCCGAGCTCGGCCTGCCGACGTTGATGAAGCTCGCCGAGAATGCGTCCGGCAAGAAGCCGAAGACGGTGGCGATGTTGATGGACAACACCGCCACCTCAGTCGCCACCGCCAAGGCGCTGAAGGAAAGACTGTTCGCGCAGGAAGGTCTCCAGCTCGTCGTTGAGGAGGTCTGGACCCCTCCGCTTTCGGACGCGACGCCGTTGATCCAGAAGGTTCGCTCGGCCAAGCCCGACCTGCTGCTGTTCATGCCGAACGCGGTGTCGGACGCCAAGCTCGGGCTGGAGAAGATCAGCGAGTTCGGTCTTGGCCAGGGCAAGATCCCGACCGTGTCCTTCAGCATCACCATCGCCGAACCGGACATGCTTCAGAGCGTGAGCCCGGAGACCGTGCAAGGCATCATGACCATCGTCGCGAATTGGGGCTCGAAGGGTCACGAGGCGCTGATCGCCGAACTGAAGGCCAAATACAAGGAGCCCTGGATGACGCAGAATGTCATCTCGACCTACGGCGACATGTGGTTGATGAAGGAAGCCCTGGAGAAGGCCGGCAAGGCCGACCGCAATGCGGTCGCGCAGGCTTTCCGCACCATGGATGCCGGCCCGTCGAAATATTATCCGGGCGGCCAGCTCAAGTTCGACGAGAAGGGCCGCAGGATCGGCGCTGGCGTCGTCATCGTGCAATGGCAATCGGGCGTGCCGGTCACCGTCTATCCGCCCGAACTCGCGCAGGCACAGCCGTTCTGGCCGAAGAAATAGCATCGCGCAATTTTTCAGGGAGGAGGATTGTCATGAGTAAATTTACGCTAAGTCGACGAACGCTGCTTGCCGGCGCGTCCGGCACGCTGATCGCGTCTCGCGCCTGGGCCCAGCAACCTGCGGAAGTGAGGGTCGGACTCCTAGTGCCGATCTCCGGCATGTACGCCCGCCCGGGTACCGTGATGCGTCACGGCGCCGAGATGGCGGTCGAACACATCAACGCGCAAGGCGGCATCAAGGCGCTTGGCGGCGCCAAGCTGAAGCTCGTGGTGCTCGATTCCGGCGACTCCACCGAGAAGGCCAAGAACGCGGCCCAGCGCATGGTCGCGCAGGAGAGCGATCTGGTCGCGGCCAGCGGCGCCTATCTGTCGTCGTTCACGCTCGCGGTGACCGAGGTCACCGAACGTGCCAACTTGCCCGTCCTCACCCTCTCCTACTCTGACCTGATCACGGATCGCGGCTTCAAATACGTGTTCCAGACCTCGGCCACGGCAGGCTCGCAGGCCCGTCAGGCCTTGCCGCAGATTATCAAGCTGGCGGAAACGGCGTCGGGCAAACGGCCGAAGACGGTCGCGATCCTCACCGACAACACGGCCGCGTCGATCGCCTCGGCGAAATCGATGCGCGAAGGCCTCTTGGCAGAGAACCAACTGCAACTGATCGTCGACGAGACGTTCACTCCGCCGCTGGCGGACGCGACATCGCTGGTGCAGAGGATCCGCTCGGCCAAGCCCGATCTGCTCTTCTTCCTGCCGACTGTTATCTCCGATGCCAAGCTACTGCTCGAGAAGATGAACGAGTTCGGTCTCGGCCAGGGCAAGATCCCGACGATCTCATTCGGCATCGCAATCGCCGAGCCGGACATGCTGCAGACCGTGAGTCCCGAACTGCTCCAGGGGGTCCTTACCTGCGTTGCGAGCTGGGGCGCCAAGGGCCACGAGGCGCTGATCGCGGAATTGAAGACGCGCGACAAGGAGCCGTGGATGACGCAGAACGCGATCTCCACCTATGGCGACATGTGGGTGATTAAGGACGCGCTGGAGAAGGCCGGCAAGGCCGACCGGGTCGCCGTCGGCGAAGCCTTGCGCACGATGGATGCAGGCCCTTCAAAGTATTACCCGCTCGGTGAGATCAAGTTCGACGAGAAGGGCCGCCGCGTCGGCGCCGGGATGACCATCGTGCAGTGGCAATCCGGCGTACCGGTGACGGTGTTCCCGCCCGAGCTCGCGCTGGCAAAGCCGTTCTGGCCCAAGAGCTAGGGTGAGGGCTGAGCTGAGAGCTGAACCGCCCCAAAGAGAAACGGAGAACAGAATGGACAAGGCGACCTACGACCGCGGTCTCGAAATCCGCAAGAGCGTGCTCGGCAACGAGTTCGTCGACAAGGCGATCGCATCCGCGGACGACTTCAACCGGCCCATGCAGGATCTCACCACGGAGTATTGCTGGGGCTACGTCTGGGGGCGCGAAGGCCTAACGCGGAAGACTCGCAGCTTCCTCAATCTTGCGATGCTCTGCGCGCTCAACCGGCCGCACGAGCTGAAGACCCACGTCCGCGGCGCGCTCGCCAACGGCGCAACCCGCGAGGAGATCCGCGAGGTCTTCATGCAGGTCGCGATCTATTGCGGTGTGCCGGCCGGCGTGGACGCGTTCCGGAACGCGAAGGAAGTCTTTGCCGAGCTCGATAAGAAGTAGCGGAGCGCGGCTGCGATGAAGAACAAATGGGCGCTCGTGACCGGTGCGACGGCAGGCCTTGGCCTCGCCGTGGCCGAGGGCCTGGCCGGCGCGGGGGCGAATATTGTCCTTCATGATCTCGTTGCGCCGAAGCAGGCCGCGGACGATCTCCGCACCCGCTTCGGCGTCGAGGTCATCCCCGCCGCGGCCGACCTGGCCCGGCGCGACGCCATCGAGACCATGATGGCCGACCTGCTCGACCGATGCGGAGCCATCGATATTCTCGTCAACAACGCAGTTGTCAGGCATTTCTCGGCCATCGAACAGTTTCCACCCGATCGCTGGGATCAGGCGCTCGCCGTGAACTTGTCAGCGCCGTTCCACCTGATCCGCCTTGCTTTGCCTGTCATGAAGCAGCGCGGCTGGGGCCGGATCATCAACATGGGCTCGATCTATTCGAGCCGCGCGGTCGAGGACCGCATCGATTACGTTACCACCAAGACGGCGATTCTCGGCTTGACGCGCGCGGTGGCCATCGAAACCGCCCGCAGCGGCATCACCTGCAACACTCTGTGCCCCGGCACGCTGCCCACGCCGGCAATCCTCAACAAGATCGCGACGAGCGCATCCAACAGCGATCGTCCGGTCGATGAGGTGACCCGAGAATATCTCGGCGAACGCCAACCGACGCAGCGCTTCGTTGGAATGGACGCCGTCGCGGCCATGGTCGTCTTTCTCTGTGGTCCCGCCGCGAACGATATCACCGGAGCCAGCCTGCCGATCGACGGCGGTTGGTCGGTCGCATGAGAACAATTTGAATGGGAGTTCTGCCATGACTGAACAATCGGGCCAGACCGTCGTCCTGACCGGCGCTGCCGGCGGCATGGGGCGGGCCATCACCAAGGCGCTGCTGGACAGCGACCGCCGCGTCGTGCTGGTCGATCGCGACGCTGGGGCGCTGCAGGAACTCGCCGCCACGGGCGGCGACAAGGTGTTTCCGATCCAGCTGGATGTCAGCGATCCCAAGGACGTGGATGGTCTGCCGGACGCCATTCCCAGTCATTTCAAGCCGGTCGATGTCCTCATCAACAATGCCGGACATGACATCGGCGGCCGGACGCGCTTCGACGCCGGGTCTGCCGACGATTGGTCCAACATCATCCAGACCAACCTGATCGGACTGATGCGCATCACGCGCGCTATTCTGCCGGATATGGTCCAGCGCAACGCCGGCCATATCGTCAACATCAGCTCGATCAACGCCGTACGTATCGTGCCTGATATGGCCGCCTACAGCACCAGCAAGGCGGGCGTGCACATGTTCACCGAGACTCTCAGGGGTGAGCTTGCCGAAACCGCGATTCGGGTCACCGAGCTTCAGCCCGGCCTTACCCGGACCAACATCATCCTGACCCGCTACCGCGGCGACAAGCAGAAGGAAAAGGACTATTTCGACCAGTTCAGAATGGCGCTCGAGCCGGCCGATATTGCCCGCTCGATCGTGTTCGCCCTGGACCAGCCTGCCCATGTTCAAATTGCCGAAATGATGATTCTGCCTGTAAACCGGTACTAACTTTTCCCGAACCAGGGCCTGGACATGGAAAGACGTAGCGATTTGCAGTCGACACTCCGCATCGAGGACGTCCCGACCGTCCGGGCGATGGTGGCGCAAAAGCTGCGCGAGGCGATCATGTCCGGGACGCTGAAGCCGGGTCAGCGTCTGGTCGAACGTGAGCTCTGCGAGATGATGGGCGTCAGCCGGCCCTCGATCCGGGAAGCGCTGCGCGCGCTGGAAGCCGACGGGCTGGTCAATACCGTCCCCCATCGCGGCCCCGTGGTTTCCACGATCAGCCTCGAGGAGGCCCGGCAGCTCTATGCGGCACGCGCGGTGCTCGAAGGCTTTGCCGGCCGCGAATGCGCGAGGCTTCACGATCCGGACGTGGCTCGCCGGATCGGGGAGGCTCTGACACGACTGAAGGCGGCCGCAGCCAAGCAGGACCTCGTCGGCTGCCTCGAAGCCAAGACCGAGTTTTACGCCGCGCTAATCGGCGGCTGCCGCAACGCCTTCATCGAACGCGCGCTGAAGCCGCTGCACGACCGCATCCAGCTGCTGCGGATCACCTCGATGTCGCAACCGAAGCGGATCAACAAGAGCTTGCGCGAGGTCACCGCCATCTGGCGCGCAATCCAGAGCGGCGATGCGGACCTCGCCGAGCGCTGCTGCGTGGACCATATCAATGCGGCTGCGGTGGCCGCGCTCGACATGATCGAAAAATCGTCGGCGGCCAAGGAGGCGGCGGCTTCCGACGACTAGAAAAATGCCGCCAGGGAGTGTTCGATGCCGTATCTCGTACGATCGCTGATCCTATTTTTCCTGCTCTCTCCCTGTGGCGCGGCGATCGCGGATGACTATCCCAATCGGCCGGTCACGGTCATCGTGCCCTTCTCCGCCGGCGGCCCCGGCGACGTCATCGCGCGCATCCTCGGCAGCGCCATGACCGCAACGCTGAAACAGTCCATCGTCATCGAGAATGTCGTCGGCGCCGGCGGCACGCTCGGCACCAACCGCGTCGCCAAGGCGGCCCCTGATGGCTACACGCTTCTGCTGATGCATGTCGGCCAGGCCACGGCCCCTGCCCTCTACGCCAAGCTGCCGTTTGATCCCGTCGGTGACTTCGCCCCGATCGGACTTGTCACCGACGTGCCGATGATCCTGGTAGCGCGGCCGAACTTTCCGGCCAAGGATCTCCGCGATCTGGTTACGACCGTTCGCAATTCCGGTGACAAGATCACCTTCGGCAATGTCGGTCTCGGCTCGGCCTCACAGCTCTGCGGCCTGATGTTCATGAGCACCACCGACACCAAGCTGACGCCGATCTACTACAAGGGCGGCGGACCTGCGTTGAACGACGTGATCGCCGGCCACATCGACGTCTATTGCGATCCCGCCACCGGCCCGACCCCTTACATTCAATCGAACACAATCAAGGGCTACGCGATCACCAGCAAGAAGCGGGTTGCGACCCTCCCGGACGTGCCGACCTCCGCCGAGGCCGGTGTTCCGGCATTCGACGTGACGACCTGGTACGGTCTCTACGCGCCGCGCGGCACACCAAAGCCCGTGGTCGGCCAACTCGTCAGCGCGCTGCAGACGGCGCTGAAGGATCCCGCGCTGGTCAGCCGCTTCGCCGAACTCAGCATGTCGCCGGTCGAACCCGAGCGCGCGACGCCGGAGGCACTCCAAGCCTTTCTGGAGGCGGAGACTGCTAAATGGGGAAAGATCATCAAGGCGGCGGGAATTTCGCCGCAATGAGTCCCGGATGAGCATGTCGGCGCTATCAATCACACAGGAGCCTGAGAAGCCGCTGAGCGGACGACCGACCATAAAGTTCATCGGTCCACGGAGATTGACCGCTTCCGACAGGATCGACAGTCATTCCAGGGTAGTCACGCGGCGCCCCCACAATGAGGGCGATTTCCCCCCTTCACACCACCGCGACGCGTGCCTTGATTTTGCCGGCCACGTTGTCTGCAGCAGTGTCGATAGCGCCTCGGCATGGCAATGCCGAACCTGTCGTTTAGTAGAGCCTCGTACGATACCCTTCTTCCAGCGTCTTCTCGGCAACTTCTGTCTCGATGGCGGCGGTCTGCTCGGCGATGATCCGGCCGAGTGTCGGGAAGCTGTTGCGCTCGACCTGTGTCGCCGGGCTCCACAGTTTCGAGCGCATGAGCGCCTTGCCGCAGTGGAAGTAGGTCTCCTCGACATGGATTTTGAGCCCTATAATCGGGACGACGTTCTGCACCGCGAGCGGCGCCAGCAGCTCGGCATCCTGCGAGATCTCCGCGCGACCGTTGACCCGCAGGGTCTCGTTGATTCCGGGCACCATGAAGAGCAGGCCGATCCCCGCCGAGGCAATGATGTTGCCGAACGTGTCCACGCGATTGTTGCCGCGCCGGTCGGGAATCAGCAGCGTCTTGTCGTCGAGCACGGCAACGAAACCCGGTGCGTCGCCGCGAGGGCTTGCATCGGCGTGACCGTGGCCGTCGCTCGTCGCGAGAACGAGGAAGGGGGACAGCGCGATGAAATCACGGCAGAACTTATCGAGATGATGGAGAACCTTCTTCTCGGCGATCAGGTTCACCTGCCCGAAATGCGCGCGCAGATCCTCTTTGGTCTTGACCGGCGGCCTGCCACCAGCCCCCTGATTATCCATCTGCGAACCTCCTGTCTGGCGAACATCCCCCAGGTTCTATGAGCACGATCTTTTTGCAGGACCGCTGCACATCTCCCCTGGTGGGTGCTCGCGCTACTTCGCCTCGATTCCGCACCAGCTCGCGACGAATAGTGCAAGCGTCTTCGTGACCCGCTTCACTGATGCGAGGTCGACACGCTCATTGAAGCCGTGTGCGCCTTCCATTGTTGCGCCGAAGCAAAACGCTGGAACGCCGAAGTCGAGACCATAGAAGCGCGCGTCGGTCAGCGCAGTGGACGAAAAATCAGTCAGCTTGCGACCGAACACATGCTCGTAGATGGGAGCCAGTACGGCTTCGCTTTCCTGGATCTCCGTCGCTTCATAGCCCGGCGACAGGAAGCCGGACCAGACGATCTCCGGCGGGTTATTGGCAAGGAAGGGATGCGAGCGCGCCGCCCTGCTGACAAAGTCCACGATCTCGGCCTGGGCGTCGGCAATCTTCCATCCCGGCAGAACGCCGATGCGGCAATCAACGTCGCACCAGGCGGGAACGCTGGACGCCCAGTCCCCGCCCTTGATGATGCCGGGATTGAAATTGAGCGGGTGATTGACCGATTTGAAGGATGGGTGCGTCTTGGCGCGCTCGTTCCATTCGGCTTCGAGACCTTCCAGCTTCTGGATCAGATGGATGGCGGCCTTGATCGCATTCGAGCCGGTACCGGCGCGTGCGACATGGACGGGTATTCCGCGTACCTTCAGCCGAAACCAGATCACGCCGACCTGGGCGCGCATCAGCTTTTCGTCGGTCGGCTCGGGCAGGATGCAGGCATCGGCGCGGTAGCCGCGCTGAAGGGTTGAAAGCGCCCCAAGGCCGGTGCTTTCCTCTTCGATCACTGACTGCAGGTGAATGCGGCCCTTGGGCTTGTAGCCCGCCGCCTTGATCGCATCGAGCGCGTAGAGCGCCGAGATGGTGCCCGACTTCATGTCACCGGCACCGCGGCCATAGAGCCAACCGTTCTCGACCACCGGCTGAAACGGCGGCCGCTCCCACATGTCGAGCGGGCCTGCCGGGACGACGTCGCAATGACCCTGGAGGATCAGCGAGCGGCCTTCCTCCTTGGCCGGCCGGTAGGTGCCGACGACGGAGCGCGCACGCGAGAAATCGGTCTCGACGGGTCCGTAACCGGGCAGTGTCTTGAGATCGTCCTGATTGATAACCCAATCGTCGACCTCATAGCCGCGATCGCGCAGCAGCTTTGCGAACATGTCCTGACAGGGCGCTTCGGCCGCACGGGTGCTTGGAATCGCGGTGAACGCGATTGTGGTGTCGATCTGTTTGTCGAAGGCGGCATCCACGGCGGCTTCGATGCGTTCGCGAACGGCGGAGGGAAGCGAAACGTCGGTCATGAACTCATCCTTGCTGTCGGAATATCACCAGTCGCGCTCGCAAAGCCCGGCTGGTCGAAGATGTTGCGCCCCGGAACTGCATCGAGCAGGTCGCGGGTATAGGCTGCTCGAGGCGCGGTGAAGACGTCGGCGGTTGCCCCCTCCTCTACGATGCGGCCCTTCTGGAGCACGATGACGCGGTCGGCGATCTCGGCGGCGATGCGCAAATCGTGGGTGATGAAGACCATGGCGAGCTTCATCTCTTGCCGCAGCTCGGCGAGCAGCGCCAGCACCTGCGCCTGTACGGAGACGTCGAGGGCCGAAACAGCCTCGTCAGCAATCAGCACGCGCGGCCTCAGCGCCAATGCCCGAGCGATGCAGATGCGCTGGCGCTGGCCGCCGGAGAATTCGTGAGGGTAACGATCGGCGGCGACGGCGTTGAGGCCGACCCGCATGAGCAGCTTCTTCGCCTGCTCCATGGCTTCAGCGCGCGACGTGCCAAAGGCCATTGGGCCGCGGGCGATGGCATCGCCGATCTTCTGACGCGGATCGAGGCTGGCGAAGGGGTCCTGGAACACGATCTGAAGCTGCTTGCGCGCCTGGCGGAGCGCCTCGCCACGGAGCTGGCGCAGGTCTTGACCGTTGAAGCGAATGGCTCCGGCGTCTGGTTCCGTAAGCCGCAGGATCATGCGGCCAAGGGTGGACTTGCCGGAACCCGACTCGCCGACCACGGCGAGCGTCTCGCCTTCATGGAGCGTCAATGAAATGCCGTCGGCTGCGACAACCTCGCGCGGCGGCTGAAGGAAGCCGCGCTTGACCCGGAACGTCTTCTGAAGCTCGATCACCTCGAGCAGAGGCTCCTGATGAACGGCCTTCCGGCTGAATTGGTCGAGGCGAGCCTTCGGCACCGCGTCGATCAGTTCGCGCGTATAGTCGGCCTTGGGCTGGCGCAGGACTTCCTCGACCGTTCCCTGCTCCACCACCTTGCCGTGGCGCAGCACCACGACACGATCTGCAACATCAGCGACGACGCCGAAATCATGCGTGATGAGCAGCACGCCCATGCCGCGGTCACGCCTGAGTTCGTCGATCAGACCCAGGATCTGGCGCTGGGTGGTGACGTCGAGCGCAGTGGTCGGCTCGTCCGCGATCAGCAGCGCAGGCCGGTTGGCCATTGCCATCGCGATCATGACACGCTGGCGTTGGCCGCCGGACAGCTCGAACGGATAGCTCCTTTCGAGCAGCTTTGGATTGGGCAGTCCCACCTGCGTCAGGAGCGGCTGCACGCGTTCGTACACCTCTGCTCGCCGACGGCGTCGGCTTCTGATGTGTGAGGATCATCTCCTCGATCTGCTTACCGACGCGCTTGAGCGGATTCAGCGAGGACAGCGGCTCCTGGAAGATCATCGCAGCTTCACCCCCGCGCAGGCGGCGCAGCGCCTGCCCGTGGAGCTTTAGCGGATTATGGCCTGCGACCGTCACCGCGCCCGAGGCAACAGCGACTCTCTTCGGCAGCAGCGACAGCAGCGCGTGCGCGATCATCGACTTGCCCGAACCGGACTCGCCGACGAGACAGACGACCTCGTTCGGCCTCACCTCGAAGGAGACGTTCTCGACCGCGAAGGCCCGATCGCCACCTTCGGGCAGCGCGATCGAGAGATTCTCGACCGAAAGCACGGGGGCCGTGGCTTGCAAGTCTCCCCTCACGACCGGCGCCTCGAAACACGGGGATTGAGGACGTCGGAGAGGCCTTCGCCGAACAGGTTAATCGCGAGCACGGTGATGAGAATGGCGAACCCGGGAAACACGCTCATCCACCAGGCATTGCGAATGACGGTGCGCCCCGCACCGATCATGAACCCCCAGGACATCAGGTTCGGGTCGCCGAGGCCCATGAACGAAAGCGCGCTCTCCAACAAGATGGCGGTGGCGACCGTCAAGGACGTCACGACCAGGATCGGCGAGATCGCATTGGGTAGGATATGGCCGAGCACGATGCGCAGCGTGCCCTCGCCCTGGCACAGCGCCGCCTCGACGAATTCGCGGTTGCGCAGGCGCAGGATTCTGCACGCGTGAGGCGCGCCAGCAAACAAGCGCACCCAGAAACTGGCATCGAGGCGCGCAAAGCCGACCGGAGCGGTGCGCGGACCGCCATCGGATTGCATCAGGCAAATCGAGCTTGTGTCGACGCGAAGGTCCGAGGAATAAAATGGAAAACCGAACTCAAGTGGTTGCGGTGAATGACAATGCGCCGGGCGCCATTTCGGGAGCCGCCTCCGAGAAAATGGATGGGCTGACCTGAATGCCCTCCCTGTATTGGCAACGAGAAGCGAACATTAACCGTGAGTAGCAGGCGAGCACACGTCGTGGGCCACCCACGCTTGCGGCTATTGTAGTAACGAACGCCACGTTCGAATTTTTGCGCGCTGGGCAGGTGCAACCAAGGACTTCGGCCGGGGCCGCGAGGAGACGCCGACCTCAATTATTAAACCTGGCTTATGGTCGGATTGACGCGCCTCTGCCAATATCGCGGACAGCGAGGGCTGGAATGCTGGAATGGTTGGATCTGAGCGGATTGGGCCCGCACTTGGCTCGCTTTCGCCGCTGGCTGGACAGAATGCCGAAGCGCGATTTCTCTGAACTCGGCGTCTGGGGCAAGCTCGGCCGCCTCATGCTGATGCTGATCGTTGTGGGCTTGATTTGCGCACCGGCGATCTGGCTGCTCTCCAGATAGCGGCGGACTGTGCATGAGGCTCGCCGGCGATATAGAGCGTCGGACTCCTTTTCTTCGGAAGTGGAGAGCCAGGTCGATCCCTCCGCATAAGGGCTGATTGCGTCGCCCGGTCGTCCGGCTATAATTGGGTCATTGATGTTGTCGCACTGCGCATGAACGGATTTGGGCATCTCGATCATCTGATTGACCGCATCTACGAGGCCGGGCTGATCACCTCATTGTGGCCCGAGGTCCTCGGTGAAATCGGTCACGCTATCGGCGGGAATGGCGGCCTGCTCTTCGCCGTCCGCGACGGCTATGTCAGTGCGGTCAACTCCGTCAATCACAACGAGGCCATGCCTGTTTTCCTGAAGGAAGGATGGAGCGAGCGCGACCCGTTGCTGCCGCGTGCCGCCGCGCTCAACTACGCCGGCTTCCTCAATGATGGAGACCTCGTGTCGGAGGAGGAGATTGCGACCAATGAGGTGTACCGCAATTTCTACCGCAAGCACGGGCTCGGTTACAGGGCCGGGACGATCATCCCAATACCGAGTGGCGATTCGATTGCGATCGTCATGCCACGGCACCACGACAATGGACCGGTGCCGCGCGAAATCGTCTCGTTCCTGGATGATCTGAGGCCGCATCTGGCTCGGGCGTGCCTGACTGCAAACCGCCTGGGCTTCGAGCGTGCTCGCGCACAGGCCGATGCGCTGCAGGTGATCGGGCTGCCCGGAGCGATATTGCGCGGCGGCGGCCGATTGCTCGCGGCAAACGGCCTGTTCGAAGCGCTGATGCCGTCGATGTTCCACGACCGCGTCGAGCGTCTGACTTTGACCGATGCCACCGCGGACGGTCTGTTCGTCGCGGCGCTGGGGACCCCGTT
Organism: Bradyrhizobium daqingense; assembly: GCF_021044685.1. NCBI lineage: Bacteria > Pseudomonadati > Pseudomonadota > Alphaproteobacteria > Hyphomicrobiales > Nitrobacteraceae > Bradyrhizobium > Bradyrhizobium daqingense. The sequence goes on from NZ_CP088014.1 coordinate 6,998,745, forward strand.
CGTCGGCAACAGACGGACCGTCAAATCCGTTGCCATCGCAGCGGCGATGGATCGCGTCGCGATGGTCCTGCATGTCCTCCCGGTGCGCGGATCGGCCCGCGATGTCTTCACTCGCGCCACCTTCATGGTCGTCGTGACTCCAGTCGATCGCGGCGCGGTGCCGACTGCGGAAGTCCTGCAAGGGCTATTCGACCTGACGCCGGCGGAGGCCCAGGTCGCGCGCGGCGTCGCACGGGCCGAATCGCTGGATGCGCTGGCCGCAGCAATCGGCGTTACGCGTGAGACGGTGCGCACGCAGCTCAAAGCCGTGCTTTCGAAGACCGGTCTTTCGCGTCAGCAGGAACTCGTCAGCCTGCTCGCCGGCAAGGCATTGGGCGGCGGCTAGACGGTCTCCATCCGCAAGCCGCGGATCAGACCAGGCATCATGACGCCGACTTACGGATCGGGCTCGCGCTGGCATGCGCGCTGCTCATCACCCAAATGGGTGAAGACACAAGTCGGCCCTCCGAGTTCAAGTCCGGAGTTGGATGTTTGACGAGAAGCGGCGGCGAATGGTCAGACCGGAATTTCCGATATTCGAAGTGCGCCTGGTGCAGCGCAGGCGAAGGAAATGGACCTGGAGCATCTGCACCAGCGACGGCGCGGTCATCGTGCAGGGCCGGGAATCAAGTCGGCCAGGCGCAAAGTACCAAGCTGACCGAGCGCTATTCATGCTGCTGCTGACCGCGCCCTATCGGTCGCGACTTCCCGTATAGAAGCTCTCCCCCGGGGCAAAGCAGGTTCTGCTGCGTAAAGAACGACCAACGCGCAGCTGAAAAGCCGTCGAGGTCAGCTGAGCGGGGTGCCCCCGCACTGCAAATGTCGGCCGCATCAGAACCGGTAGTTGATGCCGCCCTTGGCCGTATGAAGCTGAACCTCGGTATCCGTGAAGGACGCTCCGGGGAATGCAAGAGCATTGCCGTTCGACCGACCGAGATTGATGTAGATGTACTCGGCCTTGAACGTCCAGCGCGGATTGAAGGCCCATTCAACGCCGCCGCCCGCCGAGAAACCCACCTGGACCTCCGACGATGACGCGCTTCGCGTCAAGGCCGGGAAGAAGCCGTTGAAATTGGCGATGTTCGGAGTGGCGAGGTTGGAGGTGAAGATGCTGTTCTTGACGTGCCCCCAGGCAAAGCCGCCGGTGCCGTAGATCAGCACATTGTTCGCAGCATAACCGATGCGTCCGCGGACCGTGCCGAAGACGTCGATCTCCTGATTGAGGTTGAACACGCCGGTGAACGCGCCATTGTCGCCGCCGATCGTTCCGGTGACGCTGAAGGCGCGGCTTGCCGTCTCCCTGATGGCTGCGCCGCTGACATCCGCTTCCACACCGTAGACGAACGTGCCGGACTGCCAGTTGTATCCGACCTGGCCGCCGCCGAACCCACCCTTGGGACTCACGTCCAGCGAGAACGCCCGGTGCCGCCCGTCACGACGTAGCCTGGGACCGTCCCGGTCGCGAGCGCGCCGGGATCGAAGGTCGCGGTCGGATCGCTCCAGCCATAGCCGCCGTGCACGCCGGCATAAAAACCGGTCCAGCTGAACGCGACCGGCGCGGGCGGCGCCTTGGTGTAGGCCCTGCCGAGATCGGCCGCGGAGGCTGCCTGGGAGAGACCGAGAGCCGAGAGCAGGAGAGCACCAGAGACAACGGATTTCATGACTTCCCTCTACGTTGCGCCCGTGAGGCGGCGCCTTGCCGCATAGAACCACCGATTGGCGGCAGTCCGCCGAAGCCAATTTGTAGAGGCGATCACGCGTTTTTGCTGTAGCCCCGGCGACACATCCGAGGGCTGTCAAACATCGTTTTTGCCCGCAAAATATGTGTGACGCGACGCGGCCAAGATTATCGCGACGCTTCAATCGCCGAGCGTCAACAGCGGCTTCCCGTTCCCGATGATGGCGGTGGCGAGCTCGCCGCCCGCATCACGCGCCCCGGTCGCTTGCGTTGGCGTAGAACAATTGCTCGCCGTTGATCTTGTAGTCGGTGATGGCTTTCTGTCCTTCCGGCGAAACAAGCCAATCAATGAACTGCTGGCCAAGCTCCTGCTTCACGTTCGGGTGCTTCTGCGGGTTCACCAGGATGACGCCGTATTGGTTGAACAGCCGCTTGTCCCCTTCAACGACGATCGCAAGCGGGCCACGGTTCTTGAATGAAAGCCACGTGCCGCGGTCGGCGAGCACATAGGCATTAGAGGCCGAGGCGGCGTTGAGCGCAGCGCCCATTCCCTGCCCGATCTCCTTGTACCAGGCGCTCTTGTCCTTCGCGATGTCGATGCCGGCAGCATTCCAGAGATTGAGCTCCGCTTGATGGGTCCCCGATTTGTCGCCCCTCGAGATGAATGCGACGCCCTTCTCCTTGATCGCCTTGAGCGCGGCGACGATATCCTTCGTGCCTTTGACGCCCGCCGGGTCGCTCTCGGGACCGATCAGGACGAAATCGTTGTACATCACCGCGTAACGCTTCACGCCGGCCCCTTCGGCCACGAACTTTTCCTCTGCCGGCCTCGCATGGACGAAGACGACATCGGCATCGCCGCGGCGGCCGGTATCGAGCGCCTGTCCCGTTCCCTGAGCAACCACCCTCACGGTGATCCCGGTCTTGTCCTTGAACAGCGGCAGGATGTGGCCGAACAGGCCGGAGTCCTGGGTCGATGTCGTCGAGGCAACCACGATCGACTTTTCCTGTGCAAAGGCGGGGCCGCCCAGCACAACACAGGCGGCGATTGCAAGCAGGTGGCGGCGGCTCAGCATTTCGATCTCTCCGTCTCGATCAGATGATCAGTTCTCCGGCGACGAACTTCCTCGCCTCGGATGTTGCGGGCGCGGCGAAGAACGACGACGCAGCGGCCGTTTCAATGACGCGGCCGCGGTGAAGCATGACGATGTCCCCGGCCAGCCGGCGGGCTTCGCCGATATCATGGGTCGACATGACCACTTTGATCCCGCGCTCGCTGACGGCGCGGATCACATCCTCGACGGCTTTGGTCGCAGCCGGATCGAGGCTCGCAGTGGGCTCGTCGAGGAAGAGTACGGCGGGATCACGGACGAGCGCACGCGCCAGCGCGAGCCGCTGCTGTTCACCGCCGGACAACCGGCGGGCAGGACGATCGGCGACGTGGTCGAGCCCGACGAGCCCGAGAACCTCGTCAGTGCGGCGCTTCCATTCCGCGCGCGGCAGGCCCGCAGCGCTCATGGCGTAACGGATATTGCCGCTCGCACTCCGCCTGAGCATGACCGGGCGCTGGAACACGATGGCGCGCCGTAACGGTGCAACGTCGACCCGACCACCCCAGCTGATGCGGCCGCGTGTCGGCGACACCAACCCCATGGCGGCGCGCAGCAGCGTCGTCTTTCCGGCGCCGTTGGGGCCAACGAGGACGGTCGGCGCGCCCGCGGTCAGATTCAGGTCGATGCCGTCCAGGATGGTCAACGGACCAACCGAGAAGGTCACGTTCTCGAATCGAATCGGAAGCTCGGTGGACGGCGCACGCATGCCTATCCCGCCCATCGCTCGCTCGCGCGCCGTGCTGTCCACGCGAGAATATTGACGGCGAGCACGATCGTGATCAGCACGATGCCGAGGCCGACGGCGAGAGGCAGATCGCCTTTCGAGGTCTCCAGCGCGATCGCAGTGGTCATCGTGCGGGTGAACCCGTCGATGTTGCCGCCCACGATCATGATGGCGCCGACCTCCGCGGCAGCCCGGCCGAACCCGGCGAGCAGCGCGGTGATGAGGCTGAAACGGGCGTCCCAAACCAGCGTCGCCACCCGGCCCACCGGACCGACGTTCATGGCCGTCAACTCGTCCCGGTATTCGCTCCAGAGATCCTCGATCGTTTGCCGCGTCAGCGCGGCAATGATCGGGGCGACCAATATCGTTTGCGCGACGACCATGGCGGCGGGGGTGAACAACAGACCCCATGACCCCAGCGGACCTGAACGCGAGAGCGCGAGAAAGACGCCGAGCCCGACCACCACGGGCGGCAACCCCATCAGCGTATTGAGGATGACAATGGTGGCCTGCCGGCCCGGGAACCGGGTGAGCGCGAGAAGTGCCCCAAAGGGCACGCCGAGAATGGCTGCAAGTGCAACGGCGGACAGGCTGACCGCCAACGAGAGCCGCACGATGGCGAACAGCGCCCGATCGGCGGCAAGCACAAGTTCGAGGGCGGATGCGTTCTCGGGCATATGCAATATTGCGCCCATTGTCCCAATATGGTCAAACTCGGAATAGCTTCATTAATCTGCAGGTACATTCAGGATGCGTGAGCTACTCACAACTGAGGAGGCCGCTGAATTCCTCCGCCTTTCAGAGCGCAAGCTCTACGAGTTGGTGGCGAAGAACGCCGTTCCCTGCACCAAGGTCACAGGCAAATGGCTGTTCCCGCGTACCGCGCTCAACCGATGGCTGACGGCCGGCATGGCTCCCACTCCGATATCGCGGGAGCCGGCGCCCCCGATCGTCGGCGGCAGTCATGACCCGCTGCTGGAATGGGCGCTTCGGGAAAGCGGCTGCGGATTGGCGAGCCTTCCGGAAGGCAGCGGAGAAGGGATGCGGCGTCTGACCGGCGGCGAGATCATGATGGCCGCGATCCACCTTCACGCCCTCGATGAGGACGGCGAGCAAACGAATGTTGCCCGGATCGCCGATACCCAAGACCTGAGCGACGCGGTCGTCATAGCTTTTGCCCGGCGCGAGCAAGGCTTGGTCGTCGCACCGGGCAACGCACTGAAGCTTGCCGATCTTGCCTCCGTCGCAAAGTCGAGAGCGCGCCTGGCGCAGCGGCCGCGCGGCGCCGGCGCGCAGCTCCTCATGATGACCTTGCTCGCCCGCGAGGGCGTCGCCATGGGTGAACTCGCGCTGCAGCAACCCGTTTGCGCAACCGGAGATGAAATCGGCCATGCCGTGCGCGCGGGCAGAGCCGATTGCGGAATTGCGACCCGATCCGTTGCGCGCACGGCGGGGCTCGATTTCGTGCCGCTGACATGGGAGCGGTTCGATCTCGCCCTGCGGCAGCACGATTATTTCCTGCCGCAGCCGCAGAAGCTGTTCGGCTTCTTTCGTTCAGGTCCGTTCGCGGAAAGGGCGAACGAACTGGGCGGCTACGACATCACCGATATCGGCAGTGTCCGGTTGGTGAATTGAGGTCCCGAGCTCCCGAACTCTCGTGGCCGGATCGCGGCGCTTCACTGCCCGAGCGTCAGCAGCGGCTTGCCCTTCTCGACGATGTAGGTCGCGAGCTCCGCCGCGTTGCCGGTGCCGACGTTCTTCACCGCGTGATTGGTGCCGTGCGGAATGAACAGCACGTCGCCGGCCCTCAGCACCACCGGCGCTCGGCCGTCGAGCCGATATTCGAGCTCGCCTTCGATGAGATAGACGAGCTCTTCACCGTGATGACTGTGCCTGGCAGCGGTCACGCCGGGAGGGAAGTCCACGCGCACCTGGATGACCTCACGTCCGGGGATGCTCAGATTTTCCTTCAGGAGATGGGTGCGCTTGATGTCTCCAAGCGAGGGTTCGGCGGCCTGGGCTCCGAGCGGAGCCCAGAGGGCCGCGGCGATCAACGCCGCGGCCGCGATTCTCGGATGCGATTTCATGGCAGGTGCCTTTCGTTGCAAGGACTGGGTCATCACGCGGCGATAGCCGGAGGTGTCGCGCGGAAACTGATGGCCATGCGGTTGTAGGCGTTCATCAGGCCGATCGCGATGGTGAGGTCCACGAGCTCGCGCTCGTCGAAGACGGCACGCGCGGCCTGGTAGGCCTCCTCGGGCACGTTGGTCTCCGCGACGCGCGTGACCGTCTCGGCCCATGAAAGAGCTGCGCGTTCGCGCTCATCGAAGAGACCACTTGCTTCCCGCCAGGCCTGAAGCAGCGCGAGCTTCTCGATGCCGACGCCCTTCTTGAGCAGGTCGCGCGTATGCGTGTCGAGGCAGTAGGCGCAATTGTTGATCTGCGAGATTCGTAAGTAGACCAGTTCGACCAGCGTCGCCGGCAGCTTGCTCTGCGTGACGTAGCCATAAACGCCGCCCAGCGCTTTCAAGCCTGCCGGTGCGATCTGGTTGTAGTCAAGACGCTTGCTCATTGTCGTGCTCCTTGATGCGTCGTTGAATGTCCGGATTTCGATCCGTGTGCTCATTTGCGAATGACCGATTTCAGCGAGTCCGCGAAGACCCAGAACGAGGCGGCGAACAGGCCGACGTCCTTCAGGAGGAATTGCCCCGGCGCCACGGAGATCGCGGGCACGCCGAGCTCCGGCACCACGACGCCCGGCGTCGAGACCATGAAGCTGACGGTGGTGACGAACAGTCCGGCCGAGAGAAGACCGCCGGCAACGGAGAAGAACGGGCTCACCAGCCGCAGCGCGATCAAAAGGCCGATGCTCAATTCGACGAAGCCGAGGAAGGTGGAGAAGCCGCGCACCGAGAACACGGCATAGAACCAGCTCAGCAACGGGCTGTTCTCCACCAGCGGCACCAGCCCCTGGGCTTCGTAGTCGGTGAACTTCATGCCGCCGAACCAGGCGTAGATGATCGCAAGCGATACATAGAGGCCGATGCGGCTGGCCGGCTCGGCGTAGACGAGCAAGCGCTCGGCCTGGTCGCGCCAGCGGATGGTGAAGCCCAGCGTGATGGGCGAGATCGGCAGCTCAGTGATGATCCGTGACATCTTAATCTCCATTCTTTGTGTGTGTGGATGGAAGCTCACGCGTTGACCGGCGTGTGCAAATTGTAGCGAGGGGCGGGAATCGCGCTGGACAGCTTGTCCGTCATGGCAAGGCGCGCCGTCTCATGGCGGTCCCATTCCGACTTGTCCGCCAGCGAGGGGATCGTCACGGTCTCCCCGAGGTCGAGGCCGGCGAGCGCCGCATCGACCATGTCGTCGGCTGACATCACGATGGCTGCCGGCAATTGGTGAACCGGGGTGCCGGCGACGTCCCAGAATTCGGTCGCAGTGGCACCCGGCAACACCGCCTGCACACGAACGCCCTTGCCGGCGAGCTCGTGAACGAGCGAGCGGCTGAAGGCGAGCACGTAGGCTTTGGTGCCACCATAGACGCCGTTCAGCACCTCCGGTGCGATCGCGACGATGGACGCGATGTTGATGATCGTGCCGTGGCCGCGGGCGACGAATCCGGGAGCCGCTGCATAGGTCAGCCGCGTCAAAGCGCCGACGTTGAGGCGGATCATGTCCGACATCTTCTCGACGTCGGAGGCGACGAGCGGGGCGGCGGAGCCGACACCCGCGTTGTTCACCAGCATCGAGATGCCGGCATTGTCTTTCAGGATCTGCTCGACGCGCTGCAGGTCGGCGCTCGACGTGAGGTCCGCCTCGACCGTCTCCACCTGGCGTCCGGTCTCGTTGACGAGCCGGCGCGCCAGCGATGCGAGGCGCTGCCGGTTGCGCGCGACAAGAACGAGGTCGTAACCGCGCTTGGCGAGGCGATCGGCGTAGATGGCGCCGATGCCGGTCGATGCGCCCGTGATGAGGGCCGTGCCTTTGGTCTGGGTCATGTCCGTCTCCGTTGGTTGGCTGACGTCGCTACGTCGCGGAGAGGAATAGGCCCTTCCGAAATTGACCGGTATCTGGCAAAATCGAGATGTATCCTTCCAAAAAATGGAAGTAATGAAATGGACCGTCTCGAGGGCATGTCGATCGTGCTGGCCGTTGCGGAGGCCGGAAGCCTGTCGGCGGCGGCCCGCCGTCACAAAATGCCGCTGGCCACCGTGAGCCGGAAAGTCTCCGAGCTGGAGGCGCATCTGCGCACCAAGCTGTTCAACCGGTCGAGCCGCGTGCTGGTCCCGACCGATGCGGGGCGCTCCTACATCGCTGCGGCCAAGCGGATCCTTGCCGATGTCAGCGAAGCCGAACGCGTCGCATCCGGCGAGTACACGACGCCCCGCGGAGATTTGAGCGTCACGACGCTGGTCGCGCTCGGCCGCCTATGCCTGCAGCCGATCCTGGCTGAATTCCTGGCGGCATTCCCGGAGGTGGACGTTCAGCTCAACCTGCAGGATCGCACGATCAATCTCCTGGACGAGCATATCGACGTCGCTCTTCGCGTCGGCGATCTCGCCGACAGCAGCTTGATCGCCGTGCGCGTTGGAGAAATCCATCGCGTGGCCTGCGCCAGCCCGGCCTATCTGAAATCGCGCGGGACGCCGAAGTCGCCCGACGATCTCTCCGCGCACGACTGCATCAGCTATCCGCCGATGCAGTCGCCGACGACGTGGCGGTTCAGGCGCGAGGGGATCGACTATGCAGTGCCGGTACGCTCACGCTTCGTCGCAAGCAGTCTGGAATCGGCCGCCGATGCCGCGCGCACGGGCATCGGGGTCACCGTCGCGTTCTCTTATCTGGTCGCGGACTCCGTTAGATCCGGAGAGCTGGTGCCGCTGCTGCAAGGCTTCCAGCCGCCGCCGCAACCGGTGAGCTTCGTCTATTCGCCCAACCGCTTCATGCCGGCGAAATTGCGCGCCTTTCTCGACTTCGCCTCACCGCGCATCAAGGCGCGCCTCTCCGACATACCCAAGGAACTGCTGTCCCGGCGAACGCGGCAATAGCCGACGCCCAATTCGGATCGCTTCCGCATTTGCATCGCTCGACACGAAGTGAGGGCGCCTCGATCGAACTCACCTCTGCGTCTGCTTCTTGTTGAAACGTTTGTTCAGACAATTGGCTGGCGAACAATATTTTCGGTGTTTTGCGAAAGCCGATCCGTCCATGGCGCAGCTTCCGGTGGGACATTGTCCGTTGTCAGAGCTCATTTTGGCTGCGGGACTGTGCCCCTGCGAGCTCGCCTCGCCCGCAAGCACCAGCGGAAACATCACGATCAAAACAACTGCAAAAATCCTCGGCATCTCTGGCTCCCCGCCTTGATTTAAGTGTCCGGTCAAACTGCATCCAAGAATCGATTCAGAAAAGAGAGCGGATCGCTCATTGAGAGCATGCGCCTGACTCAGCACGTCGGCCGTCGACTGCACCAGATCTTGGCTCTTTCCGGATCCATCTGCTGAATGGCTCTCGCATAGCATCCCGTGATCGGGCCCATGCACTTCTGGTAGGTGCCGTTGGAGAGAGCCGCATCAGCACGCGCGACGGCGGAGGATGAGGAGGGTCTTGCCTCGCGCTGCGGCATCTCCGGCTTGCTCTTTGCCACGGGCGAGGCCCCCTTCTTATCGCACTCATTGTCGTCGTTCAGGACGTAGCCCTTGCGGCAGGTGATTTTCGTGCAGCGGTCCCCCTCGGCACGGTAACCGCTCTCACAAATCAGCGGACATATTCGTCCGCTCCTGTTCTTGACAGCGTCCAGCGCGTCGGTCGTGGCGACGTTCACATTCAACTTCATGCCTGCGTGCTTGTTGAAGAGGTCGAGGGCTTTGCGCGAGGGCTCATCCCAAACGCCGTCGACAACGCCCACGTTGCACCCCACACGGCGTAGCTCAGCTTGCAGCGCGCGAGCCGTATCCGGGCTGGGCTGCTCCGGCTCGAGGGAAGGTGGTAGCGCGGCGACCTGCTGGTTCTTGTCTCGCAGGGCCTTTTCTCGAAGCGCCTGTTCTCTAAGCGCCTGTTCCTGGGCCGCCTTCTCCTGGGCCGCCAGACGAGTTCTTTCAGCGGCAGCGGCCTTGTCCTGTTCGATTTGCTTGAGCTTCTCGGCGGCGATACGGGCCTCTTCAGCAGCCTTGGCGGCCGCGGCTGCTTTTTCAATCTCGAACTGTCTTGCACCTTCCGCGGCGAGCCGAGCCCTCTCCTGCTCCGCAAGCCTCGCCTTTTCAGCAGCAGCTGCCCGCGCCTCTTCTGCAGCGATTTTCTTCGCGTGTCCCCTTGCCAGGTTAGCGTAGAAACCATCCGGGTATTGAGAGAGAAAAGCGTCCCAGCCGTCGCGGGTCCCGAGTTGCAGCGCCAGCTCGTAGTCTCTCCGGACAGCCGCCTGAGGATCGCCCTGCGGTCCCGTTGCGGATGGCGCTGCCGGGACAAGTGACAAATCGTCGCCCCCAAGTGAACCGTAGAGATACGGCTCTTGCCTGTTGGCGGTAGACTTCAGGACTTCGTCGCGGACGTAACCGAAAGCCTTTCGAAGATCCAACCCGGGCCTGGTCACGTGGTGAACCATCGCCGCCGTGAATGGACTATTTTTGCCATCGCCGTCCAACGCCGTTGAGCCAGCCTTTGATGCGAAGGCGATCAGGGTGTTTGGGTTTGATGGCTCCACCTTTGCGAGGCCGCGTCCAATCGCCCTGGAGGCGAGTGTGCGCTTCATCGCCTTCGAGAAGGGGCTGTCACGGCACGCGTCGAGAACCACGAGCCGCAACTTTTTCGCAGGCTCGATAGCGACCAACACACGATCGAGCGACAATGCCTCGTCGTAAATGTCGGTGTCACGTTCGAGCACGGCATCGATCGGAACGAGATAGTTGACCCCGTCAACCTCGATGCCATGTCCTGCATAGTAGACGACCGCAACCTCGGCATCGCGGGACTGTTCTATAAAGTCGCGCAACGCGCGCCTCATGTCGGCTACTTTCAGGTCAAGGCGCAGATCGACAAGATCGAAGCCGGCAGCCTTCAGGGTGTTCGCCACGAGTACCGCATCGCTGGAAGGATTGCCGAGCCGTGCGACCTTTTCATACGCCGAGTTACCGATGACCAGGGCCACGCGCTTCTCGGCAAACGCCGAGCCCGCCCCCAGTCCAACAATCCATAAAGCCAATAAGATGCTTCGAAATAAAGCCATTGCCAGCCTCAGGCTGCCCCGAAGACTACCTACATGTCTTTGAAGTTACAACCGCTCTGTGATCGCCGTCACTCGACTCAGGAATGAGGACCATCATCGGCTGGTCACGTCACAGCCCGCTTCCACGGATAGCAGACGAGAATTCCAAGCCAGCCAGCGTCGACTAAGCGATCAGCTGCCTCGCCGCCGCCGAGATCATCACCAGCCCGCCGGTGATCACGGCAGCGTCGAGGATCGCGGTGTGGATGTGCACCGGCATCCGTTCGACGAAGGCCTTTGCCAGGAACGCGCCGGGGACGGCGATGGCGCCGATCAGAAGCGCGAAGGCGAGCACCTGCGCGGTCACGGCTCCGGCGAGGCCGAACACCGCAATCTTGATGAAGCCGGTGCCGAGCGAGATCATCGCGTCGGTCGCGATCACGGCGGCGCCTTCGAGGCCCGCGGCCATCAGGAGCGAGAGCAGGATCACGCCGGAGCCCGAGGTGCCGCCGACAAGCACGCCGTAGCCGACCGAGCCGGCGGCAAGGCCGCCATCGCCGATCCGCACCTGTCGGCGGCGGAGCACGCGGCGCAGCGGCACGCTCAGGATCAGCATGGCGCCGATCACGAGCGCGGCGCCGGCATTGGTGAGACGCGTGTAGCCATAGGCGCCGAGTGCCGTCGTCAGCGCTGCGCAGGCGAGCACAATCAGCGCGCGGCGGCGGTCGGCATAACGGATATAGGCGAGTGCACGGCTGGAATTGGTGAGCATCGCCGAGATCGCGATGATCGGCACCACCGGCTCGGCGCCGACCAGCGGCACCAGCACCAGCGGCATCAGGGCGCCGGTGCCGTAGCCGGCGAGACCACCGATGATCGAAGCAAACAACGCCATCATTGCGACCAGCAGGAGCTGGAAAATCGAGATGTCGGCGAAGCCTGAGACGATGGTCAATTTCTCTCATCGCGGCTGATGCGAGCCGCAGCTTGATCGGCGATGGCAGTGAGCGCGGCTGTCTCTAGTGGAAAATCCGCCGCAAGCCAAGCGTCCTCGGCAAGCGTCAACACATGTCCGAGCGAAGGCCCCTCTGCCATGCCGCGCGCGATGAAATCGGCGGCCTTCAGCGGAAATTTCGGCGCAATCCAGCGCTGCGGCAGTTCGGCAAGCGCTCGCCATCGCGTCGCGGTGACGTCGCCGCCGGCGCGCGCCCAGCCCAGCAACACGCGATCGTGGTAGCGCTCCGCGCCGAGCCGGTAGAGCAACCGCCGCGCATTGGCCTCGTCCTTGGTGGCAAGGCGCCACCAGCGATGCCCCATCGAATCCAGCGCCTTGGTCTCGGCATTGGAGAGTCTCAGGCGCGCGGCGACGCGCTTGGCATCCTCGGTCACGGCCACCGTCAACGCGGCAAGGCGCCGCGTGCTGCTGGCGGTGAGGCCGAGCTCGCGCTCGATCGCGATCATCGTCGCCAGCGGCCCGGTATAGACGACGCCGCCGGTCAGCGCCTGCAGCAAGCCGCCTTCGGCCATCGCCAGCACTGCCGCGGAGGCACCGTCTGCGACCAGCAGCTTGAGCATCTCCATGCGCACCCGTTCGGCCGAGAGGCTGGCAAGGCCCGCGCGTCCCCGGATGCAGGCGAGATAGCCGTCGCGGTCGGGTTCGCCGGCAGCGAAGGCGGCGTGGATGCGGAAGAAGCGTAGGATGCGTAAAAAATCCTCGGCGATGCGCTGATCGGGATCGCCGATGAAGCGCACACGCCGCGCTCTGGCATCCGCGATGCCGCCGACATAATCGTGGACGACGCCATGAGCATCGACCGACAGGCCGTTCATGGTGAAGTCGCGCCGCTCGGCGTCTTTCACCCAATCGCGACCGAAGGCGACCTTGGCCTTGCGACCAAACGTTTCGGTGTCCTCGCGCAGCGTCGTCACTTCGTACGGCTTGCTGTCGATGACGAGCGTGACGGTGCCGTGATCGATGCCGGTCGGCACGCTCTTGATGCCGGCGGCCTTGGCGCGTCGCATCACGTCGTCCGGGAGCGCCGTGGTCGCGATGTCGATGTCACCGGGCACGAGACCGAGCAGCGCATTTCGCACCGCGCCGCCGACCACCCGCGCCTCCTCGCCGTCCGCATTGAGCAATTGCAGGACGCGTGCGGTCCCGCCAGCGATCAACCAGGGCGCATCGGCGAGTAACGGCTCCGCGCTCATCGTCCAGCCCTTATTTCTGCGGCACGAACTTGCCATTGTCGACATGCGCGGGAACGTAGGTCGAATCCGGCCCGGCGCCATAATGCGCCATGCCGATCATCCCCGCGATCACCAGCACCAGCGCGACCAGAGCGAGGCGCGCGACGATATAGACCGGCCAGGACGATCGCGCGAACAGACCGGACCGGGTTGCGGCCAGGAACAGCGCATAGACGGCGAAGGGGATGAGGAAAATTCCGATCTCGGTGAGAATCGGTCGGATCATGATGAATAGATCCGCTCATAAAGCACGCGCAGCATACCGGCCGTCGCCCCCCAGATGTAGCGCTCCGCGAACGGCATCGCGTAATAGGACCGCGCCATGCCGCGGAATTCCTTGCTGTGCACCTGGTGGTTCACCGGATTCATCAGGAAGGACAGCGGCACCTCGAAGGCGTCGTCAACCTCGGACTGGTTGATCGTGAGTTCGAAGCCGGGCCTCACCCTCGCAACCGTCGGCAGGATGCGGAAGCCGAAGGCGGTGCCGTAGAGATCGAGATAGCCGATCGGCTCGACGAAATCGCGCGACAGCCCGACCTCCTCTTCCGCCTCGCGCAGCGCCGCATCGAGCGGCGAGGAATCGGTCGCGTCGATCTTGCCGCCGGGAAAGGCGATCTGGCCGGCATGGTCGTTGAGATGCGCTGAGCGCTGCGTCAACAGGATGGTCGGCTCGGGATGGTCGACCACCGCGATCAGGACCGCTGCGGGGCGCACCGGCTGCTCGCGCGCGATGATCTCGAGCATCTTGTCGGTGCCGGGATCGCCCGAGGCGGGAATGATGTTGGGATCGTAGAGGCCGGGCGGGACATCGAAGCCGAGCCTCGCCTTCGAGCGGGCAAAGAAATCCACAGCGCTGATCACGGCCGGATCGTTCTTCGGGATAGGCTTGTTCAAAGCGCGGCCCTCACCTGCTCCGCATCGGCCATGGCGAAGAATTCTCCTGATGATTCGACGCCGAACATCGGCTGGCCATCGACCATCCGCTCCTCGCCCATGTCAACCAGATCATAATAGAGCGCGCGGGTCACCTTGGCCCAGAGGTCGGCGCGGACATGCAAATACGGCATCAACCCGCCGTCCCTGGCCTGTTCGAAACGCAACCGGTGCGCGGCATCGCAGGTGACCCAGTCGTCGACATTGGTGCGGAAGCTCAGCACGCGATCGCGGCCCTCGCCGTTCTCGAGCATCTCGACCGCCATGAATGGCGCGTCGTCGACGTGAATGCCGACCTTCTCCACCGGCGTCACCAAGAAATGCTTGTCACCCTCGCGCTTGAGGATGGTCGAGAACAGGCGGACCAGCGTGTGACGGCCGATTGGCGTGCCCATGTAGAACCAAGTACCATCGGAGGCGATTCGGATATCGAGATCGCCGCAAAACGGCGGATTCCACAGATGCACCGGCGGCAACCCCTTTTTGGTGCCCTCGGCGTTCGCAGCGTTTTTGGCGGCAGCAGTCAGCCCTTCGAGACCGCGATCGGCGCTCTGCCCTTGGTTCGCCATGGTTTGCCCTGACTTTGTCATTTGGCACGGATGTTATTTGGCACGATTGCTGCAGGTCTACGTTGTACGTTGGCGCTCGGTTCCACCCCGGATAAGCCCGGTGTGGGAGGTCGCCACTTCGTGATGCCGTACATAACCCGAAGCCGATAAGGTGGGGATAGGTTAATTCAACGAATACATGGCCTTCCTGCAAGTCTAGCATGGGGCCCATGATCTGGCGTGATGACCTGAAGTGACGCAGGTGACGTGACGACGCAAGCAAGCCGCGTAGCCGGCTGAAGGAGCGAGCGAATGGCGGAGAGTGTCGAGAAACTCGAGGACGGAATCGTCCGTTCGGCCGAGCAGGTGTCGGGCCAGATTCGTGCGGCGAAGGAGGCGATCGGCTCCGTCATCTTCGGCCAGGACCGCGTGATCGAGAACACCCTCGTCACCATCCTCTCCGGCGGCCATGCGCTCTTGATCGGCGTCCCCGGCCTCGCCAAGACCAAGCTGGTCGAGACGCTCGGCGTCACGCTCGGTCTCGACGCCAAGCGCATCCAGTTCACGCCCGACCTGATGCCGTCGGACATTCTCGGCGCCGAGGTGCTGGACGAGAGCACCGCGGGCAAGCGCGCTTTCCGCTTCATCGCGGGGCCCGTATTCGCGCAGCTGTTGATGGCCGACGAGATCAACCGCGCCAGCCCGCGCACGCAATCGGCACTGCTTCAGGCCATGCAGGAGCAGCACATCACGGTGGCAGGCGCGCGCCACGATTTGCCGAAACCCTTCCACGTGCTCGCCACGCAAAATCCGCTGGAGCAGGAAGGCACCTATCCGCTGCCAGAGGCACAGCTCGACCGTTTCCTGATGGAGATCGACGTCGACTATCCCGATCGCGATGCCGAACGCCGCATCCTGTTCGAGACCACCGGCGCCGAGGAAACGCTGGCCAGAGGCGCGATGACCCCGGACGCGCTGATCACGGCGCAGCGGCTGATCCGCCGCCTGCCGGTCGGCGATTCCGTCGTCGAAGCCATTCTGTCGCTGGTGCGCTCGGCCCGCCCGGGCCCGGATGCCGGCGAAGCCGGCAAGTTCATTGCCTGGGGCCCCGGCCCGCGCGCCAGCCAATCCCTGATGCTGGCCGTGCGCGCCCGCGCGCTGATCGACGGTCGCCTCGCGCCCTCGATCGACGACGTGCTCGACCTCGCCGAGCCCGTGCTCAAGCACCGCATGGCGCTGACCTTCCAGGCGCGCGCCGAAGGCCGCACCATCCCGGACGTGATCCGGCAATTGAAGACACGGATCGGTTGATGGCGGCAGAGAACGGGCACACAGCGAAGGAGATCATCGCGATCCGACGTGCCGATGGCGAAAGCCGCACGCTCGCCGCTTCGCTGCCACGCCTGGTGCTCGAGGCCCGCCGTATCGCCGCCAACGTCATCCACGGTTTGCATGGCCGCCGCCGCGCCGGCTCCGGCGAAAATTTCTGGCAATACCGTCGTTTCATCTCGGGCGAGCCGGCGCAGAATGTCGACTGGCGCCGCTCGGCGCGTGACGACCATCTCTATGTCCGCGAGCTCGAATGGGAGGCCTCGCACACGGTCTGGATCTGGCCGGACCGCTCGCCCTCGATGGCATTCGCCTCGAAGACCGCGCGCGAATCCAAGCTCGAGCGGACGCTGATCGTCGCCTTCGCGCTGGCCGAGCTGCTGGTCTCCGGTGGCGAGCGCGTCGGCATTCCCGGGCTGATGGCGCCGACCGCGAGCCGCAGCGTCATCGACAAGATGGCGCAGGCGATGCTGCATGACGATGCCGACCGCCTCAGCCTGCCGCCGTCCTTCGTGCCGTCGGCGCTCGCCGAGACCATCGTGCTATCGGATTTCTGGTCGCCGATTTCTGAGATCACGGCGACGCTGGCGGGGCTCTCCGGCTCCGGCGCGCATGGCACGCTGGTGCAAATCGTCGATCCCGCCGAGGAGACGTTCCCCTATTCCGGCCGCGTCGAATTCGTCGAGCCGGAAGGCTTCGGGGTGATCACGGCTGGCCGCGCCGAGAGCTGGGCGCAGGATTACACTGAACGGCTCGCGCTGCACCGTGACCAGATCCGCGCCGAAACCAGCAAGCTCGACTGGCTGTTCACCACGCACACGACCGACCGCTCCGCCGCCGAGCTCTTGCTGTTCCTGCATGCCGGCATGCAGGTCAGCAAGTCTGGCGTCCGCACCACGACGATCAAGGCGGGGCCGGCCGCATGATGGGACTGCCGCTCGCCTTCACCCAACCGCTGCTCCTGATCGGCCTTATCAGCCTGCCCGTGCTGTGGTGGCTGCTGCGGGTGACGCCGCCGCGGCCGCGCCGGATCGAGTTTCCGCCGACGCGACTGCTGTTCGACATCGCGCCAAGGGAAGAGACGCCCTCGCGGACGCCATGGTGGCTGACCGCATTGCGGCTCTTGGCTGCGGCTCTCGTCATTTTCGCCGCGGCCGGCCCGATCTGGAATCCGCAGACAGGCGCCGCCGGTAGCAAGGCGCCGCTGATGATCATGTTCGACGACGGCTGGAGCGCGGCCTCGCATTGGGACGTCAGGATCAGGGCCGCCGACGAGCTGATCGCCAACGCCGACAATGACCGCCGCGCGATCGCGCTGGTGCCGCTGTCGGAGCCGAACCGCGACATCACGCTGATGCCGGCGGGGGCGGCGCGCGTGGCGCTGCGCCAGCTCGCGCCAAAGCCCTATTCGATCGACCGCGTCGATACCTTGGCCGCGATCGACCGCTTCCTGAAAGCCACCGGTGACTGCGAGATCGCCTGGCTCTCCGACGGAATCGACACCGGGCGCGGCGAGGAATTCGTAACGGGCCTCGGCAAGACCATCGGCGATCGCAGCCTGACCATCTTCGACGGCGGCACCTCTGCGCCGCTGGCGCTGGTCGCGGCCGAGAACGCCGCCGCCAGGATGACCGTGAAGGTGCTGCGCACCGACGGCGGAATTGCCGCCGGCACTGTGCGGGCGCTGGACCAGAAGTCCTCGCCGATCGGCGAAGCGCGTTATTCGTTCGGACCGCAGGACAAGGAGACCGACGCGTCGTTCGATCTGCCGGTCGAGCTGCGCAACGACATCACGCGGCTCGAAATCTCGGGCGAGCGCTCCGCCGGCGCGGTGCAGCTGCTCGACAAACGCTGGCGTCGCCGCGCGATCGGCATCGTCTCGGGTGCGACCAGCGAGACCGCGCAGCCGCTGCTGGCGCCGACCTTCTATCTCACCCGCGCGCTGGCGCCGTTCGCCGACATGCGGCTCGCCGACAAGGGCTCGCCGCAACAGGGCATCACCCAGTTCCTCGATCAGAAGCTGCCGATGATCATCCTCGCCGATGTCGGCACCATCGCGCCTGAGCTGCGCGAGCGCCTCAATGCCTGGATCGACCAGGGCGGCGTGCTGGTGCGGTTCGCAGGCCCCCGGCTGGCGCAGGCCGAGGACGATCTCGTGCCGGTCAAGCTGCGCAAAGGCGGCCGCACGCTCGGCGGCAGTCTGACCTGGGAGAAGCCGCAGCATCTCGCCTCCTTCGCCGCCGACGGTCCGTTCGCCGGCGTCGCAGTGCCCAAGGACGTCGCCGTCAGCCGCCAGGTGCTGGCCGAGCCCGATGCGGTGCTCGCCACCAAGAGCTGGGCCTCGCTGGAAGACGGCACGCCGCTGGTGACGGGCGAGCATCGCGGCAAGGGCCTCGTCAGCCTGTTCCATGTCAGCGCCGACATGCGCTGGTCGGACCTGCCGATGTCGGGCACCTTCGTCGAAATGCTGCGGCGGGTGGTCGACATGTCCGGCTACACCTCCAAGCCCGGTGCCGGAGTCGCGAGCGAAGCGACCACTGAAACGGTGGCGCCGCTGCACATTCTCGACGGTTTCGGCGCGTTCGGACCGCCGCCAGCGACCGCAAAGCCGCTGCCCGCGGATTACCGCGACCGCGCCACACCCGATCATCCGCCGGGCTTCTATGGTCCGGCCGAAGGACCGCTCGCCGCGAACACGCTCGCCAGCGCCGATCGCATCGCAGCCCTGAACACCGCGAGCCTGCGCGCCCGGCACGCCACCTACACCAATGCCGAGCCGCGCGACTTGCGCGGCTGGCTGCTGTCGACGGCGCTGGCGCTGTTCCTGATCGACGCCATCATCGTCGCGCTGATCGGCGGCGGTCTTGCTGCGCTGCTGCGCCGCCGCGCCGCGCCTGCGATGATCGTGCTCGGGATCGCGCTTGCGGGCTTCGCGGTGCTCTCGCCCACGCCGGCGCGCGCCGACAGCGCGTCCGACGAGTTCGCGATGAAGGCGGTATCTCAGACCCGTCTCGCCTATGTCGTGACGGGCAATGCGGATGTCGATTCCATCGTCAAGGCCGGCATGAACGGGCTGACGCTGTTCCTGGCGCAGCGCACGGCGCTGGAAGCCGGCGATCCCGTCGGCGTCGATCCCGCGCGCGACGAGCTCGCCTTCTTCCCGCTGATCTACTGGCCGATCGTGCCCGGCGCGCCCAAGCCGCCGCGGGACGCCATCAACAAGATCGACGCCTATATGAAGCAGGGCGGCACCGTGCTGTTCGACACCCGCGACGCCATCGAGGCCCCGCCCGGCGCGAACGGCGCGGCGCAGACCCCGGCCATGCGAACGCTGCGCGAAATCCTGTCCTCGCTCGACGTGCCCGAGCTCGAGCCGGTGCCGCGCGAGCACGTGCTGACCAAGACTTTCTACCTCTTGCGCGATTTCCCCGGGCGCTTCGTCACCGGCCAGACCTGGGTCGAGACCCTGCCGCGCGACGAGGACGAGGACAGCGCGCAGCGGCCGGCGCGCGGCGGCGACGGCGTCTCGCCCATCATCATCACCTCGAACGACCTCGCCGGCGCCTGGGCAGTGCGACCTGACGGCCAGGCCATGCTGCCGGTGACCGGCGGCGACAGCCGCCAGCGCGAATTCGCCTACCGCGCCGGCGCCAACATCGTGATGTACACGCTGACCGGCAACTACAAGGCCGACCAGGTGCACGCACCGGCGCTGATCGAACGGCTGGGGCAATGATCGGGGTTTTGAATTTGAAGGCCCGCAAAGATGTAGCCGTCATGCCCGGCCTTGTGCCGGGCATCCACGTTCTTCGTGCCGCATGGCAATCCGTGGATGGCCGGGACAAGCCCGGCCATGACGAGGCCGAGAGAGTGACGACATGAACTACGGTATCGCGTTCACCCCGCTCGTTCCCACCATCGTGCTGTGGCTCGCGCTCGCCGCGATCGTCGTCGTTGCGCTCGTGCTGCTGGTTGCGCGGGCGCGCGGTGCCGCCGTCCGTGTCGCGGCGCTGGCGCTGTTCCTGCTGGCCCTCGCCAATCCGTCCTTCACCCGCGAGGACCGCGATCCCCTCACTTCCGTCGCCGCCGTCATCGTCGACAAGAGCCCGAGCCAGAATTTCGGCAACCGCAACCGCGAGGCCGCGCAGGCGCAGGAAGCGCTGGTCGACAGCCTGAAGAAGATCAAGGGCCTCGAGGTCCGCGTCGTCGACGCTGGCCAGGCCGATGGCGAGACCGACGGCACGAAGCTGTTCGGCGCCCTCGCCTCGGCCTTGTCGGACGTGCCGGTCGACCGCGTCGCCGGCGCGTTCCTGATCACCGACGGCCGCGTCCACGACATTCCGGCAAACGCCGCCGCGCTCGGCTTCCAGGCGCCGGTGCACGCGCTGGTCACCGGACAGAAGGACGAGCGCGACCGCCGCATCGCGATCACGGCAGCGCCGCGCTTCGGCATCGTCGGGCAGACCCAGACCATCAGCTACCGGCTCGACGATCAGGGCGTCTCCGGCGAGCGTGCCAAGGTCACGGTCCGTCGCGACGGCGAGGTCATCAACGAGCGCACGCTCTCCAGCGGCCAGGCCGCCAGCGTCGACGTCGACATCAAACATGCCGGGCCGAACATCGTCGAGATCGAAGCCTCGCCGCTCGAACGCGAATTGACGCCGGTGAACAACCGCGCCGTGGTCGCCATCGACGGCGTGCGCGACAAGCTTCGCGTGCTGCTGGTCTCGGGCGAGCCGCATTCGGGCGAACGGACCTGGCGCAACCTGCTCAAGTCCGACGCCAGCGTCGATCTCGTGCATTTCACCATCCTGCGGCCGCCGGAGAAGCAGGACGGCACGCCGATCAACGAATTATCGCTGATCGCGTTTCCGACCCGCGAGCTGTTCCAGCAGAAGATCAACGAATTCCAGCTGATCATCTTCGACCGCTACGCCCGCCAGGGTGTGCTGCCGATCGCCTATTTCGACAACATCGCGCGCTATGTCCGCGGCGGCGGCGCGGTGCTGGTCTCGGCCGGTCCAGACTACGCCTCCAACACCAGCATCTGGCGCACGCCGCTGGATTCGGTGCTGCCGGCCGAACCCGTCGGTGTGACGGAGAAGCCGTTCTATGCGCATCTGTCCGACATCGGCAAACGTCATCCGGTCACGCGCGGGCTGGAGGGTTCGGGCAGCGAGCCGCCGCGCTGGAGCCGGTTCTTCCGCACCGTCGACACCCGCAATGCCGTCAATCCGCCGGTCATGACCGGCGTCGACGGCAAGCCGCTGCTGTTCCTGTCACGCTTCGGCGAGGGCCGCGTCGCGCTCTTGCTGTCCGACCACATCTGGCTGTGGGCACGCGGCTATGAAGGCGGCGGCCCGCATCTCGATCTGCTCAGGCGGACGTCGCACTGGCTGATGAAGCAGCCGGATCTCGACGAAGAGGCGCTCCGGCTCCAGGTGCAGGGCAAGAACCTCGTCGTGGTGCGCCAGACCATGTCGGACAGCGTCCAGCCCGTGAGCGTCACATCGCCGTCGGGCGTGTCGCACGACCTCACGCTCAGCCCCGGCGATCCCGGCGAATGGCGCGCCAGCCTGCCGGCGAGCGAACTCGGCCTGTGGCAGGCGACCGACGGCACGCTGAAGGCGCTGATCAATGTCGGCCCGACCAATCCGAAGGAGTTTTCTGAAGTCACCTCCACTACCGAGACGTTGAAGCCGCTGACACAGGCGACCGGCGGCGACGCCGTTCGCGTGGCCAGCGGCTCGAATGTCGAGCTGCCGCGCATCCTGCCGGTGCGCTCGGTGGGCATGTTCCATGGCGACGGCTGGATGGGCGTGCGGATGCGCGATGCCAGCGTGGTGAAAGGCGTCGGCGTGCTGCCAATCTTCGCCGGCGTGATCGGGCTGTTGCTGCTGCTGGGTGCCTTCGCCGCGACCTGGGCCCGCGAAGGGCGCTAGTTGCCGGAACGACACATCGGGTCGGCGGCTTGCGCGCGCCGATCCGCCTGGCGTTGACATCGGTGAACCGATCAGGCGATGTTACACTATAACATCGAGAGGCCCGGGGATTGGCGTTCGGTGTTGGGGGTGGCTTTTCCGATGAAGTGGTTCCGGTCGAATATCAGGCACGGCGCCCGGCTCGCGTTCTTCGCGCTGCTGGTGCAGTTCGCGCTGACGTTCGGCCACAGCCATTGGTTCGCGCAGGCCGCCCTTGCGCAATCCTCGGCCCAACAGACCGATAGTGGCGCCCAGGACAGCGCCAAGGGCGCGGCTGCGATCGACCGCGCCGCGGTCCAGAAGCAATCGCCGGCAGGCCATGACCGCGATCATCAGGGCGAGGACAATTGCGCCATCTGCGCCATCATTGCGATGGCGGGCACCGTCATGTCGGCAACGCCGCCCGTGCTGCTGCTGCCGCAGGCGATCGAGCTGCTCCATCGCACCACCGATGCCGAATTCATCCATCTGAAATCGGCCGGCACGGCATTCCAGCCCCGCGCCCCTCCCGCGTCCTGACTTCCAACGCTTGATCACGCCCAGCCTCGCCGTCTTCAGGCGATTGCCTGGGACAAGTTGAAGTCGAATTCCGTCGCGCCGCGACGGCAGGCCGCCTCCGATCAACAGACCCCATGCGGACGGCCTGGCTGGAATCAGGACCATGTCATTTCAATTGCGACGCGCGCAGCGTCTTGGCGGAGCAAGCCTGCTCCTGCTCGGTGCCGCCGCCACGCCGGCGTTCGCCCAAAGCGGCTCGTCGACCGAACTCCCGGCCGTCACGGTAACGGCGCCGAGCCCCATCGTGCGCAGAGCGGTGGTGCCGACGCGCAGTCCGGTCCGCCCCACCCGGACCGCACGCGTTCGCAGCCAGCAGCCCCCCGCGGAAGCAACGCCGGCAGCAGCCCCCGCCGCCGCGCCCCAGCAGGGCGTGCTGCCTGTTGTCACCGACCAGTTCGCGACGGTCACGGTGGTGCCGAACGAGGAGATCCGCCGCCAGGGTGGCGGCACTCTCGGCGATCTCCTGTTCTCGAAGCCCGGCATCACCGGCTCTGAATTCGCACCCGGCGCATCCAGCCGCCCGATCATTCGCGGCCTCGACACCAACCGTGTCGGCATTGTCGAGAACGGAACGGGCAGCAACGGCGCGTCCGATCTCGGCGAGGATCACTTCGTGCCGATTGATCCGCTGGCAACCAACCAGGTCGAGGTCATCCGCGGACCGGCGACGCTGCGCTACGGCTCCACCGCGATCGGCGGCGTGGTGAGCGCAACCAACAATCGAATTCCGGATGCCTTGCCGTCCTGCACGGCGCCCTTTTCGACTTACGGGCTCCCGACCAAGGCGCCGCTGGCAAACGTCGGATCGCCGGGCTGCATCACCGCGGAGACGCGGACGGCAGTGACTTCGGTCGATCGCGGGGCCGAAGGTGCCGTGTTGCTCGACGCCGGCGGCGGTAACTTTGCCGTCCACGCCGATGCCTTTGGCCGCAAGGGCGGCGACTACAGCATCCCAAGCTACCCGTTTTTGACCGACCCGACGCTGCCCTTCAACGGGCGACAGCCGAATTCGGCATCGCAGGCCTACGGCGGATCCGTCGGTGGCTCCTACATCTTCGATGGCGGCTACGTTGGTGCTGCGATCACGCAGCACAACGCGCTCTACCACATCCCCGGTATCGAGGGCAGCGAGTTCCTGACGCGGATCGATGGACGGCAAACCAAATTCACGACAAAAGGCGAATACCGGCCGGACGCTGCGGCGATCGATGCGATCCGATTCTGGGCCAGCGCCACCGACTATAAGCACGATGAGGTCGGGCTCGCCGACTCTGCCGACCTCGCCTCCCTCGGCGTGAGACAGACCTTCACCAACAAGGAACAGGAAGGCCGCGTCGAGGTGCAGCTCGCGCCGTTCGACGTCCGCTTTGCTGCGCTGACCACCGCTGTGGGCGTTCAGGCGTCGCACCAGAAGCTGACCGCGCCGAGTCCGGACGATCCGGGCAGCCCGATCAACGGACTGTTCGATCCGAACAAGAACACAAAGGTCGCCGGGTACATCTTCAACGAGTTCAAATTCAGCGAAGCTACCAAGGCTCAGATCGCCGGGCGCGTCGAGAACGCAAGGCTGAGCGGCACGGCGCCAGCCTTCGTCCCCGATGTGTTCGACCTCACCGCCGATCCGGCCGCGATCGGCCCTGCAACGGCGTTCAACCGCAACTTCACGCCGGTGAGCGGAAGCATCGGCCTGATCCACAACCTTCCTTGGGATCTGGTCGCGAGCATCACCGGCCAATATGTCGAACGTGCGCCGAAACCGGCGGAATTGTTTTCGCGCGGCGGCCACGACGCCACCACCACTTTCGACATAGGCAATCCCAATCTTGGCATCGAGACCGCCAAGTCGGTCGAGGCGGGCCTGCGACGAGCGATAGGGCCGCTTCGCTTCGAACTCACGGGCTACTACACCAAATTCAATGGTTTCATCTACCGGCGCCTGACCGGCAACACGTGTGAGGACGGCGTTTGCCAGCTTGGCCCGGGCCTCGAATTGAATCAGGCGGTCTATTCGCAGCGCGACGCAACGTTTCGTGGCGGGGAATTCCAGTTCCAGTACGACGTGATGCCGGTCTGGAACGGGATCTGGGGCATTGAAGGTCAATACGACATCGTGCGCGCGACCTTCGATGGCGGCACCAACGTGCCCCGCATTCCGCCTCAGCGGCTGGGCGGTGGTGTGTACTATCGCGACGCCAACTGGTTTGCGAGGATGAACCTGCTGCACGCATTCGCGCAAAACGACATCGCACCGATCGCGGAGACGCCGACGCCTGGCTACAACCTGCTGAGGGCCGAGGTCAGCTACAAGACCAAGCTCGATCAAAGCTGGTTCGGAGCGCGCGAGATGCATGTCGGGTTCGTCGGCAATAACCTGCTGAACGAGAACATCCGCAATGCGGTCTCCTTCAACAAGGACCAGGTCCTGTTGCCCGGCATCGGCGTCCGGGCATTCGCGAACTTCAAATTCTGATGCGGTTCAAGCCGGCCTCCGGCTTGCACCGTCATTGCGAGGAGCTCTTGCGACGAAGCAATCCAGACCGCCTCTGCGGAAAGATTCTGGATTGCTTCGCTGCGCTCGCAATGACGAAGGGATGAGGCCCCATCGGGCTACGAAGGCGCGAGCCGCTTTTCGAAGCGCCACTGGTCGACCGGGAAGGGTCCGTTCGACGTTTCCGACAGCATCACGAACGTGCCTGCCATTCGCCAGCCGCTTTTCTCGTAGAACCGCGCGGCGCGGTGATTGTCCACGGCGCATGCCAGCCAGGCCAGCTCCACTCCGCGCGCGGCGAGTCGGGCCTCTGCATCGGCGATCAGCGCCGCGGCCGCACCGAGCCCGCGCGCTTTTGACGAGACGAAGAGCTGGTACAATTCGTCTCCCCTGATGGCGCACAAGCCGAGCGGCGCGCCGGCCGGGCCGACGACGCGGACATCGGAAAGCATGGCTGACAGCCGATCGCGAAAGCTCCAGAGCGTGCGGAGGCGGACCAGCTCAGGCGGCGCAAGCGCCGCATGCGATTCATGCCAGACGTCATGCCACAATCGTGCGAGATGATCGATTTCAGCGATGTCAGCCGGCCGCACCTGCATCGTCGATACTCCGTATGAGAGCGTCGAAACCGGGCTATCCCCGCACCTTGCTCCAGTCGGGCCCCACCTGCCCCGACACGCCCTCGAAGGCGCCGTCGACGAGCTCGAACACGAGGATGCGGGCTGCGTCGACCGGCCCCGGCATGGTGACGCGGCCCTTGGCGACCTGTTTGAAACCGACGCGGCTGTAATAGGGTTCGTCACCGACCAGGAGCACGATGGCGTGGCCTTTCGCCTTGGCGTCCTTCAGCGCGCGTTCCATCAACAGCCGGCCGATGCCGCGGTCGCGGAACGGCGGCTCGACGGTGAGCGGTCCGAGCAGCAGTGCCGGCGTATCGCCGATCAGGATCGGCAATTGCCTGACGGAGCCGACCAGCAACGTGCCGATGCGTGCGGTAAAGGACAGGTCGAGCAAATGGTCGACGTGCTCGCGAATCCTGTAGGCGCTGAGCACGAAACGGCCGGGACCGAAGGTACGCTCATGCAGCCGCTCGACCGCCTGGGCATCGCCAGCGGCCTCGGGAAGGATGGTCAGTGAGAGATCGTTCATGTCATCCGGCGGAGTAGCATTTGCGCATGTGGAGGTCCATGGGCGCGGCCCTGAGTTCAGATCCTTTTCGGGGCCGGCTGGGCCAGGTAGGCCAGCATCTTCATCTCCCGCCGGCCCCGCGTCACGGTGTCGAGCACGAGCCCGGACGAGCCCGACAGCATCGCCATGATCATGAGACCCATCGACAGCACGGCGGTCGGCAGCCGCGGCACGAGGCCGGTCTCGATGAAGGTGATCGCGATCGGGATCGAGAGCACGATCGACACCACGGCCAGGACAATTCCAATGGCGCCGAAGAAACGCAGCGGCTTCTCCGCGCGATAGAGCTTGAGCATGGTGCCGAGGATGCGAAAGCCGTCACGCCAGGTGTTGAGCTTGGAGAACGAGCCCTCGGGACGCGCGTAATACGGCGTCTCGATCTCGGTGACGGGCAGCGACAATTCCAGCGCGTGGACCGCAAGCTCGGTCTCGATCTCGAAACCGTCCGACAGCACGGGGAAGGATTTGACGAAGCGGCGCGAGAACACGCGGTAGCCCGACAGGATGTCCTGGAAGTCACGGCCGAAGGTCCATGCCAGAAAGCCGGTCAACATGCGGTTGCCGGTGCGGTGGCCGAGACGGTAGGCGGCCTGCGACTGGTCGATGCGGAGCCCGACCACCATGTCGAGATGCTCGTCGAGCAGCTTGTCGATCATGCGTGTCGCGCTCGGCGCGTCGTAGGTGGCATCGCCGTCGACCAGGACATAGACGTCGGCATCGACGTCGGCGAACATGCGGCGCACGACGTGGCCCTTGCCCTGCCGCCGCTCGCTGCGCACGATGGCGCCGGCGTCGCGCGCAACCGTCACCGTGCGATCGCGCGAATTGTTGTCGTAGACATAGATCTCGGCCGAGGGCAGCACTTTGCGGAAACCAGCGACGACGGTCGCGACCGCCGCCTCTTCGTTATAGCAGGGCACCAGCACGGCGATCCGAAGCGGCGCGAAAGTCATCGCGGCAACGCCTCCAGGCCAGCCGGGACCACCGCCTCACGCGCCGTTTCCGCCTGCATCAGCCAGGCGAATGACACGGTCCATAGGGACAGCATCGTGATCGGCACGATGTAATAAGGCGTGAAGATCGGGTGGCTGAGGAAGAAGACGAGATTGACCGCGAGATTGCCGGCGACGACGAGGGCCACTTGCCGCGCTCTCTGCTTTCCGTCGAAGAACAGCCAGGCCGTCGAACCGATCGCCAGCACGATCAGCACGAACTGCATGTCGCGCAGATATTGGCCGAGCACGGCAAGGTCGAAGCCCGGCGGGATCGCGTCGACGCTGCCATAGGTGGTGGCAAACGGGCTGCCGGCATTGATGGCGTGGGCAACCAATGTCGGGATCATGCCGACGAGGACGCCGATGCCGAAGGCGAGACCCTGCACGAAGCTCGAAACCGTCCGCGACCATGTGAAGGCGCCGGCCAGGAACAGGCAATAGCCGGCGACGAGCAGCGCGTTCGGCAATCTGAAACTGACGGACGCGCCGAGCAGGAGGCCAATCAGTGCCAACAGCAGCACGCTGCGCTTGTCCCTGATCAGCCACAGCGCAGTCAAGAATCCCGCGAGGGCGCAAACCGCCATGGTCGGCGCAATCGAATAGCTCGCCTTTGCCGGATTGATCATAAGATAGATGGCGAGCGCACCGAACAGACCCGCGCCCACGGTCGACGTCAACGTCGGCGCCATGAAGATCCCAAACAGAGCGAGGCCGCATACGATCAGGCTTGCGGCAATGTAGAGCGGCGCCACCTGACGGCCTTCAGGGAACAGCGCCAGCAGGAATCCCGTGCCCGGCGGATATTGCAGGACGAGCTTGCCGCCCGGCATCGGATTGTGGCACGGCCAACGGCTCTGATCCTGCCACTCGTCGAAGGCGATCTCCTTCAACTTCCCTTCGAAATAGCCATCGTCGTCCAGCGCGGTATTGGTGTTGAACCCGCCGATGCCGAGGCGCTGGAACAGGTGCGCCTGCCGGAGATAGCAGATGTCGTCATAGACCCCGCGCGCCTCGCTCCAGCGCGACATCGTGACGATGTTGCTGGCGAGGATCGTAAGGCAGATCAGGCCGAACGCGAATTTGGCAATCTTCATCCGATGTCCGTGGCATCCTTCGAGCCGGTTACTAGCACAGGCCGCCCTCAGCGCCACGTCGCAATCGGAGGCCGGCCGCCCAGCACTTCCGCGATCCGCAGCCGCGTGCCGGGCGTGGTGCCCTCCGGCAGCGCGGTGGTCGCGAAGAACCCGCATTCGACGATCTCGCGGTTAGGTGCTGGAAGGCGGTCCTGGCTGAACTGCCTGACCACGTAGACCGCGACGTGGTCGCGGCGGGAGACGTGGCTGTTGAGGTAGATGCCATGCAGCATGGCGTCTCCGGTCAAATCGATGTCGCCCTCCTCCTTGAGTTCGCGCCGCAGCGCCTGTTCCATGGTCTCGCCGAAGTCGACCCCGCCGCCCGGCAGGTACCAGCCGGAGACGTAGCTGTGCTTGACCAGGAACACCCGGTTCTCCGCATCCAGCACGACGGCGCGGACGCCGAGTGTCATGCCGCGGACGAGCAGGAAATAGGTGTGGAAGATCCGCCGCAGCAGCGGCTCGGCTTTCCGTCGGACACGGTCCAATCGTTCTCCCATCAGGCTTGACACCCCGTTGCAGGCTCGACTTGCTCAGACTTGACTTGCTCGCTTGCTCAGACTTGGCTCGCGCAGGCTTGGATTTCAGGCTTGGGTTGCGTCTTCCCTGCGACCTTGCCATTACAGCGAAGCAATAGCGAGGCAATCGCGCGCCATGGCCCCCTTCACGCTCGCCCATCTGTCCGATCCGCATCTGCCACCCTTGCCGAAGCCGCGGCTGACCGAGCTCGCCGGCAAGCGCGCGCTCGGCTACGTCAACTGGACGCGCAACCGGTACAAATACCAGCGCCGCGAGGTGCTCGATGCGCTGGTTGCCGACATGAAGGCCCAGGCGCCCGACCACATCGCGGTGACGGGCGATCTCGTCAACTTGGCACTGGATGCCGAGTTCGCGCCGGCCTTGGCCTGGCTCGAAAGCGTCGGCCCGCCCGACCGCGTCACTGCGATCCCTGGCAATCACGACGCCTATGTCAGCGCGACGCGTCATCGCTTCGGCGAGACGTTCCTACACTACATCGCCGCGGACACGCCTGATGCCGCGGCCTTCCCCGCCGTGCGCCGGCGCGGGCCGCTCGCGCTGATCAGCCTGTCCACGGCGGTGCCGACGCTGCCGCTGATGGCGACGGGGACGCTCGGGCCCGATCAGCTCGCATCTCTCGAAGCGGTCCTCGAGCGCCTCGCGGCGGAGGACGTCTTCCGGGTGCTGCTGGTGCACCATCCGCTGAAATCCCTGGCGCGCCAAAAGCGGATGACGGATGCGGCCGCCCTGCTCACGCTCCTGAAGCGCCACGGCGTCGAGCTCATCCTGCATGGGCACGACCACATCCATTCGACGATGTGGTTCGAAGGGCCGAACGGCAACATTCCCGCGCTCGGCGTCCCCTCGGCCTCCGCGCTCGCGCACGGACGCTATCCGGCGGCTGCGTACAATCTGCTGAGAGTCGAAAAGGACAATGCCGGCTGGCGCTGCGAGCAGACGGTGCGGAGCCTGGGGGCTGGATTTCAGGTCGGGCAGATCAAGCATGTGCGGTTGATCTGAGGTCACACCGTCATTCCGGGGCGATGCGTTAGCATCGAACCCGGAATCCCGAGATTCCGGGTTCATGCTTCGCATGCCCCGGAATGACAACCGAGAGAGCCTCACCAGCTTTGCAGGGTCGCCAGCACGGCAACGCCGAACAGTGCGGCAGCGCCGAGCACGAAGCCGAACACGAACGGCCAGACGCGCGAGCGGCGCGGCGGCGGAGCGACGGCGGATTGCGGTTCGGGCGGGACCACCATCGCGTGCTCGCGCTCGATCATGCGGCGGGCGACATAGTCGGTGACGGCTTCGACGATGACGGCGGTGTCGTGCGACTCGGCGAGCACGATGCGGCCGAAGCGGGTGTCCTGGACGAAGCGGTACATCCGCTTGTCACGCCCCATCATGATATGGGCGACGACGTCGATCCAGAGTCGCGGCGCATCACCCTGGCTGATGCCGCGGTCGAACAGGTCGATCTTATCAGGTACCTGCGCGAACAGGGGATCGAGCGCGTCGTTCAGGATCTCCAGCCGCGCCACCTCGGCATCGCGCAAATCCACGACCACGCCGGTCCGGTCCGCAGCCTCGATCCGGGCGCGCAACAACGCATCGCGCAGCCGCACCGGGCGCGGCTGGCTTGGATGGATCCCGCTGGTTTCCGGCTCTGACATTGTCGGCCTCGTCCTCAAACACCGCGGTTAACCTATCAGCAACCACAGCGCCAGCAAAGGGTCCACAATTCCAGATACTTACGGCGCCCACAGACGTTTCACCTGTACCAAAAACAGACGATCCCACCCAGGCAGGGCCTGGACGGGACCATCCGTCCTTGGACGTCTTCTTAAGTCAGTCGGCAGCCGAGGCCCTTAGGCCGAGACGCGCGAAGGCTCTTCCACGATGGAGAAGCGGACGCCGGCCTTGTGGCGGCTCTCTTCCGAGACCTCGCGCCAGCAGTCCTCGGCTTCCTTGCGGGTCTTGAACGGACCTTTGACCTGGGCCGAGCCTTCCACGAGCTTGTGGAAGTTCATCGAACCGAACTCGCCGCCGATCACCCAGAAATTGCTGCCTTTGGTCATTGTCAGTCTCCTGTTGAGGTGCGTGGCCGGCCTGGACTCCGACTTGGCGTCCAGACCGGTCCGATCCGCCGTTAGCCGAACTGGTTCATCGTGTTGTGGGCGCCGCCCGCCTTGAGGGCGGCTTCGCCCGCGAAGTACTCCTTGTGGTCGTCGCCAATGTCGGAGCCGGCCATGTTCTGGTGCTTCACGCAGGCGATACCCTGACGGATCTCGGCGCGCTGGACGTTCTTGACGTAACCCAGCATACCCTGCTCGCCGAAATATTCGCGGGCGAGATTGTCAGTGGAGAGCGCTGCCGTGTGATAGGTCGGCAACGTGATCAGGTGGTGGAAGATGCCGGCGCGCTTGGCTGAATCCGCCTGGAAGGTGCGGATGCGCTCGTCGGCTTCCTGCGCCAGCGGCGTCTCGTCGTACTCCGCCTTCATCAGGTCGGCACGGTTGTACTTGCTGACGTCCTTACCCGCTTCCTTCCAGGCGTCGTAGACCTGCCAACGGAAGTTGAGGGTCCAGTTGAACGACGGCGAATTGTTGTAGGCGAGCTTGGCGTTCGGCACGACCTTGCGGATGCGATCGACCATGCTGGCGATCTGCTCGATATGCGGCTTCTCGGTCTCGATCCAGAGCAGGTCGGCGCCGTTCTGGAGCGAGGTGATGCAATCGAGCACGCAGCGGTCTGCACCAGTGCCGGGGCGGAACTGGTAGAGGTTGGAGGGCAGCCGCTTCGGGCGCATCATCTTGCCGTTGCGGTTGATGATGACGTCGCCGTTGCGAGCGTTCTCCGCGGTGATTTCCTCGCAGTCGAGGAAGCTGTTGTACTGGTCGCCGATGTCGCCGGGCTTGTGGCTGACGGCGATCTGCTGCGTCAGGCCGGCGCCGAGCGAGTCGGTGCGGGTCACGACGATGCCGTCTTCGACGCCGAGCTCGAGGAAGGCGTGGCGGCAGGCGCGGATCTTCGCGAGGAAGACGTCATGCGGCACGGTGACCTTGCCGTCCTGGTGGCCGCACTGCTTCTCGTCCGAGACCTGGTTCTCGATCTGGAGCGCGCAGGCGCCCGCCTCGATCATCTTCTTGGCGA
Organism: Bradyrhizobium daqingense; assembly: GCF_021044685.1. Lineage (NCBI taxonomy): Bacteria > Pseudomonadati > Pseudomonadota > Alphaproteobacteria > Hyphomicrobiales > Nitrobacteraceae > Bradyrhizobium > Bradyrhizobium daqingense. Next base: position 7,030,574 of record NZ_CP088014.1, read on the forward strand.
GCAGATAGGTCGCCTCGGCATTGCCGAAGCCGGCGTCGATGTCGGCGATGACGGGCACGACATGGGTCTGGAAGTTGTCGATCTTCTCGATCAGCTCCTTCTCGCGGGTCTTGTCGCCTTCCTTGCGCGCCTTGTCGAGCAGACGGAAGATGTCGTTGAGCTCGCGCGAGTCGGCTTGCCGCAGGAAGGTGTAGAGCTCCTCGATCAGGGCCGGCACCGAGGTCTTCTCGTGCATCGACTGGTCGGGCAGCGGACCGAACTCGGAGCGCAGCGCCGCGATCATCCAGCCGGAGAGATAGAGATAGGTGCGGTCGGTCTTGCCGAAGTGCTTCTTGACCGAGATCAGCTTCTGCTGGGCGATGAAGCCGTGCCAGCAGCCCAGCGACTGGGTGTATTTGGTCGGGTCCTTGTCATAGGCCGCCATGTCGGAGCGCATCAGCGCCGCAGTGTAGCGGGCGACGTCGAGGCCGGTCTTGAAGCGGTTCTGCAGGCGCATGCGCGCGACGGCCTCGGCCGACACGCCGTTCCAGCTCGGCTGGGTCTCGAGGAGCGCCTGGGCCGCTTTGATCTCGTCCTGATACGAGGACGGACCCTGGAGGTTGCTGATGCCGCGAGGCTGGTAGTTCATGAGCCTTATCCTTTCGCTGGCGATGACCCAAGCCATCGACATTCTTGACAATGCATTGCGAAATGCGTGTCAGGAGCTAAACGCGAAAACGGAAAGTTCGTACAGGGACCTTGTTTCTTATTGGTGATGTCATGTAACATCAGAACATGTAATAGATGTTATTTTGTAAAATTTGTAAACAATAGGTCAGCATAGCTGTCCTTGATGGAGATGAAAGGCATGCCTGCCGAGTCCGGGAAGAAACTGTTCGTCGGCCCGCGCTTCCGGAGGATCCGGCAGCAATTGGGGCTGTCGCAGACCCAGATCGCCGAGGGGCTGTCGATCTCGCCGAGCTACGTCAACCTGATCGAGCGGAATCAGCGTCCGGTGACGGCGCAGATCCTGCTGCGGCTGGCTGAGACCTACGACCTCGATCTGCGCGACCTCGCCACCGCCGACGAAGACCGCTTCTTCGCCGAGCTGAACGAGATCTTCTCCGATCCCCTGTTCCGCCAGATCGACGTTCCCAAGCAGGAACTGCGCGATCTCGCCGAGCTCTGCCCCGGCGTCACCCATGCGCTGCAACGGCTCTATGCCGCCTATGCCGAGGCGCGCCAGGGCGAGACGCTGGCGGCGGCCCAGATGGCCGACCGCGATGTCGGCACGCGCTATGAGGCCAATCCGGTCGAGCGCGTGCGCGAGCTGATCGAGGCCAACCGCAACTATTTTCCGGAGCTGGAGCAGGCCGCGGAAAATCTGCGCGACGAACTGAACGTGCCCGCCGAGGGGCTCTATGCAGCGCTGGCCGCCCGCTTGCGCGAAAAGCATTCGATCCAGACCCGCATCATGCCCGTCGACGTGATGCGCGAGACGCTGCGGCGCTTCGACCGCCACCGCCGCCAGCTCCTGATCTCGGAGCTGGTCGACCCGCCCGGCCGCGCGTTCCAGCTCGCCTTCCAGCTCGGCCTCGGCGAATGCGCGCAAGCCCTGGAGACCATTATCGGCCGCGCCGGCCCGCTCGACGATACGCCACGCCGGCTGTTCCGCATCACGCTCGGGAATTATTTCGCAGCTGCCGTGATGATGCCTTATCCGGCCTTCCTCGCCGCAGCCGAAGCGCTGAACTACGACATTCACGTGCTGGCGCAGCGCTTCAACTCCGGCTTCGAGCAGGTCTGCCATCGCCTCACGACATTGCAGCGGCCGAACGCGCGCGGCATTCCGTTCTTCCTCTTGCGCGTCGACAATGCCGGCAACGTCTCCAAACGCTTCTCCTCCGGCACCTTCCCGTTCTCGAAATTCGGCGGCACCTGTCCGCTGTGGAACGTGCATTCGACCTTCGACACGCCGGACCGCCTGCTCAAGCAGGTGATCGAATTGCCGGACGGCACGCGCTATTTCTCGATCGCACAGATGGTACGCCGCCCCGTCGCTCCGCATCCCCTGCCGCAGCCGCGCTTCGCCATCGGCCTCGGCTGCGAGATCCGTCACGCCGCGCGCCTGACCTACGCGGCGGGTATCGACCTCGAGAAGACCGAGGGCACGCCGATCGGCGTCAACTGCCGGCTCTGCGAGCGCGAAAACTGCGCCCAGCGCGCCGAGCCGCCGATCACGCGCACGCTCATTCTGGACGAGACGACGCGGCGGGTGTCGAGCTTCGCCTTCTCGAATGCGCGGGAGTTGTGAGGAACGGGCACCGTAAAGCGCAGCATGTATTTGGCGAAAAGCGAACGCCATACCCACCGCTGTCATCGCCCGCGAAGGCGGGCGATCCAGTACTCCGCGGCCGCGGTGATTGAGCCGAGGCCCCGCGGAGTACTGGATGCCCCGCCTTCGCGGGGCATGACGGTAGGGGATGCGGCTTGATTGATCTGCCTAACGCCTATGCCAGGGTATGCACGATCACCGGCCCGGCCGCCGCGCTCGCATGCCCGGCGAGCAGCGGCCCGAGATCCTTCTCGATCCAGGCGATCGCGCGCCGGTTCGCCTCCTCCGCCTGCTCGAACTTGTCGAAGATCGAGATCGCCGTCACCGTGTCGTCGCCGGCATAGACGACGTAGTAGGCGCGGAAACCATCGACATCGCTGATGATCGGAACGGCGCCGTCCTTGATGCGGCGCGCCAGCTCTTCCGCGCTCCCGCTTTTCGCCTTGGCCTGACGGATGGCGGCATACATGGCATCCTCCTACCGGCTATCTGGACTTTCGGGCCCGGTGCCCGTAGCGAATGTTACGCCGAAGCACGCCGCCGATCCACGCTTGGTTAACCCCGCACTAATTCGCCGCTGCGAACTGCAACCAGGGATTAAGCACGCCTCAACATCGGCGCCTTAGTCTCGCCCCACTCACGTTTCGCAAACGACGGTGGCCTATCCTACCGGGCGAGGTGAGATCAGGGGGTTCATCATGCGCATTGCGTTGCTGCTCACAGCGACCGTCGTTGGCGCGCTCTTCGCCAATCCATCCATTGCCGGGTCGCTCGATGCGTCCACCGAAGCCGCGCAGCCGCTGCCGGCGGGCTTCCAGAGCTATCGCGGCTACATGTTCGACCTGTCGGAGAATTCCGAGCGAAAGGATGTCGACAAGCTCACCAACAATCTGAAGGCCCAGATCGACGTCGTCGAGAGCGTCGGCCTGTCGCCGCGCGTGCTGCGCTTCTTCCGCACCGTTCCGATCGTGGCGAGCGAGCTCGCCTGCCTCGACGAAGGCGCCGCGACTGCATGCTACGGCCGCGTCACGCCCGACATCCAGCGCAGCGCGCCCCGGACGCTGACGGTCTGGGACCCGAACAAGCAGCGCTGGACCAATCCCAATGCCATCGACCTCGCGGTCGATTCGGGCCTCGGCGTAATCATGCTGCGGCCGGACATGATGCGCTACGAGAAGGAGGCGGTGCTGCTGCACGAGCTCCTGCACGCCTATCACGCACGGCTGTTGCCGGACGGCTACGCCAACAAGGGCGTGATCGGCTATTTCGCCCTGGCCAAGTCCAAGGAGCTGCTGCCCAAGGACTCCTATGCGATGAAGAATCCCATGGAGTTCTTTGCCGTGACCGCGAGCATCTTCCTGGCCGGGAAAAGCGAATTCCACGACCCGAAGTCGCGCGAGGCGCTGAAGGAGAAGATGCCGGACTATTACAAATACCTGGTCGGCGTCTTCGGCTTCGACCCCGACCCGGCGCCGACGAGCGGGCCCGTCGCCTCGCTGAAGTGAGGCGGGCGCCGCATCTTCTGCGCCTAACCAGATCAAAGCCGCGCAGCATGCGCGGCTTTTTGTTCGGCGAGTCGGAAGCTGCGGATGACGCGCAGGCGGCAATTGCCAAGGGGGGGCCCGATCTGCATAGTCCCGCCCGCATCGATACCGTTTTCGAAGGGGATAGAACAACATGGCGGACGCCGACCTGGATGTCGTGATCCGGCAACTGGCCAGACAGCTGCATACGGGCCTCATGACCCGCGCCAAGGAGCGGCGGGACCGCTTCAACGGCCTTGCGGCCAAGGCCAAGGGCAAGGAAGCCAGCGACCGCTTCAAGATGATGGCCAAGGCCACGCTGGAGCAGGCCACCGCGGCCGCCAAGCGCCTGCAAATGTCCGCCGACAACGTCGCCGACAGCTACGCCCGCGCCATGCGTCTTGCCGCCAGCACGCCGGTTGCGACCAAGCCGAAGAAGAAGGCAAAGGACGAGAAGCCGGCGAAGAAGGCCGCCAAGGCGAAAAAGGTAAAAGCCAAGAAGTAAGTCTCGTAAGGTGGGCAAAGCGCAGCGCGCCCACCACTTCTGTTGCAGCGTTGGATGCATGGTGGGCACGGCGCAAGCGCGCCTTTGCCCAGCCTGCGATTCTGGACTCGCGGAGAGAACCCTCTCACCTTCTCGGCGCGGCGAGCCGGGTCGGCTCGCCGCTGGCGAGCTCGGCGAGTTTTGCGCGGGCGGTCTCATGCGCGCGGCTGTCCTTCGCCAGAGGCAGCGTCAGCGCGGCTTCGAAATCGGCGCGGGCGTCGTCGGTCTGGCCGCGGGCCAGGAATGCAAGGCCGCGGTCGAGGCGGGCCTGCGCATCCGCGGGGTCGAGGCGGACCGCCGTGTTGTAGCTCAGAATGGCGCGGTCGAGATCGCCCATGGCGGCGAGCGCGAGCCCGCGCTGGTGATAGGCCGTGGCGCGCTTGGGATCATGCGCGATCGCCTCGTCGTAATCCGCAACCGCAAGCTCCAATTCGCCGTTCTGCCGGCGCGCCAGCGCCCGGTCGCGATAGAGCGAGCCGCGGTTCGGATTGAGATGGATGGCCTCGTCGAAATCGGCGATCGCACGTTTGAAGTCACCGCGGCGCAGGGCGATCCGCGCGCGCCCCTCATAGGCGAAGGCGATCAGCGAACCGCGCAGTGGCGAGAAGCCGATCACGGCCGAGCAGATGTCGGGATCGTCCTCGTCGCCGCAATTGACGACCATGTGCGTGGACAGCCCGATGAGCACGCACAGGACGATCAGCAATGGCACGACGGCTCTGGTCATCTTCGACGATGGCCGGCAGCGAGCCGGCCACCCATCCCCTTTCGAAGAAATGGTCTCGCCGAAGTGTTAACACCGGCTCCGACGATCCAGTGTGCTCCAGATCACAAAGCCGGGCGCTTATTCCCGCCGGTTCCGCATCAGCCCCAAGGACCGCGTGAAGGTCCACGCGACGACGAGCGTCCCCACGGGCTCCGCGGCGGATAGTTCTCGTTGGCGCCGACCGAGGGCGCGGCCCGCCCGCCGAGCTCGGCCGCGAGCTGCTGGAGCGCGGCGATACGGTTCTGGGTGGAGGGATGGGTCGCGAACAGATTGTCCACGCCGTGGCCCGACAGCGGATTGATGATGAACATGTGCGCGGTCGCGGGATTCCGCTCGGCCTCGTAGTTCGGCACCTGATGCGCGGCGCCCTCGATCTTCACCAGCGCCGAGGCCAGCCACATCGGCTGTCCCGCGATACGCGCGCCGAGATTGTCGGCGGCATATTCGCGGGTACGGCTGATCGCCATCTGCACCAGCATGGCGCCGAGCGGGGCGAGAATCATCATCAGGATCGAGCCGACGATGCCAAGACCATTGTTGTTCTCGCGATTGCCACCGCCGAAGAACATGCCGAACTGGGCGAGCATCGAGATGGCGCCGGCGATGGTCGCGGTGATCGTCATCAGCAGCGTGTCGTGATTCTTGATGTGCGCGAGCTCGTGCGCGATCACGCCGGCGAGCTCCTCGCGGCTGAGCTGGTTCATCAGGCCGGTGGTGACGGCAACCGCGGCATTCTGCGGATTGCGGCCGGTCGCGAACGCGTTGGGCTGGATCTCGTCCATCACGAACACGCGCGGCATCGGCAGGGCTGCGCGGCCGGCAAGCTCGGCGACGAGGCCGACCAGCTCGGGCGCGCTGGCACGGTCGACCTGATGGGCGCCGTACATCGACAGCACCATGCGGTCGGAGTTCCAGTAGGTGAAGAGGTTGGTCGCGGCGGCAATGACGAGCGCGATCATGGCGCCCGAGGCACCGCCGATCAGATAGCCCACGCCCATGAACAGGGCAGTGAGACCTGCGAGCAGCATTGCGGTACGAAAATAGTTCATGGCCGTCTCCTGGGGCGGCCGCGGGCGAACCTCTGGCCGGCACATTCGAGGTATGAATGCGGCCGCCGGCTGCAAGGTTCGTGCGTCGTGGAGCCGCAGAGGCCAGCGGCCCAGTCAGCCTTTCCGCCGCCACTAAAGCTTGACCGAGATTTACACAAAAACACACGCGGAGGCTTAGCAACCTAGAAAGCGCAATCTCCGCATAACTCGCGGTAACCGGGCACGCTGCATTGGACTTGTGCATTGACCGGTTCCGTTGGCCTCCCGTCAGCAAGGTGACCGCCATGGTAGACCGCTCGAGCGCCGCTTCCGTCGCCCCCTCGTCCGCTCCCTCCCCTCACGACGCCAAAACTGATGCGAAGGGTTTGCAGGACTCCCTGCACGAGCACCTCTTCGCCAATGACGAGGCCGGCCATGCCAAGACGCAGAGCGAGCAAGAACCGGGGCGCCGCTGGCCGCATCTGCGGCGCGGCGCCAAGGTCGCGATCGGGCTCGCCATCGTCGCCGTGTTCGGCTGGCTGCCACTGCGCGCGATCTGGGAAAATTCGAGCGTCGAGGCCGTGCTGAATTCCCGCCTCGTCACCTTGCGCACGCCGATCGGTGGTCGCGTCGCGGCCGCCCAGCGCGTCACCGACCAGGCCAGGCTCGAGGCCGGCACCGTCGTTCTGCGCGTCTTCAACTCGCGCGGCGATCGCACCCGGCTCGACGATCTCCGGCGGCAGAAATCGCGCCTGGAGAACGAGCGGCCGAGCCTTGCGGCGAAGCTCGCTTCGGCCCAGGCCGCGCAAAAGGACCTGGCGCGGCAGGCCGCGCAATTCCGCGACGGACGCGTGCTGCAGCTCGAAGCCCGCATCGCCGAGATCCAGACCTCGATCGAAGCGGCGGCAGCGCGGCGGGACGAGGCCAGTGCCGCGGTCGAACGCGCCTCATCGCTAGCGAAATCCGGCAATGTCTCGACCGTGGAGTTGGCGCGGCTGACGCGCGAGCTCTCGGTCTCACAGCAGACGGAGCTCGGTGCGCGCAAGCGGCTCGACGCTGCCAAGGTCGAGCTGGCCGCGGCCCGGAACGGATCCTTCCTCGGCGACAGCTACAACGACCGGCCAAGCTCGGTGCAGCGCGAGGAGGAGATGCGCCAGCGCGCCGGCGACCTCGAGGCCGATCTCGCCCGCACCGACACGGAGATTGCCTGGCTCGCCAACGAGATTATCGTCGAGGAGGTCCGCTTCGCGGATCTCACCGAAGCCAACATTACGACACCCGTCGCAGGCCGCGTCTGGGAGATGATGACCTCGCCCGGCGAGGACGTGCAGGCCGGCCAGCCCCTGCTCAAGGTGCTCGATTGCAGCGGCGCCGTCATCACCGCCAACGTCACCGAGAGCGTCTACAATCGCCTGCAGCTCGGCGATCGCGCGACTTTCGAGCCGAACGACGGCGGCGAGCCGATCTCCGGCACCGTGGTCAACCTGACCGGCGCCGCAGGCGCGCCGGCCAATCTCGCCATCAACCCGGACGCGCTCAGCAAGGAGCCTTATCGCGTGACCGTGGCCTCGCGCGATGCCGCGGCGCGCGCCTGCACGGTCGGACGCACCGGCCGCGTCGTGTTTGCGCGGCACGAGACCGCACCGTGACGGCGGCGCTGGCGCCCGGCCTGATCGCGCTCGGCGCCTTCATGGCGATCGTGCCGCTGCTCAGGCGCGACAGCACGATGGCACGCTCGTTCCTGGCCATCGTGTCGGTGGCCTTGCTGCTGCGTTACCTCTATTGGCGGGTCAGCTCCACGCTTCCGCCGCCGCGCCTGACCGTCGATGCCGCGATCGGCTATCCCTTCATGCTGCTGGAAGCGGCCTCGCTCGTCGCGGTCGCGTTGTCGCTGCTGTTCCTGAGCCGCACGCGTGACCGAACCGGCGCCGCGAGGGTCGACCGCCGCGCCGCCGATCCGCGCGCACCCATGATCGACGTCTTCATCTGCACCTACAACGAGGAACGAGGGATCCTTGAGCGCACGATCATCGGCGCCACCGGCATAGACTACGGCCATTACCGCGTCTGGGTGCTCGACGACGGGCGGCGGCCCTGGCTGCGGCGGCTGTCCGGCGAGCTTGGCTGCCACTATCTGACGCGGCCCGACAACCACCACGCCAAGGCCGGCAACATCAATCACGCACTCAAGCACGTCGGGACGCTGCCGGAGCGGCCGCAATTCGTCGCCATCCTCGATGCGGACTTCGTGCCGCGGCCCGATTTCCTTGCGCGCACCGTCTCGCTCATGGACGATGCGTCGGTCGGCGTGGTGCAGACACCGCAGCACTTCATCAATCCCGACCCGATCCAAACCAACCTCGCCGCGACCGACGTCTGGCCCGACGAGCAGCGCTTCTTCTTCGACATCCTGATGCCGGCCAAGGACGCCTGGGGCGTCGCGTTCTGCTGCGGCACCTCCTCCCTCATCCGCTATTCCGGGCTGATGCAGATCGGCGGCTTTCCGACCGATTCGGTGACGGAAGACTATCTCGTCACGCTGCGCCTCAAGGAGCACGGCCTCAACACCATCTATCTCAACGAGCGCCTGACGATCGGGCTCGCGCCGGAAGGGCTGAAGGAATACATCACCCAGCGCGCCCGCTGGTGCCTCGGCTTGATGCAGATCGTGCGCGGCCGCAGCGGACCACTCTCGCGGGGCTCGAAGCTGTCCTTCGTCGACCGGCTTTCGCTGGTCGATGCTTTCATGAGCTGGTCGGCGGTCTACACCTCGAAAGTGGCGGGCCTCGTGGTGCCCTGGCTGTTCCTGCTGTTCGGCATCCAGGCGGTGCGGGCCGATCTCAGCGAGCTATTGCGCCTCTTTCTGCCGTTCTATGTCTGGAACGGCCTCAGCATGGCCTGGCTGTCGCGCGGCCGCTCGCTCGCGATGATGACGGATGTTTCCCAGCTGATCGCCGCGCCCGCCGTGCTCAAAGCGGTGGCGACCGGCCTGCTGAAACCGAAGGGACACAAGTTCAAGGTCACTGCGAAAGGTGGCGATCGCGACCGGCGATTTGTCGAATGGCCGCTGCTGCGGATCTATGGCTGTGCACTTTTCATCACGCTCGCGGCCATCGCCTATGCCTTCATCTTGCACCAGCGCGGCGAGAACATCGCCTATGGCGGACTGGCGCTGGCCTGGAGCTTCTACAACGCGTTCATCCTCACCGTGGTCTGCTTCGTCTGCATCGAGCAACCGCGCAAGCGCAAGGCGGAGCGCTTCAATCGCAACGAGCCGGTGCTGCTGCGCCAGGACGGCAGATCGCATCTCGCGCGGCTCGCCGACATCTCGATCACCGGTGCGCGGCTGATCGACCCTGATCCGCCGGCACTTGGGAGCACCGTCGAGTGCCAGATCTACGGCCGCTCGATCGCGGCCATCGTGGTGCGACGGACCACTGATGGATTCGCCGTGCGCTTCGAGGAGGCCATGGACACGCGCGTCCATGCGATCCGATCGTTCTATGCCGGCGAGTATGTCCGCGCCTATCGGGGCGTCAGGGCGCTCCCGGTCGGCAAGGCGCTACTGATGCGGCTGTTCGGCTAGTGCCACGCACTCTTGGCGGCAAGGTCGGTTTGCTCTCCGCTAGGGGGCGGGATGCACCTCTCTCGAGCTATCCGACTCGACGCCTGTGGTCGCTCGACCGCTCTGGATATCGACCATCAATTGGTTCGCCATCTCCTGCAGGCGGTCACGATCTTGGTCGGTGAACTCCCGCGGCTGAGTGTCGATGACACAAAGGCAGCCTACGACATGACCGGATGAAGTCCGTAGCGGGACTCCCGCATAGAAGCGAATGCCCCTCTCCAAGACATGCGGATCATCAGCGAAGCGCGGGTCCTCGGTGACATCCTCCGAGACCAGCATATCGTCTGCAGCGATCACATGCGCGTCGAGGGAGCCCTCGTGATTGCCCTGCAGACCCGCTTGAACGTCTTGGGCGCGGCTGTCAGCGGCGGCGGCCGGCTGGATATTGTCGACCAATGTCACCAGCGCGATCGGAACGTTGAACGCCTGCGCAACCTTTCTCGACGCCTCCTCCAGGTCCTGACGTTTCGAGGCGTCCAAGCCCAGGCCGCGCAACGCTGCGATCTGCGCACGTTCGGCGTCGGCCGTGAGCTGGGGCGTCTCGCCCAGAGCTGCGGCGCGACCGACCCATGCTTCGACCTGCTCGACACAGGCTTGGAGAGAGGCGAAAGCCGCGTCTGCTGCCATTTGAGTCTTGAGCTCTCCCGCCTGCTCCGTTCCCGCGATCAAATTCCAGCAGCAGGCAGCCAGCTTCACCTGGGGAGCCCGACGGCGCAGGCGGCGAAAGACATAGCGGGCATAGACCTGCGGCTGCGGGTGAAAGTAAGACAGGCACACCGCGTCGACGCCCTGCAGATCAAGTTGCTCCAATGCTCCCCGACTGACCACGATCGGCGGCAGGACCTTGGCACCGATGCCGTGCTCCTCGAGCACCTGCGCGAGCATCTCCGCCGCCGCATGATCGAGCTCCGTGCGTCCCGCGAGACAAAGGACGCATGGTCGCTGCGCCGAGTGACTGCCCTCTGTCACTGCAGACGCTTTCTCGCGGATATGGTCGTCAACCTCCCGCACAACCGAGATAGCGGTATCCGCAACCAGACGACGGTAGTTGGTATCGATGCTGTTGCGCTGACGATCATTCTCCGCCAAGCGCAGCGCTGGAATTCCGACGTTATCGTACAGCTCACGCGAGGAACACTCGTCGACATAGTTCTCGGCGAACTCAACCGCCTCTTCCAGGTTGCCGGCCAACAGACGCTGGTAGAGTTGCTCCTCCGGCGCAAGCACAGGGTCGCTGCCGAGAAGTATGCCCAAGAACTCCAACTGCGGGACGTAGCGCCCAATGACGACGAGGCAGACGGTCAAAGGTGTCGCCAGAAACAGCCCGACGGGTCCCCACAGCATCGTCCAGAAAATCGCAGCGATGATGATTGCAAGAGATGACAGCCCGGTGCTGGAGCCGTAAAGCCAAGGCTCGATGACATTGTTACTGACGAGTTCAGCGGTAACGAACAATCCGACGACCCAGAACAGCATCGTCCAGCCCGGATCGACGGCGATGGCCAGGGCAGCAGGAAATATCGCCGCGATAAAAGGACCGAGATAGGGAATGAAGCGAAGTACCGCTGCGAGGAGGCCCCAGAGAATCGCGTTGGGGACGCCAACAAAGTAGAGTGCAACACCGATCGGCACGCCGTAAGTCAGATTAACAACGAGCTGCATCAGCAGATAACGGCTGACCCGGGACGCAGCATCGTTGATGGCCTGAGTACTCTTCTGAAGGTCACCGGCTCCCGCCAATTTAATGAAGCGATCGCGCAGGTCTTCGCGCTCGAGCAGCACGAAGATCACGAAGATGACGACCAACCCGGAGGTAGCCAGCGGCGCCAGCAACGGCCCTATGACAGAGCGAATGAGCTCCAGCGGTCTCGGCTGTGGCGGCTCCATCCGTACGGTAACGGGCTCCCGACTCTCACCGCCGGCGCCAAGCCGGGACGGCGCGCTCCCCGGCTTCTTCTCGTCTCCCGATATCTCTCTGCCCAGATCCTGCATCGTCGTAGTGACGGCGTCGACGACCCCACCGCCGGGCGCCGAGCTTTGCAACGAGCGGATCTTGTCGGTGATGGTGGTCTGATAATTGGGAAGGTTGCTGGCGAGCTGGACCAGCTGGCGCCCAACGACCAAGGCGATCCCTGCAACGACGATAAAGGCAATGGAGACGGCGATCAGTACCGCAGCAATGCGGGGCACTTTCCAACGTCTCAGCCAATTGACCAAAGGCGTGAGAACGAAGCTCAGCAGGATCGCAAGAGCAAAAGGAACGAATATTTCACGGCCGAGATAGAGGGCTCCGATGGCCAGAACGATGCCGCCGGCCGTGAGCATGGGCGAGGACGTAGCTCGCACGGCCGGTGTTCGTTGCGACGACGCCGGAGCCAACTCGGCCATAGGGACGAGCCTTTCAGTGGCGGTTTCGACAGGTCAACCCCGATTCGGCGCGTTTGATCCAACCGAGCCAAGCGCTTGATTTTTGAATACATGCCCGATGCAGCAAGGCGGGCGACCTATCGTCTTCCAGACGGGATCAGCGGCGAGCGCAGGGATAGCCTGAGGCCATCACTTCACCTAGACTTCGGCTGAATCCACGCCCATCTCTCCCCGCCGGAACCCCCATGGTCCAGACCCGATTTTCGATCGCGGCCGTCGCGCTCCTCGCATGCACAGCTACCGCCTCCGCCCAAATCCTTCCGCCTCCCGCAAGGCCCGCAGTGCCGAAAGCCGCCGCGCCCTCGCCGCGCGCGGCATCCTGCCACAACGGCGCGAGCTTCGATCGCTTCCTGGCCGACCTGAAGCAGCAGGCGGTTGCAGCCGGCGTGTCGGAGCGTGCGCTCGCCGAGGCTGCGCCGTACCTCACCTACGACCAGAGCATCGTCAACCGCGACCGCGGCCAGCGCGTGTTCGGTCAGGTGTTCACGGAATTCTCGCGCAACCGGGCGTCGGAGGGCGCGGCCAGGAACGCTCAGGCGCACATCAAGATGCATGCGGCGGCGTTCGCGCGCGCCGAGAAGGAATATGGCGTGCCGCCTGCCGTGATCGCCGCCTTCTGGGGACTGGAGAGCAGCTTTGGCGCAGAGCTCGGCAAGCTGCATACGCTGCCGTCGTTGGTGTCGTTGGCCTATGACTGCCGCCGCTCCGAGATGTTTCAGAAGGAAACCATCGCGGCGCTCAAGATCATCGACCGCGGCGATCTCTCACCATCCGAGATGATCGGCTCCTGGGCGGGTGAGCTCGGGCAGACGCAGTTTTTGCCCACGCATTATTTCAACTATGCGGTGGACTATGACGGCGACGGCCACCGCAACCTGTTACGCAGCGCGCCCGACGTGATCGGCTCGACCGCGAACTACATCGCCACCGGACTGAAGTGGCGGCGTGGCGAGCCATGGCTGCAGGAAGTGCGCGCGCCCACGAACTTTCCGTGGGACCAGGCCGACCTGACGATCAAGCTGCCGCGCGCGAAATTCGCGCAACTCGGCGTCACCTATCCCGATGGCCGGCCGCTGCCGCACGACGACCTGCCCGCCTCGCTGCTGTTGCCAATGGGGCGCACCGGGCCAGCTTTCCTCGCCTACGCGAATTTCGCGGCTTACACCGAGTGGAACAACTCGCTGATCTATTCGACCACCGCAGCCTATCTCGCCAGCCGCATCGCCGGCGCCGCGCCGATGCGGCAGCCCGCCGTGCCGGTTGTGCAACTGCCGCTCAACGAACTGAAGGAGTTGCAGCAGCACCTTGTCCGCGCCGGCTTTAATGTCGGCAAGGTCGATGGCGTGATGGGCCAATTGAGCCGCACGGCAGTGAAGGCGATGCAGATCAAGTACGGCCTGCCGGCGGATTCCTGGCCGACCGCGGAGTTGCTCGCGCGCATGCGCGGCAGCGGCACGGCGCAGGCGCAGCCGGCGGGCGTGGTGCGCTAAATACGGTGGCCGTAGTTATGCCCGCGAAGGCGGGGCATTCAGTATTCCAAAGGCATCGAGATTCAAAACGACTGCCGCGGCGTACTGGATCGCCCGCCTTCGCGGGCGATGACAGTGAGGGTGTGGCACCTAGACAGCACGAGCCAGCAAGGTAGAATTTTCGCATCGCACAAGCCACCTTCAGCGATTGTATTTTTCCATGAGCCTCCCATGTGAGTGACTCAGGTTTTCTCCTAAGATTTCCCATTCACAAGCGAGCATCACATGTCCTTTTACGACGCCGTCGTCCCCGCCTATCTGCAAATGCTGAACAGCCTCACCGGCCTGCTCACCAAGGCCGAGGCACATTGCGCGGCCAGGAAGATCGACCCGAACGTCCTGCTCGGCTCCCGCCTCTTCCCGGACATGCTGCCGCTGTCGAGGCAGGTCCAGCTCGTCAGCGATTTCGCCGCCAAGGGCTGTGCCCGGCTGACGCACAGCGAGGTGCCCTCGACGCCCGACACCGAGACCAGCTTTGCGGAATTGAAGCAGCGGCTGGCGAAGACGATCGACTATGTGAAGTCGTTCAAGCCGGAGCAGTTCGAGGGGGCCGAGAGCAAGGACGTCACCTTCCCGAGTGGACCCGATAAGACCACGACCCTGAAAGGCCAGCAATTTCTGAGCGCCTTTTCGCTGCCGAACTTCTATTTCCACGCCGCCACCGCCCACGGCATTTTGCGGCACAACGGCGTCGAGATCGGCAAGCGCGATTTCATGGGCTTGACCTGATTTGCCTATGGCAGGCCGCGCAGCGGAATTCTGCTGCCGTGGCTGAGAGTGCACATGAATTATGCTACGCGGCCGTGCCGCGTAGCATGCCTGCACTTTGAGTATGGCTCGGCCCTTGCACCTGATGTCGCGATGCACAAGTGTTCGTCACCTCTCATTGCCTGGAAGCATCCCCATGAGCCGTCCGACCAAATTGTTTGAGACCTACAAGCTCGGCCCGATCACACTGGCCAACCGCCTCGTGATGGCGCCGCTGACACGCAACCGCGCCGTGCCCGGTACGTTCGTGCCCGGTTCGCTCGCGGCGGATTATTACGGCCAACGCGCCTCCGCAGGCCTGTTGATCACCGAAGCGAGCCAGGTCTCGCAGCAGGGCCAAGGCTACCAGGACACGCCCGGCATCTATTCCAAGGATCAGGTCGCGGGCTGGCGCAAGGTCACGGACCGCGTCCATGAGCGTGGCGGCAAGATCTTCATCCAGCTCTGGCATGTCGGCCGCATCTCGCATGTCGACCTCCAGGCCAATGGCGCAGCTCCGGTGGCGCCCAGCGCGATCCGCGCCAAGGGCAAGACCTTCGTGAATGGCGGCTTCGCCGACGTCTCCGAGCCGCGCGCGCTCGAGCTCTCCGAGATCCCTGAAATCATCGACGACTTCAAGCGTGCGACGAAGAATGCGCTCGAAGCCGGCTTCGACGGAGTCGAGATTCACGGCGCCAACGGCTATCTGCTCGAGCAGTTCGCCAAGGACGGCGCCAACAAGCGCACGGACGCCTATGGCGGCTCGATCGAAAATCGCGCACGGCTGATGCTCGAGGTGTCCAAGGCCGTCGTTGCCGAGGCCGGCGCCGGCCGCACCGGCATCCGCATCTCGCCCGTGACGCCCGCCAACGACATCTCCGATTCAAACCCGCAGGCGCTGTACGACCACATCGTCGACGGCCTCAGCGCACTCAAGCTGGTGTATCTCCATGTGGTCGAGGGCGCGACCGGTGGCCCGCGCGACATCGCTCCCTTCGACTATGCCTCGCTGCGCAAGCGCTTCGCCGGCGCCTACGTCGCCAACAACGGCTACGATTTCGATCTGGCCACCAAGGTGCTGGACGCCAACGCGGCCGATCTCATCGCCTTCGGCAAGCCGTTCATCTCCAACCCCGACCTCGTCGAGCGGCTGAAGCAGGGCGCGCCGCTGAACGACTGGGACAAGACCACGTTCTACGGCGGCAGCGCGAAGGGGTACACCGACTATCCGACGCTGGCGGCCGAGCCCGCGGAGTAAGCGGCGCAAACACTCCATCCTCCGTCATTGCGAGGAGCGAAGCGACGAAGCAATCCAGACTGCCTCCGCGGAAAGGCTCTGGATTGCTTCGCTTCGCTCGCAATGACGGTGTGGTGAGCAGAGTGGTTATATAACAAAAAAAGGCCGGGATCGCTCCCGGCCCTTCGTGTCTTGATGCTCTGCGCGAGGCTTACTTCGCTTCCGCGCGCTTGGGCGGCGTGGCCGGCCACGACTTGATCAGCGTGTCGTAGTCGACGGTCTCGCCCTTCGGCTTCTCGTTGGCGAGCTTGCGCTGCGGAGCAATCGTGCCGTCCTTCTGGGCCTTGGCGAACCAGTATTCGGCCGATTCCTTCTTGTGCAGCTTGGGACCGCAGGCGCCCTGCACGCCGGACTTCTCCAGGCGCTCCATCACGGAGTCCTGAGCGGCCGCAAGGGCATCCATCGCCTGCTGCGGCGTCTTCGCACCGGACGACGCATCGCCGATGTTCTGCCACCAGAGCTGGGCGAGCTTCGGATAGTCGGGCACGTTGTTGCCGGTCGGGGTCCACTGCACGCGGGCGGGCGAGCGGTAGAACTCGACAAGACCGCCGAGCTTCGGCGCACGTTCCGTGAACGACTTGTCCCAGATGTCGGATTCACGCACGAAGGTCAGACCGACGTGGCTCTTCTTCAGCGACACCGACTTGGAGACGATGAACTGGAGATAGAGCCAGGCCGCCTTGCGGCGATCCGGCGGAGTGGACTTCAGGAGCGTGAGCGAGCCCGCGTCCTGATAGCCGAGCTTCATGCCTTCCTTCCAGTACGAGCCGTGCGGCGACGGAGCCATGCGCCATTTCGGCGTGCCGTCGGCGTTCATCACGGCGATGCCCGGCTTCACCATGTCGGCGGTGAAGGCGGTGTACCAGAACATCTGCTGGGCGATGTTACCCTGCGCCGGCACGGGGCCGGACTCGGAGAACGTCATGCCCTGCGCTTGCGGCGGCGCATACTTCTTCATCCACTCGAGATATTTCGTGATCGAGTAGACTGCGGCCGGACCGTTGGTGTCGCCACCACGCTCCACCGAAGAGCCGACCGGGCGGCAGCCTTCCATGCGGATGCCCCATTCGTCGACCGGCAGACCGTTCGGAATGCCCTTGTCACCGTTGCCGGCCATCGACAGCCAGGCGTCGGTGAAACGCCATCCGAGCGACGGGTCCTTCTTGCCATAGTCCATATGGCCGTAGACCTTGACGCCGTTGATCTCCTTGATGTCGTTGGTGAAGAACTCGGCGATGTCCTCATAGGCGGACCAGTTCACGGGCACGCCGAGCTCGTAGCCGTACTTGGCCTTGAACTTGGCCTTGTAGTCGGCATTGGTGAACCAGTCGTAGCGGAACCAATAGAGGTTCGCGAACTGCTGGTCGGGCAGCTGATAGAGCTTGCCGTCCGGCCCGGTGCCGAACGACTTGCCGATGAAGTCGTTGACGTCGAGCATGGGGTTGGTGACGTCCTTGCCCTCACCGGTCATGAAGTCCGACAGCGCGATGGTCTGGCCGTAGCGGAAATGCGTGCCGATCAGGTCGGAGTCGTTGATCCAGCCGTCATAGACGTTCTTGCCCGACTGCATCTGGGTCTGCAGCTTCTCGACGACGTCACCTTCCTGGATGAGGTCGTGCTTGAGCTTGATGCCGGTGAGCTCGGAGAACGCCTTGGCGAGCGTTTGCGCCTCGTATTCATGAGTCGTGATCGTCTCGGAGACGACGTTGATCTCCATGCCCTTGAAGGGTTCGGCGGCCTTGGCGAACCACTCCAGCTCCTTCTTCTGGTCGTCCTTCGACAGCGTCGAGGGCGTGAATTCCGCGATCCACTTCTGGATCACGGCTTCGTCGGCGGCGCGAACCGGCGCCGAGAGGGCGAGCGACACTGCAACGATCGCAGTAGCGCTGGACATGGTCAGAAAACTATTCTTGGTCAATGGACCTTTCCTTCTCCTAAACTGTCGCATGGTTTCCTCCGTTGCAGCGACAAACTTTTATACAGACCCGGATTGCTTCCGGATCTGGCCGTCCCTTCGCGAGCTTCAGACCGTGCGGAAAATGAGCACGGCCGCCACCAGCGAAATTCCACTTGCGAGCCACAGGCGCGAGATCTCGAGCCCCTCCTCGCCGATCGGCAGCGTCGCGATCGCATCGGTGCCGAAGAGGCCGATCCAGAGGAGGTGGATCACCGCCGCCGTGATCAGCGAGATGAACAGGCGATCACCGCGCGTGGTCGGAATGCGAAGCACACCGACGCGCTCGGCCTCGGGATAGACCGCCGCAAGCCACGTCATCACGGCGAGCGTGCCGGCGATCGCGGCGAAGAAGATCGCCGTCGGCAGCGTCCAGGCCATCCATGCGATGGATTCCATGAGAACCTCCTAGACCCGGCCGAGCGCAAAGCCGCTCGCGATGTAATTGCGGACGAACCAGATCACGAGCGCGCCCGGAATGATGGTGAGCACGCCGGCGGCTGCCAGCAACCCCCAATCCATGCCGGCGGCCGACACCGTACGTGTCATGATCGCCGCGATGGGCTTGGCCGACACCGAGGTCAGCGTGCGCGCGAGCAGGAGCTCGACCCAGGAGAACATGAAGCAAAAGAAGGCGGCAACGCCGATGCCACTCGCGATCAGCGGCACCAGGATCTTGATGAAGAAGCGCGGGAAGGAGTAGCCGTCGAGGAAGGCAGTCTCGTCGATCTCGCGCGGCACGCCGGAGACGAAGCCTTCGAGGATCCACACCGCGAGCGGCACGTTGAAGATGCAGTGCGCGAGCGCGACCGCCCAGGGCGTATCGAACAGGCCGATCGCCGAATAGAGGTTGAAGAACGGCAACGCATAGACCGCCGCCGGCGCCATGCGGTTCGACAGCAGCCAGAAGAACAGGTGCTTGTCGCCGAGGAAGCGGTAGCGCGAGAAAGCGTAGGCCGCCGGCAACGCCACCGAGATCGAGATGATGGTGTTGAGGACGACGTATTCCAGCGAGTTGATGTAGCCGGAGTACCAGCTCTCGTCGGTGAAGATGCGCTTGTAGTGCTGCAGCGTCGGCGTGTGCGGCCACAGCGTCATCGTCGAGACGATCTCGGCGTTGGTCTTGAAGCTCATGTTGACGAGCCAGTAGATCGGCAGCAGCAGGAAGACGAGGAATAGCCCCATGATGAGGCGGCGGCCGGGGATCGAATGCATCAGGCCACTCCTTCCTTTGGCTTGAGCGCGGGCACGGGCTTTAGCGCGGCCGCAGGCTTGGGCTCCACCGCCGGCTCGCTGTCCGTCTGGGCTTTCCGTTCGACGCCGGCATTGGTCATGACGGTGTAGAAGATCCAGCAGACGATCAGGATGATCAGATTGTAGACTAGCGACAGCGCCGCGGCCTTGCCGAGGTCGAACTGGCCGAGCGCGATCTTGACCAGCTCGATCGAGACGAAGGTCGTGGAATTGCCCGGCCCACCGCCGGTGACGACGAACGGCTCGGTGTAGATCATGAAGCTGTCCATGAAGCGCAGCAGCACCGCAATCAGCAAGACGCGATTCATCTTCGGCAGCTGGATCGCCTTGAACACGGCCCAGCGCGAGGCACCGTCGATTTGCGCCGCCTGGTAATAGGCTTCCGGAATCGACTTCAGGCCGGCATAGCACAAGAGCGCGACGAGGCTGGTCCAGTGCCAGACGTCCATCACGATCACGGTGACCCAGGCGTCGACGTCGTTGGAGACGTAATTGTAGTCGAAGCCCATGGCATTGAGGACATAGCCGAGCAGGCCGATGTCGGGCCGGCCGAAGATCTGCCAGATCGTGCCGACCACGTTCCACGGAATCAACAGCGGCAGCGCGAGGATCACGAGACAGGCGGCGACGGTCCAGCCCTGGCGCGGCATCGACAATGCGACGACGATGCCGAGCGGCACCTCGATGGCGAGGATCACCAGCGAGAAGAACAGGTTGCGCCCGAGCGAAGCAAGGAAGCGGCTGCCGAGGTCGGTCGAGGGATCCAGCAACTCCTTGAACCAGCCGACGCCGTTCCAGAAGAACTGGTTGTTGCCGAAGGTGTCCTGCATCGAATAGTTCACCACCGTCATCAGCGGCAGCACCGCCGAGAAGGCGACGACCAGGAACACCGGCAGCACCAGGAACCAGGCTTTTTGGTTGACGGTCTTGTCCATCAGGCGGCTCCCTCCACCAGAAGGCTGTCGGCATAGACGTGGACGTGCGACGGATCGAATTTCAGCCCGGCCGTGCCGTCCGCGCTGGTGAAGCCGCCAGGGGCCCGCGCCGCGAGCTTGGCGTCGCCAAGACGCGTCCGTGCGAAACGGATGCGGCCGAGATCGTCGATGCGCTCGATCTTCGCCGTCAGCAGGCCCGGCGCCGGCGCGACGGCCTCGACGAATTCGGGACGCACGCCGATCTCGATCTTCGCGCCCGCAGGCAGATTGTCATAGGCGCGGTTGAGCGCGATGACGTGACCGTCGATCCTGGCCTCGCGTCCCCTCACCTCCGCCGGCAGGATGTTCATGCCCGGCGAGCCGATGAAATAACCGACGAAGGTGTGCGCCGGCTTGTCGAACAGCTCGGCCGGCGTGCCGCTCTGCACCACCCGGCCGTCATGCATCACCACCACCGTGTCGGCAAACGTCAGTGCCTCAGTCTGGTCGTGGGTGACGTAGATCATCGTGAGGTCGAGCTCGCGATGCAGTGCCTTCAGCTTGGAGCGGAGCTGCCATTTCAGCTCGGGATCAATCACCGTCAACGGCTCGTCGAACAAAACGGCGGCGACGTCGGAGCGGACGAGGCCGCGGCCGAGCGAGATCTTCTGCTTGGCGTCCGCCGTGAGCCGCGTCGCCTGGCGATTGAGATAGGGCTCGAGATCGAGCAGGCGGCCGATCTCGGCCACGCGCTTGTCGATCTCGGCCTTCGGCACGCCGCGGTTCTTCAGCGGAAACGCCAGGTTCTCCCCGACCGTCATGGTGTCGTAGATCACCGGAAACTGGAACACCTGGGCGATGTTGCGCTTCTGCGTTGACAGCGGTGTGATGTCCTTGCCGTCGAACAGGATCTTCCCGCGCGACGGGCTGATGATGCCTGAAATGACGTTGAGCAGGGTGGTCTTGCCGCAGCCGGACGGGCCGAGCAGCGCATAGGCGCCGCCTTGGCGCCAGGTCATGGTGACGGGCTTGAGCGCAAAGCTTTCCTGCGGCGCATCGTTGCCGCCGTAGGAATGTGCGAGATCAACGAGGTCAATGCGGGCCATGGCGCATCTCCCCTTACGAACCTGGAGCGGCGACGAGGCGGTCGGCCGCGTCGAACACGAAAACATCATTCAGATCGAGCACGGCGTCGAGCGTCTGCCCGGGCTCGAACTCGTGCACGCCGTGCAGCACCGCCACCCAGTTCAATCCGTCGCGGGTCAGATGCACGAAACTCTCCGAACCGGTGATCTCCGTCACCGTTACAGTGGCGTGGAAGGCGTGACGATCGGCCTCGCCATTCGCGAGGGCGAGCTGATGCGCACGGAAACCGACGCGATAGATCCCATCGGCGAGGCCTGCATAAAGACCGGAGGACGGTGACGCGGTGCCGCCGGCATAGACGACCTGCCCGTTCTTCTTCTCGATACCGACCAGATTGAGCGGCGGATCGGAGAACACCTGCGCGACGCGCAGGGTCTGCGGCCGGCGGTAGACCTTGGCGGTCTCGCCCATTTGCAGCGCTTGGCCCTCCCACATGCACACCGTGTTGCCGCCGAGCAGAAGCGCCTCGGTCGGCTCGGTGGTGGCATAGACGAAGATCGCGCCCGAGGCCTCGAAGATGCGCGGCAGCTCGGCGCGCAGCTCCTCGCGCAGCTTGTAGTCGAGATTAGCGAGCGGCTCGTCGAGCAGCACGAGGTCGGCGCCCTTGACCAGGGCGCGCGCGATCGCGGTGCGCTGCTGCTGGCCACCGGAAAGCTGCAGCGGCGTGCGCTTCAGGAACGGCTCGAGCCGCAGCAGCTTGGCCGCCTCAGCGACACGC
This sequence comes from Bradyrhizobium daqingense, assembly GCF_021044685.1. Lineage (NCBI taxonomy): Bacteria > Pseudomonadati > Pseudomonadota > Alphaproteobacteria > Hyphomicrobiales > Nitrobacteraceae > Bradyrhizobium > Bradyrhizobium daqingense. The sequence continues at coordinate 7,052,363 of NZ_CP088014.1, forward strand.
GCCTCGATCTCGTCGCGCGGCTTGCCCTGCACGCGCAGGGGCGAAGCGATGTTCTCGTAGACCGTGAACGAGGGGTAGTTGATGAACTGCTGATAGACCATGGCGACCGAGCGCTGGCGCACGTCGGCGCCGGTGACGTCCTTGCCATTGACCAGCACCTTGCCCGTGGTTGGCTTGTCGAGGCCTGCGAGCAGCCGCATGATCGAGGTCTTGCCCGACAGCGTCGGGCCGAGCAGCACGTTGAGGGTTCCGCTCTCCAGCGTCAGCGAGACGTCGCGGATGTGCGGGACGCCCTCGACAGTCCGGGTCACGTGATCGAGAGTCACGGTCATGAGCGTCCTCCTGCTTCCAGCAGGGGAGTTTGCTGCACGGCATGGGTCCTGATCCAGTCGTCAAGCTCGGCGATCTCGTCGGCAGATAGTCGCAGGCCGAGCTTGGACCGGCGCCAGACGACGTCCTCGGCGGTGACCGCCCATTCGTTGGCCATGAGATAGCGAACCTCGCGCTCGGTCAGCGTCGCCCCAAAGGACTGGCCGAGATCGGCCGCCGATTTGGCATCGCCCAGCAGCTTGATCGCCCGGGTGCCATAGGCACGGGCGAGGCGTCGCGCATGCTCGTGGCTGAGGAAGGGATAGCCGCGCTGCAGCTCGGCGATCAGCCCGTCGATGTCGGAGACGTTCATGTCCCCACCGGGCAGCGGCCATTTTCCGGTCCAGCCCTCGCGCGCTTTCGCGCTGCGAAGATAGGGCGCGAGCCGCTCCAGCGCCTCCTCGGCGAGGCGGCGATAGGTCGTGATCTTGCCGCCATAGATCGAGAGCAGCGGCACGCCGCCGGGCGTATCGAGCTCGAACACATAGTCGCGGGTGGCGGCCTTGGCCTCGCTGGCGCCGTCGTCATAGAGCGGACGCACCCCGGAATAGGTCCAGACCACGTCGTCCGATGTCACCGGCTTGGCCAGATATTCGCTCGCCGCGGTGCAGAGATATTGGATCTCCTCGGGAGTCGCCTTCACCTTGGCGGGGTCGCCGTCATAGTCGCGGTCGGTGGTACCGATCAGGGTGAAGTCGTCCTGGTACGGGATGACGAAGATGATGCGGCCGTCGGCGTTCTGGAACATGTAGGCGCGGTCGTGGTCGTAGAGCTTCCTGACCACGATGTGCGAGCCCTGGACCAGGCGCACCTTGGCTTTCGCATTGACGCCGGCGCCGCGGCCGAGCACGTCCTCGACCCAGGGGCCGCCGGCATTGATGAGTGCGCGCGCCTGGATCTGCGAGCGCTCGCCGGTCAGGGTGTCGACCATGCCGACCATCCAGACGCCGTTTGACTGGCGGATCTCGGTGGCGCGGGTACGGGTGCGGATCTCGGCGCCCTTGTCGGCGGCATCGCGCGCGTTGAGCACGACGAGGCGGGCGTCGTCGACGAAACAGTCGGAATATTCGAACGCGCGGCTGTAGCGATTCGGAATCAGCGGCTTGCCGACCTCGTCGCGCTTGAGATCGACCGAGCGCGTGGCGGGCAGCAGATGGCGGCCGCCGATGTGGTCATAGAGGAAGAGACCGAGGCGCAGCAGCCAGGCGGGGCGCAGGCCGGCGTGATGCGGCAAGACGAAACGCAGGGGACGGATGATGTGGGGGGCGATGCCCCAAAGGATCTCGCGCTCGATCAGCGCCTCACGAACCAGGCGGAACTCGTAATATTCGAGATAGCGCAGGCCGCCATGCACAAGCTTGGTCGACCAGGACGACGTCCCGCTCGCCAGATCGTTCATTTCGCACAGGAAGACGGTGTTGCCGCGGCCCACCGCGTCGCGCGCGATGCCGCAGCCGTTCACACCGCCTCCGATGATGGCGAGGTCGTAAATACGCTCCAACAGACGCATCCCCCGATGCCGCCCGTTCTTCGAGCGGCTACTTTCGCTTTTGATTAGATCACACCGAAAAACGAAAGCAAGACGAAAGAGAAGCGAAGGGAAGCGAAAGGAGATTAATTTTGTGGGTGGCAGGACCGGGAAATCAGCAGGATTGCGGGGAGGATCCGCAAAGGCGGAAGCGCCAAACTTGAATGTAGTAACGTGCCTACATATATTGCTGTGCAGATCGTCCCGAGCGAGGTCCAAACGATGGTGACCACCCTCACCAGCCGAGAATTCAACCACGACACCAGCGGCGCCAAGAAAGCAGCTGCACGGGGACCCGTCTTTATTACGGACCGCGGCCGGCCCGCCCATGTCCTGCTAACGATCGAAGATTATTTGCGCCTGACCGGCGGACATATGAGTCTTGCCGAAGCTCTGGCACAGCCGGGAACGGACTTCGATTTCGATCCGCCGCGCATGACCGGCGGGGTCTTCAGGCCTGCTGATCTCGATTGATGTTTCTGCTGGACACCAATGTCGTTTCCGAACTGAGGCGACCCGACAAGGCGCATCGCAATGTCGCCACCTGGGCTAATGCAATCCCCGCGGCAAGCTTCTTCATATCCGCGATCTCGATCCTCGAAATCGAACTTGGCGCGCGCCTGATCGAGCGAAAAGACAGCAAGCAAGGTGCCATCCTGCGCGCCTGGATCGACGATCACATTCTGGCTCGCTTTGAAGATCGCATCCTGCCCATCGACACCGCCGTTGCGCAGCGCTGCGCGCAACTTCACGTTCCAAACCCAAGGGCAGAACGCGACGCTCTCATCGCGGCAACCGCGCTTGTTCACGGCCTGACGATCGTCACGCGCAACTTAGGAGATTTCGAACCTACCGGCGTTGCGCTGCTCAATCCGTGGGACGATGTCTAAGAACCTTATCTCAGCCGCACCACCGGTGAAGCTTCCGGTGCCGCATCCTGGCTATCCGCCGTCGCATCGTCGATGTCGGCACCCTTCGGCAGCGCTTCCACCACCTCGATGCCCTTACTGTGGCAGATGGTGGCGAGGCGCTCGGGCAGCTCCTGGTCGGTGACGAAGGTCTGGATCTGGGTAATGTGGGCGATGCGCACCGGCGCGCTGCGGCGAAGTTTGGTGGAATCGGCAACCAGCATGACGCTGCGGGCATTGGCGATGATGGCCTGCGCGACCTGCACCTCGCGGTAGTCGAAGTCAAGCAAGGCGCCCTCCTCGTCGATCGCGGACGCGCCGATGATGGCATAGTCGACCTTGAACTGGCCGATCAGCTGCGTCGCGGTCGAGCCGACCACCGCGCCGTCGGCGCGCCGCACCGTGCCGCCGGCGACTACCACCTCGATGCGAGGATGGCGATAGAGCAGCATGGCGACGTTGAGATTGTTGGTGATGACGAGGAGATCCTCGTGCGAGGTCAGCGCACTCGCCACCTCCTCGGTCGTCGTGCCGATGTTGATGAACAGCGAGCAGCCGTTCGGGATCAGCGAGGCTGCCGCAGCGCCAATGGCCTTCTTCTCGTCGGCGGCGACGAAGCGGCGCGCCTCATAGGCGAGGTTCTCGACACCCGAGGCAATGATGGCGCCGCCATGAATGCGGGTCAACGATCTCCGCTCGCAGAGATCGTTGAGATCTTTCCGGATGGTCTGTGCCGAGACCTCGAAGCGGCGCGCGAGCTCCTCCACCATGACGCGGCCGGAGGCGCGCGCGATGTTGAGGATTTCGGCTTGGCGATGAGTCAGTCCGGTCACGGCGAAAACCTCAAATCAGAACGATGCATGGTGCGGCGGTTCGCGCGATCGGTCAATGCGGGAGACGATCACGGTTAACGGATGCGGCCGCTCACCATGCCATGGCGTCGGCAAGGCGTGTGAGCAGGTCGGGATCGTCAAAGGCGCTCGCCGAGGCAACGGCGCCGGCACCGACGAGATCCGCATGGCTGAGGCTCGTCCGGATACCGATGGTCGGAATGCCGGCTGCGACAGCCGACTGGACGCCCGAGCGTGAATCCTCGAACGCAACCGAGGCCGCAGCGCTGGCGCCGACGACGCGCAACCCTTCCTGATAAGGCAGCGGATGCGGCTTGCCGTGAGCCAGTTCGTCGCCGATCACGATGGCCTTGAACCGCTCGGTGATGCCGAGGCCCCCGAGCAGCAGCTCGGCGTTGAGGCGCGGCGCATTGGTGACGGCGACCATGGGAACGCCGGCCGCATCCGCGCGGTCAAGCACAGACATCAACCCCGGCAGCGGCTCGATCTGCCCGGTGACGAGCGTGCGGAAGATCTCTTCCTTCTCGCTGAGGATCGCGGCGCGCCGCTCCGGCGTTTCGCCCGGCAGGAAACGCTCGCCGATCGACGCATTGGCAAAGCCTTGCCCTGGAGAAGCGCACGTGATCGAACACATGGCCCCGTGGCCCCAGCACCTGGTTGAAGGCCATGAGGTGCAGCGGGTCGGTGTTGGCAAGCGTGCCGTCGATGTCGAACAACAATGCCCGGCCGATTGCTTCGATCATTTCCCTACTTTCCCAAATCCGCGACGCATCAATGCGGAAGGCGTATCAATACGCCTTCTGACACGCAATGGCGCATGCACATGACCACAATGCGACACTCGACAAAGTCGCGTGCGGCTGCAACACTCGTCGCAAGATCAAAAAGGAGGAAACGATGATCAACCGACGCGACCTGGCTCTCTCGACTCTTGCCGTCTCCGCGCTCGCTCTCACAGCACCGGCCCTCGCCGCCTCGGCAGACGAAGAGGCGGTGGCGAAAAAGGTGGAGGCCTTCCGCCTCGCCCAGATCGCGGCCGACCCGAAGGCGCTTAGCGCGCTGTGCGCGGAGGAACTGAGCTACAGCCATTCCAGCGGCAAGGTCGAGGACAAGGCGGCCTTCATCGCCAGCGCCACCGACGGCAAGTCGAAATTCCTCTCGATCGAATACAAGGATCCGACCATCAAGGTCGTCGGTCCGGCTGCGATCGTTCGCTTCCACTGGCTCGGCGAACAGGAGATGGCGGCCGATGGGAAAAAAGTATCCACCAACCTTCACATCCTGATGAACTGGCAGAAGCAGGGCGACGAGTGGAAGCTGCTCTCGCGTGCCGCGACGAAATTGTAGCAATAGTGTCAGCCCGGGACGCGCCGAAAGGCGCGGGCCCGGAATCCGTTCATCGACATTCTAAGCGGCAAAAAATTCCGACCACGCTTCGCGCGCGCCGGAATGACAGCGCGGAGCTTACGCCGCCTCCTTCACATCGCCGTTAATCAGCTTGCGCGCAGCGCGCTCGGCTTCGCGAGCGTTGCGGAAGAGCTGACCTTCGAGGCGATTGAAGCGGTGGGATGAGGCGAAGAAGCAGTAGCCTCCCTGAGAACGAACGACGATACCTGCGGTCTGCGAGTTGACTTCAATAATGTAGCTGTCCGGCATGGTCCGTGGATTCCTCAGTGCGGGCAAATAACGGTGCTCCTGCCCAAAGGTTCCCCAGGCATTTGAGGCCGTTTCCACCCCGAATCGACACGCAATTGAGTACGCCCGGACCTCATCCGTTTTATGACCCGTTCTTGGCAAAGCCGCGACGCGTTGACTCGTGCGCGCCGCGTTTGGCGTCGCTTGCCACGTTTTCGTGAGATGAGGCAGAGCGCCGCGCGCGACTACGTCGCGATCGTCGTGTCCGTCGCACGGACCGCCTGTGGGCGGCCATGCTCGTCGATCGAGACGTAGGTGAAGTTGCCGTCGGTGACGAGGAACGGATACTGCTCGCCGCGACGAAGCGCCCAGGCTTCCAGATGCACGGTGAGCGAGGTGCGGCCGACGCGCACGAGATTGGCGTAAACAGAGACGAGATCGCCGACATAGACCGCCTTGCGAAAGTTCATCGCCTCGATCGCGACCGTCACCGTGCGGGACTTCGCGACCTTCGAGGCGAATACACCGCCACCGACGTCCATCTGGCTGAGCAGCCAGCCGCCGAAGATGTCGCCGTTGGCGTTGGTGTCGGCAGGCATCGCCAGCGTGCGGATGCAGAGATCGCCGCTCGGCGCGGTCGTGGCGTGGTCGCTCATGGTTCTCTCACTTGAAACTGTGCCAGCCCGGATCGGGCGCGAAGCGATCGCCGAATCGCTCGGCCAGTCCGCGCAAAGTGGATCCGACATTTTCCACGCCGCGCGTGCGCGCATAGTTGAGCGGCCCGCCGCGGAACGGTGCATAACCGGTGCCGAAGATCATGGCGCCGTCGACCGCGTCGGCATCGTCCACGATGCCCTCGCGCAGCGCCGCGACGCAGACATTGGAGATCGGCAGCACCAGACGGTCGATCATCTGGTCCGTGACGCGCGGCCCCGTCTCGGGCAACTGCGCCTTCTCCGCCTTGCCGTCCTTCCAGGTGTAAAAGCCTTTGCCGGTCTTGCGGCCGAGCTCGCCCTTGGCGACCTTCTCCCGCAGCCAGGCCGGCGTCGGCGGCAAGAGGTCCCCGAACTTGGTGCGCAGCATGTCGCCGACGTCGAGACAGATGTCGAGCCCGACCTGGTCGGCCAGCTCGATCGGCCCCATCGGCATGCCGAACTGCTCGGCCGCGGCATCGATCAGGCGCTGGTCGATCTTCTCGTCCAGCATCACCATCGCTTCCAGCATGTACGGCGTCAGCGCGCGGTTGACGAGGAAGCCGGGCGAGCTCTTCACGGGCAGCGGCAGGCGGTCGATCGCGCCGACGAAGGCGAGCGCCTCCTTCAGCACCTCAGCGACATTGCCGTCATGACTGACGACCTCGACCAGTTGCAGCCGCGATACCGGATTGAAGAAATGCAGGCCGACCAGCCGCTCCGGCCGCGCCAGCGTCGTGCGCAGATCCTGCAGCGGGATGCTCGACGTGTTGGTGGCGAGGATCGCCCCCGGCTTCATCCGCGGCTCGACCCCAGCATAGACCTTCTGCTTCAGCTCCAGCTTCTCAGGGACCGCCTCGATGATGAGATCGGCATTACGCACGCCCTCCCCGCCCATGTCAGGGATGAGGCGATCGAGCGCATCGCGCACCTCGGTCCGCCTGCGGATGATCTTGCCGTAGAGCTCATTGGCGCGCTTGACCGCGCCCGCGATCGGCTCGGCTTTCATGTCGGCGAGCGAGACGCGCAAGCCTTGCCCCGCACACCACGCCGCGATGTCGCCGCCCATGGCGCCGGCGCCGATGACGTGGACATGCTTAATGGTGTTGCCGCTGCCGGCCGCCTTCTTCATCTGCTCGCGCAGGAAGAAGACGCGGATCAGGTTCTGCGCGGTCGGCGTCACCATCAGCTTGGCGAACGAGGCCTGCTCGGCCTTCAGCATCGCAGCCTTGCTGCCGCCGTGTGTCTCCCAGAGATCAATCAGTGCATAGGGCGCGGGATAGTGCTCGCGGGACGCAGCCTTCGCCGCCTCCGAGCGCATGCGCTTGGCGAGCAATCCACGCACCAGTCCGAGATTGGCGGCACGCGTCATCAGCCCGGGCTTGGCCCGCTTCAGGCGTCCGAACAGCGCATCCTTCACCGCACCCTGGACGTGGCGCTCCTGCGTCACGGTGTCGGCGAGGCCGAGCGATTTGGCACGGCGTGCATCAACGGTGCGGCCGGTCAGCATCAGCGCCATCGACTGGACCGGATTGACCAGCGCGGTGAAACGCGCGGTGCCGCCGAGGCCGGGATGCAGACCGAGCATCACCTCCGGGAAGCCGAAGCGCGCGCCCTCGATGGCGATGCGCGACTGGCAGGCCAGCGCGACCTCGAGCCCGCCGCCGAGGCAGAAGCCGTGGATGACCGCGACCGTCGGTAGCTTCAAGGCTTCGAGATGATCGACCACCGCATGCGCGGCACGGATCCGCGTCTCCACCATACCGGGATCGGACGCGCCGCGGAATTCGTTGACATCCGCGCCGGCGATGAAGCCGGACGGCTTTGCCGAGCGGATCACGAGGCCGGCCGGGCGCTCAGTCTCGATCGCCGCGAGTACGGCATCGAACTCCTCCATCACGTCCGAGGACAACGTGTTGGCACTGGTGTCGGCGCGGTCGAACAGCAGCCAGGCGACGCCGTCCTCATCGCGCGTCAGCTTAAAGTGCTTATAGGGGCTGTCGGGGGCGGGAGGGGGCCCGAGCGTCAGCACGCGATCGGCGAGTGCGGTCATGATCTTGGAATCCATGGTCACACCGCCTCGATCAGCATGGCGCCGCCGAGCCCGCCACCGATGCATTCGGTGGCGACGCCGCGCCGGGTGCCGAGCCGCTTCATCGCGTTGACGAGATGCAGCACGATGCGGTTGCCGGAGGTGCCGACGGGGTGACCGAGCGAGATGGCGCCGCCATCGACGTTCAGCCTCTCGCGGTCGATCTCGCCGGCCGCGCCGTCGAGCCCGAGGATCTCTCGGCAGAATTTATCGTCGTTCCACGCCGCAAGGCAGCCGAGCACCTGCGTGGCGAAAGCCTCATTCAGCTCCCAGGTCACGACCTCCTTGATGGTGAGGCCGTTGCGCGCAAGCAGCGGAGTCGTCGACATCACCGGACCCAATCCCATGATGCTGGGATCGAGCGCCGCCCAGTTGCTGTCGACGATCGCAGCCTTCGGCGTGAGCTTGTGCTTTGCGACCGCAGCGTCGGAGGCCAGGATCACCCAGGATGCGCCGTCGGTGATCTGCGAGGAATTGCCGGCGGTGACCTGCCCCCAGGGCCGCTCGAACACCGGCCGGAGCTTTGCCAGCGTCTCCGCCGTCGAGTCCGGGCGCACGCCGTCATCGTGGTCGAAGTACTTGCCATCGCGGGAGAACGCGGTCTCGACCTCGCCTTTCAGAAAACCTTCGGCTTGCGCATGCGCGAGCCGGCGATGGCTTTCGGCCGCGTAGGCATCGGATTGTGCGCGCGTGATGCCGAAGAGATGGCCGACGACCTCGGCGGTCTGCCCCATATTCAGCTCGGTGACGGGATCGGTCAGCCCGCGCTCGAGGCCGATGATCGGCTTCAGATCGCGGGGGCGCAACTTGAAGGCAGCCGCGAGCTTGGCCGCCACGCCCTTGGCGGTGGCAAGGCCGGCAAACCATCGAACGCCGGAGTTGGGCCAGACCAGCGGGGCATGGCTGAGCGCCTCGGTGCCGCCGGCAAGGATCATGTCCGCATGGCCCTCGCGGATGTAGCGGTAGGCGGTGTCGATCGACTGCATGCCGGAGCCGCAATTGATCTGGACCGTAAAGGCGACCATATCCTCGCCCATGCCGAGCCGCAGCGCGGCGACACGGGCCGGGTTCATCTCGTCGGCGATCACGTTAACGCAGCCGAGGATGACCTGGTCGAAGCTGTCAGGCGAGAACGGCTGGCGCGCCAGCAGCGGCCGGCCGCATTGCACGGCGAGATCGACCGGCGTGAACGGCCCGGGTCCTGAGCGTGCCTTCAGGAACGGCGTCCTGCTGCCGTCGACGATGAAAACCGGTCGTGCCATCAGCTCGCCGCCCTCTGTTCACCGAGTTCCTGGAAGAACTGATGCACGTCGCCGGATTTCTTGTAAATCGGGGACAGCGCCTCCGGCGCAAAATCATCGACTTCGATGACTCCAGTGACGGCTGCGCGGGCCGCCGCGAGCTGCTCGCCCTCGGCCTGCGTGATCACGCCCTTGGTCACCGCCTCCTTCCAGTCGCGCAACTGCGCAGCGCGCATGGGCTTGGTGATGGCGTCGGTGGCCGCGACCAGCTTGAACGCGCGCTCCAGCCGGGCAAAGCCGCCGTCGTCATCGAGAAGAGCGAGGTCCGGCGTAAGACGCTCGCGCGCCGCCGAGGGCTCCAGCACGATGCCGGCGCATTGATGCACGATGCGGTCGGACGGGCCGAGCACGCGGGCGCCGAACGGCTGGACGACCAGCTTGAGGAAGCCGGCAACGAAGCGGTTCGGCAGATTGGCGAGGATTTCGGCAAGCCGGTTCTCGATCGTTTTGAAGCCTGTCGCCATGCACCATTCCAGCGCGGCGAAATCCTCTTTCTGCCGCCCCTCGTCCTGCCAGCGCTTCAGTGCCGCCGAGAGCAGATAGAGCTCGGAAAGAATGTCGCCAAACCGCGCCGACAGCATCTCCCTGCGCTTGAGCGCACCGCCGAGCGTCAGCAGCGCCATGTCGGCGCAGAGCGCGAAGGCGGCGGAGTATCGCGAGAGCTGACGATAGAATGGCGTGGCATCGCCCGCGTCGGGTGCCGTTGCAAAGGCACCAAAGGTCCAGCTTCGGCCGAAGGCGCGGAACAGAGTCCGGAAGCTGTGGCCGACGTGCTTCCAGAATGCCTTGTCGAACGCGGTGAGCCCGCGCTCGCGATCGGTATCGGCGAGCGCGTTCATCTCGTCGAGCAGAAAGGGATGCGCGCGGATGGCGCCCTGCCCGAACACGATGAGATTGCGGGTCAGGATGTTGGCGCCTTCGACGGTGATGCCGACCGGCACGGCGCGATGGAGATTACCGAGATAGTTTTGCGGGCCGTCGATCACGGCCTTACCGCCATGGATGTCCATGGCATCGTCGATCGCGGTGCGCATGCGCTCGGTGGCGTGCAGCTTCATGATGCCGGAGATGACGGCAGGATGAATGCCGGCATTGAGCGCCGCGCAGGTCAGCCGCCGTGCGGCATCGAGCTGGTAGGCGGTCGCGACGATGCGCGCGAGCGGCTCCTCGACACCTTCGAACTTGGAGATGGAGATGCCGAACTGCTCGCGAATGCGGGCATAGGCGCCGGTGGTGCGCGCGGCATAGGCGGCGCCGGCCGCAGAGAGCGACGGCAGCGAGATGCCGCGGCCGGCGGCGAGCGCCGTCATCAGCATCTTCCAGCCCTGCCCCAGCCGTTCCTTGCCGCCGATGACATAATCGAGCGGAATGAAGACATCACGGCCCCAGTTTGGGCCGTTCTGGAACACCTGCATCGACGGCAGATGGCGCTGGCCGATCTCGACGCCGGGCAGATTGGTCGGGATCAGCGCGACCGTGATGCCGAGCTCTTCCTGGCCCCCCACGAGATGATCGGGATCATAGGCCTTGAAGGCGAGACCCAGCAGCGTCGCGACCGGGCCGAGCGTGATGTAACGCTTGTGCCAGTTGAGCCGGAGGCCGACGACCTCGCGGCCCTCGAACTCGCCCTTGCAGATGACGCCGGTGTCGACCATCGAGGCGGCATCTGACCCCGCCTCGGGGCTGGTGAGGCCGAAGCAGGGAATGTCGCGGCCGTCGGCGAGCCGCGGCAGCCAGCGCGCCTGCTGCTCCGTCGTGCCGAACCGCATCAGAAGCTCGCCGGGCCCGAGCGAGTTTGGCACCATCACCGTGACCGCCGCCGCGATCGAGCGCGTCGAGATCTTGCGGACGACTTCCGAATGGGCATAGGGCGAGAAGCCGAGGCCGCCGAACTCCTTCGGGATGATCATGCCGAAGAATTTCTCGCGCTTGACGAAGTGCCAGACATCCGGCGGCAGGTCGCGCCATTCCCAGAAGATCTTCCACTCGTCAAGCATGGCGCAGAGCTCGTCGACGGGGCCATTGAGGAAGGCCTGCTCCTCCTCAGTCAGCCTCGCCTGCGGCACCTTCAGAAGCTTCGACCAGTCAGGATTGCCGGTGAAGAGATCGGCATCCCACCAGACGTCACCGGCCTCCAGCGCCTCGCGCTCGGTGTCGGACATCGCCGGCAGCACGCCGCGTGCCCAGGAGAAGATCGGCTTCGTGATTTTGTCGCGGCGGAAGCTCATGGCGGACCTCATGCGTCGGCGCGGATATCTGGCATTTTAGCGGAAAGTGGCCTGGGGAAGTGAACACTTCGCCTGCAGAATGCAGCCAATTGACGCGGCCGGGCGGCCGCCCCGGGGACCATAACGGCCGGGGCGTGCGGGCAGTTCCAGGAGGGGAAAGGGGACGGATGTCGCGCCGTCATTCCGGGGCGACGCGCAAGCGTCGAGCCCGGAATCCATAACTATGATCGGGAGTATGGATTCCGGGCTCGCGCCTGACGGCGCGCCCCGGAATGACGTGTGGAGAGAGTAGCAGCCCGGACCTAATCCGGCCGCACCATCTCGAACATGTTTTCCGGCTTGATCTCGAAATAGTCGCCGCGACGGCCGGCGCGGACGATCGGACGGGCGGCGGCGGTCTGATAGACGCCGTCCTTGATCATGGCCCTGTCGATGTGGACGGCGACGACCTCGCCCAGCGTCAGCCAGGCGTCGGCCTCCTTGCCGTCGGCGCCCTTGAGGCGGACGATGTCGGACACCTTGCATTCGAAGGCCACCGGGCTCTCGGCCACGCGCGGCACGTTGACGAGCTTGCCGGGCACCGCGGTGAGGCCCGCGACCTCGAACTCGTCGACCTCAGGCGCGACATGCGCGGCGGTCGCGTTCATGTGCTTGGCGAGATCCATGGTGGTGAGATTCCAGACGAACTCCCGCGTCTGCTCCATGTTCGAGACCGTGTCCTTCCAGTTGGTGGAGGAGAACCCGATGATCGGCGGCACGTAGCAGAACGCATTGAAGAAGCTGTAGGGCGCGAGGTTGACGTGGCCCCTGGTATCGCGCGAGGAGATCCAGCCGATCGGCCGCGGCGCGATGATGGCGTTGAAGGGGTCGTGCTTGAGGCCGTGGCCCTTGGAGGGCTCGTAGAAGTACAGGTCTTTGTCGGTCACGCTGGCTTTTCCCTGATCGTCATTGCGAGCGCAGCGAAGCAATCCAGAATCCCTCCGCGGAGACAGTCTGGATTGCTTCGCTGCGCTCGCAATGACGGAGTGTGTTGCTCCGTCCTGGTCCGCCACCGGCCGGTTAGCGCGGGGTGGCCGGCCTGCTTATAAGGAGAAATTCCCCCGCCCGTCAGTGGCGCGGGGACAGACCCGCGATGACGAAATCGATCATCTGGTCGATGTTCGGGCCCGGCTTGGTGGCGCACTGGGCGATCATCTGGGGGTGAAAGAAGCGCATCATCGCCGTGCACGAGCAGAGCGCGGCCAGTTGCAGGTCGGGTGCCTCGAACTCCCCGGAGGCCACGCCTTGCGCGATCATCTGGCCGATCATGCCGGCGACACATTCCATGTGGGTGACGCAGACGTCCCAGTCCTCCTGCATGGCGATCTCGACCATCTCATGCAGCTTATTGTCGCCGACATAGCGCTCGGTGTTCATGCGATTGATGGTGGTGAGCAGCTCGCGGAAGCGATCCAGCACCGGACCGGGCCGTGCCACGATCCGCTGCGCCTCCAGCTCGACCTCGCCCATCAGCGAGCGCGCCACCGCCTGATGGATCGCCTTCTTCGATTCGAAGAAGCGATAGACATTGGCGGGGCTCATCCTGAGCTCCTTGGCGATGTCGCCGACCGTGGTCTTCTGGTAGCCGATCTGGCGGAACAGCCGCTCGGCCACCTCGAGGATACGATCCCGGGTGTCGACTTCGATATGTTCCGAAATAAGGGCCATCAGTCAGGACTCGCTGGTCAGCAGTCTTCTCATCTATTCAGCCGCTTCGGCAAGCGGAATTGCGTGCTGGTCATCGCTCCCATGCTGCGGCGCGGCAGGCTGCTCGGGCGTCCCCGCCTCATCCAGGCTCTTCCTGAACCACAGGGCGTAGAGGCCCGGCAGGTACAGCAGCGTCAGGAAGGTCGCCACGAACAAGCCGCCCATGATGGTGATCGCCATCGGGCCCCAGAAGGCCGAGCGCGACAGCGGGATCATGGCGAGGATCGCGGCCAGCGCCGTCAGCACCACCGGTCTGGCGCGACGGACCGTCGCCTCCACGATCGCCTCGCGGCGGGTCATGCCATGGGAGACGTCGGTCTCGATCTGGTCGACCAGGATGACGGTGTTGCGCATGATCATGCCGGCGAGCGCGATCAGGCCGAGCAGCGCCACGAAACCGAACGGGGCATTGGCGACGTTGAGGCCGAGCGAGGCGCCGACGATGCCGAGCGGCGCGGTCAGGAACACCAGGATCAGGCGCGAGAAGCTCTGCAGCTGGATCATCAGCAGCGTCAGCATCACCATGACCATCACCGGGAAGAGGATGAAGATCGAGGCATTGCCCTTGGCGGATTCCTCGAAGGCGCCGCCCGGCTCGATCCGGTAGGCCGGCTCGAGATGATCAATGATCGGCTTCAGCTTCGGCGTGATCTGGCCCGTGACGTCAGGCGCCTGCACGCCGTCGACGACGTCGGAGCGCACGGTGATCGCCATGTCGCGGTTACGCCGCCACATGATCGGCTCCTCGTGCGCATATTCGATCTTGGCGATCTGCTGGAGCGGCACGGCGACGCCGTTGCGCGAGGTGATGGTGAGATCGCCGACACCGCCGAGGTCGAGGCGTTCGGACGGGATCGCACGGGCAACCACGCCGACCTTCTCGATGCCGTCGCGCACGGTCGTGACCTGCGCGCCGGAGATTAACATGGACAGCGCCTGCGAGACGTCCTGCGGTGTCAGGCCCATGGCGCGGGCACGGTCCTGGTCGACGACGAGCTTGAGGTAAGGCGACTGCTCGTTCCAGTCGAGCTGGACGTCCTTGACGCTCTTGTTCTGGCGCATGACGTCGCGAACCTGGTAGGCGATCTCGCGCACCTTGTTGGCGTCGGGGCCGATCACGCGGAACTGGACGGGGAAGCCGACCGGCGGGCCGAAATTGAAGCGGTCGACGCGCACGCGCGCCTCGGACAGGAAGCCCTCGGCAGCCGCGTTCTCGATCTTGGCCTTGATGCGCTCGCGCGCCTCGACGCCCTTGGCGACGATGACGATCTCGGCGAAGGCCTCGTTCGGCAGCTGCGGGTTGAGGCCAAGCCAGAACCGCGGCGAACCCTGGCCGACATAGGCGGTGTAGGTCTCGATGTCCTTGTCGTCCTTGAGCAGCGTCTCGGCCTTCTTCGCAGCCTTCTCGGTGACGTTGAAGGCGGTGCCTTCCGGCAGGCGCAGCTGGAGGAACAGCTCGGGCCGCTCCGACAGCGGGAAGAACTGCTGCTGGACCTGGCCGAAGCCGACGATGGAGGCGGCGAAGACGCCGACGGTCGCGACCACCACGGTGATGCGGTGGTTGACGCACCATTGCACGATGGCGCGCAATCCCCTGTACATGCGGGTCTCGTAAACCGCGTGCGGATCGTGGTTGTGGTGCGCCTTCATCTCCGGCAGCAGCTTGACGCCGATATAGGGCGTGAAGATCACCGCCACGAACCAGGAGGCGACCAGCGCGATCGCCACGATCCAGAAGATGCTGCCGGCATATTCGCCGACCGCCGAATTGGCAAAGCCGATGGGGAGGAAGCCAGCGGCCGTGACCAGCGTTCCCGTGAGCATCGGAAACGCAGTTGATTCCCAGGCAAAGGACGCCGCACGCATGCGGTCCCAGCCCTGCTCCATCTTCACCACCATCATCTCGACCGCGATGATGGCGTCGTCGACGAGCAGGCCGAGCGCGATGATCAGCGCACCTAACGTGATGCGGTGCAGGTCGAGCGACATCGTGTTCATGACGATGAAGACGATGCCGAGCACCAGCGGCACCGACAGCGCGACCACGATGCCGGTGCGCCAGCCGAGCGCCAGGAACGAGACGAACAGCACGATGACGAGCGCTTCCATGAAGGAATGCACGAACTCGCCGACGGCGTGCTCGACCACCTTGGGCTGGTCGGCGATCAGCTTGACGTCGATACCCTGCGGCACCGCCTTCATGAAGTCGGCGGTGGCCTTCTCGACCTCCTTGCCGAGCTCGAGGATGTTGGCACCCTTGGCCGTGACGACGCCGATGCCGATGGCGGGCTTGCCTTCCTGACGGACGACGAAGCTCGGCGGATCGACATAGCCGTGGGTGACGGTGGCGATATCCCCCAGGCGGAACACGCGGCCATTGCTCTCGACCGGGGTCTCCGCGACCGCCTTGGCGCCGTCGAGCGCGCCGGTGACGCGCAGCGGCACGCGTTGCGAGGAAGTCTCGACCGTGCCGGCCGGCGTGACGTTGTTCTGCTTGGCCAGCGAATCGAACAGCGCCTGCGGCGTGATGCCGAGCGTGGCGAGCTTGGCGTGGCTGAACTCGACGAAGATGCGCTCGTCCTGGTTGCCGTAGACGTCGACCTTGGTCACACCGGGAACCTTCAAGAGGCGCTGGCGGAAGCCTTCGGAGACCTTCTTGAGCTGGGCATAGTCGGCGCCGTCGCCTGTCATCATGTAGAGGATGGAATCGACGTCGGAGAACTCGTCGTTGACGACGGGCCCGAGGATGCCGGAGGGCAACTGGCCCTGCACGTCGACCAGCTTCTTGCGCAGCAGATAAAAGAGATAAGGCACATCCTTCGGCGGGGTGTTGTCGCGAAAGGTCACCTGGAGCGCGGTGAAGCCGGGCTTGGAATAGGTCTGCACCTTCTCGAAATAAGGCAGCTCCTGGATCTTCTTCTCGATGGGATCGGCGACCTGGGTCTGAATCTCCTGCGCGGTCGCGCCGGGCCACATCACGGAGACGTTGACCACCTTCACCGTGAAGAACGGATCCTCGGCGCGCCCGAGCTTCTCATAGGAGAAGTAGCCAGCGACACCGAGTATGATCATCAAGAAGAGCACCAGCGTCGGATGGCTGACGGCCCAGGCCGAAAGGTTGAAGCGCTTCATCGCACTCTCCGAAAGACGATCCAATTGCCAAAAACGACAGCCACTCTGTTCGAGGCGTCGTCGCGAGGCAGCGAAGCAATCCAGGGGGCTGGGCAAGTTCTGGATCGCTTCGCCGCTTCAGCCTTCGCATTTGCGCTCGGGCCGAAACTCACCTCCCACGACGTAACTCATTTCTGACGTCGTTCCGGGGTGGTCCGAAGGACCAGACCCGGAACCTCGAGATTCTCAGGTGCGCAATTGCGCACCGTAGTTCGCCCCTCGGGGCGCCCCCGAATGACAGAACTTAAAAGGACAGTGACGACACGATCCGCACCCTCTGGCCCGGATCGAGTTTCTGCACGCCGAGCGCGACGATCTTGGCGCCCTCTTCCACACCGCCGGTGATGACGACGTCGTTGCTCTCGTAGGACTTCACCGTGACGGGCTTGAGCGTGACGCCGCCGTTGTCGTCGACGACATAGAACGACGGCTTGCCGCCTTCGTTGAACAGCGCCGACAGCGGCAGCCGGGCGACGCGCTCGCTGGCCGCGTCCGACAGTGTCAGCGTCGCGGTCATGCCGAGCGAGACTTTGTCGTCCGCCTCGGGCAGCGAAAACTTTGCAAGATAAGTCCGCGTGGCCGGATCGGCCGCCGGCGCGATCTCGCGCAGCTTGGCCGCATACTTCTTGCCCGGCTCGGACCAAAGAGTGACGCTGGCGACGCCCGACTTGGCGCGTCCGACCAGCGTCTCAGGAATCGCGACGACCGCTTCCTTCTCGGCAAAGCGGGCGACGCGGATCGAAGCCTGGCCCGCGGCAACCACCTGGCCGGGCTCGATCAGCGTTGCGGTGACGACGCCACGGGCGTCGGCGTTGAGCGTCGCGTAGGAAAGGGAATTCTTGCTGAGCTCGAGCGCGCGCTCGGCGCGGTTCAGCCGCGCGCGGGCTTCGTCCGCGGCGGCACGGCTCGAATCCATCTGGGCGTCCGTGGTCCAGCCCTTGGCCTTCAAATCCTTGGCGCGCTGCTCGGCGGCGGCAGCCTGGGCCAGCACGCCGGTCGCGGCGGTCTGCTCAGCCAGCGCCTGCTCGGCCTGGAGCTTGAGGTCGACCTCGTCGAGGGTTGCAAGCGGCTGCCCGATTTCGACGGTCTGGCCGACCTCGACCAGTCGCTTTGCAACCTTGCCGGCAACGCGGAAGCCGAGATCGCTCTCGATCCGGGGCCTGATGGTGCCGACGAAGCTGCGCTCCGGCGTCTCGGCATCATAATGGGCGGTCGCGACCAGAACCGGCCGCGGCGGCTCGGCCTTTTCGGCGACGGTGTCATTGCATCCGGCCAGCGCGGCGGCCATCAGGGCCAGCGACACACCCGCCAAGAGCCTGGAATAGCTCGACAAAACCGACCGGACAAACATCGGAGGACACTCCTGCATCTCGAATGAGAGGAATGTCAACTAATCACTGATAAAAGTCAATAATCGTCAGTCATCATGAAAGCGTGATCGGTTGAGGGGCGGTGCGCCCCCTCCGCTCGGGAGAAGGCAGGACTCCAACCTTGAAAACGTTTCCCCTGCGCCGAGAGAGGCTGCGGTGGATGCACCCTGGCTGTCGCCAGGGCGACCTAAGTTACCGCCCTTGTTCAGCGAACTCGTGCTTGCTGTCGTGGCCGCCGACAAACACTAAAATCCCGGCGATCAGGGGCAGCACGGCG
The DNA here is from genome assembly GCF_021044685.1 of Bradyrhizobium daqingense. Taxonomy (NCBI): domain Bacteria; kingdom Pseudomonadati; phylum Pseudomonadota; class Alphaproteobacteria; order Hyphomicrobiales; family Nitrobacteraceae; genus Bradyrhizobium; species Bradyrhizobium daqingense. The sequence goes on from NZ_CP088014.1 coordinate 7,070,531, forward strand.
AGCACCAGCAGTCCGGTGGAGGTCTGCCCCGTCGCTTCCTTGACCCAGCCGATCAGGTACGGCCCGCCGAAGCCGGCGAGATTGCCGATCGAGTTGATCAGGGCGATGGCCCCGGCGGCTGCGGTGCCGGAAAGCCAGGCGGTCGGCAGGGTCCAGAACACGCCGAAGCAGCAGAACACGCCGATCGCGGCCACCGTCAGCATCACCATCGTGAGGGTGGGATCGGTGAGATAGGAGGACGCGCCGAGCGCGACCGCGGTGAGCAGCAGCGGCGCGCCGACATGGAACACGCGTTCGCGGCTCGCATCCGAATGCCGCGCCCACAGGACCATGGCGATGGTGCCGAACAGATACGGAATCGCGGTGACGAAGCCGGTCTGCGCGTTGGTGAGCCCGAATGCCTTGACGATCTGCGGCAGCCAGAACTGCATGCCATAGAGCGCGCCGACGAAGCCGAAATAGATCAGGCTGAGGGCGATCACCTTCGGCGACGACAGGGCTTGGCCGAGCGACAGATGCTTCACGGCCTGCTTGGCCGCGATCTCCGAGTCGAGCCTGGCCTTGAGCCAGGCCTTCTGCTCGGCCGAGAGCCAGTCCGCCTTCTCCGGCTTGTCGGTAAGGTAGAACCAGGTGACGATGCCGAGCAGCACCGAGGGGATGCCCTCGATAATGAACAGCCATTGCCAGCCCCTCAGCCCCATCATGCCGTCGAGCCCGAGCAACAGGCCCGAGACCGGCGCGCCGATCACGGTCGAGACCGGAACGGCGATGGCGAAGGCCGCGAGGAAGCGGGCGCGATATTCGGCCGGATACCAGTAGGTGAGATAGAGGATGATGCCCGGGAAGAAGCCGGCCTCGGCGACGCCGAGCAGGAAGCGCAGGATGTAGAAGCTGGTGACGCCGCTCACCATTGCCATCAACGCCGAGATGATGCCCCAGGTCACCATGATGCGGGCGATCCAGCGGCTCGCGCCGAATTTCTCCAGCGCGAGATTGCTCGGCACCTCGAAGATAAAATAGCCGATGAAGAAGATGCCGGCGCCCCAGGCGAAGATTAGCGGCGTGAACTTCAGCTCGGCGTTCATGGTCAGCGCCGCGAAGCCGAGATTGACGCGGTCGAGATAGGAGAAGAAGTAGGCCAGCACCAGGAACGGAATCAGACGCCAGGAGATGGCGCGGATGGTCGAGGTCTCGACGTCGCTCTTGCTGGCGTTCTCGCTGGTGTTTTTGGCGCCGCCGGCGGAACCGGCATAGGTGGTGGTCTGGCTCATGGCTTCCCCCGGGTTGTTGCTTTTCTAGGGCTGAGTGGCGGTTTTGAGCATCGCGGACAAAGAGTCAATGGAGCGAGCAATGCACCAAGCGCAGCCGCATCACCCTGTTGCGCCGCGACGGACATCGCTGGTCCGCGCCACCCTCGCGCTCGCGGTGATCGTCTGCGGGTTGTCGCTGCGCTGGTACGGCTTTGCGCTCGGCCTGCCCGCCTTCGTGGTGAAGTACGGCGGCTCGCTGCTGTGGGCGACCATGGTGTTTCTGCTGGTCGGCGTCTTGTTGCGTCGGCGGACGCGGACGCAGATTGCGACGATCGCGATCGTGATCGCCGTCATTGTGGAATTCTCGCGCCTGGTGCACACGCCGTGGCTCGATGCGTTCCGGCTCATGACGGCCGGCGCGCTGCTCCTCGGACGCATCTTCTCTCTTTGGAATTTGGCCGCCTACGCGGTGGGGATATTGCTCGGCGTTTGGCTCGACCGGCTCGTCGCAACCCACCCCGCGAAGACTCACTCCGCCAATTGAAACCGCTCGAAGCGATCGAGTTCGTCCTCGATCGCGCGCTTGAGCTCCTTGCGCCCTGCCGTCTTCTTGCCCTGCCCGACCCAGGTCCATTTCTGCATCAGCAGCTTCTTGGCCTGCCGATCGGTCTTCAGATCGAGCGCGGCAACGATCTCGTCGCCGGCCAGGACCGGCAACGCGAAATAGCCCAGCTTGCGCTTGGCTTTCGGCACGTAGGCTTCGAACAGATGGTTGTAGCCGAAGATGAGATTGGTGCGCTTGCGCTGGATGATCAGGGGGTCGAACGGCGAGAGGATGTGAACCAGATCGGTCGGCACATCATGTGGCTCCAGCGCTGCGGGCGAGGCCCAATGCTCCTGCTTACCGGCGCCCGCTATCGCGATCGGCACGAGCTCGCCGCGGCGGACGCGCGAGGCGATCAGGCTTGCGACCGCCTTCTTGCGCGGCGCGTCGAGATGGCAGATCGAATCCAGGCTGACGACCCCCTGCGAGCGCAGCGCGCGGTCGAGCAGATAGGCCGTGATTTCCTTCGCCGATGCCGGCCTCGGCAGCTTGTCCCAGCCGAAATGCCGGCTCGTCAACTCATAGGTCTTGAGCATGCCAAGGCGCGTGCTGATGGTCACGGCGCCGGTATAAAAGGCGAGCTGCAAGGCCCGCTTCGAGGGTTTTCGGCTCTGCCACAGGTGCTCCTTCTCAACCAGCTCATCGTCGTCGATGTCGCGGATCGTCAGGGGACCGGCACGCAGCAGCCGCATGACCTTGCGCGTGTCGGCCGGCTTCACCGAGGCGAACCATTTGTGCCCCTCGCGCCGGTGCTCGCGCATCGCAGGCAGGAAGAAGCGGAAGTCGGTCGCCGGCACGTAAGAAAGCGCATGCGTCCAGTATTCGAACACACTCTTGTCGACGCTCTGGGCCTGGCGCAGGTCGGCGCGGCGGTAGGACGGAATACGGCTGAACAGGATGTGGTGGTGGCAGCGCTCGATCACATTGATGGTGTCGATCTGCACATAGCCGAGATGGGCGACGGCATCCGCCACCGCCTGTGCGCCCTCGCCGAACGGGGCGCGCTGATCCAGCCGCTGGGCATGCAGCCAGATCTGCCGGGCCTGTGTCGTCGAGAGGGGGAGAGGTTTCGGGGCGCGGGACATTGCGGGAGGCAATGTAGCGGGATTCGCGCCGGGAGAAAGAGAGACGGCGAAGCACCGGCCTCACGAAAAAAGCCGCGCTGCCATCTGCTGCCAGCGCGGCCAGAATGTGCCAGTTCGGCGGGAATGTCTTACTTCTTCGCCATTGCCTTTTCGGCACTCACGTAGTGCTTGCAGGCGCCTCGCATGTTGCCTTTGCTCATGTCGGAATTGGCCGCAGCCATCGACTTCCGCGCTGCCATCTTGCCCGGCGTGTCTTCGCCGCCCAGTCCGGCAACGAGCTTGGCCATGTTCGCACTGGTGCATTCCATCTTGGCGGCGGATGCGGGCGACAGAGCAAGTGCAACGAACGTTGCCGCGAGCAACAGGGTCTTCATCAATTTCTCCTCCGGAAACGAAGCCGGCTACATGCCGGCCAACGCGACATCTATCTTTCCGGGACAAGGGCTCGCAGAGAAGATATTTTCGGAGGTTCTAGCGTGCGGCTTTTGGGCGCTCCCGACGCTGCCGGTCGCCACATCGGGTTCACACGACGCCTTGCCGCGCCCCTCCGACTGGCAGCGATAGACGTTGCCGGTGAGACGATCGACCAGCCAGATGTTTTCTTCGGTCAGCCCCTCCAGGCCGACGTAGCGGGAGGTCAGCCCCGTGATCAACGTCGACAGCAAGATCGCCACCGCGATCATCGCAGCACCGATATAGATGGGCATGGAACTCAGGGTCACTGTCCGATCCGGCGGGCCGCTGCGATGGAATGGGTAGTCACGCTGATAGTCGCTCGACCTCGGCACGGGATGGAACTCGGCTCCTGTCGCGAACGGATTTTCGAATAGTTGAAGCCTGCTAGGCGGGCATCTGGACAAATTCTTGTTCGGCTGAGGGCCATGCGGCGTCGCGATGCACGCGGCGCGCGTGGTTCGAGGAACCGGGCGTAAATGGCTGCCGGAAAGCAGAGTGATGTCGTCTCGGCGGTGTTGGATGTGACCAAGATCACATCAAGGTCTTTGAACCTGCCCTAGGCTCGCAGCATCAAATCGCCATCAGGCGTAACACGAGGATAGGACAATGACCCGTTTTGATAAGCTCTTTGGACTGAAGGCCATGACTCTCACGGCCGCGCTTTCGATGAGCGCGGGCCTCGCCCTGGCCGGCGACAACAACGTTTCGACCGACAAGATTCTGGATGCCCTGAAGCCGAAGCCCGCCACCCGTGGCCTGTCCGTCGGTCCGCAGGCCGACACGACGGCGCAGGCCAAGGAAGCGACGTTCCTCAACACCGTGCGCAACCGCTCGACCCGGTCGCTGTCGACGGGCGAGCGCGAGCAGATCGCCGAGCTCGCGGCGACCAAGCCGAAGATCGATCTGGAGATCCAGTTCGACTACAATTCGGCCGACATCGCCAAGACCTCGATGGCCTCGGTGCAGGCGCTCGGCAAGGCCCTGTCCGATCCGGCGCTCAAGGGCTCGACCTTCGTGGTCGCCGGCCACACAGACGCGACCGGCGGCGAAGAGTACAATCAAGGTCTCTCCGAACGGCGCGCCGACACCATCAAGAAGTACCTGATGCAGAATTACGGCCTCAACGGCACCGATCTCGTCACTGTCGGCTACGGCGAGACCAAGCTGAAGGATGCCGGCAACGGCGCCGATCCGGTCAACCGCCGGGTCCAGGTCGTGAACATGGACACCAAGACCGCGTCGAAATAACTCTTCCGGCCGTTCGTCGCAACAACTCCGCCGCCTGCCTCCCCGGCAGGCGGCGTTGTCATATCCAGCTCTGGAACAGCATCAATCGGTTGAAGGTCTGCATCGAGACGCCGATGAAGGCCGCCGAAATCGGCAACATGACCGCAAAGCCGGCCGCAGCAATGCCGACATAGGCCCACAGCAGCCAGCGCGGCAAACCCTCCCGACGCAGCACATAGACCAGCGCAAGGGACGCGGCGGTCGCGGCGGGCAGATAGTAATAGATGAAGCCGAGCGTGCGCGGCAGCAGCGCCCAGGCGAGCCAGGGACCGAAATAGAACGCTGCGATCAGGAAGGCGTCCCAACGCCGCAAGACGACGAAGTCGCGCAGCACCAATGCGAGCGCGAGCAGGGCCGGCCACGCCACCAGCGGATTGCCGAGGAAAACGATCGCGGCGATTTGGTCCTCTGCCGTCTTGTCGAACAGGAACCAGACCGGACGTGCCAGGAACGGCCAAGACGGCCATGAACTCATATAGGTGTGGCCGGCGATCGCGGTCGTGGTGTTGTCGGCGAAGATGCGCCGCTGCGCCTCGATCAGGTCCGGCAGCGACAATCCGTACAGCGGAACGAACGCTGCAAAATATGTCATTGCCGGCAGGACGGCGAAGCAGAGCGCGGCGTGCTGCACGCGAAAACCGGTCCACAGGTCGGGCCGATACCAGTCGCTCGGCCTGGCGTCGGCAAACTGTGTGCGCCAGCCCTGCATTAAGCCGATCACTGTGACGATGACGATGCAGACGCCGAGCGGAAACAAGCCGCTCCATTTGCACGCCGCAGCACAGCCGAACAGGCTGCCCGCGAGCGCGAACAGCGCATGCGGCCGCTCTCTTCGAAAGCCATGCATGAAGGCGGCGGTCGCGAGCAGGCCGAATCCGAGCGCAAAGATATCGAGCATGGCGATGCGCGCCTGCACGTAGAGCATCTGGTTACTGCCGGCGATCAGCGCGGCGGCGATCGCGGGTCCCTGCGCGGAGAACAGCGCAAGCCCGCACAGATAGATCGCGACGACCGCGAGCGCGCCGAACAAGGTCGCCGGATAGCGCCAGCCGAGCGCGTTGTCGCCGAAGACTGCGATGGACGCCGCGATCAGCTCCTTGGCAAGCGGCGGGTGCATCGGGTTGAGCATCGGCTGCGACATCGCAGGTGCCAGCATCTGCCGCGCTGCCGGCACATAATGCACCTCGTCGAAGACGAACTTCTGCGGCGTTACGACACCGATCAGCAGCAGGAGATGAGCGGTCAGGAATATCGCGACAGCGATCACTGCGCTCCGCGACATCGCTGGAACCGCGGGCAATTCGAGCGTCTGCTGTGGGGATGTTTTGCGTGGCAAATTTGCGTCACCGCGGACAAAAAAAGAGATCGCGATTTTCATTGAACGCATTCTGCCGCAACTGTCACTAAGCATGACGCACGTCCCGCGCCGCTTGTGATAATTCCGCCACATCGCAAGCGCGCGCGATCCGGTACGATCAGGGACATATCGATCGGTTGTGAAATGAATTTGCGTTTTTGGTTTTTCCCGTCGCTGTTATCAGCCGCGTTGTGCGCAGGTCCTGGCGCGCACGCGCAGACACGCGTCGGCCAAGCCGTCGTGATCCAGAACGACGTGGTGCGCGTCGCCGCGACCACGACCCCGATCAACGTCGGCGACAGCATGTTGCGCGACGAGACCGTACGCACGGGAGCCGACAGCGCGGCGCGCTTCGTCATGGCCGATAGCACCAATTTGTCGCTGGGCCCCAGCGCGACATTGAAGCTCGACCGCACCGTCTTCAACGACGACCACAGCTATCGCGCCGTCGCGATCCGCATGACCACCGGGGCTTTCCGCTTCGTCACCGGCAACTCCGACAAGAGCGCCTACAAGATCACGACGCCGCTCGCGACCATCGGCGTGCGCGGCACCACGCTCGACATCCTCTCGCAGCGCGGCCGCTCCGTCGTGGTGCTTCAGGACGGCGCGGCCAGCGTCTGCACGACGAAGTCCCAATGCGTGCAGCTCACCCAGCCCGGCGACACCGCGATCATCACCTCGACCGGCGGCAATGTCAGCATCACCAAGTCCAACACGCCGCCCTGGACCTTTGCCGCCGATTGCGCGGCGAGCGCCGGGCTGTGCGCGGTCAACCAATATGCCGGCGCCTCGCCGACCATCACGCCAGCCGTCCAGGACGACGGCATGCTGTGCGGGCGGTGACGATGGTGAACCGGGCAAGACAGTTCATGGGGCGTGCAGCGCTGCTTGTTGCCGTGGCGCTCTGCTCGGCTGCGCTCGGCATCGGTTCAGTCGCAGCTCAATCGTCGTCGCCGAGTCCCTCCCCGTCACCGAGTCCTTCGCCGTCGCCGAGCCCCACGCCTTCACCAAGTCCATCGCCGTCACCAAGTCCCACGTCGTCACCGAGCCCTGCGCCGGGTCCATCCGCGACGCCGACCGGCGCCGAGTCCAGCGGCAATTCGACCGGCGGCCTCGCCAATCAGCGCTTCAACCAGATGATCACCAACCGCGTGCTCGGCACGGTGCTGCTCGGCGTCAACGAGCAGGTCAATTGCGGCGACTGCGTCAGTGCTTTCGGCTCGGCCGGCTCGTTCTCTGCCGGCATCCACGGCCGCAAGGAGCTGACCAACAATCTGTCGCTGCTCGCCGGCATCGCCTATACGCATTACGACGGGAAAGGCTACGAGATCACGAGCGCGCCGATCGGCGCCTTTGCGCTGCGCTACGATTTCACCGACTGGGGCTCGTCGCGCCCGTTCTTCGACGTCGGCACGATCCTGACGCCGTGGCAGAAGGCGCGCTACACACGCAGCTACGACACCAGCCTCGGCCCGGTCAGCGTGACCAGCTCGACTAACGCCTCGAACTATGCCGTCTATGGCCGCGCCGGGTGGATCAGCCGGCTGTCACCGCGCGACGAGGTCGCGGCCTCCATCGAGGTGTGGCAACTCTGGCAGCGCGTATCGGGCTACACCGACAGCGCAGTGGCCTTCAATCCGTTTGACGCCACCCTTGCGACCGGGACCGACCGCGCCAGCCTGGTCAAGATCGGCGGCCAGTGGACGCATCTCTACGGCAGCAACATCGAGGCCAACATCAACGGCGGCTGGGTGCAATCCTTTGCGACCCACAGCGGCATCGTGGCGACCGTGACCGGCCAGGGCATGGTGGTGCCGACCATGGGCAACCAGGGCTGGTTCGAATATGGCGGCCGCCTCGGATTCCGCGTGCAAAAAGGCTGGATCGTGGATCTCTTCGCCAATGGCACGCTGGGCCCGCAGCCGGTCGGCAACACCATCCATGGCGGCGTCGGGCTCAGGATCAATTATTAGGGCGGGCACGGTCTCGTAGGGTGGGCAAAGCGAAGCGTGCCCACCACTTCTCTTGATCGCGGGCAAATCGTGGGCACGGCGCAAGAGCGTCTTTGCCCACGGTACGACATTGTCGCGCCTCACGCCGCCGACTTGCCCTCGAATGCCTGGCGCAGCACGTCCACGTCGAGCTTCACCATCTTCATCATGGCCTGCACCACGCGTGCGGCCGCGGCCTTGTCGGGACTCGACAGGAATTCGAACATCGCCTTCGGCACCACCTGCCAGGCCACGCCCCAGCGATCCCTGAGCCAGCCGCACTGCTCTTCCTTGCCGCCATGCGCGAGGAACGCGGTCCAGACGCTGTCAACCTGGGACTGGTCGTCGCAATCGATCATCAGCGATATCGCGTGGGTGTACTCCATCTTCATGCCGCCATTCAGCGCGACCAGGCGCTGCCCGCCGAGGGTGAACTCGACGACGAGCACCGAGCCCTCCTTGCCGGACGGACCATCGGAGACGTTGCGCTGGACGTGCACGATCCTGGAATCGGGCAACAGGGAGACGTAGAAATTGGCGGCCTCTTCGGCATCACCGTTGAACCACAGGCAGGGCGTGACCTTGGACATGTGAATGCTCCTGTTCCACGGCTTCGATCAGGCCGTGGCCATGGCGGGCTGCAGCGGGGCCGCCGCGAGGTCCATCCAGTTGACGCCCCACATATGACCGTCCGGATCCTCGAAACTGCGGCCGTACATGAAGCTGTATTCGTCCTTCGGGCTGGGATCAGCCATGCCGCCCGCGGCCGCCGCCCTGCCGACGATATCGTCGACGTCGCTGCGGCTGTCCGCGGACAGGCAGAGCAGCACCTGGTTCGAGGACTTGGCATCCGCGATCGGCTTCGGCGTGAACTGGCGGAATTTGTCGTGGGTCAGCAGCATGGCGAAGATGGTCTCGGAAAAGACCATGCAGCTCGCCGTGTCGTCGCAGAATTGCGGGTTCTTGACCGCACCGATCGCCTCATAGAAGGCGGTCGCACGCTTGAGGTCGGTCACCGGCAGGTTGACGAATATCATCTTGGGCATCGGAAGCTCCTTGGCGGGTTCTGCCCAAGGACGGATGGCCAGGCAGCCACCCGACATCGCTTCCGAATATTTTTGAGGTCGCGCCTGCGGGGGTCCTGTCGCATGAACCCCGCGCCGCCTCGGAAAGCCTACTTCTTCTCGTTGGGATCGCGGTGAACCGGGTCGATCCACAGCACCGTCTCGGGCTTTTCGACCGGCTCGATGTCGAGATTGATCGCCACCGCCTCGCCGTCGCTGCGCACCAGCACGCACTCCAGCACCTCGTCGGGGCTGGCGTTGATCTCCTGATGCGGCACGTAGGGCGGAACGAAAATGAAATCGCCGGGGCCGGCCTCGGCGGTGAATTGCAGCTTCTCGCCCCAGCGCATCCGCGCCTTGCCCTTCACGACATAGATGACGCTTTCGAGATGGCCGTGGTGATGCGCGCCGGTCTTGGCGTCGGGCTTGATGCTCACCGTGCCTGCCCACAATTTCTGCGCGCCGACGCGGGCGAAATTGATGGCAGCGGCGCGGTCCATGCCTGCGGTCGACGGCACGTTGGTGTCGAGCTGGTTGCCGGGAATGACGCGCACGCCGTCATGCTTCCAGCGATCGTCATGATCGTGGTCATGGTGGGAATGCGAATGATCATGGCCGGTCATGGGGCTTGCCTTCTGTTGGTTCCGTGCGCGGCAAACTAACCCAAAGCAGCGCCCGCCAGCCATACCAAAATCGGAACCCTCGTAGCCGTCCAGCGTTGTCATTCCAAGCAAACCGAAAGGAGAATTCCATGGGCAGCACGACTGACAAGATCAAAGGCACCGCCAACGAGGCGATCGGCAAGGCCAAGCAGGGCATCGGTGAAGCCACCGGATCCGATCGCATGAAGGGCGAAGGCGTGGTGCAGGAAGTGAAGGGCAAGGGCCAGCAGGCCATGGGCGATGCCAAGGACGCCGCAAAGGACGCGATGGATCGCGCTGCGGCCGCCGCACGTCGCGCAGCGGAATAATACGCACAAGCTGAAACCGAAAAGACCGGCCGCAAGGCCGGTCTTTTTGTTCTGTTCTCTCGTCATGCCCGGGCTTGTCCCGGGCATCCACGTTCTTTCTTCAGGCTGCCAAGGCGTGGATGGCCGGATCAAACCCGGCCATGACGACGCGGAAAGACGATGCGGAAAGACCTGGGCTCACTTCACTGCGAGCAATTCCACGTCGAACATCAGCGTCGCGTTCGGCGGGATCACACCGCCGGCGCCACGCGCGCCATAGCCGAGCTGCGGCGGGATGATCAGCGTGCGCTTGCCGCCGACCTTCATCGAGGCGACACCCTCGTCCCAGCCGGCGATGACGCGGCCCTTGCCGATCGGGAATTCGAACGGCTCGTTGCGGTCGACGGAGGAGTCGAATTTCTTGCCCTTCTGGCCGTTCTCATAAAGCCAGCCGGTGTAGTGCATCACGCAGATCTGGCCGGGCTTCGGCGAAGCACCCGTGCCGGCGACGCTGTCGATGATCTGCAAGCCTGAAGCTGTGGTCATGGTCTTTCCTGCGGTCTGGGCCGAGGCCGTGGTGGAAACGAAATGCGACACGCCGGCGATCACGGTGATCGCGAGTGCCGACATCAGGGCGAGAAGCGCGCGCTGAAAACGCTGCATAAGGCACCTTCCGTTTGAGGCGGAAGGTGTCTAGCGCAACGCGGGTGAGGTTTCCACCCCTCACACCTCGATATTTTCCAGCCGGACCGGGAGCTTGCGAATGCGTTGTCCTGTGGCGTGGTAGATCGCATTGCAGATCGCCGCATTGGTGCCGACATTGGCGAGCTCGCCGAGGCCCTTCACGCCGACAGGATTGATGCGATCATCCTCCTCGGAGAGCAGAATGACCTCGACGCCTGATACGTCCGCATTCACGGGGACGAGGTAATCAGCAAGGTTATCGTTGACGTAGCGCGCATAGCGTTCGTCGATCTCGGTGGCTTCCAGCAGCGCCGACGACATGCCCCAGATCAACCCGCCCATCAGCTGGCTGCGCGCCGTGCGTGGATTCATGATGCGACCGCCGGCGAAGGCGCCGACGAAACGCGGGCAACGGATCTCGTGCGTGAAGCGAATGATGCGGACCTCGACGAACTCCGCGCCAAAAGCATACGCGATCTGGTCCTTCATGGAATGCCCACCCACGAGCCGCACCTGCCCGCTATGCATGGCGCGGAACGAATCCAGCGGCGCACCTTCCGGCTTCCACTCGCCATATTCCTCGACGACGCCGACCCCGAGCGCGTCGAAGGCCTTCTCCAGGTCGAGCGGACGGTCACCCTTCGCCGCTTGCGTTGCCGGTGTCTGGCCGATGCCCACGGTCTCCTTCGCCTTGTCCGCCAGGCTCTGGCTCGGCACCACCGCCTTGAACAGACGCTGCCGGATCTGATCGCACACCATCATCACCGCGGAGCAGGTGCTGGCGGTCGAGTTGGAGCCTCCTGCAACGGGCGCCGGCGGCAGATCGCTATCGCCGATGAAGACGGCGACCTTCTCGAGCGGCACTCCGAGCCGTTCGGAGGCGGTCTGCGCGATGACGGTGTAGGCGCCGGTGCCGATCTCATGGCCGGCGATCTCGACGCGGGTGCGGCCGTCGCGCTGCAGCCGCACGCGCGCGGCTGCGGGTCCCATCTGCGCGGGATAACAGGTGGCGGCACAGCCATAGCCGATCAGCCAGTCGCCGTCCGACATCGATTTCGGCTCAGGCGACCGTTGCGCCCAGCCGAACGCCTTGGCGGCCTCGTCGAAACAGGCCATCAGCGACCGCGAGGTGTAGGGTTTGCCGCTGATCGGCTCGTTCGTGGTGTCGTTGATGCGACGAAGCTCCACCGGATCCACGTTCAGCTTCACCGCGAGCTCGTCCATCGCGCTTTCCAGCGCGAACAGATACGGCACTTCCGGCGGCGAGCGCATGAAGCCGGGCGTGTTGCGGTCGGCGCGCACGATCGAGACCAGGCTGTCGACGTTCGGGCAGGCATAGAGTCGCGTCGTCGTCTTGGTGCCGCCGACGCAATAGGCATCGGGTCGCGACGACACCTCGGCGCCTTCGTGCTTGAGCGCAACCAGCTTGCCGTCGCGGCGCGCACCGAGCTTGATCTCGTGGCGGGTCTCGGCACGATGGGTGGTGATGGTGAAGCCCTGGTCGCGGGTCGGCACCAGCTTGATCGGCCGGTTCAGCCGCTTGGCGATGCCGGCGATGATGGCGGTGCGCGGCGTCATCGAGCCGCGTGAGCCGAATCCGCCGCCGACATAGGGGTTGACCACCCGCACCTTGTCGGCGTCGATGCCGAGTTGCTCGGCGACACCGTATTTGAGGCCGTACACGAACTGGCTTGGCTCGTAGATGACGAGGTTGTCGCCCATCCAGGCGCAACTGGTCGAGAACAGCTCCATTGGATTGTGATGTTGCGTCGGTGTCTCGTAGGAGGCGGTAAGCTTGACCTCGGCCTCCTCGAACGCCTTGGCAAAATCGCCGACCTTCGGGTCTTCCTTGAACTGGGCAGTCTGCCCCTTCGCGGGCGCCGTGGTCGTCCCGGGCGAGTCGAAGGTCGCGCTTGGCGTGGCGGCCGTATAACTGACCTTGACGCGGTTGGCGGCCTCGCGCGCCGCCTCGTAGCTTTCGGCCACGACCACCGCGATGATTTGGCCGTCATGGGCGATCTCGGCCGATTTCAGCGGCTGGATCGTCGTGCCCGCATAGCCGCCATTGCTGAAGAGCTTCGACTCCTTCAGCTTCGGTGCGTTCTCATGGGTGACGATGTCGATCACGCCGCGGACGCGCTTGGCCTCGCCGAGATCGAAGCTGTCGACCCGTCCCTTAGCGATCGCGCTGATGACGAGGAACGCATAGGCGGGATCGGCAAGCGGCATGTCGGACGCATAAGTCGCGCGTCCCGTCACTTTCACGACCGCGTCATAGCGCGGCACGGGCTTGCCCATGTTGGTCTTGGGCTCGGGAGCAGCAGCGGTCATGATCAGATCTCCATCGTTACGGCCTGCTGGAGCGCGCGCGCCACCACGCGTTTGCCGAGCGCGATTTTGAAGCTGTTGTGCCGCCGCCCCCTGGCCTCTGCGAAAGCGGCATCGGCAACCCGCTGCGCCAAGCCGTCGTCGAATTTCTGTCCCTTGAGAAGCGCCTCCGCCTCGCGCGCCCGCCAGGGCACCGTGGCGACGCCGCCGAGCGCGACGCGCGCATCCCGGATCGTGCCATCCTGCACGTCGAGGGCGATCGCGGCCGAGGACAGCGCGAACTCGTAGGATTGGCGGTCGCGCGCCTTGAGATACACCGAGCGCGGCCAGCGGCCCTGGATCGAGAAAGCCGAGATCAGCTCGCCAGGCTGAAGCGAAGTCTCGATGTCGGGGGTCGTGCCCGGCGCCTTTGTGAAGCTGGGAGAACGGCATGCTGCGCGTGCCACCCTTGCCCGTGATCTCGACCAGAGCATCCAGCGCAATCAGCGCCTGCGCGAAATCGCCGGGATAGGTCGCGATGCATTGGTCCGAGACGCCGAGTACCGCATGCATGCGGTTGACGCCGTCCATCGCGGCGCAGCCCGAACCGGGATTGCGCTTGTTGCAATTCTCATAGGAGACGTCGCGGAAATAGCTGCAACGCGTCCGCTGCATCACGTTGCCGCCGAGCGTCGCCATGTTGCGCAGCTGGGCACTGGCCGCGAGCTTCAGGGAATTTGCAATCACCGGATAGTGCCGCTGGATCTCTCCATGCGCGGCAACATCCGACATTTTCGCGAGCGCGCCGAGGCGCAATCCGCCTTCCCTGAGCTCGATTGCCGACCAACTGCGCGCGAGCGGATTGATGTCGACGATCGCGGCAGGCCGCATCACGTCGAGCTTCATCAGGTCGATCAGCGTGGTGCCGCCGGCGAGCGGCTGCGCAGGGGCCTTTGTCAGCGGATTGTTCGCGGCCGCGGCGGCGCCGAGCGCCTGCACGGCCATGTCAGGGTCTGTCGCCCTCTGATACGAAAACGGTCGCATGCGCCTAGCCTTTCAGGATTTCGGGCGCGGCCTGCTTCACCGCCGCGACGATGTTGGGATAGGCGGCACAGCGGCAGATATTTCCGCTCATGTATTCACGGATGTCGGCCTCGTTGCTCGCATGCCCCTCCTTGACGCAGGCGACGGCGGACATGATCTGGCCCGGCGTGCAATAGCCGCACTGGAACGCGTCGTTGTCGATGAAGGCCTGCTGCATCGGATGCAGATGGTCATCGGTAGCCAGCCCCTCGATGGTCGTGATCTCCTGCCCCTCCGCAGCGAGCGCCAGGGTCAGGCACGACACCACACGTCGGTCGTCGACCAGCACCGTGCAGGCCCCGCACTGGCCGTGGTCGCAGCCCTTCTTGCTGCCGGTAAGCTTGAGATGTTCGCGCAGCGCATCGAGCAGCGTAGTACGCGCGTCGATGCTGAGGCGCTTGTCCTTGCCGTTGACCTGCAGCGTGACGTCGACGGGAAGCGACGGATCTTGTGCGGCCGGAGGCCTGGCGTCCTCCACGGCCCCGCGCGCCGTCATCGGGACCAGCGCACTGCCAGCCGCAGCGGCCATGAAGGCGCGCCGATCGAATGCTGATTGTTTGGAACCTGGTTTGTCGGACATCGACGCCTCCGCCGCTGAGCTACAAGCAGCGCACGCTGCACCGCCCATCGCCCCTTAACCTGAAGCAATGAGCTCCGTTCCGAACGCGAAAAGGGCGATGCCGCAAATGCCGCATCGCCCTTCGTCAACTTTTCCTGATCTTACGCCGGGAACCTCGTGACCGCTCAATAACCCAGCGCGCAACCGTCCTTGCGCGGATCGGAACCGCCGGTCAACGTGCCCTTGTCCCAGTCGATCCAGATCGCCTGGGCACCGCCGAGCGGGGCGACCACGCTGGTGGTGTTGTGGCCGAGCTTCTTCAGGCCCTCGACGATCGCGGCCGGCACGCTGTCCTCGAGCTGGTACTGGCCCTCGTAATGCAGGCCGCGCGGCATGTCGATCGCCTCCTGCACGTCGCAGCCATAGTCGAGGATGTTGGTCAGCACGTGGGTCTGGCCGACCGGCTGATACTGCCCGCCCATCACCGCGAACGGCATCACGGAGCGACCGCCCTGGGTGACGAGGCTCGGCATGATCGTGTGCAACGGCCGCTTGCCGCCGGCGATGCTGTTCGGATGACCCGGCTGGATGCGGAAGCCGCCGGCGCGGTTCTGGAACAGGACTCCGGTCTTGTTGGAGACGATGGCCGAGCCGAAGGAATGCGCGATCGAGTTGATGAACGAGCAGACATTGCGGTCCTTGTCCACCACCGTGATGTAGATGGTCGAGGGGTTCATCGGCGGCGCGACGTTCGGCAGGTCGAGCATGCCGTCCATGCGGATCTTGCTGATGTGCTCGTCGCAGAATTCCTTGGCGAGGATCCTGGCGACCTCGATCTGCATGTGGTCGGGATCGGCGACGTGCAGCTCGCGATGCATGTAGGCGATGCGCGCCGCTTCCGCCTCGAGATGGAAGCGCTCGACGCTGAGCGGCGCGTATTTCGTGAGGTCGAACCTCGACAGGATGTTCAGCATCAGCAGCATGGTCAGGCCCGGGCCATTCGGCGGGCACTGCCAGACGTCGTATCCCTTGTACATGGTGCCGATCGGCGAAGTCACTTCCGTGGTATGGGCGGCGAAATCGTCGAGCGTGTGCAGTCCGCCGATTCCCCTGAGGGTCTCGACCATGTCTTCCGCGATCTCGCCCTTGTAGAAGGCATCGCGGCCGCCCTTGGCGATGGCGCGCAGGGTCTTGCCGAGCTCGGCCTGGCGGATGACGTCGCCGGCGACCGGCGGCTTGCCGCCCGGCAGCAGATAGCGCACGGTGTTGGTGCCGGCCTTGAGCTTCTCGAACTGGTTCTTCCAGTCGAAGGCGATGCGGGGCGCGACGACGTAGCCTTCCTCGGCCGCCTTGATCGCGGGCTGGAGCAGGCGATCGAAGCCGAACTTGCCGTGATTGCGCAGCACGGTGGCGAAGGCATCGACCACGCCCGGGATCGAGACCGCATGCGCCGAGGTCAGCGGCACGGAGTTGATCTTGCGTTCGAGATACCAGTCGGCGTTCGCCGCCTTCGGCGCGCGGCCGGAGCCGTTGTAGGCGAGGATCTTGCCTTCGCCCCGCGGCTGGATCAGCGCGAAGCAGTCGCCACCGATGCCGGTCGATTGCGGTTCGATCACGCCGAGCACGGCCGAGCCTGCGACCGCCGCGTCCACCGCCGTGCCGCCCTCGCGCAGCACCTCGATCGCGGCGAGCGATGCCTGCGGATGCGAGGTCGCCACCATCGCGTTGGTGGCGTGAACCGTGGACCTGCCGGGGAAATGGAAGTTTCTCATGCGAATTCTTGCTCTCGTTAGGCTCTCTGGGCCGTGGCCGCGGTGGCGCGCCATCTCGGGAAAACCGGGCTTACATGACACATTCCGACCTCCCGGAGCAATGCTGGCATACCAGTGAAATGGCTGCCATCCGCTGGGCGTATGGTCTGCTCGGCGTTCGGCCCCGGAGCGGGTTTTCCCAGCGACGGTCGCCTGCTAAACGAGCCGCCATGCCCGACGAGAATTCGCTCACCAAGGTTATCGCCTTCTACCAGTTTGCCGCCCTCCCGGATTTCCGGGAGTTGCGCGAGCCGCTGCGCGCGTTCTGCGCCGGCCTTGCGCTAAAGGGCAGCGTGCTGCTGGCCCAGGAGGGCATCAATGGCACCGTCGCCGGCGCCCCGGAGGCCATCGACGCGTTCGCGCATGAGCTCGCGCACGGCGACATGTTCGGCGGCAGGCTCGACAATCTCGAGCTCAAATACTCGACCGCCGCGACGATGCCGTTTGGCCGGCTCAAGGTGCGGCTGAAGAAGGAGATCGTCACGCTCGGCGATGCCGCCGCCGATCCGACGAGGCAAGTCGGCACCTATGTCGACGCGTCGGAATGGAATGCGCTGATCGCGGCCCCCGACACGCTGCTGCTCGACACCCGCAACACCTTCGAGGTGGCGATGGGCACGTTCGAGGGTGCGGTCGATCCCGGTCTCAAGAGCTTTGGCCAATTCAAGGATTTTGCGGCAGAGCAGCTCGATCCGGCCAAGCACCGCAGGATCGCGATGTTCTGCACCGGCGGCATCCGCTGCGAGAAGGCGAGCGCGCATTTGCTCGCGCGCGGCTTTTCCGAGGTCTATCATCTCAAGGGCGGCATCCTGAGATATCTGGAGGAGGTGCCGGAGACACAGAGCCGCTGGCGAGGTGAGTGCTTCGTGTTCGACGAGCGCATCGCGCTCGGCCATGGATTGCGTGAACAGGGCCTGCTCGGAGGGGACAAGGAGCACGGCCGTGACGAATGAGATCAAAGGTCTGAGCGAGCGCATCGACATGCTGGAGACGCGCCTGACTTACCAGGACGACACCATCGAGACGCTGAACCAGACCATCACGGCGCAGTGGAAGCAGATCGATGTGCTGACGCGGCAGGTCGCACAGCTGAACGAACGGCTCCAGGAGGCCGAGGCGAACGCGCCGGGGCCCGCCAATGAACCGCCGCCGCATTATTGAAGCGATGAGCTACTGACCCGAGGCCTTGGCCATCAGGCCGGCGACCTCGCCGGACATCATCAGCCGGTTGCGCCCGGCCTCCTTGGCCGCATAGAGCGCCTGGTCGGCCGCCTCGACGAGCGAGACCACGCCCGCCGTGCGCTCCAGCACCGGCCGACAGGCCGCGCCTCCGAGCGAGGCGGTGACAAAACCGGTCGCATGGTTGGTGGTGTGAACGAGGCCCGCCTCGCCGATCGCCCGCCGGATCCGGTCGCCAATCCGGGCGCAGCCCGCGGCATCAGTGCTCGGCAGCAGCATGGCGAATTCCTCGCCGCCATAGCGCGCCGCCAGATCGCCGGGACGCTGCGTCTCGGCCGCGATGACCTGCGCCACGACGCGAAGGCAGGCGTCGCCGGCGGGATGGCCGTATTCGTCGTTGTAGGCCTTGAAGTGGTCGACGTCGATCATCAGCAAGGCGAGGCTGGAGCGGTCGCGATAGGCGCGCGCCCACTCCTCCTTCAGCCGCTCGTCGAAGCGGCGACGGTTGGCAAGGCCGGTGAGGCTGTCCTCGATTGCGAGGGTCTCGAGCCTGGTCTCCAGCTTCTTGTGTTCGGTGATGTCGCGCGAAATCGCCACCACGCCGTCGACGCGGCCATTGTCCTTGAGCGTCACCCGCATGGTCGATTCGAGCCAGACTTCGCCGTTCTCCCGGTGCGAGTTGCGATAGACGAGGCGCGCCTCCTCCTTCTCGCCACGCTTCATGGCATCGACGACAGCCTGGACCTGCGGCAGGTCCTCCGGATTGATGCCGGCGAGCGCGGGGGTGCCGATCAATTGATTGGCGCGCCAGCCGACGACGCGCACCGACGAGGGCGAGACATAGCGTATCCGCTCGTCGAGCCCGATGCGGGTCACCATGTCGCTGGAGCCTTCCGCGAGCAGGCGGAAGTGGGCCTCCTTCTCGGTCAGGGCTGCGGCCATGCGCTGACCCCGTTGCAGCTGCCGCACCAGCAGGGCACCGATGATCGCGATCAGCATCACCAGCGCGGCGACGTAGAGCATGCGGGAGGTTGCGGCAGCGCGCCAGGGCGCCAGCAGTTCGTTCTTGTCGACGGTGGCGAGCAGGACCAGCGGATAACGGCTGCTTCGCTTGAAGAAGCTGACGCGCTCGGCGCCGTCCAGCGGCGATTTGAAATGATAGGCGCCGCCCGGCCGCTGCAGGCTCGCGTCGCGGAACAGCGGCTTGTCGGCGACACTGTGCCCGACGAACTTTTCGTTGTTAGGACTGCGCGCCACAATCAGTCCGTCGCCATGGGTCAGGGCTACCGAACTGTTCCGGCCGAGCTCGAACTGCTGGTAAAAATGCGAAAGATAGTTTGCGCTGATGGTCGCAAGCGCAACGCCGCCGAAACTGCCGTCCGGCTTGTTGAAGCGGCGCGTCAGGGTGATCAGCCATTCGCCATCCAGGAGGCTCTTCACGGGACGGCCGACATGGGGCTCTCGTTTCGGCGAGAGCTGGTGATGACGGAAGAACGCGTCATCGCTGAAGGTCGAGCCGATCGTGCCGGGTGCTGTCAGCCAGTTGCCCTGATCGTCGATGATGGCAAGGCTGTGGATGCGCTCGATAGCCTTCTTGCGCGCATCCAGCAGTGTGCGCAGCTTCGCGATCGTGGCGGGGCCGGCACCGTCCAACTCCAGCCGGGTGACGATGCCGACGACGCCGGAATCCAGGAGATCGAGGCTGTCCTCCGCATGCTGCGTCAACGAACGCGCGACGTTCGCCATCTCAGCCTCAGCACCTCGGAGGACCGCATCGCGCGCGGCCCATTCGCGCCAGCCGCTGACGCCGAGGATGGTCGCGCAGGTGAGCACGACGAAGGCCGCCGCGCGCAGCGGCAGACGGCTCCATCCGGCTCTTTGGTGAGTAGCACTCATGCGACAGAATTCTCCGATGTTCGGAAACTCTGCCGCTTCTGTTAGTGAACTCTGAAGCCACTACCGCAATACGTGGCGATCTGCCCCTTTCCAGTAGTCCTACGGACGGACGGAATCGGTGCATCGCTAACAAGACATTAGCGATCCTATCGGAATCCGGCGACCCGCCCCGCTAGCTGAAGATGGCCTTCACCTTCTCCCAGAGCGAGGGGCTGTCGGCCTCCGCATCCGCCTTCGAGGGCGTCGGCTGGGCGGCGCTGACGGGATCG
This sequence comes from Bradyrhizobium daqingense, assembly GCF_021044685.1. NCBI lineage: Bacteria > Pseudomonadati > Pseudomonadota > Alphaproteobacteria > Hyphomicrobiales > Nitrobacteraceae > Bradyrhizobium > Bradyrhizobium daqingense. The sequence goes on from NZ_CP088014.1 coordinate 7,090,365, forward strand.
GAGGCCGGGAACGTGTCTTGCAGCCCGGCATCGAGCTTGGATTGCCGATCGGCGGCGAGCGCCTCGCGCGGATCGTCGGCATGCTTGTCGTGCGGCGCAGGATTGAATGTCTCAGCCATGATCTCCTCCATTGGCTGGTCAACGCGGCCCGAATGGCCTGGTTCCCCTGTTCCGCTGGGGGCCGCGGCGGTGTATCAGGGGCCATAACCCGCTTCAGGACCATTCGTGCCCCAGTCTGCGACAAAGCCATTCATCGACGTGCTCTCCGGCCAGCGCCAGACCATCCCGCCCATGTGGATGATGCGGCAGGCCGGCCGCTATCTGCCGGAATATCGCGAAGTGCGCGCCAAGGCCGGCGGCTTCCTCGATCTCTGCTTCAACCCGGAGCTTGCCGCCGAGGTGACGCTGCAACCGATCCGCCGGTTCGGCTTCAATGCAGCGATCATCTTCTCGGACATCCTGGTGATCCCCTATGCGCTCGGCCGCTCCGTGCGCTTCGAGGTCGGCGAAGGACCGCGGCTGGAGCCCTTGGATGATCCGGCGAAGGTCGCCACGCTGGCAACGCGTGCCGATCTCGGCAAGCTCACGCCGGTGTTCGAGGCGCTCAAGATCGTGCGGGGTGGGCTCGCGCCGGAGGTCGCGCTGATCGGCTTCTGCGGCGCCCCGTGGACGGTCGCGACCTACATGGTCGCCGGCCAGGGCACGCCCGACCAGGCGCCGGCGCGCATGATGGCCTACCGGCATCCCGAGGCGTTTGCGAAGATCATCAACGTGCTGGTCGAGAGCTCGATCGAGTATCTCTTGGCGCAGCTCGCCGCCGGCGCCGACGCATTGCAGATCTTCGACACCTGGGCCGGCGTGCTGCCGCCGGCGGAATTCGCGCGCTGGTCGGTCGAGCCGACGCGGCGCATCGTCGAGGGCGTGCGCGCGAAGGTGCCGGATGCGAAGATCATCGGCTTTCCGCGCGGGGCCAGCGCGCAATTGCCTGCTTACGTCGAGGCCACCGGCGTCAACGCCGTCAGCATCGACTGGACCGCGGAGCCCGCCTTCGTCCGCGAGCGCGTGCAGAGCAAGGTCGCCGTGCAGGGCAATCTCGATCCGCTGGTGCTGATCACGGGCGGTGCCGCGCTCGACCGCGCGATCGACGACGTGCTGGCGAATTTTGCGCAGGGACGGTTCATCTTCAATCTCGGCCACGGTATCCAGCCGGAGACGCCGATCGCTCACGTCGAGCAGATGCTGAAGCGCGTGCGGGGATGAGGGATCGACGATCTCTCCCCGTCATGGCCGGGCTTGTCCCGGCCATCCACGCCTTGCCGCGTGACACGAAGAACGTGGATGCCCGGGACAAGCCCGGGCATGACGAGCAATTGTGATTGAGTCTCGCAAACCGCGAAAACAACCCCATGCACAGTAGACAAGTCGTTGAAATCGTTGAGCTGACATCACGCACCCCGCGCCTTTGACACGTCGGGCAAAACAGGCGCCGAATCCTGTCATCGCCGGTCGAGATCTCGCGTCTACCGCGGCCGGCTGCGCTCGATGATTTCGGCGGCTCCCTTTTGGAGGAGATCCAGACCCACCGCACGGCCGAGCTCGCGCGGACGATTGGCGAAACCTGTGCCCCCGGCTTCAATGATGGTGTTGCCCGAGAGGTCGAGCACGGACGCCGTCAGTGCCATCCGATCGACCGTGACGGTCGAAAATGCCGCCACAGGCGAATTGCAATGGCCGTTGAGCACCCACAGCACCTCGCGCTCGGCGTCGGCACAGGCACGCGCGGCCGGATCGTCGATCGATGACAGGATTTGTCGCGTCTGCCAGTCCTGCGCGGCGCATTCGACGGCGACGATGCCCTGCCCTGCCGCGGGCAGCATCTCCGCTGCCCTGAATTCATAGGCAATGCGGCCGGACAAGCCAACGCGATTGAGGCCCGAGCGCGCCATGATCAGTGCATCCGCCGGTCCGACCGTGCCGCCATCGGGCAGCCGTTGTTCCTCGCCGTTGTCGAGCTTTCGCACGCGCGTGTCGGCGGCGCCGCGGAAGTGGATCACCTCCACCTCCGGAAACAGGCGCCGCGCATAGGCCGCCCGACGCACGGCGTTGGTACCGATCTTGAACCCCTTGCCGCGTGACTGGCGCAACGCTTCCAGAGTCACGCCATTCCGCAGCACCAGCGCGTCGCCGGGCGGATCGCGCGACAGGGTGGCGCCGATGACGAGGCCCGGCGTGTCCTCGTTGCCCGGCATATCCTTGAGCGAATGCATGGCCGCATGAAGCTCGCCCGAAAGCACCGCGGCGCGGATCTGCGCCACGAAGGCGCCGCCCTTGCCGCCATGCGGCAGCAGCTTGCTGGTCTGGTCGAGATCGCCGGTGGTATCGAACTTGACGATCTCGACGTCGAGACCGGGCACCACGGCGGCCAGGCGGCGGGCGATCTCTTCCGTCTGTGCCAGCGCCATCGCGCTCTTGCGGGTGCCGATCCGAAATCGAGTAGCCAAGTCAAACGTCCTTTCAGGGCGAATTTATCGCGCATCCTCCAATATCATGTCGGAGGCCTTCTCGGCGATCATGATGATCGGCGCGTTGGTGTTCCCCGACACCAGGTCCGGCATGATCGAGCCGTCGACGACGCGAAGGCCGTCGAGCCCCCTCACCTTCAGCCGCTGATCGACCACCGCGAGCGCGTCGTTGCCCATACGACAGGTCGAGGTCGGATGGTAGATGGTGCTGCCGCGCTCGCGGCAATAATCGAGTATCTCGGCATCCGTGGATACCTTTGCCCCGGGATCGTATTCGCTGACCACAAACGGCTTCAGCGCCGGAGCGTTCAATATCTTGCGCAGAATCTTGATGCCTTCGACGTTCGTGGTGCGGTCGGTCTCGGTCGACATGTAGTTGATGCGGATCTCCGGCGGCACTGATGGGTCGGCGCTCTTGATGCGCAGGGTGCCGCGGCTCTCGGGCCGGAGCTGGCACACCGAGGCCGTAAATCCGGAGAAATCATGCAGCTTCTCGCCCATCTTGTCGGTCGAGAACGGCAGGAAGTGCACCTGGATGTCGGGCGACGCCAGCCGCGGGCTGGTCTTGAAGAACGCGCCCGCCGTGCCGGCCGCAATCGTCAGCCAGCCCTTTCGGAACAGGGCATAACGCGCGCCGGCCATGGTGCGGCGGAGCGGATGATTGACGGTGTCATTCAGCGTGATCTTCTGCGAGCAGCGCATCACGATGCGGACCTGCATGTGGTCCTGGAGGTCGTGGCCGACACCGGCAGCATCGAGCACCACCTCGATGCCATGCTTGCGCAGGAGATCGCCGGGGCCGACGCCTGAGAGCTGAAGCAGCTGCGGCGAGTTGTAGGCGCCGCTCGACAGCACGACCTCCTTCCGCGCACGCGCGCGGCGCAAGGCCGCGCCTTGCCGGTATTCCACGCCGACGGCGCGGCGGCCCTCGAACAGCACGCGCTGAGCGTGCGCGGAGGTCTCGATCTTGAGATTGCCGCGGGTCTTGGCAGGACCGAGATAAGCCACCGACGTCGAGGCGCGGCGGCCGTTGCGTGTCGTGGTCTGGAACAGGCCGACGCCTTCCTGCGTCGCGCCGTTAAAGTCGGGATTGTAGGGGAGTCCGGTCTCGACCGCGGCATCGATGAAGGCCTTCGACAGCGGATCGGTCACGATCATGTTGGACACCGGTAGCGGTCCGCCCGTGCCATGATATTGATCAGCGCCGCGCGACTGGTTCTCGGCCTTCTTGAAATAAGGCAGCACGTCGTCATAGCCCCAGCCGGTGTTGCCGAGCTGGCGCCAGCGGTCATAGTCCTCATGCTGGCCGCGGACATAAAGCAAGCCGTTGATCGAGCTCGACCCGCCCAGCGTTTTTCCACGCGGCTGGAACACCTGGCGGCCCTTCAGCTCGGGCTCCGGCTCGGTCTGGTACATCCAGTTGACGCTCTTCTCCTTGAACAGCTTCCCATAGCCAAGGGGAACGTGGATCCAGATGTTGGAATCCTTCGGGCCGGCCTCGAGCAGCAGCACGCTGTGCTTGCCGTTCGCCGAAAGCCTATTGGCAAGCACGCAGCCGGCGGAGCCGGCGCCGACAATGATGTAGTCGAATTCGGGATCGGTGGGTGCGAGGGAGGAAGTTGCGTTCATGCGCTACTGTTCTTTTTGTTGGCGTTTCCGTGGGCGTCACTTAGCACAATCGATCCCGCACGCGCAGCGCCTCGACCAGCGACTTGAACGCACGGGCATATTCCGCACCCGCCCTTGCGATATCGGCGCGTCCGGCGCAGGCGACCGCGGCTTCCGTCACCGCGCCGAGCAGCAGCCGCGCCAGCGGCTCGACCGGCTGCCGCGCGATCAGGCCGGCCTCCATCGCGGCCGAGAGCGCGCGAGGTAGCTTGCCGCCGAAGTGCTTGGCGTCGATCTCGCGCCAGCGCTCCCAGCCGAGCACGGCGGGACCGTCACGCAGGATGATCTGACCGGTCGGCCCCTTGGCTGTCGCGGCGAAGTAGTGCTGGGTGCCCGCGACCATCGCAGCGAGTACGTCCTTCTCGGCGCGCGCGGCGCCGTCGATCTCGACGACGAGGTCGCGCGAGACGAGATCGAACACGGCTTCGAACACGGCCTCCTTCGTCTTGAAGTGATGATAGACCGCGCCCTTCGCGATGCGGGCCCCTTCCGCGATCTCGTCCATGGTGGTGGCGGCGAAGCCGTGTGTGCCGAACAGGCGGCGCGCCACCGTCAGGATCGCTTCGGTCGTCGCTGCGCGCCGTTCCGCCTGTTTCGCCATGTGTCTCGTCTCGCGTCCACCTCTCCCCGACGGGGAGAGGTCGGATTGCGCAGCAATCCGGGTGAGGGGCTGCAGCGTCCAATGAGACCGAAAGCCCTCACCCGGACTCCACCTGTTCAAACTCGCTCCCGCTTTAATTCAGTTCGCACGATGCAGCCAGTTGACTTTTCGACCATCGGTCGGTATTTGCCGACTATCAGTCGGTTTTACTGTGAGGTGTGCCATGCCGAGCCGCGAGGTCGTCGAAGCTTTTGCCAAGCGCCTGGAGGACGGGGATTTCGTCGGCGCAATCGAGCAGTTTTGCACGCCGGATGCCGTGACCTACGAGAACAACGCTGCGCCGACGGTCGGCCGCGACAAGCTCGTCGCCAAGGAGCGCGGCGTGCTGGCGGCAACCAAGGAGGTCAAGGCGGAGCGGATCGGGCCGAGCCTGATCGAGGGCGACCACGTCACGACCCGCTGGATATTCAGTTTTACAAATGCCGAAGGGGTCACGCGGACACTCGACGAGATCGCGTGGCAGACCTGGCGGGGCGATCAGTTGATCGAGGAACGGTTCTATTACGATCCGAAGCAGCTGGGACGGTGAACCTCCGCGATCGTTCGGCGCAACCGATAGGCATCAAAGTTTGAGCCCTAAGGCCACCCCGGCGTCATGGCCAGGCTTGTCCCGGCCATCCACGTCTAGTCACGCGCGTCGCAGAACGTGGATGCCCGGGACAAGCCCGGGCATAACGACCTCGCGAATACTGAGATGTGAGAGCCCTGGTAACTCCGCGGACCGCATTTGTATCGATTTGTTATCGATACGCGGGCTTTGCCACCTAGAAGTGATCGCGGGGATCGCCAGCAGGGTGGATAATTCATAGTTCGTCAAAGGTTTGCAGCGAACTCTTCAATACGAGCCGGACAAACGGCCCAAGCTGCAAGGCTCTGGAATGCGGACTCAAACGACCAGCTATTTCGCGCGGCTGTTCGCCGGCGATCTGTCGGCCTTTGGCGGTCCTGCAACCGACGAAGCTGTGGCCGGCCATATCCGCGCCGAACAGATGTCGCTGGTGCTCGGCTATTCCGTCGGCATCATGCTCGCCAATGCCTGCAACGCCATCGTGCTAGCGATCGCGCTGTGGCAATCGCCGGACAGGATGCCCGCGCTGATCTGGGCGGCTGCCGTCACCAGTGGCGCGATCGTGTTCGGCCTGCAATCCCGCGCGGCCCGGCGCATCACCAAGCCGCAATTCGTCTCACGCCGCGCCATGCACCGCCTGGTGCGCAACGCCTTCGTCCTCGGCGCGGCCTGGGGCATCGTCCCGGTCGCCTTCTTCGCCGATGCCTCGACCGGCGGCCAGCTCGTCATTACTTGCCTCTGTTCGGGCATGCTGGCCGGCGGCGCGCTCGCGTTCGCCACGATCCCGATCGCGGCCATCGCCTTCACGGCGCCGATCTTCCTCGGCATCGCCATCTGCCTCGGCCAGAACGGCGATCTCGCTTTCCTGCTGATCGCCTTCCTCGTCGTGGTCTACGGCAGCGTGCTGCTGCGTGGCGTGTTCATCAACTCGTTCACGTTCGCGCGGCGTGTGATGCGCCAGATCGAGGCGGAACGCACGGTGCGACAGGATCCCCTCACCCAGCTACCCAACCGCGTCGCCTTCAACGAGACACTCGATGCCGCGCTCAAGCGGTTGACGTTGTCGGGCGAGGAATTCGCGGTGCTGCTGCTCGATCTCGACCGCTTCAAGGAGGTCAACGACCAGTTCGGCCATCCCGCCGGCGACGAATTCCTGATGCAGGTCGCAAGCCGCCTGCAACGCTGCACGCGCGCGGCCGAGCATGTCGCGCGCATCGGCGGCGACGAGTTCGCGCTGGTGATGAACAATCTGGCGCGGCCGGAAGATGCGCTCGAGATCGCCGAGCGCTTCGTCGCGGCCTTCGCCGAGCCGTTCCGGATCGAGGGCCGCCAGATCGTCGGCGCCACCAGCGTCGGCATCGTGCTGGCGCCCCGCGACGGCGCCACGCCGCCCGACATCATGAAGAATGCCGACGCCGCGCTCTATCGCGCCAAGAAGGCCGGAGCCGGCAGCGTCCGCTTCTTCGAGGAAGCCGACGACAGGATGTCGCGCGACCGCAAGGCGCTGCAAACGGACCTCGCAGGCGCGATCGCACGAGACGAGCTGTTTCTCGTGTTCCAGCCGTTCCTCGATCTCGACGACAACCGGATCACCGGATTCGAGGCGCTGCTGCGCTGGCGGCATCCCACGCGCGGGCTGGTGCCGCCGAGCGAATTCATCCCGATCGCCGAGGAGACCGGGCTGATCCACGAGATCGGCGAATGGGTCATCCGCCGCGCCTGCGCGACGGTGGCGCAATGGCCCGATGAGATCAGGGTCGCCGTGAACTTCTCCGCGGCGCAGTTTCACAATACGGCGATCCTCCAGACCATCGTGCAGGCGCTGGCCGATGCGAAGGTCTCGCCGAGCCGCCTCGAGATCGAGATCACGGAATCGATGCTGCTCTCGAAATACGGCTCGGCCGCATCGGTCCTGAACGCGCTTCTGCAACTCGGCGTCACCGTGGCGCTCGACGATTTCGGCACGGGCTTCTCCTCGCTCACCTATTTGCGCAAGCTGCCGTTCAGCCGCATCAAGATCGACCAGTCCTTCATCGGCGACATGCTGGTGCAGCCGGACTGCGCCGCCATCGTCAAGTCCGTGATCTCGCTCGCGCGCGACCTCGATATCGGCGTCGTCGCCGAGGGCGTCGAGACGGGCGACCAGCTCGAATATCTGCGCCAGATCGCTTGCGACGAGGTGCAGGGCTATCTGATCAGCCGGCCGGTGGCGGCGGATGGTGTGATGGCGCTGCTGGAGACGAAGACATATCGGGCGACCTACGCGGCGTAGGCTGCGCCAAAGCTTCCACGGCGTCATGGCCGGGCTTGTCCCGGCCATCCACGCTCTTCCTTAGCGACACCCAAGAACGTGGATGCCCGGGACAAGCCCGGGCATGACGACCGTGTTCAATAGGCTGTCCAACCTAAACCGCATCCGCGCGCAGCAGCGTATCCACCGTGATGGTGCCTCGCGCGCGGGAGACGCAGGCGCAGATCTTCTGGTTGCTTTGCTTCTGATGGTCGCTGAAGAAGACGTCGCGATGGTCGATCTCGCCGTCGACGGCAACGACGTCGATGGCGCAGAGGCCGCATTCGCCGCGCTTGCAATCATACATCACGTCGTGGCCGCTGGCGTTGAGCACGTCCAGCATCGAGCGCTCGCGCGGGATCTCGAGCTCGACATTCGAATCCTTCAGGCGCACCCGGAACGTCTCGGTCGGCAGCGTGCCGCTGGAGCCGAAGGTCTCGTAGCGGAGATCGGGCAGCGGATGGCCGGCGCCGATCCAGGCGTGGCGCGCGGCATCGAGCATGCGCATCGGCCCGCAGAACAGCGCGAGCGTGCCCGTAGGGATCGAGGCGAATAGCGCGTCGAGATCGAGCCGCCTGCCTTCGTCGCTCGCGTGGACGACGAGGCGATCCCCGAGCATCGTGGCGAGATCGTCGAGATAGGCGGCCTCGCCGCGCGAGCGCACGGCATAGTGCAGCGCGACCCTGGCGCCACGGCGGGCCAGCGCCTGCGCGGCGCCGAAGATTGGCGTGATGCCGATGCCGCCGGCGATCAGGCAATAATTGTCGCGGGCCCAGTCCACCGCGAGCAGCGAGGCCGGCTGGGTGATGTCGAGCCGCGCGCCCGGCTGCAATGACCACATGTAACGTGAGCCGCCGCGGGAATCATCAGTGCGGCGCACCGCGATCTTGAAGCCGGCCGGCGAGGCTTCGCCGACCAGCGAATAGGATCGCGTCTCCGGCAGGCCGTCGATGCTGACGCTGACATTGATGTGGCTACCGACCGGGTAGGCGGTGATGTCGAGCTGATCCGGCCTGATCAGGAATTCGCGGATGCCGGGGGCAATATCCCGCGTCGAGGCCAGCGTTGCCGGAATCCAGGTTTCGATGAAGCGCATGCGACTGCCCTCAATCGGTTGTGGTCTTGATCAGCGCGAGCGCCGGCAAGAGGTCGAGATGGGTCCGGTTGCGCAGCGCAAGGCGCAGGTTTCGCACGGCGAGCCGCGCATGCTCACGCATGATGGCTTCGGCGCGGGCGCCCTCGCGGTTCTCGATGGCGTCGATCACGACGCGATGGTGCTCCTGGCCGATGATCAGGATCTGCTGCGCCTCGGGCAACGCCGATTGCGCCATCACGAATCCGCTTGGCGATGCGAACGGCAGCGCCGAGGCGCGGTCGATCTGGCGGATCAAGGGCGGGCTGCGCGACAATTCCGTGAGCAGGGCGTGGAAGCGCGCATTCAGAGTGACATAGGACGAGAAGGCATCGACCGAGATCGGCACCTGGCGCAACAGCTCGTCGATCGCGGCCAAGCACTCCTTCAGCGGCTCGACTTCGCGCGCGGAGACGCCGCGCTCGGCGGCGAAGCGTGCTGCAAGACCTTCCAGCGTGCCCCGCAGCTCGATGGAATCAGAGATGTCGCGCTCCGAGAACGCCTTCACCATGAAGCCGCCGGAGGGGATCGCTTCCAGGAGGCCCTCTTCCTCCAGCCGCACCAGCGCCATGCGCACCGGGGTGCGCGAGGCGCCGGTGGTCTCCACCGCCTGCAGCTCGGAGATGCGCTCGCCCGGGCGCAGGGCGCCCGACAGGATCCGGTCGCGCAGCGCGAGCTGCGCCTTCACGGTCTGCGAGACGGAGCGGTCGACCTCACGTTCGGCCATGCTCTACTCCGCGGCCTGAAGGTGCGTCGGCGGATTTTCCTTCGCCACCATCTTGTCGATCAGCCTGCGCGTCCACATCGCGCCGGCGTCGATGTTGAGGTTGTAGAAGATGCGGTCGGGATTCTCGTCCATCGCGCGCTGCTGCGCTTCGAGGATCAGTTCGTCCTCGTGGAAGATGCCGGAGACGCCCTCGCGGATCTCGGTGGTGATGCGCTGCTCGCCGAGCTTATAGTTGCGCACGAAGGCCCAGAAATAGTGGCAGGTTTTCTCGGTCTCCGGCGTGATGGTGTTGAGCACGAAGCCGTTGACGCCTTGCGAGCGGTCGCCTTCCGGGGCGCCGGTGCCTGTCGGCGCCACGCCGACATCGATGGCGATGGTGCACGGGGCCTCGAAGCGGATGATCTGCCAGCGGTCGACGAGGCCGGGCTTGCCCAGCTGCTTGCCCCAGAACGGCGGCGGCTCGATGCCGCGCATCCAGCGCGTCACCGTCACCGTCTTCTCGCCATGGGTGACGTCGAACGGCGCTTCGGCGACCGCGTCATTGCCGATCGAGGAGCCGTGCACGAAGGTCTCGTGGGTGAGATCCATGAGATTGTCGAGCACGAGGCGATAGTCGCATTTGACGTGGATGGTCTTGCCGTCGCCGGCCCAGGCCGGATCGTGATTCCAGTGCATGTCGGGCACGAGCGCGGGATCGGCCAGCGCGGGATCGCCCATCCAGAGCCAGATATAGCGGTGACGCTCGACCACGGGATAGGCGCGCACGCAGGCGGACGGATTGATCGTCTCCTGCGAGGGCATGAAGGTGCAGCGGCCCTGCGCGTTGTATTTCAGGCCGTGATAACCGCAGACCACGGTGTCGCCTTCGAGCCGGCCCTTGGACAACGGCACCAGGCGATGCCAGCAAGCATCTTCCAGGGCGGCCACCGAGCCGTCCGCCTTGCGGTACATCACGATGTGCTTGCCACAGATCGTCCGCGGCAGCAGCGCCGGCTTCACCTCGGCGTCCCAGGCGGCGGCGTACCAGGCATTCATGGGGAAGGGTTTCGTCATCGGTCTTACTCCCACGGCTTATGGATACGTTATGTATACAATAGCTGACAAATATGATCGTTCAAGATCGAATTCGCCTTACTATAATACCATTACAGCCTACTGTGTATACATGGCTATCACGAGGAAATCCGGGAGCTTGGGCGTTGCCGTCTCGACAGCGTCATGGCCGAGCTTGTCCCGGCCATCCACGCCTTGCCTCGCAGCGCCAAGAACGTGGATGCCCGGGACAAGCCCGGGCATGACGTCGTGAATACTCGGACGCGAATGTTCTTCCCTTCAGGGAAGTCCTACGCCGCGAACACCTTGGCCAGCCCGGCCTGCGCCTCTTCCTGAATCCGCTTCAGGTGATCGGTGCTGCGGAAGCTTTCCGCGTAGATCTTGTAGACGTCCTCGGTGCCGGAGGGCCGGGCGGCGAACCAGCCGAAATCGGTCTCGACCTTGATGCCGCCGAAGGGCTGGCCGTTGCCGGGCGCCTTGCTCAGCGTCGCGCGGACGGGATCGCCGGCGAGGTCCTTCAGGCCGAGCTGCTCCGGCGTGACCGACTTCAGAATGTTCTTCTGCGGGCCGGTCGCGGCGACGTCGATGCGGGCGTAATGGGGAACGCCGAACTCGGCCGTGAGATCATTGAAGAGCTGGCTGGGATCGCGGCCGGTCTTCGCTGTGATCTCGGCGGCGAGCAGGCCGAGAATGAGGCCGTCCTTGTCGGTGGTCCACACCGTGCCGTCGCGGCGCAGGAACGACGCACCGGCGCTCTCCTCGCCGCCGAAACCGAAGGAGCCACTGAGGAGACCGTCGACGAACCATTTGAAGCCGACCGGCGTCTCGACCAGCTTGCGGCCGAGCTTCTTGGCGACACGGTCGATGATGGAGCTCGACACCACGGTCTTGCCGATCGCGGCGTCCCTGCCCCAGTTCGGGCGGTGCGCGAACAGATAGGAGATCGCCGTCGCCAGATAGTGGTTCGGATTCATCAGGCCGCCGGTGCGCGTCACGATGCCGTGGCGGTCGGCATCGGTGTCGTTGGCAAACGCAACGTCGAAGCGGTCGCGCATCGCGATCAGGCTCGCCATCGCGTATGGCGAAGAGCAGTCCATGCGGATCTTGCCGTCCCAGTCGACCGTCATGAAGCGGAAGGTCGGATCGATCGCCTCGTTCACCACAGTGGCCTTCAGGCGGTAACGCTCGATGATCGGATGCCAATAATGCACTGCGGCACCGCCGAGCGGATCGATGCCGATATTGACGCCGGCGGATTTGACGAGGTCGAGGTCGACGACATTGCCGAGATCGGCGACATAGGGCGTGATGAAGTCGTAGGCGTGGACGTTCGCGGATTTCTTCGCCCTGGCGTAGTCGATGCGCTTCACGCCCTTGAGCGCGTCGGCGAGATAGGCGTTGGCGCGCTTCTCGATCACGGACGTCGCGTCCGTGTCGGCCGGGCCGCCATGCGGCGGATTGTATTTGTAGCCGCCGTCCTCGGGCGGATTGTGCGACGGCGTGATCACGACGCCGTCGGCGAGGCCGCTGGTCCGTCCCTTGTTGTAGGTCAGGATCGCGTGCGAGATCACCGGCGTCGGCGTGTAGCCGCCGTCCTTGTCGATCATGACCTCGACGCCGTTGGCCGCGAACACTTCGACGGCGCTGACCAGCGCGGGCTCGGCCAGCGCATGGGTATCGATGCCGATATACAGCGGGCCGGTCAAACCCTTCTCTTGTCTGTAGTCACAGATGGCCTGCGTGGTCGCGAGAATGTGGCCCTCGTTGAAGGTGTTCTTGAACGAGGTGCCGCGATGGCCCGAGGTGCCGAACGCCACCCGCTGCCCGGGGTCGGCCACATCCGGCTTGCCGGCGAAATAGGCCGTCACCAGCCGCGGAATGTCGGTGAGCGCGTCCGGCGAGGCCTGCTTGCCCGCCGCGGGATGAACATCAGCCACTGGAAAATCCTCGTCATTGTCGCAAGAGATCGCGGGGACACCATAGCATCGGCCGGCACCCCGCCAAGGGCACAACACGCGCGAGGGAGCACGCGTTCCTTGGGCCAGCTGTGCTTCCTGCCCATTAACGGGATCATGCTATGGTTCGCCATCGAGGCCTTCGAATGGTGCCATGGCTCTTTCGGGCAAGCTGCTTCTGCTGATCGCAAGCCTCCTCATGGCCGGCGCACCCGCACGTGCCGCTGAGTTCTACACCGAGGATTTGCGCATCCCCATGGCTGAGGCGGGGCCACAGGGGCTGGAGGCATTCCTGGTGCGGCCGGCGGGGACGAAGCGCTATCCGCTCGCGCTGCTCAGCCACGGCTCGCCGCGCAAATTCGACGACCGCGCGGCCATGTCGGCGCGCAAATATTACGGCATCGCGCTCGAATATGCCCGTCGTGGCTTCGCCGCGCTGGTGGTGATGCGGCGCGGCTACGGCACCTCGCCCGGCGGGCGCGTCGATAGTCTGGGCGGATGCACGAAGGCTGCCTATTTGCCGACGAGCGCGGTCGCGGTCGCTGATCTTCGTGCGGCGATCGATGCGATGGCGCGCCGTGCCGACGTCACGACCACGGGCATGATCGCGGCCGGCCATTCCGCCGGCGGGCTCGCCACGGTCGCGCTCACCGCAGAGGCGCCGCCCGGCCTCGTCGCCGCGATCAACTTTGCCGGCGGCCGCGGCTCGCGCGACGATGACGACGTGTGCAATCCGGAGGGGCTGGTGCAGGCCTTCGCCAGCTTCGGCAGGACCTCGCGCGTGCCGATGCTGTGGGTCTATGCGAGCAACGATTCCTTTTTCGGCCCCGATCTCGCGCGTCGCCTCTATGACGGGTTTCGCGCCAGTGGCGGCAACGTGACATTCGTCGCGGCGCCGCCTTACGGCGACGACGGCCATCATCTCTATTCCCTCGCCGGCCGTCCGCAATGGACGCCTTATGTCGACGCTTTCCTGCGCGAGCGCGGGCTCATGGGCCGCGACATCCTTGGACCACCCGATCCCCTGCCGCCGCCGCGCCAACTCAGCGAGGCCGCGCGCGCCGAGTTCGCGCGCTATCTCGCCAGCATGCTGCCGCACAAGGCTTTTGCGGTGTCGCCGAGCGGCGGTTATGGCTGGCGTGCGGGGCGCGCCACGGCCGAGGAGGCCAGGCGCGATTCGCTTGCGGCCTGCATGAAATGGTCGCCCACCTGCACGCTCTATGCGGCCGGCGACCGCCTGGCTGAGCCCGCACCGGGACCGGCGACGGACCGGAGCGCCCGTGCGCGATAGCGCTGCCGCAAGGCCGGTTTGTTAACTCCAAAGCCCTATCAGGGACCGATGGCGAGGGACCGGACAGTCTTCAATCTGAACGCGACGTGGAGACGATTGGCGCTCGTCGTGCTCCTGTCGGCCCCGACCTGTGCGCATGCCAAGGACGGCGGCCCGGACGAGCCGCGCACGACGGCGGCGCTCCCCGACGGCGGGACCGAGCTCGGCGCCGGCGAAACGCCGGCCTCCCGCGCCGCGATCCGAAAGATCATCGAGCGGGAGACCGCGAAGACAAACTTGCCTGCCGATATCGCCGAAGCGGTCGTCTTCGTCGAAAGCGGCTACAACCCCGCCGTGATCGGCAGCGTCGGCGAGATCGGATTGATGCAGGTGCGGCCAGAGACCGCGGCGATGCTGGGATTCCGCGGAAGCCATGCGGAGCTGGCGGAGCCAGACATCAACATCCATTACGGCGTTCTTTATCTCAGCCGCGCCTGGCGTCTTGCCGGCAGGGACCTCTGCCGCGCGCTCATGAAATATCGGGCCGGTCACGGCGAGGAAGCGATGACGCCGCGGTCGCAACTCTATTGCAACCGAGCCCGCAACCGTCTTGCGGCCATGAATTCGAAGGCACTTGATGCCGAAGCCGCGGCCGTTCCGGATCTGGCGTCGCGGCCAGCTCCCGCAGCGCTTGCGCCGGCGCAACAGGCGAACTCCTCGAAGGTGTCGGCGCCGCCCAAGGCCGTCTATGCCCGCTATCGTCAGGGCACGGCCGCCGCCAGCCGCGCCTATTGGGCCGCCCACGAGGCCCGCGTCAGCCAGATCAAGGCCCGCGTCGAAGCGAAGTGGAAGCGCGTCGCATCGCGCTGAGCGATGTTGCGAGGATGTGCTTTTAGAGCCGCTCACTCAATGCGAGCTTGTAGCCGACGCCGGTGACGGTCGCGATCACGGGCGTGCCGCTGCCGACGAGCTTGCGGCGCAGCCGCGCCACCAGCGCATCGACCGTGCGGATGTCGACCTCGGCCTGGCGGTTGCTGACCACCTCGATCAGATAATCGCGGCTGAGCGGCCGGCCGTCGGCGCCGACCAGCGCGGCGAGCAGATCGAACTCGGCGCGGGTCAACGCCACCGGCTTGCCATCGCCGCCGAGCAGCTCGCGCCGGGTGAGGTCGATGATCCAGTCGCCGAAGGCGATCGAATTGTGGTTGCGTGCCGCCTTGCGGTCGATCGAGCGCCGCCGCAATACGCTGCGGGCGCGGGCGAGCAGATCGCGCAGATTGATCGGCTTGGTGACGTAGTGGTCGCCGGCGATCTCGAGGCCAAGGATGCGATCGACATCGGCGTCGCGGCGCGTCACGAAGATGATGCCGGTGTTGCTGGTCGCCTGGATCTCCTTGGCGAGCTCGAAGCCGTCACCGTCGGGCAGCTGCACGTCGAGGAAGACGAGATCGGTGCGCGCCCGCAGGGCCTGGCGGCATTCCGCGCAGGAGCCGGCGCCGACCACGTCGAAATTGTTGTCGTTGAAATAGCCGACCAGCATCGTCCGCGTCACCGGATCGTCTTCGACAACGATCAGCCGCTCGCGGCCGCTAGGACGCAATTCCTGACGTGCGGAATCAGCCACGATGTTGGATGCCCTGTGTGCTCGCGGCCCCGCCTGAAGATTCAGGTCGTCGCGCAATGCGCCGCCATGTGAACGACCATTCACGACCTGTTCGAGCCCCCGAAATTGCCTGCCGCGATACTAGGCGTGTTGTGATGCCCAAACAATATTGCTCATGGACTTGTCAGATTAAGTATGAATTGCCCCACAATTCTCATCCCGCGCATCATCGCGCCGGCAGGACAACCGCCTTCGGAAATGCCGATCCCGGCTCCCGCGGTTGCTCCGTAGCGCGCTTCGCATCTACTGTGGACCACAACTCTGCACCTGGAGGCCGCGTCATGGAGGTCATACTGCTCGGCACCGGCGGCCCGCGACCGGACCCGCGCCGGATGGCGACGACCACGCTGATCAGGCTCGGCGATGAGAACATCCTGTTCGATGCCGGCCGCGGCGTCATGGTGCAGCTCAGCAAGGCCGGCGTGCCCCTCGGCGCCATCAACACGGTCTTCCTCACCCATCACCATTTCGACCACATCGGCGACCTCTACGACGTCATGCTGAATTCATGGATGTCCGGGCGCAAGGACGCGCTGCGCATCTATGGCCCTCCGGATACCCAAAGGCTGGTCAATACGCTGGTCACGCAGGTCTACGACAAGGACATCACCTGGCGCGATCAGGGCGAACCAAGCTTCGGCGGCTGGAAACCGGTGATCGCAACGGACATCGTGCCGGGTCCCGTTCTCGACACCGGCCGCTGGAAGATCAGCGCGGAACTGGTCTCGCATGGCGAAGGCCTCGACATGACGCCGGCCTTCCTCCAGCGCTGGATGTGCCTCGGCTACCGCTTAGAGGCGGACGGCAAGGTCATTGCGATTTCCGGCGACACGGTCCCCTGTCCCGGCCTCGAGCGATTGGCCGAGGGCGCCGACCTGCTGGTTCAGTGCTGCTTCCTCGCGACGCCCGAGATCACCAGCGAGCAGCTCCGCCGCCTTGCGAAACACACGATCGCCTGCGGCGATACGGTCGGCAAGGTGGCGGCCAACGCTGGCGTCAAGAAGCTCGCACTAACCCATCACCGTCCGCGCAGCGACGATTCCATGTTGAACGCGCTGCTTGAGGATGTTCGACGCGACTATTCAGGTCCTGTTGTGCTCGGCGAGGACCTCACGCGCATCGAGCTCTGACGACCATCGACTCGCGCTCCAGCCTCACGACGATCCGACCTCGATCCGGAACGACAAGGACTCTTCCGCACCCGGCGCGATGTGCATCAGACCGGGCTTGTCGGTGAACTCGCCGGCAAAGTCGGCGGGACTCGCATAGCCGCGCCAGGGCTCGATGCAGAGGAACGGCGCGCCCGCCGGCTTCGACCAGACGCCGAGTTCGCGAAAGCCGCGCCAGGACATTGTCAGCCAGGGCCCAGCCGATGCGCCCTGCCCCGCAGCGTAGCGCGCCGAATTGCTGTCGATGCGGTCGAAGATGATGGCATCATCGACGAACAGGGATTCGGACAAGGGAAGCACCGTGCCCTTGACGGGACCAGGCTCTGCCGCAGCGCGCAGCAATCCGCCATCGAGACGGCGGACCGGAGACAATTCCGCATGCGCAAAAGACAGGGCGTAGCTCTCTTTCGCCAGCCCGGATCGGAGCGGCCAGTTGAAGGCGGGATGGCCACCGATCGAAGCCGGCAAGGTCTCCTTGCCGGTGTTGGCGATGGTGAGCGTGAGGTCGAGGCCGGACTCGTCGATGGCATAGGCGGCCGACAGGCGGAACGCGAACGGATAGAGCGTGCGCGTCGCCTCGCTGTCCTCGAGCACCAGCGTGCAGCGGCTCTCGGCCCGCTCCCCCCACGCAAAGCGGCTGTCGCGCGCAAAGCCGTGCTGGGTCATCCGATACGTCTTGCCCCGGTGCCGCAATTCGTCATTGGCGAGGCGCCCGACGATCGGAAACAGCAGCGGCGCATGGCGCGGCCATTCCGGCCCGGCCTGCCAGAGGTATTCGATGCCGTCCCCGTCCTTCAGCGAGCACAGCTCGGCGCCGTGCGCCTTGACGGCCGCGGTGAGAGCGCCGCTGCGAAGGGTATGGGTGTCATCGCTCATGCGCGACATCCCTCGTTTGTGCAGGGCGCTGAAACCAAACGAAGAATTTGGCTTCGTTCTGCAGATCGATTTGACGCTCTACTTGAAAATGTATTAATAATAATAACATTTTTAGATAGCATTTCGCCACGCCCATGAACTGATCATCGCCCGAATTGCGCGATCGCGCCGGTTGATGGCACGAGTCTCATAACGGTCCAACTTAGCGAGTTCAGGCAGCGCCCGGCGTACAGCTTCGGCATCGCGGGCGACCTCTTCAGAGGGCATCGCCGCCCACGGGTCGGATCGTGCCGGAGGCGAAACGCTACTTCGCAGCGCGAGCTTGAGGTAGTCCAAGCCGCCTCTTCGTGAGGTGAAGTTTGGCGGCGGATCGACAGATCCCAGCGCCGATACGCCCTTTATCAGCTGTGTTCTGACTTGACGGACGCGGGCGAGGTCGAAGGCGGCGCTCGCCGCGGCCCGGGCCAACCCAAGGGCAATGCGGTCAGGCCTTGGGCCAGCCATCTGCTGGGCGAGCTTCTCAATCGCTTTGGCCTGCACTGCGGTGGCCCGGAACGAAATGGATAGCCCGTGCCTGAGCGCGTTTCCGCTGGAGCGTTTCTTCCCCCCGCGAGAGCGCGGCCCGGTGCTCTTTCTAGCATTTTGCCGATTGGCTGCGATCTGACTTTGGCTCGCCATGATCACCCCGCTTTCTGGCGAGCAGGAAGCTGCGCGAGCCCAGATTGGTCCGTCGCTCGCTCCACCGCCGTCCGGACCCGAACAGCGAAAGCCTCTCGATAGTCCGCTAGCGCGTCAAAAGCGCGATGCAGGCGTGCCTGTTGCGCTGAAATCATCCGATCTAGCCTTTCGAGCTGATCGGCTTGGCTGCTAATCGCGGCAGCTTCAATAGCCCCTTCGTCGAGCTGAAACGCGGCGAGCCGCTTTGCAACCTCGCGCCGCGCCTCCCGCTTGGTGAACCACTCGCGTTCGAGTGCGGCACGCGCTTCGCACTCGACAGCAGTCTCGGGTAGGCCCAGAACACGATCCAAGACCTCGGAAATTGCCGGCCCAAAAGCAAAGTTGATGACGTGGTCCCTGCATCGTCGCAGCCGCATCATCTCCCAAAAGCACGCCGCAACATCGGCAAGGAAGATTTTCTCGACGATGTTCTTGGGTTGTATCTCGCGTGCCAATTCCTGTTCCAGGCAGGCGTACGCTTCCGTTGACTCTGTGATGAGCAGCGAACCCTGCAAGATCGAAAGGTTGAATTGCTTGCTGGGATACCGCGGGACCATGGGATGCTCCGATCTTATCGGCCAAGATGGCAATAACTTGCCCTCACCTCCGCTCGGCCGTGGAGCTGGAGGCGCACGCGGTTGGCGGCCGGCGATTCTGCACCGGCCAAATAAAGATGAGCTATTTAGAGAGTCGAAGTCCTGCGGTCCGCCCGAACTTCGTTGCCTCGGATCCCGAGACACTGCGCGCGACGTCGTCGCCGCACTTTAATTATGGCTCAACTACCAACTCTTTTCAACAAGCTTCGAACAGCGGCTCGTCTGAGAATCCCTGTCGGCGCCGCAAACTATATGTTTGAAAAAAGCTCGCGTTTCAATATTGTGCGTCGTGCTCTTGAGGAGCGGGCCGCGGGCGATGTCCGTGAGGCGGTGGTCCGGCGACGCCGACCAACCTTAAAGCCGCTCGATGCATTAATTCGTAACGACAGCGAGTCCTTCTCACCATCGCGATGCGGTATGCGGGAAGACTCCATTTGCAGGCTTCACCCCATCGCCGCGCGCCTGTGTAGGCGCGCATTGGAGACCGAGCATGACCGAAAAAGACATTCGAACTGAGGCTCGAGTAATCTTGAGCGCAACCCGGGTACTTCGCAAGGGGCCGAAGAGCGAACGGATCTCGCTGTTTGGCGCCATTCTTCTGACGCAAGCCGAAAAGGCGTTGCAGGGCAACGATCGCGCCGCCAAGGTGGTGCTCGAGGTGGGGTTACATTGCGGCATGTTCGATCGTCGCCAGAAAGATCCCTCGGTCGATCTGACAAAACTCGAGGACGACGAGGTTCCGATTCTGGAGCGGATGCTCGCAAAAATGCACGCTGGCATTCCGGAGCAAGAAGAAGTCTAAAGGTTTCGTCGCTTTTGGCGACCACACAACTCCTCGTCTTCGTTTAGAGGCGAGGCGGCCTGCTGCGGCGCCTGTTCGACCCCGATCTGCCGCTATCAAGACGTCACCGCTCGTTGCTACTCGAATAGACCTTTACTTCACCGATAAATGTTCAGAACCAGACCGGCTTCAGCATAGCCTTAAGCGCGCGAGGGCTGGTGGTCGTTTGGATCTTCGCTCGCTCCGGCTTCGGGTTTAGACTTGCGCAGACGAACACCGGGTCCGCCGCCGTTTGCGTCAATGAATTCGACGCCTGCCGCCTCCAAAGCTCCGCGGACTGCAAGGTTATTCGCCGCAGTCATCGAAGTCTCATTATCCGTCAATTCGGCACGGCGTATTGTGGTCAAGCCCACCGAGGAGGCACGAGCCAAGTCCTCCGCACTCCAGCGGATTAACGCGCGTCCTGCGCGCAGCTGCGCACTCGTTAGAGGATCGGCGATTGACTTTTTCATTCCAAATGATATTTTTCATTCCACATAGCGTTAAAAACGCCTTTTTGGTGTGGTCTAGTAAGCATGGATTCGCGAATGTTTGCAAAAACTGATCCCGATCGTCGAACCTTTCTCGGCGGCTCTGACGCACGAATTATCATGGGCAACGACGATCTCGCCTTGTTGCGGCTCTGGAAAGAAAAGCGGGGGGAGGTCGAGCCCGATGATCTTTCAAAAAATCTCTTAGTCCAGCTGGGCACAGCAACAGAACAACTGAATCTGTATTGGTACGAGATCAACACCGGCCAAGGGGTCATAGACCTGCAGCGTCGGATATTTCATCCAGTGCATCGATGGATGGCCGCCACTTTGGACGGCCGCGTTCAGCAGACGGGAGCTGTGTTCGAAGCCAAATTCATGCTGCCTTGGAATTTCAGCGAGGAAGAGGCAGCCGAGAAACACATGGCTCAGCTGCAGCACAACATGTGGGTTGTCGCAGCCCGCACCGCTGTACTCTCAATCATCACCGGCGGCGGCAAATGGGTGGAGATCAAGATCGACGCCGATCCACTCTATCAGCACCTTTTGCTGACGGCCGAGAAAAAATTCTGGCGTTGCGTTCAGAGCGGAGAGCCGCCGGCTCTGTTCAACATTGAGGCCCCACGGCCTCGGCTTGAGGCTGTTAAAGTCGTGGACATGTCCTCCTCCAACCATTGGGCCCAGCTAGCTGCGACCTATCTTCAAACCAGAGAGGCGCACGGAGAGCATGAACTCGCCAAGTCAGAACTAAAGAAGCTCATGCCGGAGGATGCCAAGGAAGCCGTAGGCCACGGGATCAGGGCCAAGCGATCCAAGTCGGGCGCGATCAGCTTCGAGACGCAACCTATGGAGAGCGGCCATGCACCAATCCAGTGAGCGGATTGGGGTCATTGCTGCTGCGCTTGCGCGCGCACAAGCCGAGCTGACCAATCCGGAGAAGACCATGACGGCGATCATGCGCTCGCCGTTTCCGCGCGAGGACGATCGCACTTTCCGTTACGCCTCCCTTGCCTCCGGTCTAGAGATCGTTCGCAAGACCCTGAGCCAGCAGGAGATCGCCACCATCCAGACGACTCGGATCGAGGCGGCCACGGCGCAGATCCACCTCACCACCTTGCTGGCCCATTCCTCCGGCGAGTGGATCGCGTCGGAGTGGCCGGTCTGCGCCGCCAAGGATGTCGAGGCACCACACCGGATGGGCGCAGCCCTCACTTATGCAAGACGCTATGCGTTGTTCGCGCTGGTCGGGATCGCGGGAGAGGATGATCTGGATGCCCCTGACGCGCCGGCCGGAGCAGGGGCGGAGCCGCAGGCACCTGTTGGCGCAGCCACCAAGCCCGCAAAGGGCGTTCTCAACCGTGCCCCGATCCTACAGCCGAAGCGATCCGCTGAGCTCCGAGAGTATCTGTTGAACCAACTCGAAGCTCTGCGGGCAAGCGAGGAGCTCCTCGCTTGGGCAAAGGTCAGCCTTCCGCTCAAGAACACTCTCCTGGAGATGGATGCTCGGGCAGTTGAGGCCGCCTATCAAACCAAGCTCGAGCGCGTTTTCAGCTCCGCACCCGGCGTCCTCGAGCCAGATCCCGGAATGTCTGGGAAGCTGCTTCTGGATGCGGCTGCCAGCCCGACCCCGTCGCTGCCGCCGCAGGAGGCCGGGCTTGCCTATCCCAGAGAGCTGCTCCGTAAGCGCAGCAAGGCCCACCTGATGTTTGTCCGAGAGCAGCCCTGCCTCGTTTGCCAACAAACCCCTTGCGATGCTCATCATCTGAAATTCGCTCAGCCAAGCACTCTTGGGCGCAAGGTCAGCGACGAGTTTACGGTGCCGCTATGTCGCCTCCATCACCAAGAATTGCATCGATACGGCAATGAACGCGCCTGGTGGGCAAACCTCCAGATCACACCATTACAGGCAGCACTGGACTTGTGGGAGGCTAGTTCCGGCCGTGGCTCGCGCCACGCCATCCTAAGCGAACCCATTCCTTCACGCCCGAAGCCTGAGCGCTTCCCTCCGTGACCGACCATTACGCGGCGCAGCAGTTCCCCCGATTGCTTCGATTCGATGATCACGGGTTGGTACCGCTCCCGCTGCTGCTGGCCCCGGCTGCAAGGTTCGGAGAAGGCATGATAGGCGTGGCCACAGCAACAGAAGACAATCTCGGCGGGCGCGAGCCAGCTCTCGTCAACTCGACGCCGGGGCTTCCCGATCGTCGCCTAGGTGAGGACGCCCTGCCTTTAGAGCAATCGCGCCAGGCCGAATACAAAAAAAGCCGCCGAGGTCCGCAACGCTCTGGACTCGCCATAAGACCGAAGCGCAGGCGCGCGCTCGGGCACCGAACATACCTTCGATCCGCACCAAATGTCGCAGCAGAGTGTCCACTCAGGACGATGCAACCGGCTTCGACTCAGCATGACGCGATACCTCCTTGTCGGAGAGCTCGTCGAGATTGGGGGTGCGCAACAGGAACAACGACCGCCAATCGCCCCGATGGCCAAATTCGATATATCGATAGCTCAGGACGCTTAGCAGGATCGTTATTGCAAGATACGGAAATGAAAGTCGAAGCGTGTCTTGCAACGGAGATGTATCGGGTGGAATCATTTCAACCATAATGATCGAATGCCACGCATAAATACTGTAGCACATGCATCCGACGACTTGAAGTGCCCACGCCTCGAACAAGCGATTTGCGGACCATGCCCCGCATAAGACCGCCAGCAACACCATCGAAAACCCAGCGCAAAAGACCGTGGCGTAGTGAATGCTGACGGGCCAGGGGCCGTTATCCTTGAGATATATAGCGGCAATCATCAGCAGCAGTCCGGGCAGCAGCCCGCGCGACTGAAATCTCTTGAGTGAAACGCTGTCCCTGGACTTAGCGTAGAGATCGCAAACCAACATTCCGAATATGAACTGGTAACACGATCCAAATATCCCGCCCACAAACGGGCGAAACATTCCAATCCGATCCACCGCGATAAGGTGCCCGACCGTCACGAAAGTTGAGCAGATGACGACGCTCAACAGCAACAACCTTCGAAGGCCTAAGCGCGCGATCAGAAGAATCAGCAGCGGAAACAAGAGGCTGAACCAGATTTCAACGCCTACGGACCACAATACAGGATTGGAGGGGGGCATAAACCCGTGCGGCACAAAAATGAAAAGCGTAGATAGCAGTCCGCCGAGCTCCAGATACCACGCATGCGATCCAGCGGGCGATTTGGCATGGAGGGCAACCGTCACGAGGACAACCGTATAGTAAAGTGGAAGCAACCGGGCTGCGCGATGCCAATAGAAATGCGTGAAGTCGGCGAGCCGATTGATGGCTCGCTTCTTTGTGCGATAGGGCAGATACAGAACAAATCCGGAGAGCACAAAAAAGATATTTACACCCAAGAAGCCGTGCTTCGCGACAATGGCTAGGAAACCATTCGGATCAAGTTCGCCAGGAAACGCCGGCGCGGTGGATGTGAACGGAACAAGCAAGTGAAAGAGAATCACCATCATGATGGCGAGTCCGCGCAAACCGTTGACGGCCCCGATCTTATGCGCGCGGTTATCGGCTGTGGTGATGGAATCTGCAGATTGTAACGACAAGACGGGATCTCGGTATTCGTGGTTGCCTATTGCGATGCTTCACGTTGAGCGATCTGTGGCTGTCGCATCACTCTCGACACGCGCGATGCCAAACTGGCGGCGCGTTCACAGCAACTAGGAGCCTCACCGGATCAAAAGAGTACAGCTAACAGCTTGTATCGCAAACACCTCACGACTCGTTGGGAGGGATTCAGGCAAGCGCAGACCCAACACGAATGCGGCGACAGACGTGCCTTCAAATCGTCAATTACGGCATCTATCAACTACAGGATATAGACGGCAGCAGGCTGACTCTGAGGCAGAATTATGAGCGAGGAATTATAGTTTGATGGTGGGTCTCCTCGTCATATTTGTTCTGCTCGCCATTGGCTTCGCGGCCGGCTACGGCACGCGCGAGCTAGTCTCTCGGAGGCGGCACGCCGAGTACTTGCACTTGCAGCCCTACGTTTCGCCCGAGCTCAGAACGAGCTATGCGGGAAACTGGGTGATGACGGAATGAGATAGGCGGCGTATCGAGGCGGGTGTCGAGCCTGCCAGAACCTCAAGGAGAGCGATACGCCATGAACGAGCATAGCAACATTGTCCCACTGCGTCAGCCCGATGAGATCGACGATCCACTGACGAATATTTTGCGATCTGGTGCTCGGCAGCTGCTTGCGCAGGCTGTCGAGATGGAAGCCGAGGCGTTTCTCGCCGCGATGAAGGGCTTGAAGCTTCCCGATGGCCGCGACCGCCTCGTGCGGCACGGCCATGGTCCAGTGCGGACGATCCAGACGGGGATCGGCGCCGTCGAAGTCGCCCGGGTAAAGATTCGCGATCGCGCGGTGACCAGCGATGGCGAGCGGATCCGCTTCACCTCGGCGATCCTGCCGTTGTGGGCACGGCGCACGAAGAGCTTGGATGCACTTTTGCCGGTTCTGTACCTGCGAGGCATCTCGACGGGCGACTTCCAGGAGGCGCTGGCGGCGCTCCTGGGCAAGGATGCGCCGAATCTTTCTCCGGCGGTGGTTTCCAGACTGACGACGGAGTGGCAGCTCGAGTACGAGCGTTGGCAGAAGCGCGATCTGTCGGCGCGCCGGTACGTATACGTGTGGGCGGACGGCGTCTTCCTGCAGGCTCGCATGGAAGACCACAGCGAATGCATGCTGGTGCTGATCGGCGCGACGCCGGAAGGCAAGAAGGAACTCATCGGCTTCCAGGTCGGCGTGCGCGAGAGCACGCAGAGCTGGCACGAACTGCTCGTCGAGGCGAAAACCCGTGGGCTGAAGATCGCCCCGGAAATCGCCGTCGGTGACGGCGCGCTCGGCTTCTGGAAGGCGCTCGACGAGGTCTTTCCCGCCACGCGACATCAGCGGTGCTGGGTGCACAAAACCGCGAATATCTTGAACAAAGTCGCAGTGTCGGTACAGGCCAGCATGAAGAAGGATCTGCGCGAGGTCTATTTGGCGTCCAACCGAGCTTCGGCCGAAGTGGCGATCGATGTCTTTGCCGAGAAATACGGAGCGAAGTACGACAAGGCGGTCGAGTGCCTGACGAAAGATCGCGACGCAATGCTTGCGTTCTACGAATTCCCCGCCGAGCATTGGGACCACTTGCGGACGACGAATCCCATCGAAAGCGTGTTCGCGACGGTCCGGCACAGAACGGTGCGCACGAAAGGTTCGTTATCGTCAACGACTGCCAAGTTGATGGTGTTCAAGCTGCTCTGCGCCGCATCAAAGACCTGGCGGCGGCTGAAAGGCACAAATCAGTTGCCGAAGGTCATCGCAGGTGTCAGATTCGAAAACGGCATCGAGGTCATCCAAGTGCCGGAAAACCACGCCGCCTGATCGCCTCGTCACCCAAAATCCCGCATAGCTCGCTCAGAACCAGGCAACCATCTTCGGATAAGAGTACCAGGGCGCGACGCGCCACACCTCAACCTGCAATCACTGAGCAGACGAATTATGACATGCCTCAGTCGTTTAAGCCCGTGGCCATTTCGGAGCCGAAGCCAGTGAAACCGGCCGCGCCTGCCGGGGCAAATTTGCGCCTGATCGAGCCGCATTCGTCTGAGCCCGATACCAGAGCTTTCCAGTCCGGAGACATTGAGCAGAGCCTCGAAGAGCTAGTCGGGCTCCTGCTACGGAAAGGGCAGAGGAGCTAGGACCAAGCTCCTATTTGCGAGTCTATTGTCGACCACCCAGATAGAAAATAGCCCCCTGGAACCGAAAAACACCAAATTTTCGGCAGAAGAGGGTTTCAAGTGACGGGATCGACGACCGAGCACGTTCCAGGACAGAACGCCCGCCCGCTCGCAGCGCAGCGGCACGGGCAGCAAAGACTGGCCACGACCGCGCGAAAGGGGTATGTTTTTAGCGATTTCGTGGCTACAATACGGCCGATCGTGCGTCCGGAACATCTCTGGTGCAAGAGCGGGAGGGCAGATTTTGCTCGTGCTGATGATCGCAAGCGCCGTGGTAGGTGCTTTTCTGGGACGTTTT
Organism: Bradyrhizobium daqingense; assembly: GCF_021044685.1. Taxonomy (NCBI): domain Bacteria; kingdom Pseudomonadati; phylum Pseudomonadota; class Alphaproteobacteria; order Hyphomicrobiales; family Nitrobacteraceae; genus Bradyrhizobium; species Bradyrhizobium daqingense. The sequence goes on from NZ_CP088014.1 coordinate 7,116,618, forward strand.
ATTCGCGCATACGCCCTTATTCCGGCAACCGCCCTGATCCTGGTTGCCGCGTGGTATTTGGGGCTTGAGCAGGGTTTCGCCACGGGCGCGATCGCGTTCGTCGCCAGCGCGGTAATTTTGCAAGTCGTCTATTGCGCGAGCCTGTTGATCTATCTGCTCATCGCGAACCTCTCGGTGCTCGACCAGGTGCAGTCGGAGGCATCACCGCAGATGCCTGAATCGCAAATCGCCGTCTAGTGTCAGGGCCCTATCATGAGCAGTCGGCGAGGATGTGGTCGCGTCCGTGCATTGTGACATCCTCCTGTACAAGAGCACCTGCTTAATTGCCCCCCAGGGCCGCGTTCCTGCCGGTGTGCTTGTGAGCGCTTCGTTTGCGCGGCACGACCCCGTCCACGATTGGTGCTCTGCGGAAGCCGTCGGCCATAACTCTAATCTACTCAGCGGAAAGTTCCTCCTACAGTTAACTGAATACGCCTGTGAATGCGTGGCGGAGACTACTTCCGTTGACCTCGATTTCGGCGCCTTGAAACTTCAGCCGAATGGCGGTGTTGCACAAAGTCGACCGGGGCCAATGCTTCTGGACGACCCGAATTCCCAACAAGCTAGCCCGTGAAGAAAGCTCGTCGCGCAGAGGCTCGACGCCTACGCTCAAGACGTTTGGGAACAATGCACTCTATTTGGAACCGACGCTAAGTCGCCGGCCGATATTCCTTGATTGCGAAGAAGCGCACATTTGTGTCTCGCTATGCGGTTGGATCCAACCCGTGGGACGTCGTGATCGTCCAAAACACCTATATTCGCCGTCTTTACTGCAGATAATGCGGATGTGATTGGTTGGTGGAATATCTAAAATGAAATTGCTGGCGCGAGCAGCGACGGGCGGCCAGGTCGCGCGGAACGCGGAACAAGGGTCGATCGGAAGGGGGCAAGCGGCTCTCTCTCTTTTAACGTTGCTACCACGGGCAAAGCGGCGTCCCGATCCAGTTATTCACCGGATTGATAACCGGCCGCTCGACTTCAGCGCCGATGAGATCGTGGCGGTCGGCAAGCTCCGCAATGAAATGCTGCGGTTACCCGATTTCCTGCGCCATCATCGCCGTCTCGGGGTTGGACGTTTCCTTGCGATCGATGACCGTTCGGATGATGGCACGAGAGCATTCCTGCTCGATCAGCCCGATGTTCATGTGTTCGAGATTCGCGAGCCCTTTTCAGAATCCCGTGGTGGCGCGCGCTGGACCAGCGCCTTGCTCAACCGATTCGCGCCGGGACGGTGGGCGCTGACGCTCGACGCAGACGAACTCTTTGTCTATCCCGGCTGCGAAACTTTTGATCTTCGCTCGCTGTGCCGTTATTTGGAGAGCACTGGCGCCGATTGCATGACCGCTGAGATGGTCGATATGTATCCACGCTGGCTCGGCGGCCCCGATCGTTATCGTGCCGGTGAGAGCCTCGTAGCTTTCTGTCCTTACTTCGATTCAGACACCTATGTGAAGCGCCGTCGGCGCGGCTTTCCGACCAACTATCTGGTGGGCGGTGCGCGAGCGAGGCTGTTTTATAATGAACCGATGCCGCCCAAAATCGCTTTTTACGACGCACTTTCGCAGCTGCTTGAGCCATACGGGCTGGCTCGGCTGCTGCCTGCAGTTGACATCACGCGCTGGCAGCCACCGCTGCTCACTAAAGTGCCGCTCGCGCGCTGGTTGCCCGGCCGTCGCTATATCGCCGCCGGTCACGTGATGGCCCCACCAGGCAAGGCGGGCGACGTCACAGGCGCCCTGCTCCACTTCAAATTCCTCCACGACTTCACCGATAAGGTTGCAATCGCGATACGTGAAGGGAATTACTATCTCGGATCGGTCGAGTATAAACGCTACGCAGAGCGACTCGATCAAGGTCGGTCATTCGAGCTCATCTATCCGAAAAGCTTGATCTACCAATCATCAGACGATCTTGTCCGTTGCGGCCTGATGAGTTTCTCCCCAGCCTACCAGGCCGCAACGCGATAACCCCTTATACAGGGAGGTACGGTGGAGACTTCCTTCAACGGGTCAACGGAACCTGCCGTTGTGCTTGACGTGTTCGTCGGAAGGATCGCCCCGTATCCGCTGTTCTGGAACCTTGATTTCATCATCGATCAGCTTGCGGCCGAGAAGCCGAAGGAGAAGCTTCCTTCCGCGCACCAGCGCCGGATAAAGTATCCTTGCAAGGCGCGGCCGCGAGAACACGAGGCGATTAAGGCGATTGAAGACTGTCGTCTCCCCGGCAAGTGTTGCAAGCAGATGCATTGCATCGGCCCCATAGTAGTGCTGCCCACGCCGGAAAACCACCATGCCTTCGTTGAGATCGAGGTTGCGCGCGCGGATATCGCGTACGATTGGATGCTCCGAACGCGCATCGATCAGGTGAACGCGCTGCCCACGCTCCCGCAACTCGTACAGCAGAACGTAGCGGCTGCAAAACGGGCATTCGCCGTCATAAACAACCCAGATCTCGTCATCGCTATGGGTCAATTCGGTAATCCGTTCGCTTTCGAACGTCGCGTACAAGCTTGCCGTCCGCCAGCCCTAGACATACTGAATCCACCACATAGTGATAGGCGACGATATCGTCTATTCTCAGCTTATTAAATTCGCTGTACAGCCAAGGATTGGACAACATGTGGTGCGGATAGGCATAAAAGCTGTTGTTGTCCTTCACCCATGGATAGAAACGAAAAAAGCGATCCGTCTCGCGGACTAACTTTTCCACGGCCGCCATCGCTACGCCTGTGTCCTGACGCGGAAGGACCTCCGGGCCACAGGTGGTCGCGTCGTGCCAAGTCGCAAGATCGTGGTTGTTGCCGCCAACGCGAGCCCGGAAATGATTCTCAGGGATGTACATGGTTCCGGTCCCGATCATGTAAGAGTAGATGCCGAAATACGTGGAAGGCGCGAGAATCTGGCGACCATCCCGGGTCTCGACGAAAAGCCGAGGGCTCGCCAGCTTCGGCCCGTCCAGCCATCCGAGGTAGTTGGTGTAGAAGAAGAAACGGCCGCAGATGACAGTTACGACCATCACAACCTTCATCGCCGGGGTGAATCCATCACGCGGCAGCGTGCGCGCCGCGGCTACGATGAACAGGTTGAGCGCAATCCAGAAGAAGAACAGAGCCCCGAGCGTGAAGTACACGCCGATGTGGAAGATGTCGAACAAGAGGCAGAAGAACGACAGCGCGCGCGTCGAGATTGCAGCCAGCGGCGACAGGAGCTGGGCACCCAGCACGAAGACATTGAAGATCAGCTGGTTGCTGGCGATCGCGTCCCAGATCGTCTGCAACGCGCCCGGCCACAGGCCGAGCGGGGCGTCGCCGCGCTCGAGCCCCATCAGGATCGAGATCTGCGTGGGATTTGCGAGCAGCCAGGTCCATGGCTTCTCGCCGCCGGCCTGCAGCTTTGAGATACCCGACCAGAAATAGCTGCCAAGATGCGCTCCGACGGCGCACGCCCAGATCAAGCCATAGGCGCGATCGCGAAGCTGCTTCACGTTGTCTGCGGAAGCGAACACTGTTCGCAGCCACGGCACGCGATCCATCGCCCAGGCGCTGGTGAGGACGATCGTGCCGAGCACGCCAAGGACGGCGAAGTTACCGATGTCGAGCATGCCGAGATAATCGGTCTCAGTCACAAAGATGCCGGACACGACGCTCACCATTTCGCGCCATGCATGATAGAAGTAGAACAGCGGCACCAGAAATGAAGGACGCAAGATCGCGGCTATTCCCGCCACAACCGCAAGCACTGCGCCGTAGCGAAAGAACAGGATCTTGTCGCTCGAACCGAACAGGATGTTAGGGGGCCCTGCGAACGGCCCCAATGAATCGAACAGCAACTGCACGAAAATCGTCATTCCGATCGCGAAGGCGGTGATCCGCAATGGCGGCGAGAAATCACGGTAGCGAATGGAGCTGAAGGCGAGCGCACCGGCAAATGCCAAGCAAACCAGCACCAAGGCGTAAATGTCAGACCAACGCGCGAGATGCGTGACGGCGCGCCGCGATATCGCAGAAAGAATGACGGCTACTGCAAGGAGGAAGAGAGGTCCCGCGAGCGACGAGACGCCAGACCGCGCTCTTTGCTGTGATGCAACGGTATACAACGTCATCCCGTCTCGGACCTCCGGAGCAATCGAGATCAACCGAACATTATAGAATCACCAGCCGTCTGCAAGCATCGCAAAGCGCAGTTCGCCCTTCCCGGTGTGAGTGCCAACAAAATCATCTCGCGGGAACCTCAGCACGGCGAATTGAATTATGACAAACTGCGGGCATTGATGTGACCGCAAGTCTCACATCGACATTGGTGACGGTCAGGCCGTCGTTTGAAGTCAGTTCGCCCAGATTCGCCCGGGTCCGCCGATCGCATCTTGCCCGATCAAGTCTTCCGTTCGTGTCAAGCCCGAGCTAAAAGCCGGAGACGATCGGAACCGCCATCGTTCAGTGCGCTGGATTTCCCGCGGCATTTGCTGGCAGGCCCAACACCGCGCAAGAACTGTTTGAGATCGCTGGGGTGAGCTCGTTGGACAAAGACAGCAAGTCACGGGCCGTAACCAACATCCTCATAACGGGCGGGTCCCAGGCCTGGAAACTGTCGGCCGGTTTTGTCTTGACGATATTCTCGACGCAAAATCTTGCCCCGTCCGATTTCGGCCTGCTGGCCATGTCTGCGACGGCTGCAACGTTCCTCGGGCTTATCAAGGACGTCGGCGTTGGACAGGCCATCATTCAACGCACGGAGATCGCCAAGGGCCAGATCGATGCGCTGTTCTGGCTATCGGTGCTTGCTTCCGCGGCATCTGCTATCGTTCTGGCGTTGAGCGCGCATCCGATTGCGCTGTTTTACGGCGATACGAGGCTTCAACAGCTCATGATCGCAATCGCCGGCCTAAGCTTCATTGCTGGCCTTCCGACCGTTCCGGCGGCGCTACTTGCGAGGGACTCCCGATTCAAAGCCCTGGCGATCCTGGACGTCGCCGCGACAACCGCTTCCGTTGTCGCAGGGATCGTTGCCGTAATCATCTTGAGAGACTATTGGGCACTTTACCTCTCGACGCTCGTTCTCACGGTCATTTCGACAGTCGGGATCTGGGCCTATTCTGGCTATCGTCCTGGACATCCCCACCTGGACAGGGAGACGCGGCACATAGCGCGATTTGGCCTGCAAGTATCGGGGTTCAATCTGGTCAACTATCTCTCGAGAAATGCGGATAACATTCTCATCGGCAAATTTCGAGGCAGCGACGAACTCGGCCTGTATGACCGGGCCTATAAGCTGTTGCTGCTACCGATCGTCCAGTTACACAACCCAATCGGCCAAGTGATTGTCCCCCTGCTTTCGCGGCTTCGTTTCGATAACGAGAGATATCTGAGCACCTACAGCGATGCCCTTTCGATGGTTATGCTCATATGTCAGCCGGGTATCGTGTTCGCCATCCTGCTCTCGGAGCCGCTCTTCAGAGTTCTCCTTGGCGAGCACTGGGTGGGTGCAGCCCCGATTTTTTCCTGGCTTGGCGTTGCAGGCTTGATCCAGGTCGCGACCGCGACCGGAAGTTGGCTGTTCCTCAGCCAAGGCCGTGGCCAGGAGTACTTCAGGCTCGGCGTTTGGACCGCCTTGATCAACGTGGCCTCATTCCTCGTCGGTCTTCCCTGGGGCGCCATCGGGATCGCCGCGGCGTATACACTGGTGAACTGCACCGTCGTGCTGCCACTTTACACGATGTCGATCGGTCGTCATGGCCCGGTGACGACTAGGAGCCTGGTCAAGACGACTGTCCCGCATTGGATCAGTTGCGCCGTTGCGGCGGCCGTCACAAGAATTTCGATTATCTCATCGCTGGATGGAAACTCTTTTGCTGGGCTGGGTACGCTGCTGGCGCTTGCCTATGTATCATATCTCCTCCCCATGACCTTCTTCGCGCGGAAGCGGGAGCTTGCGAAACGCGTACTGCGTAACGTTTTTCAAAAGGCAAAGAGTTTCAGCGAAGGATGAAACCATGCAACTCCGCCAGATGGCCATCGGTCGGGGCTGTTGCGTGAACGGCGTGGACCTGATCAAGGCCTGCGTCAACATCTGGGCAAGTGGTCGCCGGGAGGAGCGCTGCCCCGGCCGATTCATGAAACGCCTCGTTGATCACGCCATGTCCGTTGGAGGTAGCGGACTGCTCGAACACGAACCTACCGTCTTCCAGGCGCGTGGGGGCGACGGCCGGTGCGGTAACGGGAGGCTGCGGCCGCGCAAGCGCCGAAGAATCAAAGCTGGCCTTCGGAGGATCGATGACCAGCGTGCCCCCGGATCCATCACTCGAGAGATTGAAGGTCGAGTTGGTGTAGTCGCCAACAAGCGAGATACGTGCCGTGTGATTTTGAGCATCGACCACGGTCAACACGCCACCAGCTGTATTGCCGGAAAATGACGCCGACGTTCCCGCTCCGTACGCGATGTCCTTCAGGTCGATATGATTGGAATTCGACGCAGTGCCGTCACCCGTCAGACCGATGAGCGTTCCCGTAAATTGCGACGCGTGGTCCAACACCAGATTGCCGGTCGACGCCGTGAAGGTGATCGACCCGGAAGCGGCGCCGGACAATTCAAGCGTGGCGCCCGGGTCGACCGTCGCGGCCTGTGACATATTGCCCAGATTCAATACGACATTTCCGGAGATCTTGAGGATGGTCGAGGACGTATTGATTACACCATCGCCATTGAGGTCCTGGTAGAAAGTCGTCTCGACCGCTTTAAGAGCAGGGTCGGTCGGGGACACCTTGTTCAACAGATTCGATACATAGTTGCCATTGCTATCCGTGGTCCACACACAGAGTTCGCCGGTGGCCGGAATCTTCCAGGCCACATCATAGCCGGTCGACGTCTGCTCCACCGCGATCGGCGTCCAGACGCCGAACTGTCCCGGCACGACCGCGACACCACCAGACTTCAACGTCGGCCCAGTGCCGGTGGCCATCGAGGCCAACATGAAATTCTTTTCGACTGCAACCAGGCTGGTCGAGCCGGCGGCCTCGACTATCGTCCCTGCAATTGTTGTCGTGGGTGACGTCGGCGCCGCGGCCTGAACGCCGATCACGCCATTGCCGTTGAGATCCTGGTGAAAAAGGGTCTCGCTCGACTCAAGAGCCGGGTCGGTGCCGGACACTTTGTTCAGATAGTTGGACCCGAAATTGCCGTTGCTGTCGGTGCTCCAGACCGCGAACTGGCCGGTCGAGGGGATCTTCCACGCGACGAGATAGCCGTTCGACGACGCTTCCGCGGCCACTGGCACCCATGAGCCAAGCTGTCCCGCGACCACCGCCGCTCCGCCATTCTTCAAGATCACCGATGAGCCGGCCGTCGAAAAGTAGAAGTTGCCCCCCGACTTGATAAGCGATGTCGTGCCGGCCGCTTCGATCACCGTACCGACGGCGGAGTTGAAAGCGTTCGAAAGCTGGCTCAAATTTCCGGCGATGTCGGTGGCGGTGGCGGTGAAGCTGTGTTGCCCTGTGGTGAGCCATCCGGTGGTAACGCTCCAGGCCCCACTCGTCGCCGCGACGCCCGTTCCGAGCAAGGTCGAGCCTTCGTATAGCCGGACAGTGCTTCCGGCTTCTGCCGTGCCGGACACGATTATCGCGCTCGAAGCTCCAGGTGCGCCCGAGGTCAGGATAGGTGCAACCGGGGCACGCGTATCGACCCTGACGTTCAACGCACCGGAGGAAGCGCTGACGTTGCCGGCGGCGTCCGCGGTCTTGCCGGTAAAGGTGTGATTACCGTCCGCCAACGTTGCGGCGGCAAAGGACCAGGCCCCGTTGGTATCGACGATCGCCGTTCCGATCATCGTCGCGCCGTCGAAAACCTGCACCGTGCTCCCGGCGTCCGCGGCTCCAGTCAAATTCACGTGGTTGACATTGGTGACGCCATCGCCGGCAACGTTGCTGTCGGGCGAGAACGACGCGAGCTTGGGCACGTTCGGTGCGATCGTATCGATGGTGACATTCACCCCGGCCGAGAGCGCGGTGAGATTGCCGACACCGTCCATTGCTGCGGCGGCAAAGGTGTGGCCGCCTTCGGCCAGCATTGCGGTGGCCATGCTCCAGTTACCGTTGCCGTCGGCGATCGCCGTGCCGATCTGAGTTGTCCCGTCGAAAACCTTGACGGTTAAACCTGGTTGCGCGCGACCCGTGAGGACCAGATGTTTTGTATTGATGAGGCCCGACACGATCGAGCCACTGTCATTGACCGCCGAGATCGTCGGCACGGCGATAGATGTCATCGCAATCGGCGAATTCGTCGCGGAGATGAATGAATAGTCGGACGACGTCAAGCTGGTGACGCCCGCAATGCGCAGCGTATCCGCTCCACCCGCGTAGTGAACGGTCCACACGTCGTTCACGTGGGTCAAATAGGCGCCGCTGTCGTAACCTTTCAGACTCAGCTTGTCGTGCTCGGCAGTCGCACTCGTGAAGGCGTGGAAATCGGCGACCGTATCGTTGCCGCTGCCTACATTGTAAATGAACGTATCGTTTCCGGCTCCTCCGAAGAGCCAGTCATTCCCGCCCGCGCCGTCCAGGACGTCGTCACCGCTCGAACCGACCATACGGTTTGCCATTTGATTGCCGACACCCGCGAGCCCGCCCATCATCAACGTCAGGTTTTCGACGTTCGTGGACAGCGTGTGCGACGTCCATGCCTCCACACTGTCGATGCCGCCGCCGGGATTCTCGACAATCTTCTGGTTTGCGCTTCCGATGACGTAGATATCGTCGCCGTTCCCTCCGATGAGCGTGTCATCGATATTGAGCGCCGAGAGCTTGTCGTTCGCCGCGGTGCCATACACCATGCGGCTGCTCGCTTTCCCGCTGATCCACGATGTGATCGTCCCCCCGACCGGCGGCGTCGCAGGCAACTGAAAGTCGTCGGTGGTAAACGCCGAGACCGTTGTGTTGCGGAACACCAGGGTATCCTGGCTCGTCAGCTTCAGATACACGTCGCTTCCGACCTGGCTCATCGCCGCTTGAACGTCGGCGAATGAGGTGAAGGCGAAGCCGTTCAACTGGACAACATCGTGTCCGGCGCCCGATCCCGGCGAGAAGTCGGTGATGATGTCCGAACCGTCGCCGGAGTTAAATACGAAGGTATCCGCGCCGCCGCCGCCGGTCAGGATATCATTGCCGAGCCCGCCGGTGATCACGTTCGCCGCGGAACTGCCGATGATGATGTTGGACTGAATATTTCCCGTGGCATTGATGACCGTCTGACCGGTGAGCGTCAGATTTTCGACGTAGCTCGAAAGCGTATACGTCACCGAGGAGTTGACCGTGTCGATTCCTCCGCCATAGGCCTCGATAACCTTCGCACCGGAGTCGGTCACGACATAAGTGTCATCGCCGGCACCGCCGGTCATGACATCGGCGCCTGCTGCACCACCGATCAAGTCACTACCGGATGTGCCGCTCAGCGTGTCTGCAGCCGCGCTTCCCGCGATCGTGTTGGTCGGTGCGACACTCGTGAGTAGGGTGTAGTTTGCAAGCGTATACTCCGGCAATTGATAGGCTTTGATTGAATCGATGGACATCGTCGCCGTCGATCCTGGAGCGGCGTTGCCCGGCCAGCTCCCGCCCATCGCCAGATTGGCGATCATGTACATCGCCGTATTCATGTCGGCGGGGGTGGCCTGCTGTGCGACCTCCTTCCCGTCCACGAAAAACGTCAGGTCGTAAGGCGTCCATTTGAGCGCAAACGTGTGTTCTCCAGTGGTCAGGTTGGCTGTATTTGCCCAACCCCCATTCGTCGCAGGCGCATAGGGTGAGTGAATGGCCCAATGCGCCTGATCGATATTCTGACCAAAGGCCTCGAGCACATCGATTTCTGTGTTGAGGTTGTTGGCCGTGCTGGGCAGCATCCAAAACGCCGGCCACGCGCCGCTTGTGCTGGGCAGCGTGGCCGTCATCTCGAAATAGCCGTAGGTCTGGGTAAAGCTGTTTTGAGTCGAGATCATGCCCGACGAAAATATGGCACTGCCCGTATAAGGCGTTGCGCTCGCAGGCAGCGGTTGCGCCGTGATGACGAGGTGACCGTTCTGAATCGAGAACGGATTAAGCCCGAGCGACGTTGATGCCTGAGTGGCCGGCAGCCCGGAAAAGCTGGGATCGACATACACTTCCTGTTCGCCGGCGAGCCCGTATCCTGCGGCTCCGCTCCAGGCATAGCTTGTGCGCCAGGTCAGGCTCGGATCTTGGCCCGCCGAGAGCGTGTTGAAGTCGTCGTTGAAGGTCTGGACCAGTCCGGTCAGGGGGCTGACGATGTTTATATTGGCGGCTGTGAGATTCTGGAGACTGGTGCTTTCAAGCGTTATGGTTTCGCCGCCGGCGATCGTCAGGACAAGGTCGGTGCCCACCTGTTTCATGGCCGCCGTAACATCGGCGACCGTCTTGAAGCCCGTGTTGTTGAGTTGCAGAATGTCCCCGCCGGCGCCCGCCTGAAAGTCGGTGACGATGTCGTTGCCGTTTCCCGCCCCCACGACAAAGGTGTCGCGACCGGCCCCACCGGTCAGCACATCGTTGCCCCGCCCGCCGTCGATCATGTTGTCGCCGGCATTGCCGACAATGATGTTGTTGAGATCATTACCGGTGGCGGGAGACGGAACGCTATCCGTCAGGACAAGATTCTCGACGTTCGGCGCATTGACGAGGCTGTATCCGTTGACGTTCCAGACACGGATCGTGTCGATACCCTCTCCGGCCTGCTCGACGACCTTGGTGTTGTGGTCATAGACATAGTAGGTGTCGTCCCCTGCTCCGCCGATCAGCGTGACGCCCGTGCCGCCGGCCTGCATGCCGTCATTTGTCGTCCCGGTCGTCAGCGTGCCGCCCGCAGGGACGGTACCCGCCCAGTTCCATGCCGTTCCGCTCGCCGGCAGCGGATTGTCCAGCGCGACATTGCTTGCAACCAAGGTCGAAAGTGCGACATTCTGCAGCGTCAGGGTTTCCGTGGACGACAGCGTTACGACCGTATCGGAGCCCACCTGGGTGGCCGCCGCCAGGAAACTAGCGAACGTCGCAAAGCCGTAGTTCTGCAACCGCAACACATCGCCGCCGAAGCCCGCCTGAAAATCAGTGACGGTATCGGAGCCGTACCCCTTGGAGACGACGAAAGTATCGCTGCCTGCTCCTCCGGTGAGAACATCATTTCCGGTACCGCCAAACAGAACGTCAGCACCGGCGCTTCCATTGATAATGGCCATGATGGATTGCGTGCTCCTTTTACGTGGCATACAACTACGCGCGCGTTCAAAAGAGCCTTATGGATTCGACGCAATTTGACAGATGAGGAGCGAATCGGCTGACGGCTGGATATTTCTGCAGAGACACCGTAATGCTACGGGCTCGTGTGAAGTCCGCGCTGTTTTGCAACAGGCACGCTCAGTGCAGGGCCCGTCATTCACTGGGAAAGCGCCGAACAGGCTGGGTTCCGTTAGGGAACCGTAGTCCGCATCCGATATGTGAGCACATCATCTTGCGAAATTCCTGTTGCGCTCGCTCCTCGACTCACCAGGACTTTCGCGGGAGGACCCTCAGCGCGAACCCGGCCGTTTTCGATCCACACCACGTGGTCCGCATCGCGGACTGACTCCAGGCGATGCGTTATCAGCAACAAGGTTCGATTCTTAAACTGCAGCTGGATAGTGCGTCGAATGCTCTCCTCAAGCGCCAGATCGAGCGCGCTCATCGCTTCGTCGAGGATGAGGAACTTTGGATTGCGCACAACCGCTCGTGCAAGACCAAGACGCTGCCGCTGACCGCCCGAGAAGCGCAGGCCATGCTGTCCTACCCAGGTGTCGTATTTGTCGGGTAAGGCCTCGACCACCTCTGAAATGCCCGCGACCCGCAGCGCCTGCCGAACCTCTTCCTCGGAGGCGTCGTTCTTGGCCATCCGAACGTTCTCGATTACCGTGCCTTCGACCAGGTCGACATCCTGGCCCGCAATCGCGAGCATGCCGAGCCAATCGGTTCGACGAACGTCTTCGATGGATCGGCCATCAACCCGTATGTCACCCTCGTTGGCCGAATACAGTCGTAACAACAGATTTACGATCGTGGTCTTGCCCGCTCCGCTGGCTCCAATGAGCGCAGTGGTCTTCCCCGCCGGAATGTCAAACGTAGCATCCAAAAGAGCGGGCTCCGTACCGGCATCATAGCGGAACGTCACGTTGCGAAACGAGATGCCGTCCTCCAGTTTAGCCACCGCCGCGTGCCCAACCTTCGGATATTCCTTGTCATCTGTCGAGAGCATGTGTCGGATGGACCGAAGCTGGGGCTCGATCTGCGCCATATAAAGCAAGTTCCCTTCCAGATCTCGCATATGCGGCTGCAATCGATAGAGCAAGGCGACCGCGGTCAGGCTCGTCGCGAAACCGATTCCCCACAGATCGGCGAACGCGATGACGAGAAACAGCACGACAAGATATCCCACCTCCGTCAGAGGCGAGATCATAGCGGTTAGGCGCGCAAGCCGCAGTGCGACGTGTCGGGCCTGCGTCGAGGCCTGCTCGAACCGTTTCTGGTGAATCTCCTCCTGGCCATACGCGCGGATCGTGCGCATACCCTGGAGAGTCATCAGCATATGCTCACCCAGCTTTTGATGAACCAGCTTTACGCCAGCACCCAACTGCTGCATGGGCACCGAAAGATGCCGCAATCCGGCCGACACAATCATCGAGGCGACGAGGGCGAGGACGGTTACCTTGATTGAGAGCGCCAACAGAAAGGACGCGAACAGAAACACCGAACACGAGCTCACGATAATGCGGGTAAGACTCGCGTATGCCCCGGAGATCACCCATGTCTCGGTTCCCAACACCTCCATGAGATATGCTTCGTCATGGCGTTGGAAGAACGAATACGAAGTTGACAGATACTGCAGATGAACGCGGTTGCGCGCGACCTCATTGATCTTCTCTCCAACACGCGCACTGATTAGTGTGTTGATAAAGGAAAGAGCACCGCGAGCAATGATGAGAAGGAGCAGAACGACAGCAGTTTCGGTCGAGCTCTGAAACCAATTCGCCGCATATCGGAGCGATTCGCCCAGGAGGCCACTGGTCGATGTTGCAAGTTCCACCTGCCCCATGGCGAAATAGAAGAACAGGAGCACGAGGGTGATCCCGACCGTCTCCGCCAACGATGTAGCCAGGCCAAGGACAATTAGTGCGGGCGTCACCCAACCGGGCAGCGGAGCAAGCCTGAGCAGCCGGAACATTTCGACCAATGCAGCGCGGCGAGCAGCTCTCGGTCTTCGTGCGTTATTCGCGTGCTGTGTCATAGCGATTGACTGGGATCGCCGATGGCAAACAACGAAGCCGGGGGTCGAACCGCCCTGCGACGCCGATGACGCCATTTCCACCGGATTTCCGAGACAGTATCCCGCGGCACATCGTGCACGGCGACCCTGAGCGCGAGCAAAGGATTCCGTCTGAAAAGGAGTCCAAAGATTGAAACGAAGTACCACAACTGACCACTCGTCAGGGCCCTCCGAAGCAACCAACGCGCATAGTTTCTGAAGCCCAAGTCGAGGAGCGGCGCGCGCTCGGGGTGCCGCGTCATAATCTCATCCGCGACCAGCATCCACGACCGGAACATCCGGGTCTTGTTGCTCGACATGTTGTTCGGGAGGTAGCGATATCCAATCTGGTACTCGGGCACGACCGCGAAACGGTACGCTTCCGCGACGCGGCAATAGAACAGCAGATCTTCGCAGCCTTCTGCCCCCGATGCCCTGAGTCCACTCTCGAATCCTTTTGAAACTACGAGGGCTTCTCGGCGAACCAGTGTCGAGCTGCCGTTGCCGATGAAATTTCCCTGACACAGATAGTCCAGCACCTCGCCCGCATGAAACACGGGATCGGATCTGGCGCTTACGCGACTATCGGCATCGATCCAGTCATACCAGCTGTAGACAAGACCAGTCCGTTCTCCTCCATCAAGCAAGGCCTGAAGCTGTCGTTCAATCTTGCAGGGCGTCCAGAGATCATCGGCATCAATGAACGCGACGAAGTCCGCGCGCGCCGCCTGCCAGCCCGCATTCCGAGCGGCCGCCACCCCCGCATTACTTTGTTTTATGATTGTTACTCGAGAATCCTGAATCAGATGCCGCTGCACAACTGCGACCGTGTCGTCTGTGGAGCCGTCGTCCACGACAATAATTTCCATCTCCCGGTGCGACTGGGATCTGACGCTGCGAAGCGTCTCGTCGATCGTTGCACTGGCGTTGAAGGCCGGAATAACCACACTGACCAGAAACGCATCGATATTCATTGATACTGCTCCAGGCAGCGCGCGAATGTGTCCAGCGTAAAATCGCCTCTGATCTCAATCCGCGGCAGGTCTAACAAATTGTCTCTTAGTGTGGCGGCCCGGTTGACCGTATTGAACAGGGTCTTGTAGCCGCATTCGGCTGCGAGAATTCCAAGCCGCTGATCTGTGGAGCCAAAAGGCGCAGCAAGCGACGTTACAGGTCGCCCAAGCCATCGTTCCAACTGTGCACGAGATCGCGTCAATTCCTCGGCGAGAGCCCAGGTCGCAAGTTCCTCGCTGCGCGGGTGGCTCGCCAAATGGCTGCCAAAGGATACGCCCTCCGCGGCAAGCCCGGCAATCCTGACCGCGTCGAGCAGTGGAGCGGGCTCTCCGAACGGAGCATCCCACTCCGCCCGCTTTCCCACGAAGTCGGTCGCAACGAACACCTCTGCCGAGAAATCGTTTGCCTGCAAGATCGGCCATGCATGCTCGCCAAAATCCTCGTACCCATCGTCGAAGGTGATCAGCACCGGCCTGCCGACGAACGGATGATTGCTTGCCACGAACCAGGCGAGCTGATCCGAATTGATGGTGTGGTAGCCATTGCGGCGAAGCCACAGCATCTGTTGCCGGAACGCATCGGGAGCCAGTCGGTACCGCGCCAGTTCACCCGGTCCTTCAACCGCAACTCGGTGGTACATCAAGATCGGAGCGTGCGTGCGCCTTTCGGATTGCGCGACGTCAAACCGGCGCGCGACGGCGCCACCCCACACGATGGAGCGCGCAACCTCGACCTCGATCGGCGCGTTGACGGCCGCACATTTCACCTGTGTGTCAGGGGGCGCTTCGCTTGGAAGTAACCGCCTGAACCGATCGATGCGGTACAGCTCCGTCTCGATCGATCTCTCCAGGGCAAGTCCGGGTATCCCCTGGATAATCCGCGTGATCGTCTCCGCCCCATACGGACTCTCCCAATCGAAACCCGTTCGTGACATGTTATCCTTCAGCACAAAGGCGTGGCCAACCACAAGGTAACCGCCAGGACGTAACGACTGCACCAGTCGCTTCGCCACCGATTGGAGTTCAGCCTCGTCATCGAGGTAGTAAAGGACCTCGGAGCAGACGATCAGATCGATGTCTTGCGGGAGCGGATCGGCGGACAAATCCAATTGAGAGAACTCGACATTCTGATGCCCATTGCATCGGCCACGGGCGCGATCGAGCGCCTTGGTCGAAATATCGGCAGCCTGGAGGCGCTTGACCCTGGGAGCCAATTGCCGCGTGAAATGTCCCTCCGCACAGGCAAGCTCCAGAGCGTGATCCACTGGTTGGTCCGGAAGGAGCTCCAGTTGCCGGCTATACTTTTCCTGTTCATACAGCGAACCGTAGTTCCAAGGATCTTCCTGCTCGAAAAGACCTTCCCAGAATTGCTTGCGCCCGGTGTCTTGAGAGTTTTCGGCGCATCGATTCCGGCTGCTGGAATGGGGGACACTTGAAATGGCCAGCGGTGGCGCCTGGCGTGAAGCCCGCAAGTTCAATTCGCGCAGCCTCGCCCGGTGCGTATTTCGGCCGTCGCGCATGAAGGATCTAAGCCGTCCAGTCCCCTTGTGGAGCGCGATCCTTGCCTGAACAAGGGTTCCGATGTGGTCTTTAACCTGCAAATGAACGAAGCCACCGGCGGCCAGCGCCATCCAAAAGCGGCTGCCGACCGTGCCTAGAACACCAATATCGACCAGCGTCAGGATGCGAGGGCCGTCGCAGAGATAGACGTACAATCGATCAACAGTCTCGGTAGGCCTGATGGTGCTGATATGGCGAAGATCAACGCGCGTTCCGAGGGTTAATGTGAGAATCCTAGGCGCCGAAAGGTCATCATGGTCGAGCACTTTCCGCTCGAACCTGTATTGGCAATTTCGCCCCGCCGCCGGGTCGTTCCATGCACGACCTATTGCTGAAATGAGGCTGGTCACGCCTTCCCCGTACTGCGACCACCGTTCCGCCAGCCTGGCAGGCACAGTTCTTGACCCAACCATGACGGCATCAAGCAGGACGATAGTGATTTCGTCCGCCGATGTCGCGGTCTTTGGAATGTCGCTGAGCGTATCCAGCGAGGGATCGCTAGCGTTCCTGCGGCCGCATTCAAATCCGGCACACCAGAGCGCGAAATACGCGTACGCCGCCGCGGCGCTGCCATATGCAGTTGATGCTCCCGCCCGATGTGTGGGCGCCGGATCGCTGACGCGGTCATCACTCGAAAATCCGCGAGCAATGACCACCTGCGCGTCGGCTAGCATCCGTTTGACATTCTGCGTCAGTGAACGGTCGCTTGTCCGGTAATAGCTCAATTTCTCGTCGACATGGATCCACCTGCCGCCGCAGCGGGAGATCCGTTGCCACAGGTCCCAATCTTCGCACGTGCGGAGGCTGGTCTCAAAGCCACCGACCTTTGCGACAGCGCTCCTCAAGACGAGCACGCCATGAATGAACGTGGCACACGTACGAGCGAACCGCTCGAAGGCGTTGTCCTGGATGGCCGGATCGCAGCGAACGGGAGATTCACTGCCGTCAGGCATGACCCGGCAACAGTTGCAATAGGCAGCCACCGCCGAAGGATCGAGATCCAGCGCGTCATTCATCCGGGCAAGGAAGGACCGATCAATCCAATCGTCACTGTCAAGGAACAGTATTCGTTCGCCGCGCGCGCTTGCAATTCCCTTATTGCGGGCACCTGAAGCGCCTACTCCGCCCGACTGCAGAACCCGAAAGCGGGAATCCCGCGCCGCATATTCAGCAACGATCTCGGCCGTGGCATCGGTCGAACCGTCATCCACGACAAGAGCCTCCCAGTCGAGGGCGCGCTGCGCGAGCAGGCTGTCAAGGGTTTCAGCAATGGTATCTGCAGCATCGCGAGCGGCGATCACGACGGACGTACGCGGATGGGCCGTCATCTTCGAAACCTTCGGCGATGATAGAACAGCAATCCGGCGAGATACCCCGTCATCTCCTCTTTGAGGAAGCGGTCGCGATTGCTCCCTCCTTCCATTGCTTTCCGGAGCAGCCGATAGAGATACCAACGCGGCTTGTGATAGTAGGCCAACTGTCGGTTCGCCGAGATTCCGGTTCGCTCATACTGCACCAAAAGTGCGGCTGCATGACCGCGCATGTAGTGATAGATCTGGCTGGCCAGTCCATCCATTGTCCTGCGGTGAAAGTGGAATGCGACTGACGCCGGAGTATAACGACACGTGTAGCCGCCCGCGAGCAATCGATACCAGTACTCCGAGTCGCCCGAGCAGCCGGCCTGACCGACGTCCAGGCGCTCATCAAAGAGCCCGACGGCCTGAAACACCTCGCGCCGGAACGCCATGCTCGCTCCGGCGCCGATGTCCCACGCGGGGAGGACCTGGCCGCGATGAGATCGGAAAACTGCGCGGTCGTAATCCTGTTCGCGATAGCCCTTGCCAAATCCCCAATACGTCTCGAAATGCCGTTGCGCCTCGGTCGCGAGCTCGGCGGGAAGCACAAGCCCAGTCACTGCACCGATCTCGGGAGAGTCAAACGCACATGTCAGTTGCTCCAGCCAGCGCGGGTGAAGCAGCACATCGTCGTCCGTATAGGCGACAATCTCTCCGGTCGCTTGGAGCGCGCCGGCATTGCGCGCAATATCCAGACCGGGGCGATCCTCGCGAATATAAGTTGCTGCCGCGGCCAACGCGACATCCCGCGTCCTCCGATCGCGCGATGCGTTGTCCACCACAATGATTTCTCGTGGAGGATGGGTCTGCAGCGGCAACGACGACAAGCACTTGCTCAGTTCCTCCGGACGATCGCGCGTGCAGATCACCACGCTCGCCGAGAGCCTCACTTTCGTCGGGCTTCGGACTTTGGCGTCGACCGCTGACAGAAAGCCGTCGTTGATATGATCAATCCTGGCGTCCGTTATCCGGCCTTCATGCATCAGCACATGGCCGATCGGCTGGTTGACGCGCCAGAACACCGTCATGCCCTCGCTCAACGTCGTTTCCGCAACATCGGACGCCGACGTCACGGAAACATGCGTCACGCCTCTTCCCAATCCAATTCCTGTGAATGAGGTGTCAATCATCTTCGTGCGGAATCATGCCGGCGGATTGCGATCGCTCCACCTGAGTGCGGTCTTGATAATGAAATCGATCTCGGATTGCCGCGGGCTCCAACCGAGCTCCCTGTTGGCTTTGGCAAAGGACGCGACGAGCGTGGGCGGGTCCCCTGAGCGGCGTGGCCCGCGGCGGACGACCGGGTCGTTTCCGGAGACGCGCTTCACCGCCTCTACTAGCTCGAGCACACTCGTGCCAACCCCCGTACCGAGATTGAAAACATGAGTACCACCTCGAGCCACTAGCATGTCACCTGCCAGAAGGTGCGCCTGCGCCAGGTCATTGACGTGAATATAGTCCCTAATTGCACTGCCATCCGGCGTCGGAAAGTCCGTTCCCAGAATGGTGAAAGGCCGATCGGGTCGGCGCACCGCTTCGATCGCCAGCGGAATGGCATGCGTCTCCGGTTCGTGGCGCTCGCCGATCTCGCCATCAGGATCACAGCCCGCCGCGTTGAAATAGCGCAACGAAACCGACGACATCTCGTACGCGCGACCAAAGTCCTCGAGCATACGCTCGATAATCATTTTGGACCATCCATAGGGATTAATCGGCGCCTGCGGATGCGTTTCGTCTATCGGGGTGTGCTTGGGTACTCCGTAACTTGCACAAGTGCTGGAAAAGAGCACGCGCGAACAGCCGGCCGTTCGCATGGCATCCAAGAGGGCAAGCGTTCCTCTCGTGTTATTATCGTAGTAAATGGCGGGATCAGCCACGGATTCGCCGACATAAGCCAGCGCCGCAAAGTGCGCGACGAGGTCCGGCTTGTAGGTTTCTAGTGCTGCGCGTACGCCGGCTGAATTACGAATATCGCACTCGACCAGCGGTCCCCAACGCACCGCATCACGCCAGCCCCGCGAAAGATTGTCGAGCGTCACGACGTTCCAGCCCGCCATCGCAAACGCCTTGCAACAATGCGAGCCGACGTAGCCGGCACCACCAGTGACAAGAACAGTCTTTTTCATATCGCCGCTTCCGCGCCCCGCGCAATCATTAGGCTCTCGAAATATGCAATGGTCTTGCGTAAGCCGTCGTGCAACGAGAAGGCGGGGTGCCATCCCAACGAATCCTGGGCCAACCTGATGTTGGGTTGGCGTTGCTTGGGATCGTCGATCGGAAGCGGTTTGAACTCGATAGCCGATCTGGATCCAGTGAGGTTCACGATCATCGAGGCCAGTTCAAGCATTGTGATCTCAGCGGGATTGCCGAGATTCATGGGACCGACGACGTCATCGCATGTGTTCATCAGCCGGACCAGACCGTCGATCAGGTCATCGACGTAGCAGAATGAGCGTGTCTGCTTGCCGTCACCGTAAATTGTGATTGGTTGATTTGTTAGCGCCTGCACAATGAAATTGGAAACGACGCGCCCGTCATAGGGACGCATACGTGGACCGTAAGTATTGAAGATGCGGGCAACCTTTATCGAAAGCTTGTGTTGCCGCCGATAGTCGAAAAACAGTGTTTCCGCGCACCGCTTTCCCTCATCGTAGCACGAGCGCGGCCCGATCGGATTGACCCTGCCCCAATAGGCTTCGTCTTGCGGGTGAACCTCGGGATCACCGTAAACTTCCGAAGTCGACGCCTGCAGAATCTTTGCGCGTATCCTCTTGGCCAACCCAAGCATGTTGATTGAACCATGCACGCTCGTTTTTGTCGTTTGGACGGGATCGTGCTGGTAATGGATTGGGCTGGCTGGGCAAGCGAGATTGAATATCTCGTCGACTTCCACATAGAGAGGAAATGTGATGTCGTGCCGAATTACCTCAAATTTTTGGTTGGAAAGCAATCCAGCCAGATTATCCCTTGAGCCGGTGTAGAAATTATCGACACACAGTACTTCGTTTCCGTCGGTCGCCAGCCGTTCGCAGAGGTGCGAACCCAAAAATCCGGCGCCGCCCGTTACAAGGACTCGCCTCCTTCGCGCCAACATTTACTCCTCATTACAAATTCTTTTTTTATCGCTCCGACTTCCAAATTCCAGTGGTCCTTATGCAAAGCAATTGTGGCCTGAGTTGGGGCGATGCGTAGCTGCGCAGCCGCAGCGTGACCCAGGAACCGGGAACACGCAGTTGCAAGGCCCCGACACTTTCGTCACATCGAATTTAGGCAGCAACGTTTGACAAAACCGACAAATACGCTCCGGCCCTCGTGTCGGATTAGCCGCGAGCGGTGCCCTTGGTGCGCGTATTGCTATGAAACTATTGCATCGTGGCAGCGTCATCCGCGGGATAGAACCGCGTTTGATGCGCTTCCGACAGAACCTGCCCTGTCGATGATTTCGCCAGAGCGGTCCATTCGTACATTCCAGGTTTGCAAGGACCAAATGTCCGGACCGTCCCAAACGGCACAACGCCGTTACGGGGAACCGGAACATCCTGGCCTCCCATTTCCCGGGCGCCTTGCGCCAGTGTGAGTGACATCGACGTGGCGCCCACGGGAACATTGCTCAGGCGGATCTCGGGATTTGGGAAAAGTGTGATACAGCCGCGTGCCCCGTGCCATGAAAAATCAAGTGTCATCGGATCAGCCGATGCAGGATGACATACCGCGAGCACCAACGCGAAGACGGCGACAACAAATTTCACATATCGCTCCGGTCAGGTTTGACGCCGATCTTCAGGCGATCCGCAACACGGTATCCACCCAAATAGATCGCCCATTTTAAGGCATGGTCGCTGATCGAGGCAACAAGAGAGCGACAGGTCACGAGTTGGCCATTGTTTTAACTGACCGTCGACACGTCCGTTGGCGTGCATCAAAGAACAATACCGCAACTGCTAACGCAATGAGCAAAAACCGCAAGATGGTAGCTAAACCGTGACCAGAAAAGTCCTGATTGTCGTACCGGTCTTGAATGAGGCTTCCCACATCGAAACCGTTGTCCGTAACCTGGCGCGGGACAGCCTTCATGAAGATCGCACAATAGTGGTTGCAGATGGCGGCAGCACCGATGGGACGGCTGACATTGTCCGCCAGCTCGTCAAGGAGTTTGCCGGCGTCCATCTGTTGCGCAATCCGCAGCGGCTGCAGAGTGCCGGGGTCAATCTAGCCGTACAGGTCTATGGTGCTGCGGCGCAGGTCCTGGTGCGGTGTGACGCCCATTGCCAGTATCCGACGGACTATGTTTCGCGCCTCCTCAAGACCTTGGACGAACGCCGAGCCGACTCGGTCGTGGTCCCCATGGACTCGCGCGGTGACGGCTGCCTGCAAAAGGCCGTCGCCTGGGTCTCGGACACAAAGGTCGGTTCGGGCGGATCGGCTCATCGCGGCGGAAAGCAAAGCGGCTTTGTCGATCATGGACATCACGCAGCGATGACCATCGATGCCTTTCGCAGGGCCGGTGGTTACGATGAAACCTTCACTCACAACGAAGATGCGGAGTTTGACTGCCGGCTGCGTGCAATCGGCGGCCGAATATTTCTGGATTCGGACATCCGCCTTTCATATCGACCGCGATCGGGTTTTCTGAGCCTGGCGAAGCAATATTTCAACTACGGTCGCGGTCGATCGAGAACCGTGAGACGGCATCCCGGATCGTTGCGACTGCGCCAGTTCCTGGTACCCACTCACGCCGCGTTGACGTTCTGCGCCATCGTGCTGTCTCCATTCGCACCTGTACTGTTGACGTTGCCGGTGGCTTATCTGGCGATACTTGCACTTACCGCGGTGATGATTGCAGCAAAGCATCGCTCGATTTGCGGGCTGCTTGCCCTGCCGGCCGCTGTCGTGATGCACTTCGCGTGGGCACTTGGCTTTTTCTGGGGCATCCTGTCGATCCGCCAGACCACCTGGCAGATGACCCCTTCAGTTTCCTGAATCCTGCAGAACCTGGGCGCTGGCCGGTGCGCCCGCACGCCGGCCCGCCTTCGCATAGGCGACCTCGGTCAGGCGGGCAATTGAGGTCCACGTCGGCACGGAGTCGCGCAGATCCAGCATTGCTTGCCCCTTGGAGTTTCGATAATCAGGATCATCAATTAGGCGCTCGAGCGACCGGGACAATGCGGCGGGATCATCTGGAGGAACGAGCGTTCCCTCTGCGCGATCGCTCAGCCATTCCGCAAACGTTCCAATGTTCGACGCGACAATCGGACGTCCCGCCGCGATCGCCAGCATCAGCACCCCCGATGCGTCGATATCTCGGTACGGAAAAGCCAGGATGTCGGCGCGCGCGACCAGCGCGGTCATTTCATCGTCCGGAACGAAACGCAGGTCGAATTCGACATAGTCTTCGAGCTGCAAATCCTTCACCATCGCGAACAGCGGCTCCATCGGCATTTCCGGCCAACCCACGATCTTCACGACGCAATGTGCCCTGACCTCTCGGGGAAGCAATGCAAGCGCGCGAAGCATGACGTCGACGCCCTTGTAGGGCTTTATCTTGCCGAATAGGAGTATTTGAACGCGCCCGTCGCCGGCTGAGGGCTCGTCGGCCGGTCGTGCGATATGATCGGTCAGTAGTCCGTGTGCGATAACGGATATTTTCTCGCCCGGGATGCCAACGCGCAGCAGGCGATCGCGTGCAACGGTCGTATGAACGATAAGATGGTCGAAGCAATGAAGAATCTTGAACGCGCCAATTCGCTGTATCCGGGAGCTCGGATTGTTATTGAAGGGATTCGAGTCATGAACGGTCAGAACCGTTGGCGCGACCTTTCTGAACTTGGGAATGAATTGGCTGTCGACGATCGCGAGCGGTGACCATTGGAAATGGATCACATCAGGCGGCGACCTCCTGAAGCGCCTGATCAGCCGTGTCATTGATTCAGCGTGACTTAGGCCCTTCAGCCCCAGTTGCACGTTGCGTGGAAGTCTCTTGAAAAAGCGCGACTGCAATCCGGGATAAAAGTGCCGGTCAAGAAACAGGTCTTCATCAACGGAAGGCTTCTGCCCAAGTTGGCGCCCGACTATGCTGGCTGCATGCCCAATATCGGTCAATCCTTTGGCTAATTTAAGATCATACGGCCAAGTAAACAGTGACGGATCGATCAGAGCGATTTTCATGCGATTGCCTCACTAACGATGCTTTGCGGTGCGTGAAATTACTTCTGGCTCATCAAGGCATGGATTGATAGCCTCTTCTGCCACCTGCAAATTCGTGAGCGACACGCGTTGAAGATCAGCATCGTCATAACAGTCTACAATTACGAACGGTATGTCGGATTGGCAATCGACAGCGCCTTGAATCAGACCCGTTCGGCGGACGAGATCGTCGTCGTCGACGACGGGTCGAGCGACGGTTCCCGCGAGATCATCGCCGGCTATGGTGACAGGATTCGAGCCATACTTCAGGCAAATCAGGGCAACATCGCAGCATTCGAAGTTGGGTATCGCGCAGCGACAGGAGATGTACTGCTGTTCCTCGATGCGGACGACATCCTGATGCCGACGGCGGTCGAAAACGTCGCTGCGCACTGGCGCGAGGGTATTTCGAAAGTTCAATTCAATCTGGACATCATTGACAGCGCCGGCAGGCGACTTGGGCGCTCGTTTTGTGCGTTTCCTAAATCCTACGCGCCAGACGATCTGCACGCAAAATTTGTCCGGTCGGGCACATACATCTGGCCAGTCATGTCGGGAAATGCGTACTCTCGAGGGTTTCTTCGACAGGTCATCCCTCTCAATCCGCCCGTCGGATACGACGGCGCCCTCAACACGATCGCGCCTCTTTACGGAGACGTGGTCACGGTGCAAGAAACCCTCGGGCAATATCGGCTCCATGGCAGAAATATCAGCCGAAATGACGCGAAAGGCCAGGCGCAGCGCTTTCCGGATTTTCCTAGGCAGATCGGGTTCCGCGTCGCAGAGTTCGATATCCTGAAGGCGCATTGCGACAGAAAGTCTATGCACGTACAAGCGGCACGGCCGATCGATAACGAGATCGTTTTTGTCAACTATCGCCTCGCATCGCGTAAGTTGGGATTGCGCTATGTTGGACAGGAGGCGGACACATCGAGTTCACTTCTGCGCCGTGGGATATGGCTCGCGCTGACCACGACAACACATTGGCGCGCCGCCGCCTCTCATGTCGCCTGGTTCATAGGGCTGTTCTTGAGCCCTTCCTGGCTTGCGTACCAGCTGATCATGCTCCGCTTCAACAGGGCAGAACTCCTGAGGCCGCTCGTCAGGTTCGGCAGCGTCATCCGGCGCAAGCCCGCCTAAGTGGTCGTCCGTGAAGAAGGACTAAGCCACTGATCGGGAATCTCGATTTGGGCTAAGGGGCATTTCCAGATTGCAAGGTTTTGATGCTTTGGGCGTCAGAACCTTGCGATTTGGTTTTCGTGGATTCCCTCGAAGCGGGAAGCATGATTCCTTGTCTGCATCGGAGGGAACGATGCGGCCGAAGAAGCACAAGACGACGGGATCGAACGATCTGTTCCGGGCTCGGCTCGACCAGATCATCAATATGAAGCACGAGCTGGTTCTGCTCGCCGGCAAGGTCGATTGGGACTGGATCGACGGCGAGATCGCGCCGCTCTACAGCGAGAACGGCAGGCCCGGGATCGAGACGCGCTTCATGATCGGTCTGCTGTTGCTCAAGCACATTTACGGGCTGTCCGATGAGGAGGTGTGCGAGCGCTGGGTCCATGACCCATACTTCCAGTTCTTCACCGGGGAAGAGTTCTTTCAGCACACGTTCCCGCACGAGCGCTCGGACCTGAGCCATTGGCGCAAGCGGCTTGGCGACAAGCTGGAGTTGCTGCTGGCCGAGAGCTTGCGGGTAGCGCACGAGGCCGGTGCATTACGCAGCCAGGACCTCAAGCGGGTTACGGTCGACACCACGGTGCAGCCGAAGGCCATCACCTTTCCGACCGATGCCAAGCTGCTGCATGCGGCCATCAAGGGGCTCAACCGCCTGGCGATCAGGCACGGCGTCAGGCTGCGGCAATCCTATGCTCGCATCGCCAAGGCCGCCGCGATGATGGCCGGCCGCTACGCCCATGCCAAACAGTTCAGGCGGCATCAGCGGCAGTTGCGTATCCTGCGTAGCCGGCTGGGCCGGATCATCCGCGACATCCGCCGCAAGATCGAAGGCCAGCCAGCACTGGAGCAGGCGTTCGCCCTCCCGCTCGGCCGGGCCACGCAGATCCGCTCGCAGCAGCAGCGCCAGCGCGGCTGGAAGCTCTATTCCTTCCATGCCCCGGAAGTGGAGTGCATCGGCAAGGGCAAGGCCAGCGCGCCTTACGAGTTCGGCGTGAAGGCCTCCATCGTCACCAACAACCGCCGGGCTCCCGGTGGCCTGTTCGTGCTGCACGCCAGCGCACTGCCCGACAACCCCTACGACGGTCACACCTTGCGGGACGTCATTGACCGCACCGAGACACTCACCGGCTGTCCGATCGAGCGGGCCTATGTCGACAAGGGATACCGCGGCCACGACGCACAAAATCCCCGTCGCGTCTTCATCTCCGGCCAGAAGCGCGGCGTTTTCGGTGTCATCAAGCGCGAGCTGCGCCGCCGCTCCGCCATCGAGCCCATCATCGGACACCTGAAGGCGGAAGGCCACCTCGGGCGCTGCTACCTCAAAGGCCGCGCCGGCGATGCCGCCAACGTCGTCCTCTCAGCCGTCGGACACAACTTCCGCCGCATCCTCGCCTGGCTGAGATATCTCTTGTGCCTGTTCCTGGCCCAGCTATGGCGCACGCTCGCCCGGCCAGCCTCGATCAATCCGGCTTCTTAACGGACGACTAAGTGGGGCTATGGCGTAAAGGCAAACCGCCTCGTCAGATCTGTCCCACGCCCACCAGGCGTCGACTACGCGCTTTCGATCGTACGAATTGTTTCCGGCATTGGCCCGGAAAGACTGGTTGCGCCGGCGAGGCAGGCGCGAATCCGCCTGTCGGACTGGCGAAGACGGAGATTTTCCGTCAGGCGCAGAACATACTCCTTTGATTTCCACGCAAACCGCGCCGCTCTATCGAGCGCAGTAGGCTCGCGGACCGACTCCGCGGCCTTTGCGATCGAAGATGTCAGCGTCAGCTCAAGACACGGAAAAGGAAACAAGGCATAATTGTGGAGGCCATTTGCCCAGAAGCGGTCCATCTCCCAGTCGATTGGCCGATGGATCGTTGTCACGCTATCGATGAATCGACGCGCGGCATGGCCAGAGATCAGATATGCCTGCGTTCCCATTGGCGCACGCTCAAACCGCACCAATTCCCGCTGATCCAGCCAAGCCACGTGCTTACAGGGCGCCATGTGTCGTCCATACAGCCGGAGATAACCGATCCCAGCAACCTTGCAGATGTCCGGAAGAAATTGAAAGCTGAACCCAGCATCGAGAATGACGTCGTCTTCGATCACAAGTGTCCATGAATTGTCGGCGTCTGACGCCGCCACTTGCGCCATGACGCTCATATGACTCGCTGCGCAGCCGATCTCGGCACGTGAAAGGCCCCTGCCCCAAAGGCGGATGGCCAGCGCCTCATCATATTGCGGGAGCCCCTTGGCTGGCACACGTAAGGCGTCAAAGAAGGTCCATGGAATCTCAAGCGATTCCAGATTCGCACTCGCGCGCTCGCGGCGCACGGAACCGGCCAAACTAATCGCCACAATTCTGAGAGGGCTGCCCATTGATTGATCAGTCCGACACCTTGATTGGGAACCGTATTGCACGTGATCTCCAACGATTACCGCGAACTTGTCTGTGCTGACAAGAACGCAGCACGTGCCCGGCGGCTGCCATGCTGCTGGCCATTTCACATTCTTGTCTCGTAAAGCAAGGCGAAATCTGCAGCTGTTTCTAAAGCCGCCCGCATTCGGACGCCTTGGATCGAACCAACGGTTGCTCACAGACGAGTGACTATGCACCTGGCGAAAGTTGCTACGGTCTCAAGCAAGACATGTCGGTCTCCGGCTCGGTGCTGCGCCTCGGAGCGCGCAAGGCAACCGCGCGCGAGCAGGCATTCCTTACGCCGACCGACCGGTCCAACACCGAAGGCGTGCGGCCGCATCTCTCCGCGATGATCCATACGGCCGGGGTTTTTCCATACTACCCGACCACCAACGCCGTCATCATCGAGATACGTGCCCGGTTCAGCCCCCGGCTTACGAATCCGGCCGGCTTTCATCCCGCGTTCTGGACCTATTCGGTCGCACCCGTGCTCAATCCAACCGGCAACGAGTGGGACCTGGAGTGCAACTCTCAAGGGATGCACTTCAGCAATATCGTCCACACCTCGGGTTCAATCTCGACCAACAACAGCGCCGGACCATTCGACTATATGGATGGCACGTTCCACGTCTTCAGCTTTGTCTTTCGAAACGGCGGAAACACCCAGCTCTACGTCGATGGCGACCTTCGATCTCAGTTTGCCGGCGTGGATTCTAATACAAAGAATATGCCTTCATTTGTGCTGCTGACGTCACACATATTCAATAACACGTTCGCAGGCGAGGCGTATGACGCCGCAGCGTGGGCCAACTCGGCGACCGGGGCCTATCTCGATGTCGACTGGATCCGAGGCTGGCGGACGGCAGGCGTCAAGCATTGGAAGCCTCTGGTTTCGGTCGCAGATCTCAATGTCGATTACGACGGCAAGGGCGAGATTGTGCTGCCGAGCGCCAAGGCCCTCTGGGGTGATGCGAGCGTTACCGAATTCGTCCAGGTCGTACAGCTCCGAACCGGGTATGACGGAGCAGACGACGTTTACGCAATTCCCGGAAGGAATTTCGTACGATACGGCGTCGCGCAGGATCAAGGCGGACTTCACAGCCGGCAAGGGCAATGCCGGGCGGTCTCATGTTGTCGTTTATGGCTACAAACCTGACGGTTCAACGATGGAACCCCTGCGATTCTCCACAAATCGCGGCCCGCACATGACGACGAGCCCTCTTTCAGCCGCCGTAGGCGACAACTTCCGCCAAGACATCTATGGGGAGTGCGACGTCGGCGTCATGATGCCGAAGATCTTGTCCGTCAAAGGACTGCCGCAGGGGCTTTCCTTTGACCGATCCACCGGACGGATCAATGGCGTCCCTACGGCAACGGGGGGCAGCAACCTGACAATCTCATGCGCAAATAATGCGGGCCAGACGACAGAGAGCACGACAAAGTTCACCGTCCACGCGCACGATCGGGCGAACCCCCCGTACGGTGGGATGATGCTCGACCCTCAACCTTGATCCGTCGGGGCCGAATTGCTCTGGCAAATATTTTGAAAGTTTGCGAGGGCGCTGTCCACACTCGTGCTCAATGGCCGGCTCAACTTTTCGAAGGGCTTGCTCCACGCATCGACGAACGTGCTAATTTTTCCATAATTGTTGTCAAGGACCGAGTGCGGCACATTCAGCAACACGCAAAAGATATGCGTGTGAAGCCGGTCCGTGATCACGTAGGCCGACGATCCAACCTGCCTCATTCCACGGGCTACACGGTTCGATGCCAGAAGGTGAAACCACTTAATGCGCACGTCGAGCTCCGACGGCGTCCTGCCCTTGAGCACGAGGAGCGCCGTCTCAAGCAGCGCCTTGACAAACAACCACTTTCCCAAGCCTCGTTGTTCGATGAGCCAGTCCTCGACAACTGCAAAGTTTGGGAGCGGCGGAAAACGCTTTTGCTCCACCCTCTCGTGATCGGTTCGGAGCAGCAGCAACAATTTCCTGGTTATTGCCGCTGGCGAGCTCTGCGCCCCCAGGCAGAATGCCATGTCCGGACAGAGGTCGACGGGCGCAGTAAATTCCGTTGTCGCGATGTTCAAACTTTGCACGTCGCGAACCAGAATCCGGAATTTTTTATGCGAGTTGATGATCTCCGCGGCGCGCTTGAGACTTGCTTTCGAGGAGAAGTGTATGGTTTGCGGCAACTGAATGATCTGGCGATCCGGAAACTCCGACAGAAGCCTGAGCCGAAACTCCTGATGGCTGGGCCACAGGTCGCCGAAATTGCCCCCACCATGGACAAGGATAGGTCCGACAGGAACGGCTCTTTCAAACTCTTCCTTTGACCAGGTGTCATAGGTGCAGACGTAGGACGGCGCTCGGCCTAGCTTTTTCTGCAGATAGGTCTCTTCGCCCAACCATATCGCGCTGTCGCCCACATTCGAGTGGTTGGGGAAATCCACCAGCGCGAAATTCTCAACACCCTCCAGATGAGGCCCGATAACCTTTTCGATCTCATCCTGCATTTCTGCAATCAGTGTACGAGAATCCTTCATGGGAATTTTGGCCATCGTCCTGAGTTCGGTCCCGTCGGTCGCATCACAGCATCGAACGGCGTTCGATGCATCGGCAAAACTTCCCATTCGATTAATCCACTTCTGCCATTGCGCCAAGTACCCGCTACGGTTGAGCGAACGACGCATCTGCGTGCTGCCAGCTAGAACGCCGGATGTTTGCGCTGCGAGCTTCCCGCGTCAGTTATTCGATCCTTCGCGCTCAGGTGGCTTCTGCCTTTATCACGCTCTCGTGCCTCCCTCGGTGCTCCCTCGCCGATGCGGAAGCTGACCCGGGTTCCAGAGCACGGAATAGATCGGCTTAGCAGCCAAAAGGCAAGTCTCGGCAACGCTGCCGATTAATACCGCACATATTCATGACAAGAATCGAATCTATTGAAGTCTTAAGGCAGGCAAATGTGTTGATCGCAACGAACGTAGGCAATGAGCCTACGGGAATGCCGCTTCTTGCGGCAAGCCTGCACCCAGGTACGTTAGCGAGTTAGGAGTCAGCCGCATGATCGGTTTGTTGAAAGACTACGTAAAGGCACGCCTGCTTGATAACGACTTTATGATATCCGGCACCTCAAAGGAGGAGGAGCTCAGGGAATTCTTCCGGGACCTTTTCCCTGTCGTGACGGACAAGAAATTGATTCGACTAGGCGGATCGGCTGATGGCGGCTATCTGGTTCCGGACGACCTCGAGGGCTGCGTCGGTTGCTTTTCACCGGGCGTCTACAACGTTTCTGACTTCGAGCTCGGCCTTGCCGAACGCGGCATCCCGTGTTTCCTCGCTGACTTCTCGGTGGATGCACCCGTGATCCACAATGACCTGCTCGATTTCGAAAAGAAATTCCTCGGAAACGAAAACAACGCCAAGTTCATGACTCTTGAGAGCTGGATGTCGAGAAAGGGCCCTCAGAGCGGCGATCTCATCCTCCAGATGGACATTGAAGGCGGCGAATACGAGGTTCTCATCGAAACAAGTTGCAACGACCTGAAGCGCTTCAGGATGATGATCATCGAGTTCCATTCCTTAGACAGAATTCTCAATCCCATCGGTCTCAAGCTCATCGGAGCTGTTTTCAAGAAGATCACCAAGCACTTCGACGTCGTACACATTCATCCGAACAATTACTTCAAACCCGTCGAATATAGGGACTTCGAGGTTCCGCCGATCATGGAATTCTCGTTCTTGCGTAAGGACCGCGTTTCTCGCCGGGCGCCTGCGAGAAGCTTTCCTCACGACCTCGACAGGAAGAACGTCGCGAACAGGGATGATGTCGTGCTGCCAAAATGCTGGTTCGCTCCGGAGTGATCGCCACTGTGGCCGCCCCGGTGAATCGCGCCAGCCGCTGGCAGCGGGCGCGCAGATGCGCGACCGTTGGCCCGCAATGGCAGAAGTGCGCTTCCTACTCCCCCGCCTGCCGGTTTCCGCTGAGATATGCCTGATAGGCCAGCTTGAGACCATCCTCGAGCGGGGTCTTGGCCCGCCAACCCAGTTTCGCCAACCGGGCGACGTCGAGCAATTTGCGCGGGGTGCCGTCGGGGCGCGAGGTGTCAAAGCTGATCGCGCCGGTATAGCCGACTGTCGCCGCAACCACGCGCGCGAATTCGGCTATCGCAATGTCCTCGCCAGTGCCGATGTTGACGAGCTCACCGCTTGAGTAAGTCTTCATCAGGTGAATGCAGGCGTCCGCCAGATCATCGACAAAGAGGAATCGCGTCGCGGCGTGCCAGTGCCCCACACCACGACGTTCTTCGCCCCGGACGTCTTGGCCTCATGGAAGCGGCGGATCAACGCCGCAACGACGTGGCTGTATTCGGGATGATAATTGTCGCCGCGACCGTAAAGGTTGGTCGGCATCACACTGATGAAGTTTGAACCGTATTGGCTGCGATAGGCCTCGACCATTTTGATGCCGGCGATCTTGGCGATCGCGTAGGGTTCATTGGTCGGCTCCAGCGGGCCAGTCAGCATCGACTCTTCGCGCAGCGGCTGGACCGCCAGTTTGGGGTAGATGCAGGAGGAGCCAAAGAACATCAGCTTCTCGCATCGATTGACATGCGCGGCGTGAATGACGTTCGTCGCGATCGCGAGATTGTCGTACAGAAACTCGGCACGCAGCGTATTGTTGGCGACGATGCCGCCGACCTTGGCGGCAGCAAGGAATACTGCCTGTGGGCGCCTTGCAGCGAACCACCTAGCGACGGCGGCCTGATCACGCAGGTCGACCTCGCTCCGCGACACCGTCAGCAGCTCGACATTTTCCTCCGCGAGCCGCCGCACCAACGCGGAGCCAACCATGCCACGATGGCCGGCGACGAAGACGGTCTTGCCAGTCAGCTCAAATGGAGTGCTTGCCATTGGCCTCTCGCCTGGCCTCGAGCAAATCGCAAGCCACCATTTCCTTGACCAGTTGCGCGAACGGGGTCCTGGATTTCCAGCCGAGCTTCTCGCGCACTTTGCTGGGATCGCCGATCAGGAGATCCACCTCGGTGGGACGGAAATAGGTCGGGTCGATCCGCACAACGATCCTGCCTGACTTTTCGTCGAAACCGGTTTCCTCGACGCCCTTGCCCCGCCATTCGACTTTGCGGCCGACTTCGGCAAAAGCGAGCTCCACGAAGTCGCGCACCGAGCGGGTCTCCCCGGTTGCCAGCACGAAATCGTCGGGCCGATCGGCCTGCAGGATCATGTGCATCCCTTCGACATAATCCCTGGCGTGGCCCCAGTCGCGCTTGGCCTCGAGATTCCCGAGATACAGCGTCGCTTCGAGGCCCGTCTCGATGCGGGCAACGGCACGCGTGATCTTGCGGGTGACGAAGGTTTCGCCGCGGATCGGGCTCTCGTGGTTGAAGAGGATGCCGTTCGAGGCGAACATGCCGTAGGCCTCGCGGTAGTTCACCGTGATCCAATAGGCATATAGCTTCGCCACCGCGTAAGGAGAGCGCGGGTAGAAGGGGGTCGTTTCCTTCTGCGGCACCTCCTGCACGAGGCCGTAGAGTTCGGAGGTGGACGCCTGATAGAATCGCGTTTCCTTCTCCATGCCGAGAATACGGATGGCTTCCAACAGCCGCAGCGTTCCGATCGCATCCGCGTTCGCGGTATATTCCGGGCTCTCGAAGCTGACCGCCACATGGCTTTGTGCAGCCAGATTGTAGATCTCGGTTGGCCGGATCTGCTGCATTAAGCGGATCAGGTTTGTTGAATCAGTCATGTCTCCGTAATGCATTAGGAACGGCACATTGCCGGCATGCGGATCCTGATAAAGATGATCGACACGGGCGGTGTTGAATGAGGACGATCGCCGCTTGATGCCGTGGACGATGTAGCCCAGGCCGATCAGATACTCGGCGAGATAGGCACCGTCCTGACCGGTGACGCCCGTAATCAGCGCGACGCGGCGCTTCGACCTTTCATTCATATTGCTCACCCGACTGCTCGGTTTTCATCGACGATTTTCCCAGTTTTCCCGAACCTGTTGGCGATTGCGCCGAGGATTCGCAGGATCTCACGCTCGGGCCCGGCCGGCGCGCCTGCCGCTCGCCAGAGTCCAAAGAGTGACCCGACATAGGCAAGAGCGCTCACGAGAACGACAGCGATCAACCGAGCATAGGCGTGAGACTCATGGCCAAAAGATGTAATGAAGGCCCAATTGGTCAGAAGACCGACAATGATCATCGCGCAAGTGGACAAAGCGGTCCTCAGATTCACGAGAAGCTGCCGAGAGACAGAAGTGTCGATCAATTCGCGGACCAGGACCATATTGTAGACCACACCGCCGAGCGTAACTGCCACGCGAGCGACGAGCAGGCCAACTATCCCTCCTGTCCACAGGCCCGCAACAATGACAGGAAGCCTCACGATCAGGATCGCAACGTCGCGATGAAATAGTCTGCGCGTCTGCCCAAGCGCCAGACCAAGGGGTTGCACCGTCGCGCTGAGCGTATGCAACGCAATTGCACCACCGAGGAGCTGGATCACAATTGTCGCGCCTGCCCACGCATCACCCAGCGCGAGCGGAACGAACTGATCGGCGATCAACGCGAAGCCGAACCCGGCTGGAAAGGCGATCGCACACAGCATTGATTGCGCCGACAGATAGGCTCGTTGAAGGGCGGCTTTATCGTCTCTCAGCCTCACGAAAGCGGGAAACAGCGTCCCGGCAAGCGGATTTGTTGCTTCTCGTGTTGGCGTCGCGGCCAGATCGCTGCCCAGCACATATCCACCCAGGGCGGATTTCCCGAGAAAATATCCGATGATAATCTGGTCGAAACGCCAGTTCAGCGTGCTGACGGCCTGCCCGAGCGATAGCCACACAGAGAACGAGAATAGCGAGCGGCTACCCTTTATCCGGAATTTCGGCCGGAACGGCTGGATCAGATAAGAGGCGACGACATCGATAAAGTTGGCGACTACCGCCCCGGCGATCAGCGCCCAGTAGCTCCTGAAGCAAATGGCGATCCCGGAAGAGACGAGGATAGTTGCAAGCGCCCGGCTGCTGCTCGTCACAAATTCCTGCCAGAAGACGAGTTGACGCTGCATCATCGCTAGCATCGGGTTTCGGAGGCCGGATATCATGATCGAACAGCTCAGGACCAACAGGATCGGAATCAAACGGCGATCGCCGTAGGACAATGACACCGGATAAGCGAGCAACGACAGCAAGAGTGCGAGCAGGCAGGCGCGAGCCAGGCTCAGCGTCCACGCGGCGTGAAATTGATCTTCACTTGGATCCTTGTGGTGAATCAGCGCCGATGCCAGGGACAGTTCAGTCATCGACGTCAGAACAGCAATGATGGCCGTCGCGACAGCAACCAAGCCGAAATCTTCCGGCGTGAGCATTCGCGCCAGGATGAGCGTGTTCAGGAAGCCGAGACTGGCAACCACCAGCCGGCTCACGCCGATCCAGGCAGCTCCGATGGCGATTGAATTTTTCGACAAAGGGAGCGCCGTACGCGCACCAGTAGCGACCATTTTCAACGCTCGTTCATTGACAGATGGCCTCCAGTGCGCGCTCGAAGATGTCAGGCGCGACCTCGAAATCGAATGGACTGGGCCCAAACGCCCCCGGCAGGCGCGTTCCCTGGCTATCCCCGACGATGTAAGAATAATCGGCGCCGGCGGACGTTGCGATCGTGTAGTAGTAGGGGTGCACGTGGTCTGAGGGGATTAGTTCCAGCACTTTCGTTCCAGGCGAGCAGAATACGAGATTGGTCAGGCCCGCACCATGTGGGCCAACGACAATCGAGCATTCCGAAAAAAACGCCGCTTCATCCTCGACGTCATCAAAGTCGTAAATCTGGAATCCGAACTTTTTCAGTGCAGGCATCAGCTCTTCTTCATTGGCGACCTTCCTTTGCCCCTTGCGCGGAACATATACGCGCCTGTCGTGACGAAGCGGCGACTTGGCCACCTGCAAGCGGAAGAACTCCGTAAGCCACGGCGCATAGTTCCGCCGCAAACCTGGAAACGACGTGCCGATCACGAGGTCGGCCTGAATATCCCCCTGGCCAGCCCACACGCACTTGTGCATTGGAATTCCAAGCCGGCGAACGAGTTTGGCTGCGGTTCCGGACGCGGGCTTCGGCAAATAGATATAATCGACATCATCGAGCGACAAGCCACTTTTCCGAAAGAGCGCTAGGCGTCCCAAACAATCGAGCAGGAAATGCCCATAGTTTCCTCCGGCAAAATCGCTCGCCAGCGAGAGACAGGTGCCGCTTAGCGGCAGCGCGGTGCCGTAGGCAATTGATCGGGGGTGGCGCGAAAACGACGATCCGTACCAGGAGCTCTCGTAGAGCAGTGTTCCATCCTCGGTCACGAGCCAGCCGTCGGGACCGAGGATACGAGCCTTGTCCAGGCGGAGAATGCCCAACTCGGGCATTCTATTTTCAACGATTTCACCGAACCCTGCATCGCGGCTGCCGAATCGAATCGGCGCCTTCCGCGCCAGCACCTCTCCCTCGACGGCAGTCAGCCAGGTATGCGGATGCTCACTTCGCCACGTGCGATGATCACAAAGCCGGCTCGGGCTGCCGCGCAATGCAGCCCGCAGGATTTGCCTGACGTCGCGAACCTTTGATTTCATGGACCACTACCATTTCAAGAGACACCGGCCGTCATGGGCAAGCCCGCACGACGGGTCACCTACCACAGCCAAAGCAAACTTCAGACCGATCTTCGGACAGCGAGCGATCGCAATCAGCGGTACTCAGGACCCAGATCACAAAGAGGTGCGCACACGCCGGATGCAACTTCCGATCAGCGGCGCACATGCAGCGACAATAGACGGCAAGATCTGGCTTTTTTGGGCTGGACAACCGTGGTGTCGCAAGTAACGGGAACCTCTTTGGGGCCAACTTCGCCCGCGACTTCAGCTGTCAGTTTGCTGCCCAGCAGGTAGTTTCCTTCACGCGGCACGGCCGGCAGCGCGAATTCGGCCACGCTGACACCTCCTTCCTTGCGAGAGACCTGTTGCAGCGGCTTCTTTGCAGATGCGACCATGGCGCCGGTTGTTGCATCGAACACGTACGCATGGAGCGTTCGATTTGTCGGATAGTCGTCCGGGATCTTGATCGGAATTTCGATCTTGAGTGGATCGGTCGTGCTCAGCGACAATACCCCCGCATCCGGCTTCTTGTCCGCTACCACATTCGTAACGTTGAGGAATGTCGGCTTGGGCATGTCGTTGAGCGCCGCCCTATATCCAAATTCACTCGGATCCGGTGTCACGTCGCTCGGACCGCATTTTCGGCTCCCCTGCTCGGAGGACGTGAACTGGCAGACGCGGACGTAGTCGATCTTGAACGTCTGCGGGAAAGCCGCATCATCGATCCCGTGACGGCCGGCCCAGGCTGCTCCGCCGACGGCGTAATTGAGATCGATATGCGCCGGCGGCCCGAGCTGGCCGTCCTTTCTGAGCCACTGGTACATGCGCGTGTAGATGAGACGGCCGTCCCAGAAGAATGAAATGCGGTCGGGAGCCCAAACGAAGCCGGCAATATGCCAGTCCTTGTTCAGATCCTCCTTGCTAACTAGGTCCTGAAACCTGAGCACGAATGAGCTGTCCACATATGTATAGGACTGCGGCGTCCACTTATCTTTACTCATAGCATTCGAGTGCAGCATGTTCGGCTTGTCTTCCACGCCGTTGATGACGTACTCGAAAATGTCGATCTCCGGCGGATGCCAGAACTTTCCATCGATATCGTAATCGGCCTCAAGCCAGAATGCCGGCCACGATCCCCGCGCGTTCGGAAGAAAGACCCGCGCTTCATAGTAGCCGTAGTAGAACGTCTGATGGCTCCGGATCATCGCGGAATCAAACGTGTCCGTCCCCTCATTCTTTTTTGCGGTCAGATTCAGCGCACCTTCTGACACCACGTGGTTGTCGCGGTAGCGTTGCTTTTCATCGTTGAAACGATCCATCGTTTCGTTGTTGTAGATGTATCGTGTGGCCCATTTGGTTCGATCAAGCTTGTCGCCGTTGAACTCATCCGAAAACACCAGCTCCCAGCCGGCGCACCAGGCCGGCGTTGCGGATCCGAGTGCAAAAAGGAGTGAGGCGGCGCAAAGAACTTGCCTGCGCACGACTGCGGTCATCAACGAGATCCTTTCGGTTCGGCTGTTAGTCCCGGCTGCGACACGCTGTGCCGGCCCCACGCGCAAAGACGATGGCAATAGTGAAGCTGCTCGCGAGCCAGCACAATCAAGCGCATGGCTCTGCGGCTTTTTCCCGATTAGACATTCAACTTGCGATCGTTTTGGGGCGTGACTTTGTCGAACAATCAAGAACATTTGACTGTTGCCTGATTAGGCGCCCTCCTTGAGCGCTGTCGAGCGCTTGATCATCGGCCGGAGTTCCGGCCTTGCTTCCAAGCCCCTGTCGAACCTTTTTCGAATCTGTCTCGTCACCTTCACTTCAAGAAAGCGATGACTGATAGTCGCAATGATAAGGGACGGCGGAAGCGAAACGAGGAGGAAAAATAATTGCGATCCCTCCCCCAATGCATTGACCATGCCCGCCCGGTACATGATCAGCTTGACTCCGGCCATGACGATGGGAGGCCAGAGATAAAAACTGAAGCTGATCGTTCCCAGCCACTGCATAACTTGGCAACGCAGCATTCTTCCGAACAGCCCGTTGCCGTGGGACATGCCCAGCAGGAAAATGGTCCCAAAGACGCCTCCAAGAACAACAAATGGGAAAGCAGAGATCCAGTCGCGGAATGACAGATAGGCCGGCGTAACAAAGCCCACATAGTCCGTTGCGCTGACAAGCTCGAGGCCTCTCCAGACAGTCAGAAATAGCACGAAGAAGATCGCTGGGTATTTGGCCAGGTGTTGTAACAAGGTCGACGAGAGATACTTCTCCGCAATGAGCACGCCCCCGATCATCAGGAGCGCGCGGGGATAGTACACGAGCAAGATCAGCGAACTGGCGGCCAATGCCAGCGCCAGCGGTCGACTGATGCGGCTGATGAGGAAAACGACGGCACATACTCCATAGAACAGGAATTCGTATCCGAGCGACCAAGCGGCGGGATTGATCTGGACGATTTCGATAAATGGAGGCGGCGCCAACAGATTTGCACCAACTAGCAGCAGACTTGGGCCCTTTCCTGAAAGCCAGCCAAAAATCGCGATCGCGATCACGCTCGCCCAGAGCACAGGGAGAATCCTCGCATAGCGATCAAGCATAAAGGTCAAGACCGAGGATGCACGATACAAGCTTGGTAGAATGACGATTCCACTGATGCCGAAGAAGAACTCGACACCGAATTTTCCGGTCTGCAGCGCTTCCCCCAACAGCCCCCCGGCAAACAGATCGAACGTCGGGAGTCCGGAGTGAACAACGTGATAGACGAATACCATGAGGCAAAACAGACCTCTGGCACCATGAACGTGAGGGTTAAATCTTGCGCTCGCGCCGTGTTCCATGTGGGAAGTCGCTATAGGCTCTAGTATAGAGGGTGAACAGCCTCACGAGCGAGACCAAGGTCGACCGCGATCGTTGCCCTGTGCCCAGACGCACCCACCAACCGAGGCGCCAAGAAACAGGAATCGACGAGTACTAACATGGTGAGCCTCGACACATTCCCAGCCAGAGCCTCGTCTAACAAGCGCGCTACAGCAGCGTCAAGCGACGAGACCAACAGCGTCATTTTCGCGCATATCGCCTTCATTCTGTGCATTTGCATGCAGCGTTTTGGACTCCTCATCGGAACCGGACAGATCTTCTTTTCGCTGTTCGGTTTCTTCGCGCTTGTCGCGTGGGGATGGTGGGTCAATCTGGTAAGCATTCGCGCGCCGCAGACTCTTGCGTTCGGCCTCGTCGTCGTCTGGTTTCTCTTCAGCGCCGTCGCCGCAGTCGAATCCCCCGATCGCGGCGTCGAGATCAGCCCCGCATCACTTGCGATGGTTCTCGTCACAAACTCGATCTTCCTGTTTGGACCCTCGACGAGGTTCTCGAACGAGGCGGTGCTTCCCGTCTTCCTGTTCTATGTTCGCCTGTGCGCGGTTCTGGCAATCGTCCAGATCGTTCTCCAGTTTGGCGGAATACGCATCTTCTCGTTCAAGGATGCAATCCCGGCGCTCGATCCGGTCCTCGTCGAATCCGCTTACAATCAAAATGCGGTGGAATTTTATGGGTCTTTGAATCGGCGCGCGAACGGGTTTTTTCCGATGGAACCGGGAGCGTTATCCCAATTGCTCGCCATAGGCGTGGTCGTCGATGTGTTCTTTTTGCGGCGACTGGCCTATCTTCCGTTGTACGCCGTCTCGTACGTCCTCACTCGGTCCGGATCGGGCCTGCTGGTGCTCGTCGTGTCCCTCGGCGTCTATCCTGTGATTGCTCCTCTCAAATCACTACGGGTTATCGCCATCGGAGCGGCCGTTGCCTTAATGCTCGGCACAACGTACCTCGTTGCACCGGAACCTTTTGATCCCATTGTTAGTAGGCTTGATGAATTCAGTTCAACCAAGTCGAGCGGCTATGCTCGCTACGTCGCGCAATTACAGACCTGGGAATATCTCTTTCAGACCGACAGAGTTCTTATCGGCTCCGGGCCCGGCGGATTGGAACGGTCGCCTGCCTACTTTGGCGGCAGCGGAAATCCCCTTCTCAAGCTCGTCGCGGATTATGGCATTATCGGGTTACTGATTTTCTTGTTCTATCTCGTCCTCTCGATATTCAGGAAAGACAACTCGATGCTAGCATTGACTATGCTGGCTTGCTATCAGCTCGGAGGCGGCAACCTCGCCATGGCTCCATTTCTGATCATGATGGCAATGCTGTGCGTATGGTCGCAACCGCCAGGTGCCGGCCTGTGGTCGATCCGTCCCAAAGCTGCCCCTGACCGAGGTGTCCCAGCCCGGTCCGCGATCATCGAATGATGCGGAATCGACCGAGCAAAGTGCGCAACCATTTTGGCCGCTGGCCGGGCACGTACCGCAAACTCACTAGGTCACGACGAAAGTACCGTGGACTCATCAGGATGCAGAAGATCCAAGCAAGCAACGATATGCGCTGCGATCTTGAAAAACCTTGCGGCGACGCAGCCGCTCCAAGCGCATCGACTGCGATGCTCATTGAACTATCCGCTGCGATTGGATGAAGGTCCGGCCGAAGCCTGAACGACGCTGTCCGCAAACAAAGAAATATCAAATTGCGCTTGAGCGCATCTGGCGCGACCGAAAACTTCTCCGTGCGCGCGATGTCCGAGAAGAATTTGTACCGCCTTCGCGTGAGATCGATCTCTCTCGCAAAGCGGGTATCATCCAGTTGAAGGAAGGCCCCGTGATTGAGGCCGTGCACCCGGTAATCTGCCAATGGCTTGGTGATCGTCACGATCTCGCCACACGCAGGAGCGGCCGCCAAAAGATAGCTGTCCGGAGCCCGATCAACGAAGTCGGATTCAAAGCCGAAGACACGCTCGACGAACCATCTTGGGTAGGCATTTCCTGATCCGGGCGGCGTCGGATAAGC
This sequence comes from Bradyrhizobium daqingense, assembly GCF_021044685.1. NCBI lineage: Bacteria > Pseudomonadati > Pseudomonadota > Alphaproteobacteria > Hyphomicrobiales > Nitrobacteraceae > Bradyrhizobium > Bradyrhizobium daqingense. The sequence continues at coordinate 7,157,212 of NZ_CP088014.1, forward strand.
GCCTGTGGTTGCCATCCACTTGCGGACGTCCTCCGAGGCCGGACGGGAGAAATACTGCGGCAGAACATTTCCAGTCGGCTGCCCCCCGGCATCGATCACGCGCATCTGGAACTGATATTTGCTCGCCGCTTTGGACCAGACCGTTACGATCTCCGTCATCACATCAGGATGCAAGGCATCGTCCGAGTCGAGAAAAATGATGATATCGCCGGACGACCTGCGAAAGCCATTCACACAGGACATCATCTGCCCGGCGTTCGCCTGGCTGATGATTGTGACTTCGTCTGTAAATTCCTGGATGACGTCGAGTGAATGGTCCGTCGACCCGTCATCGACGACGATCACCTCGACGTTTGGCCATCGTATGTCCAGCGCGCTGCGGATCGCGGATCCCACGTAAGCTGCGTAATTGTGGTTCGGAATGACGACCGAGAGGCGCGGCGGGGTCGCCAGTCCGACTTCCGGCGACACAGCGTGTCCTGGTATCTCCTTCAACATTCGCCGCCTAGAATACTCGCGTTGTAAGTATGTCGCATGACGGCCGAAAGAACATCACAGTCGACGGACGTCAGACACCCAGCCCGGGAAGGTGCAGCCTCTAGCACGTGTTTTCAAGCGTAAGGAAGAGGCAAGATTCCTCCCCCTGCAATCCCGGGAACTATCTTACCTGTCATTCTGTTGCCGCAACTGCAACTCTATCCTGCCGCCGACAATCGCGGCTTCTTTCGAGAGCTGGCCCCAACCATCATGGATGTGCAGAGCAGTTAAGATGCATGATAACCGATCTAGGCGCTCGGACGGTTATGTAGCGATATGTGTAGCTATCGCTTCATCGCTCCTCGCAACGGCGGCCGATGCTCAAACTTCCAATTTCGGTCGCACATCTCCTCCGATGTATGGTGGCTCCGGCATTTCCACTCGGCCTTCGAGTTCGATTCGGCCGATGGAAGGTACGTTCGCTCCAAATCACACGACAGTGGACGGAAAGCTTTGCATATCAGTTAACCCGTTGACGCACCCCCAAGCCAACAACCCCAAGATCATCGAGCAGATTGTGCTGGTTCAAAACATTTGCGGTCAATCGATCCGGGTTCGGGTTTGCTACGCGGGAAGTTCAGATTGCATTGTCGTTCCGCTCGCAGGCTACCAGAAGCTGCAAAGGTTATTGGGGATCGCGGCCGGATCAACGAACTTTCAATTTGAGTATCGCGAGCTCTATTGAGTCTTGATTCAGACAAACAATCCTAGTTGAACGCCAAATGTACTCTCACAAGAAACGTGCGATCATGTCCGCGGCAAACACATCCTCCCATTTGCTCGGGTTGCCGTTTGAACCAGCGCACCGCATTTCGAGATGGCGCAGGTGAAACTGATGTTTCCGAGCACGTCACACCCGCTGCCGGTCACGATGTTGTTATCGCCGCATGAGCAACGCATGACTAACCAATTGCTGCCCCGATTGGCCCGCTTCATTGACGTCCAGCAGCGAAAACGCTCGCGGTCCCGGGCGGGCGCACTGCACGTCAAGCAATCTTCTTCTTTGCCGGCACAGCTCTTGCAACGACAGGCCGTGCAGCTCTCCAATGCACGCGCGTCAGGGAGCGGTGACCGAAATTCGTCGCAGTTAATTCAGCACCTTCACTCACGTTGACCCTCGCCACATGTCCCGTCCCACCCAGGCTATCGTATTCGGAGGCGCAGGCTTCATCGGTACACATCTGATGACGCAAATGCTCGCTTTCGGCCGCTACGACCGAATCGTGTCAGTGGATATCGGGAAGCCTAGGGCGCACCTCGAAGGCGTCGAATATGTCCATCATGATGTCCGTGAGCCAATCGACCCGAAGCTCGGTGGCGGGGTGCCTGCCGATATCTTCAACCTAGCCGCGATCCATGTCACCCCGGGTCATCCGGACGGAGACTATTATTATACAAACGTGTTAGGTGCGGTGCACGTCTGTCGATTTGCGAAGGACACTGGCAGCCGGAATATCATCTTTACGAGTTCGATATCGGTCTACGGTCCGACGGAAACCCCGCTTACCGAAGATGCAACGCCTGTCCCGGTCAGTGCCTATGGACGTTCCAAACTCTCGGCCGAAGCGATCCATCGGTTATGGCAGTCGGAGGACCCGGACAGGCGGCTGACCATCGTGCGCCCGGCCGTCATCTATGGGCGCTACGAGCGAGGCAATTTCACGCGATTGTCGAGGCTTCTCGAAAGACGGGCCTTCATCTATCCGGGCCGAACCGACACCATCAAATCGTGCGGCTACGTGAAGGATTTGGTCTCGTCGATGCTCTTCATGGCGTCTCGCAACGACGGTCTCTCAATCTACAATTTCTGCTATGAGCACCGTTACACCATCAGCGAGATTTGCTCCGCCTTCTCTCAAGCTGCCGAATACCCCAAACCGACGATAACGATTCCGGTATGGCTAATGAATCTCGCCGTGCTTCCATTCGAGGTGCTGCAGGCTGTCGGCATCAAGACCGGCATTAATCGCGATCGGATCAAGAAGTTGTGGTTTTCGACGAACATTCTACCGAAGCGTCTGATCGCAAGCGGATTCAAATTCGACTACGATCTGGCAAGCTCGCTGGTGGATTGGAATCGGGAATCCTCCATCAAGGATTTTGATTGAGGTCTCGTTGGCTTGATCTTTCAAGTGTCCGGGAGATCGGAAATTCACCGGTGGAACTTCAAAGCCGAACCCCGCCACCATAGCGGATAGTTCGAAACCGACTCGTTCGCGTTCCGGCGTCTCGTTCGGTCGCAACTCTGAGACCGGATTGGCCTTGCCTGTGGCAGGTGCTGATCTCATGCTCGTCCGTCACACTCAGGCCGATATTGCATTGCAGAATTCGCGGCCGGTCGGGCGATGTTCCACCGGGTCGGCACGCACGGATTCGTGGCAACCTGCCCAATTCACAGGCGGACCATGATCTTCTCAGGCGGCATAAATTGCGTCTATCTTGAAAGTCGCTTTTTTTGGCAAAGTTGACGGAGATGTCATTATGACGATTTTGCGGCGACTGGCACTGACAAATAGCCCGGCAGCGTTGCCGAACTTCTCTGACCAACAACGTGCCGGACGATCCGATTAGGGTTTCGCCGAGGGTCACGATGGCACTTCTCAACTCTCGAGCGCCGCGACCTCGATCACCGCATCCGACGTGTCGACGTCTACCGGCGGGAAACTTCTACGCGGCACTTTACAAGTTCACCGATTCAGCGCGGCCGAAGGCCAGCCTGATGCCGCATTCACAGAGAATTAAGTAGGCGGGCCGGATGCTTCAAAGGACCACATCTCGCGAGATCGAAACGACGGCGCCGCAGGCTCCATCGCTGGAGCAGACCATCTCCTCTGCGCTTGCGCTGGTGAGCCGCCAGTATCCCGTGATGGTTTTCACGCTGCTCCTGTGCATCTGTGTTGCCGGCGTCTACGTGTTCACCGCACCGAAGCGATATACCGGAACAGCGATCCTGATGATCGACAGCCGCAAAATGCAGGGCCTGCAGACACAAGCGCCCGCGAGCGGTGGAGATAATCCGATCGACTCGGCGATGGTCGACAGTCAGGTCGAACTTCTCAAGTCCGAAGCGATCGCCTCCAAGGTCATCAAAGACTTGAAACTTGTGGAGTCGGCAGACTTCATGAGCGACGGTGGCGGATTGCTCAGCAGCATCAGCGGTGCGATTACCGGAATATTCTCGAAGTCGACCCCGCCCACGGAAGAGCAAATACTGCGCGCAGCGCTCGCTCGCTTTGCAAGCGGCCTCGGCATCAAGCGCGTCGGCGTGAGCTATGTTATCGAGATCTCCTTTCAGGCATTATCGCAGGATCTGGCAGCGCGGATCGCCAACGCGGTCGCCGACGGCTATATCGTGGACTCGTTGGAATCAAAATATCAGGCCTCGAGACGGGCGGCGGTCTGGCTGCAGGACCGACTGAAGGATTTGCGGACGCAGGCGTCTTCCGCCGAACGCTCCGTTGCGGATTTCAAGGCCAAGAACAATATCGTCGACGCCGGCGGGCGACTGCTCACCGAACAACAACTCGCTGAAATCAATACTTCGCTGACGACTGCGCGTAGCCAGCGTGCGGAGGCCCAAGCTAAACTAGAACGCATCACCGCGATATTGAATGCGGACAGCGACGATTCCAATGTCATTCTGAATGACCTGGCGACTGTGAGCGAGACGATGGCCAATCCGGTCATCACCAAATTGCGCCAGACCTATCTCGAGTACGCAGCCAAGCAGGCCGATTGGTCTAACCGGTATGGATCGACACATCTGGCGGTTGTCAATTTACGCAACCAGATGCGAGAAATCCGGCGCTCGATCGTTGACGAACTGCGACGCACGGCCGAGGTCTACAAGAGTGACCTTGCGATTGCCAAGGCGCGCGAAGAGTCCAGCCAGAAGAGCCTAAGCGATACGATCGCGGTCTCGAATAATACCAGCCAAGCCCAAATCATTCTGAGAGATCTGGAAAGCAACGCTCAGAGCGCTCGCGCATTGTCTGACAACTTCCTGCAACTCTACATGGTCTCGGTTCAGCAGCAGTCGTTTCCTATTACCGAAGCGAGGGTGATCAGCCAGGCCGCGTCGACTCTTCCCAACAAGACGTCGCCAAGAACGACACTCATCCTGCTTGCGGCGATCGTGGGCGGGTCGATTCTCGCAGCTCTCGTCGCAATCCTGCTCGATATGATGGATCGCGTCTTCCGTACAGTTTCGCAGGTCGAGCAGTTCGTGGATACCCGCTGTCTCGCTTCGATTCCGGTCATAGAGCAGGGTGCCGTCAAAGCGAGCTCCGCTCAATCCGGCAAAGCGACCTGGCGATTCGGCAATCGCGACAAGCCCAAACCGCAGCAGGCACCCCCGAGGCACGGGGGATCCGGCACGACGCTGCCACTCCACGGATCCGCGGCCGGGTTCACCCACCAGCAGTCGCATCGAGACCGTCTGCTTTCAACCGAGGAGAGCGTCGGCCGGCACGTGATCAATGCCCCATTTTCACGCTTTGCAGAGGGATTTCGGTCGATCAAGCTAGCCAGCGATTCTGCAAATTTCGGTGCAGGGTCCAACAAGGTCCTCGGGATTACCTCCGCTCTTCCGAACGAGGGAAAGTCAACCATCAGCGAAGCGCTGGCACAGACTCTGGCGCAAAGCGGTTGCCGCACACTGCTGATCGACGGCGACATCCGGAACCCGAGCCTCACCGCAAGGCTTACTCCGGCTGCGCAGGACGGCTTGATCCATGCTGTTATCGGCCAAGCCGACTGGAGGGATGTGGTCTGGATGGATCCGCAGACGAATCTACATTTTCTTCCTTGTGCCATTACATCGCGCTTCTCGAATTCGAGCGACCTGCTGGCCTCGCAGCAGATGGAAGACCTGTTCCAGCAACTACGGCAGCACTTTGATCGAATCGTCCTCGACCTTAGCCCGCTTGCCCCGGTCGTCGACGTTCGGGCGACTGGCGGGCTGGCTGATTCTTATATCCTTGTCATCGAATGGGCGAAGTCCAAAGTGGATATCGTCGAGCGCGTGCTTAGCGAAACGCCGGTTGTGCGCGAGCGTATGCTCGGTGCGGTACTTAATAAGGTGAACGTGTCGGTGATGAGCCGCTACGATACGTATGGCGCGGCCTACTATCGCAATCGATACTACAAGAGGTATGGTTACGTCGATTGACGTCCGATGCTTGATCCGGAGGCGTGACAGCGCTTGGCCGATTTTGACAAGGCCGTTGGATACAACATGACTGATTTCGCGCTAACGCATGTTAGGTCGGCGCTTCTGATGATGCGCTCAGCTCTGCTCTGTGCTGGTCTCTTGATGACGGCAGCTCCCGGCCGAGCCGATCCGGCGCGTCTGGGCATTCCGAACTGCGGATCTGGGATCAGCGCCGAGCAGCGTCGACGTTGCGACGAAGAGGCGTTCAAGCAGATCGAGTCCGGCAGTCAATCGACACAGCTTGAGGGCGGATGGCGACTGGTGAAGAGCAAAAATCCAGACGGCGGCGCCGATGCCGTTTCAGTGATGCATGTCGTCGACAGTACCAAATCGGATCCGCGCCTTGCTGGTCTGAGCTTGCAATGCGGGAAAGGCGGCACCGAAATTGTGCTCATTGTACTCGAGCCGCTGTCCCGCTCGGCGCGACCGAGCGTCGCGCTCATAGCAGGAGAGAAGCGCGCAGAGTTCCAGGCATCTGTGATCCAGGGCGGCGTGGCGCTCTTACTGCCCGCCGAAGCCTCGAAGCTTGCTGCCCGTGACTGGCAAAACGCAAACGAGCTTGCAGTCGAAATTGCGAGCCCACCAAGTGCGATACACGGAGCGGTGCCGATGGCTGGACTGGCAACGGCTCTCCGTTACTTGTCCCAGTACTGCCATGCTCGATGATTTAGCCGGTCACGGAACTGTCATGCCGCACGAGTTCGGCAATTCGACTGTATGTGACCAGTTGGCAGGCCGTGCTTTGATGATGCGTTATAGTGACAACGATCTTGCCCTCCACTTCCGAGACGGTGGCGTCGCATGGTCGGCTATGCGACGCGTATCAATGCCCCACTGGTGCAATGCTGCCGTCCATTCCCGCTTCCACCTCTCACGGTTCTCCGATTGCTGATCGCTTCCTGGCTTTTGATTGCATTGCTGGCCGCGGCTCCGATCTTGGCCATCACAAGCGGCTCCTTCGCACAGCATGTGATTTCGCTTGCTGCTGCGATGATGATGACCATGGCAACAAGAGCTCCAGAGCAGCAAATCGCGTCTTCCGCGCAGTTGCTGAAGCAATTTCTCCTCGTATTCTTGCTTCCGGTCGTCTGGATGGGGTTACAAATCGTTCCGACTTCTTCGCTTGCGAACCCGATCTGGTCGGCGACTTCAATCGCACTTAATCAACCATCGTTGCCGGGCCGCATCAGCGTTGATCCCGCCGCAACATTGCACAGCCTGTTCCTTTATCTGGTCGATCTGTCGCTCCTGGTGTCGACCGTCATCATCACCAGGGACCGCCGTACGGCAGAAACGATCCTATTCGTATTGTGCGCAGTGACAACCCTCATGTCCGTTGAGTTCCTACTCAGCCGGCTCGATTCATTCGCTGGAATCATTCCCCAGACAGGCGCGGCTACGAACGTGTTTCCGGCAGCAGCCGCTCTTGCGGTATTGACAAATGGCGCGCTCATCGCCAGGGCAATCGAGCGCCACCTGCATCGGCAGAAGATCCACAATCTGGCCACGTCCCAACTGTGGGTCGGCGTGTTTTCTGGTTTGTTAGGAATTGCGGTAGCGTTCGGCGCACTTGCGGCCCTTGAACAACACACGTTGGTGGCGGTTACTGGCTGCGGATTGATGGTCCTTGTGTTCATAGCCGCGGTCCGGCGCCTGGGATTTCGGTTTTGGCCTTCGGCGCTTTTGTTCTTCGTCCTTGCTGCAATCGCCAGCGCGATGGCCGTGCCGCACTCTGTATCCGGAGGCTTGGGCCTCCTTAGATTCGTCAGCCTTCCCCCGGAAGCAGTTGGGCCGACAAAGCACCTGCTCTCTGATGCACCGACGTGGGGGAATGGTTTCGGAACCTTTAGGCTGACTTCGATAGCCTATCAGGAGTTCGGCGCTGCGCTGGCGGCCCCCCCTTCCACCGCCGTCTTGATGGCCATCGAGGCAGGCAGATTGGCCAGCGCCATCCTGGCAGCCTTCGCCGCCCAGTTCTTTCTCGCTAGCTTTCGCGGCGCCGTTCGGCGAGGACGCGATTCCTTTTTCGCAGCCGCCGCGGCCGCCGGCGTCGTCGTTGTACTCTGCGAGACCTTTCTTGACTCAAGCCTCTCAAACCCGACGATCCAAGCGATCGTGGCGGTGATGGTCGGAGTTGGACTTGCTCAATCGGTCGGACGGACCAGCGGCGCCGATCGCTCGGCGGCATGCCGCGCGTCGTAACATTGGCTTAATATTGAACCAGTCTATCGAAAATGAGTTCATCGAGCAGATTTCGCATTATTCTAACGGGATTGACCTTGACGGTCGGATCCTATGCGATTGTCTCAGCCGTAGCGGAGGTGACGGCGCTGGGGCGGACTACATCTCCCGCAGACGCGGCGAAGATTGGGGCGCGCTGGACTGAATACGCGCCCTCGCCGTTTGGATCGGAGCTGGAGAGCAATCATGCGTTGATCGCCGCGCTGCAGACAATCGAGCCCGGTCGGCAAAGGCCTACGGTCCTGCGATCAACGACGCATACCGACTCAATTAGCCGGGTGCGGCGGTCGCTGTCGATCTCTCCTTACAATCCTGAACTATGGCTGGCGCTGGGACTGCTTCAGCTCCAGCGCGACCCGCACGATCCGGTCGTGGTCGAGGCCCTAAAGATGGCCTATTTGGTCGCACCAAACGACGCACGATTGATGCCGGCGCGGATCGACATGGCGGTCCGCTTCGACGCACTTGCCCTTCCCGATGTCAAGGACCTCGTACGCAATGACATTCGGCTCATTCTGATTCGCCGACCTGAGTCGAAATCGGCACTCGTCTCCGCTTATCGTCGGGCATCAAAACTGGGCAAGGCTTTCCTGGAAGATGCCGTTGAATCTATCGACTCGTCCTTCCTAGCGACACTGCGCGGTTAGATGCTCGACCCTGCTGATGAAGTGCGGGGTTTGTCGGCACCAAAGCGCGAGGTGTGCACGTGTGATCCGTCAAGTCACAGTTCACCCATACGTTCAGGCGGCCAAACCGTAGTCGTACGGAATCCGAGCTATGCGGGATTTTGGGTGACGAGGCGATCAGGCGGCGTGGTTTTCCGGCACTTGGATGACCTCGATGCCGTTTTCGAATCTGACACCTGCGCTGACCTTCGGCAACTGATTTGTGCCTTTCAGCCGCCGCCAGGTCTTTGATGCGGCGCAGAGCAGCTTGAACACCATCAACTTGGCAGTCGTTGACGATAACGAACCTTTCGTGCGCACCGTTCTGTGCCGGACCGTCGCGAACACGCTTTCGATGGGATTCGTCGTCCGCAAGTGGTCCCAATGCTCGGCGGGGAATTCGTAGAACGCAAGCATTGCGTCGCGATCTTTCGTCAGGCACTCGACCGCCTTGTCGTACTTCGCTCCGTATTTCTCGGCAAAGACATCGATCGCCACTTCGGCCGAAGCTCGGTTGGACGCCAAATAGACCTCGCGCAGATCCTTCTTCATGCTGGCCTGTACCGACACTGCGACTTTGTTCAAGATATTCGCGGTTTTGTGCACCCAGCACCGCTGATGTCGCGTGGCGGGAAAGACCTCGTCGAGCGCCTTCCAGAAGCCGAGCGCGCCGTCACCGACGGCGATTTCCGGGGCGATCTTCAGCCCACGGGTTTTCGCCTCGACGAGCAGTTCGTGCCAGCTCTGCGTGCTCTCGCGCACGCCGACCTGGAAGCCGATGAGTTCCTTCTTGCCTTCCGGCGTCGCGCCGATCAGCACCAGCATGCATTCGCTGTGGTCTTCCATGCGAGCCTGCAGGAAGACGCCGTCCGCCCACACGTATACGTACCGGCGCGCCGACAGATCGCGCTTCTGCCAACGCTCGTACTCGAGCTGCCACTCCGTCGTCAGTCTGGAAACCACCGCCGGAGAAAGATTCGGCGCATCCTTGCCCAGGAGCGCCGCCAGCGCCTCCTGGAAGTCGCCCGTCGAGATGCCTCGCAGGTACAGAACCGGCAAAAGTGCATCCAAGCTCTTCGTGCGCCGTGCCCACAACGGCAGGATCGCCGAGGTGAAGCGGATCCGCTCGCCATCGCTGGTCACCGCGCGATCGCGAATCTTTACCCGGGCGACTTCGACGGCGCCGATCCCCGTCTGGATCGTCCGCACTGGACCATGGCCGTGCCGCACGAGGCGGTCGCGGCCATCGGGAAGCTTCAAGCCCTTCATCGCGGCGAGAAACGCCTCGGCTTCCATCTCGACAGCCTGCGCAAGCAGCTGCCGAGCACCAGATCGCAAAATATTCGTCAGTGGATCGTCGATCTCATCGGGCTGACGCAGTGGGACAATGTTGCTATGCTCGTTCATGGCGTATCGCTCTCCTTGAGGTTCTGGCAGGCTCGACACCCGCCTCGATACGCCGCCTATCTCATTCCGTCATCACCCAGTTTCCCGCATAGCTCCCGGAATCCAGAAGCGACACTCATTGTCGTAGCCTTTTGCACGGATTGATGAAGGCGGGCCTGAGGTGATCGAGATATGGTTTCTCGGGAACTCGTCGGCTAGGAGGAGCCGACCGACGCGCCAGCCGCGCAGTGCACCCTTTCCTTCTGAGGTTCCGACGATTAGTCTAAACCCCATACTTCTCTTGCATTTTGGTGGGACTGGATGACGGTACTTGCCATAGTGAGCATCTGGCTGCTGCTCAACGTTTTATTCGTGCTCATCGTGGTTCCTCCCCGCGGGCCGCGATCGCGACTCAATAGGTCAGGTACAATCCTTGCGCCGGTCCCGATCGAAAAGCACCAAGACCAGCCCGATCACAGCGAACAATTCTCCCTTCGCGACGCGCTCGGATCATTCGCTTTGGGAGCCTTCTTCGTCCTGATGCCTCGGCTGATCTCACTACGGAAGGCCATTGTGCGGCTGTGGAACAAGACGCGCGGGCATAAAACCTAAACTTAGTGATTGGCGCGATTCAAGGACTCCAAAAGCAGCTCTGAGATGGCGCGCTATAGTCTGAGCGAGGCGGGGTGGCGGCTGATGGAGCGACAGCTCCAGATTACACCGGGCGGAAGGGCCGCGGTGGACGACCGACGGGTGATCAACGGCATCTTCTCGTGCTGCGAGAATCGCGGCGCAGGTTGTCGACCTGATCGCGAGCAAGGGGCGCCCCCGCCCAGTGCTTCGGGGCGGCTCTGCGGCGCTCCGCCAAGCCGGCGATGTACCGCCAGCCGTAAACCTGATCGAACGCGTCTTCTGCAAGCTCAAACAGTTCCGACGCGGCGCAACCCGCTTCGGCAAGCTCGTACGCAACTTCTTCGCTGCGGCTTTACTAACCTTGTCTCAACGCTTACGAGTTCGTCCTCGGCCGCCAACGCTCCTGGTGATCTAGTACGCCTCCTGGGAAATGACGGTAGCCGCCGTGCGCGCCATGATTTTCAGGTCGAGCCAGATGCTCCAGTTCCTAACATACCAGACGTCATATTCTACCCGCTTTTCCATCAGGTCGATGGTCGGCGTTTCGCCTCGGAAGCCGTTAACCTGAGCCCATCCCGTCAGGCCTGGCTTCATATGGTGGCGGTACACGTAATTGCTGATGACCTCGTCATAATAGTTGTCGTGAGCGAGCGCATGTGGGCGTGGTCCGACCAACGACATGTCGCCGCGCAGCACGTTCCAGAGCTGAGGCAACTCGTCAATGCTGGTCATGCGAAGGAAACGCCCAATTCTTGTGACCCGCGCGTCTGCCTTAGTCGCCTGAGTGATCGAATGACCATTCTCGCAAACGTTCATGCTGCGAAACTTCCAGATTTCAAACGGCTTGCCGTTGAAGCCGCGGCGCGACTGTCGGAAGATCACGCTCCCCGGCGAATCCAGCTTGATCAAAATGGAGACAGTGATCAGCACCGGCGCCAAGGCAACTAGCGAAAACAAGGCCAGACCGATGTCAAGGCAGCGCTTCTGGAGACGCTCGAACACGCTGAGCGGTGGTCGCTGAATTTCAACTGCCACCGTGCCGCTGACCGGCAAAAACGGGCGTGATACCAGATCAGCAATCGAATTATCCGGCAACAGACGGATAGGCTGTGGTACGGCGCGCAAGTGCAGTTCGAGCTCCTGCAACAACGGCAGCTCGTTCCAGTCAACCGCCAGCAGATACTCCTCGACATCGGCCACACGGGATTGGAGGATGACATCGCGGATTTGCCGTTCCCAGTGGTCGTTTGCGGCAAGCACGAAATGGCGAACCACGTCGAATCCGTTCTTGCGCAGGTCCTTGAAACGGCTTGAGGTGAAATCAAGCGGCTTCAGGCTAAGCAGGGCAACCTTGCGATCGACCAATCGGCCCTTGGCAAAGCTCGTGCCAAGCACCCACTGCCACGCAAAGCGCAGGCTGAGCAACCCAACGCCCCCAACGCCGGTGAAAATGAGGAACGTGCCGCGCGACAGATTGTCCGACGATTTCAATAGAAACGCCGCGACAGCAAGGATTGTCAGTGACACCAACCAGATGATCACGGCTTTGCGCAATTGCCAGACCAGACTTAGCAAACGGTGCGTTGCATACACCTCCTGAAAATAGGCGATTGCAACAAACACTGCGCTGACGATCAGTCCGGCCCCGATGGGCGCTCCGTCTCCAGATGACGGCGTGGCGAAGCTATAAAGCTCCGACGCTAGCGCGTAGCAGAGCAGAATCAACAGAAGGTCGGCCGCGATGACGAGAAGCTGAAAAGGCCTCTGAAGAGCGGTACCTCGGGCGGAGGATACCTGGTAGGTGCTATCAGAACCGTAAGTTGCAACAACCATTAGATCCTCTACGAGTGGAGAGTGCCTGCGGTGTGATGCTGAAGATTTTCCGCTGCCCAAACGAAGAGTGTTAAGTGATCGCAGCGACATTGTGGCGCTGCATGCAAAACTTTTGCGATGCAAATATGATATGGCGCCAATACATCGTCCTACGCCGAGAATCTCGTCACGGTGCTGACATATCGAAGGCGGGCTGCCCTTTTTTGAATCAAGTTCCGCATCCAATTCGATGCCACAGTATTGCGCGAGCGTCGTCTTCGCTCATCTCAGAAGCATTCCATCTTTTTCGTGACGGCATTGCGGGAACTTCGAGAGGCTTCTATCTTAGGATGCATGGCTGATACGACTGTGGCATGCATCTTTGCCGCGCTCTGGTCCTTAGCAATGCAATTCGTACCGAACGGCCTCATCTAGGCGACCCTTCGCAAATAGGTTAGGTAATGAGTTCCGCCCTTCTTTTGGCATGATCCCGCCCGAGAAACGATAACACTCAATCGACGGCACAGTCCCCATCAAATGGAAGGTCCTTAGCTGCCGGCGACAGGAAGAATCTTCCCAACCACCCCCATCGATTGTGCGCTATGATATCGCTTTCCCGTCGACGTCGGCCAATCCAAAAGCCGTATCTGCCGGATGGCGTGCGCATTTACGCGATCTCGGATATTCACGGCTGCGCGCATCTGCTCCAGCCCATGCTGCGGGTGATCGACGCCGACGTGGCTCGCAGCCGCCCACGCTATGCGATCGAGGTCTTCATGGGCGACTACATCGATCGCGGTCCGGATACGCGCGCCACCCTCGACATCCTGGTCGAGCGCAGCAGGCGGGGAAACGCGGTTTTTCTCAAGGGCAACCACGAGGCATTTCTAGTCAGCGTGTTCGAAGACCCGTCACTGTTCGAGAATTGGCTCGCCATTGGTGGGACCCAGACATTGATGTCCTACGGACTCGCCCCACCGGATCTGAAGCGCGACGAGCCGACATCGATCCTGCGCGATTTGCTTCGCGCAATGCCGACCGAACATCTCGAATTCCTGGACAATCTGCGGCTGAGCTTTACGTGCGGGGACTTCTTCTTCGTGCATGCGGGAGTTCGACCGGGCGTGGCGTTGTCCGAACAGCACGAGAACGATCTTTTGTGGATTCGCGACGAGTTCCTGGAGAGCAAAAAGCACTTCGGCAAATTTGTCGTACACGGTCACACGCCGGTGCGGAGCGCCGACGTACGAAATAATCGCGCCAACATCGACACCGGCGCCTATGCTACCGGCAATCTCACGCTGATGAGCATTCAAGGAAGCAGCATGCTCGCGGTGTGAGAGGACGGCACCGAACGCGCGCGTTTTTCCGCATCAAGCTTTAGTTGAGCAGAGGCGGCTTAACCGGCTGCGCACGCGTCTGCGCCATCCAGGCATTCCAGGCTCGCTCGTGCTTGAAGTAGAGTTCCACCCAACGTTCGCCGTGCCTGGCCTGACGGATGCGCGCTGCCTCGCCAAGCAAGTCGGCACCGGGGCGCGTGTCCGGCTTGTCCAATGCTTCGAACTCGATGGTTTCCGAGATCGTCAGACCGACGAGCACGCGCTGTCCGGCGCCATCCACGATATAACGTCGCGGAGCGTCGTTCTTGGGCTCACTCATGTCGTCATGCACCGTCATTGCGGTGTGAAGCTGGGCGCCGGCAGCGAATTGGACGATATCTAAAAGGCTCGCCGTGCGTGCCCGAATGTTGAGGTAGGATGAGGCCTCTGCCGTGAGGCGCCATAGGACGCGTTCGCATCTCTTCGTTGGACACGCCAAGCGCGCAACGCGTATCCGAGGATGAGGCCAGCGCCGAAAACGGAAGCGGAGACAAACGCAGAAGTCATAGGAGTCGCCCTGAATAGTCCGGGACCCATCAAGGGCGACTAGTGTGTCGACATCATGGTTCTTGACGACGCATGGGCGCCGAAAGATTGTTCAACATCGGCCCCCTTGTGTGCATGCAGCGCTCGTGCCGGCGTGGCCGCCTCTGCCACATCCTGTTTCGATCGGCGACAATCCCGAAGGCTCTACACAGCGGCCACTCTATGTAGGAGAGAACAACGCCTCCAAGTGGTCGGGGCAGATGCACGATGGGCAAACCACACGTTTCCTCGGGACGAGGAATTGGGGCGGGTCGGTCGACCGATGCCCTTGCAACCGCCCGGCAGCCGTTGCATTATTTCTTGTTGCATTTCGGAGGGATTCAATCCAATGGACTTCCGCGCCCTTATTTCATCCATTGCCCTGTCCGTTCTTGGCCTTACGTTGACCGCATCCGTCGCCGCCGCCGCGGAACTTGCGCTCGCTAAGGCGCATCATCGGGCGGCTTCCGTTCAAAGCGGATACGTCTTCTGGGATCCCGTCTACCCGCCCGCGATCTATGGCCCGCAGCTTCGACCCGTCGAGGAAGTCGTAGCGGCGAAGGCGCAGGCTCGGCCCGTGTCCCAGCTCTGGTGGGGATATTGGTACGTCCGGTAAGGCGCCGGCGCGCTTTCCCTTGGCCGAACGGCCGCGTCGCGCTCGACCATCACCGCCGCAAAACGGGGCAGCCGGTCGCGGCTGCTTTATTTGATCGGGCGCCGCGCCATGAAGACACCCAAGCCAATGCAGAGGGCCGGGTCCGACGATTGGCCCTGCTCGCGCGGCGGGAGCCTGCGTATCGAATGGCAGCCGACCCGGGCCGCCATGCCGGCTTAGTAAGGGCAAATGAGAGTGCAACGCGATTGCTTCTATAGACCGAAGCCTCGGCCAATCTTACGCACAAGCTTGAGCGCGGCGTCAGTATTGCGGCCATAAAAGAGCGTTCGATCAAGCTGCGCGAAGATGCTCATTCCAAAAGGCGCGATAGCAAAGCCTCTAAACATGGTTGTGGACCGGGTTGAACGATGCTGCGAAAGTTCAAGACGGCCCTCGCCGCAGGATTGGGGTAACAGCCGGGGCCGGCATTCCCATTCCAACGTGCCGCAATCGGCGGTAATCGGCACGCACTTAGTTAGCCACATGAAAGCTAATGAACTCTTTCGCTCGCCGCCGCTCGGGCGCCAGTCCCACGCCGTTGAAGTTAGTTCAATGTGACGCCCGGTGGGGCACTCTCCCATCCGCTGCTCACTGAGCCGCCTATTACACTTCCCCTCGCGATGCGAATGGCGGGCAAGAACCCCGAACGGCGCGCCGTCCTCAAGGCGCCTTCGTCAATCACTTTGAACGCCGTCCTTCGACTAGCCGGCCCATTGCGCGAAGACACGCCCGGTGATGCGGCTCACTCGACCTTGCTGCTTGCGGAAGCGTTGCAACCGACCGTAGACCGCGAGGCGAGTGCGGCCTAGCCGCTGGCCGATCTCACTTGCAGTCATGCCGCGATCGAATAGCGCAAGAAGGTGCGCTTCCTCCTCGGCCGACCACGGACGGATTTCCAGTCTGTTGTTGGACATCGCCTATCATGCCACCGAAAGCACCGCAGATAATCCATCCTAGAGCGGGCTTATAAATAAATCGTCTCGGCCTCAAAGATCTTCGAACGCAACTCCGTTAAGATTGCCACTTGACCAGCCTAGGCGGCAACTTCGGATGATGCGATCTGTCTCGAGCATCAGAGTTCTGGAAGCTAGAGGTGCCAATAACACTAGGATGGAGGTGGCCATTTTGACACGCTCGTCCTTAAGATGAGCGATTCGCCCAAATGTCCTCCAGTCCGGACGAGGGGCCATGATCTCAAGTTTCGTTCTGGTCCGGCTGCTTGGCCGCAAGCCGGTGGCGAAGCGCTGGCGGGCGCGCCAGACGTCCGAAATGTAGCCGAAATCTAAACGTTCAATATCGCCTGGTGTTGCTCTCGATACGAAGCGCGCTCCGGCTCACTCCTCTCAAGCCATAGCGTCTTCCCGGCCGCGTCACACATTCGGCGGAAATGCCACTCAAGAGCAAGATGGGGCGTAGGCAGCAGGTCCGATGAAAATCTTCGTTGTCGCGATCGGTGTCTTGGTTACAGTGCTTGTTGTGTGTGTGTTCGCAAGCAACATCTGGATCGAGTTGACGCAAAAGAAGCGGCGGCAGAAGCGGATCGAGCAAAGTCGATCTAGGACCGGCAATTCCCGTTAATGGCGACGCGAGCGTCTCCCGTGACTAACGGGTTACCTGGTGTGTCCAGTTCCCTGCAATCCTTCAATGGACCGAGCCCGTCGCCCCGTTGTTTCGCCCGATGCAGCCTCGGCAAATCGCTAACTTCGTGGTTCGCTGTCGGTCGTTCTCTCAATCTCGCGCGTACGACCCACCACGCATCGGAATAAGGACGAAGCGTTGCGAGTATCTTTTCGCGTTGGGCATCGGAATCTTCACCGCGTCCTGCGAGAGCCGTGTTCTGGCGAGCCTGTCTTTTCATTAGGAAGCGATTGGGATCGTGACCAAATCAATCCCAAGCAACGGAGGTCATCGTCGTGGGAGACGTCCTCGCGCAGCCGGCGAGGATGAGCCCATGCTCGCGAATGTTGTCGCAAGTTCCCTGATCACCTTTTCACACCGACGAAAGCGGAACGACCAAAAAGGTTCCCTGACTGGAATTCTTAGGAAGGGTGAGGTAGCGGCTCGTTAACGCGGCGTCCAAGTGCTCCTAACCGCCTTCGGCTGCGACAGCTCCTTCTTCCACTGATTACCAAGTTTAACCGCCGCCTCAGCAGGAGGATTTCCAAGTAGTCCTTCTCGAACTCTGGATGAGTGCGCAGGGCTTCAATTTGTTGGTCGTGTAGTTTGAGCAACGCGGCAATGTAAGTGCTTTGGGCTGGGCGCATGGCAATCAACACCCTGAAAAACGCAATGAGTAACAAAAAAGTAGTCTAACAAGGGGTTTCGAAAAACTAGCCCGTGCTAATGGCCCGAGCTTTCCGCTCCCAAGACTAGGACGATGTTGCCGTGTATGGCGCCGAAACGCAACCCCCAAAGCGGCACAGCCTCGCCCTGCGATGAGTTGTTCTGAAAATGAGAGCGGTTCAGACCGACACCGCCGTCGCACGAGGGTATGACTACTGTTTAATCACAGATACGAATATAAGATGGGCGATATTCAACGGCGGCGCAATATCGTGGTAGATATACTTTTCAAGCGGCAAGCCGGTCAGTTCTCGCCAGCGGGTTCACCACGTCAAGATTTGATCAATGTGGAAAGTTCTCGGAGCGCTTAGCAATGTCCATTGAAAGCCCTTCCGTGCACGCTGCTCGGACACGTCGTGTCTGTCTCGTTCAAGTACTTCCATGATCGTTCTTAACCTTCGGTATCGGCGAATCGGTGGTCGACGAGTTGCTCGTTGTTTGCTCTGCTCGCGACGCTCTCAAGCTGCCGATCAAACAATTCAGCATCAAGGTCCGCGATGACATCTTCCAGTCCGGAGGCTTCGATGAGCATGCCCTCGGCACGGAGCTCATGTTCAAGTACGCAACTCCTTGCTGCATCATTCACCACAAATTCGCGCATAATCACACTCTCTGATTGTATCCAATAAAATTCTCGATCAAAGCGCGAAAGCAAGCTAATGAGCAGAAACTCATCTCGCGTCGCTTAAGTGGTCCCTGGTACCCCTATGTTCTATTCGTGAGCCTGGCAGTGACGCCGCTAGTCGATGCGGCGCGTGGTTCGGAACGGATCCACAATGAACCATCTTGGATGCGGCTCCGAGCTTGGCAGTCCGGCCACTGTCAAAGACCGGACAGACTTAAGGTCACTGCGCCCTGCTGTCGCGGAACTTTGAGACTTCGATGGAGCCAGGTGCTGTTAATCTAAGCTTGATTTTCGCTCTGTTTCGCCCTCCCTGCCCGACGCAATTCAGTGTAAGCACAAATTTCCATTTTGGGACCAATATGACAAAGAAACGAGCTCTCATTACCGGCGTCACGGGCCAAGACGGCGCCTATTTGGCTGAACTGCTTCTGCAGAAGGGTTACGAAGTCCACGGCATCAAGCGCCGGACCTCCCTCTTCAACACCGATCGGATTGACCATCTGTATCTCGATCCGCATGAGCCCGATCCCCCCTTCCGGCTTCACTACGGCGATCTTACGGATTCCTCCAGTCTGATCCGGATCGTTGGTCAGGTGCAGCCGGACGAGATCTACAATCTCGCGGCGCAGAGCCACGTTGCCGTTTCTTTCGAGGAACCCGAATACACGGCGAATTCCGACGCCCTCGGCACCTTGCGCATCCTTGAGGCTATGCGCATTACCGGCCTGGAGAGGAAGGCGCGCTTCTATCAGGCCTCAACGTCTGAACTGTACGGCTTGGTCCAGGAGATTCCCCAAAAGGAGACCACGCCCTTCTATCCCCGCTCACCGTATGCGGTCGCCAAGCTTTATGCCTATTGGATCACGGTAAACTACCGTGAGGCCTACGAGATGTACGCCTGCAATGGCATTCTCTTTAACCACGAATCTCCGGTCCGGGGCGAAACCTTCGTTACTCGAAAGATTACGCGTGCTTTGGCGCGCATCCATCTTGGGCTGCAGGAGCGGCTTTATCTGGGCAACCTGGACGCCCTGCGCGATTGGGGACACGCGCGTGACTATGTCGAAATGCAATGGTTGATGCTGCAACAGGAAAAGCCGGAGGATTTCGTGATTGCTACGGGCGTGCAGCACTCTGTCCGAGATTTTGTCAACGTCGCCGCAAACGAAATCGGCATGACAATTCGATGGGAAGGAAGCGGCGTCGACGAAAAGGGATACGACGCTGCTACGGGAAAATGCGTTGTTTCGGTCGATCCGCGCTACTTCCGTCCTACCGAGGTCGCGACACTCCTCGGTGATCCATCAAAGGCCAAGGAGAAGCTAGGCTGGGAGCCCAAGACGTCGTTCGAAAGCCTCGTTCGAGAAATGATGAAGGAAGACCTCGAATCCGCCAAGCGCGACGAGATCATCAAGAAACACGGATTCCGCTACTTCGCCAGGCATGAATAGTCCGAGCCTCACCGATGCACAGAGATCTATAAGGGCAAGCATGTTGGTGCGTTACGCGAGAGCTCTGTCAACACCAACGATAAGAGCTGCGAACGAACTACTATCTCCGGCCGATATCGCCTGCGGGATTCGCGCGAGCTAATCCTGCGATTCCGCGCCATTCCATGCGACATGGACGAAGCCTACGGCCGCTTCTGCAACTGAGCTTTCAGCAGGCGTTACCCAGCCGACAGATATGCCCGGTAGGCGAGTTCGATCCCATCCTTGAGTGAAGTCTGGGCACGCCAGCCGAGCTTCTCCAGGCGGGTAACATCGAGCATTTTACGGGGCGTGCCGTCAGGCCGCGAATGATCGAACGTTACCTCTCCGCGATAGCCGACGATGGCGGCAACGATGCGCGCGAATTCGGCAATCGTGATGTCCTTCCCCACGCCAATGTTGACAAGCTCGGGACCTGAGAAAGTCTTCATCAGGTGCACGCAGGCATCTGCCATGTCATCCACGTAAAGGAATTCGCGACGCGGCGCGCCCGTGCCCCAGATCGTGACGTTTGTTGCGCCTGCCAACTTCGCCTCGTGGAAGCGGCGAATCAAGGCAGCAACGACGTGACTATATTCCGGATGATAATTGTCGCCGGGACCATAAAGGTTTGTCGGCATTACACTGATAAAGTCAGAACCGTACTGGCTGCGATAAGCTTCCACCATCTTAATCCCAGCGATCTTCGCAATTGCATAAGGCTCGTTGGTTGGCTCGAGGGGCCCCGTCAGCACCGAATCTTCACGCAAGGGTTGCGCAGCGAGCTTTGGATATATGCAGGACGAACCCAGGAACATCAGTTTTTCTGCACCATTAAGATGCGCCGCGTGAATCACGTTCGCCGCGATAGCGATGTTGTCATAGATGTACTCAGCGCGCAGAGTATTATTGGCGACGATGCCACCGACCTTGGCTGCGGCAAGAATGATCAACTGCGGCCGCACCTGAGCGAACCAGCGGAACACCATGGATTGGTCGCGTAAATCGACCTCGCTACGATCGACCGTAACGAGACGAACGTCCTCCCTCGCAAGCCGGCGCGTCAATGCCGCTCCCACCATGCCGTCGTGGCCAGCGACGTAGACGGTCTTACCCTTCAGTTCAAATGGAGCAGCGGCCATCGTGACCTCCCAGTTCGCCGTGGGAACCCTGGCCGCGCCTCCCCCGCAGACTGGTATTCGAACGAATGTTCCACACGGGACGTGATTTGGTATGGAAGAATGAGATCAGGTGTTCAGCAAGATCAGCGCCGTCCTGTCCCGCCAGCCGCGAGATTGCAGCGATCTGCTTTTGCATGCCATTCCTTGTTCAAACAATAGCGATCGCAGCATGAAATATTCAGCTGAGTGCACCGCGCCGAGCCAAGATATATCCCTTTTTGAATATGTCGGATGCTTCGGTCAACCCCCGGACCGCTGAAAAGGTAAACTCGAACGGTATCTGTCGGGGATTCTTTCCGCCATTTACCTCGTCGTCCAGACCTGTCAATTGCCAGTGATCCGCACGGCTAGCTCATCCAAGCCGTTCGTGTTCTCCCAGAGTGCAATCGAAGAACCGGCGAAATTGGCTTGGCCTCGATCACCGAGATCGCCATAGCTAAGACAGGGTGGTGCCAAGACGACGGTCACGAGAACTATCCGGCCGAATGGGTTCAAGGGCAAACGGGCGGACTCGAGCTATCGGCCATACAGACGGCCTAAGCTCGCAACTTGTCGATGTGCATCTGGTTTCGATCATCCACGGCTCTCTAACGCGTCCTCCTAAACCAGGTGAAAATCGTAGCGGTGTAAGTCCGCGAGTTGCATTCCCTCGAGAATGATGGAGCCCTCGTGCGCCGTGATGACCACATGGTCGCCGCTTTGCACAGCGTTCGCCATGACTGCGCCGAAATCGCCAAAAGTCGATTGGTCGATTTGGATGACATCGTGGCTTGCACCAAGCGCCTGGAAGTTTCTGATCACGTTGTTTCCAAACTCGCCGTGGAAGACAAAGACATCGTTCTCCGCGGTGCCACTCATTACAGTGAGATCCGATCGTCCGGCGGACGAACTGCTCGGTGTCTGATGCCAATTTCCATCAAAAGATGTGGCGGCATCCGGGGTCGACACCACTGCACCAGTCATTTTCCAGTTCGTATCGAAGGACATGAGAGTAGTGGCGTTGCCCTCCACAGTAGTAATCTGCGCTCCGGTCATGACCCATTTTTCGTCGAAATAGAGGGTCTGCCTCGTCGAGCCATTGATCGTCGATATTTCCGCTCCAATTTGCTGCCACGCGGCATTGAACTGAACAGTCGTGGCGCTATTCGCATTCACCGTCGTCAATTCCGCACCAACTACATGCCAGTCGGCGTCCAAATGTACGGTTTGAGATTGATTGCCACTCACAGTGGTGACATCGGCCTTTGTACGGTGCCAAGCATCGTCGAAATACGTGGTTGTGGTACTTGCTCCATCAGATGTCCAAACCTCAGCGCCGAGCATGGACCCCTTCGAGTCCAGACGGATTGTCTTGGCGGTAGTTCCCTCGAGAGTGACAAGTTCAGTCGACATCGCTTCACCATGGCCATTGACCTGACCGAGCGAAGTGACTGAACCGGACCAAGTTGAGTTCACCGTCAAATCGAACTCCGCAGACAAAGCGCTGTGGTTGCCGGCGGCATCAATCGCTTTGCTGGTAAATGCGTGAACGCCGTCGGCCAGGGTACCGGTAGCAAAACTCCAGGCACCGTTCGCATTCGCGGTCGAAGTCCCGATTTGCTTTGACCCGTCGAACACCTGGACTGTGGCTCCGGCCGCCGCCATTCCCGTCAGTGTGACGTGGTTGGCATTGGTGATACCGTCGCCCGCCACTCCGCTGTCCGGAGAGAACGACGCCACCGTCGGAGCCGAGGGCGCCACGGTGTCCACCGTCACGGTCAGCGCCTTGGACGCTGCGCTGACGTTGCCCGCCGCGTCCACCGCCTTGCTCGTGAAAGCATGGTTGCCATCAACCAGCGTGCTGGTAGCAAAACTCCAGGCGCCGTTCGCATTCGCGGTCGAAGTCCCGATTTGCTTCGCCCCGTCGAACACCTGGATCGTGGCTCCGGCCGCCGCCATTCCCGTCAGCGTGACGTGGTTGGCATTGGTGATCCTGTCGCCCGCCACTCCGCTGTCCGGAGAGAACGAGGCCACAGTCGGAGCCGAGGGCGCCAGGGTGTCCACCGTCACGGTCAGCGCCTTGGACGCCGCACTGACGTTGCCTGCCGCGTCCACCGCCTTGCTCGTGAAAGCATGGTTGCCATCAACCAGCGCGCTGGTGACAAAACTCCAGGCGCCGTTCGCATTCGCGGTCGCGGTCCCGATTTGCTTTGCCCCATCGAACACCTGGACCGTAGCGCCGGCCGCCGCTGTACCCGTCAGCGTGACGTGGTTGACATTGGTGATGCCATCGCCCGCCACTGCGCTGTCCGGCGAGAACGAAGCCACCGTTGGAGCCGAGGGTGCCACTGTATCCACGGTCACGGTCAAAGCCGCGGACGCCGCGCTGACATTGCCCGCTGCGTTCACCGCTTTGCTCGTGAAAGCATGGCTGCCATCGGCCAGCTTGCCGGTGGCGAAACTCCAGTCGCCGCTCGCATTCGCGATCGTAGTCCCGATCTGCTTCGCCCCATCGAACACCTGGACCGTGGCGCCAACGGCCGCCGTTCCCGTCAGCGTGACGTGGTTGACATTGGTGATACCGTCGCCGGCCACCGCGCTGTCCGGCGAGAACGAGGCCACTGTCGGAGCCGAATGCGCGAAAATGGCTTCCATCGTCGCCGCTCCCCATCCCTCCTTCGGATTGATGCTCATGGAATCTGCGACCGGCCACCACGAATTTTTCCCAGAAGGGTCTGCGTAGACGTAGTTCCACACAGTGCTGGACACGCCGGCGGCCTGCAATTGAGTGAGGGCACTGTTCAGGAGTACGGTCCAGTTTGAATCATTACCGGGAACGCCGAGCTCCCCCACAAATCCCTGGTAGTTATTGGCTGCCAGCCAATCCAGAAACGGTTGAAGATCTTCTGCTCCTAAACTCGAGGTCGCCCCTTGCTGCGCGTATGATTGCGCATATTGCCCACTCCCGTTGGCATCGAAATACTGATGTGCCTCGTAGATGATCTTATTGGCGGGATCACTGATGTGGAGGTTTGCGTTGTAGACCAGCCAGTTCTCAGCACTCGCCCATTGGTAACCCTCGACATAAATAGGCGTCTTCATGTCGGCTGTCCGGATAGCATCGACAGCCGCTTGGGCTGCTTCGGGCCAGATCGTCGAGTTCCCCATGTTATAGGGCTCGTTCATGATGTCATATCCGGCCAGACCGGCATGTCCGCTCAATTGCCCAGCCAACAAGCTCCAGAAATCGGCAAATGCCGACACCGGAACCTCGGACGATCCTATCACCGAAGAACCTGCAGCGTTAGGAGCGACAATCCCGTAGTTGGCAGCAGCATCTGCTGCATAGTTAAGGTTGTATCTACCATAGTTATGAAGGTCGATAATGACCTTGATGTCGCGAGCCGCAGCTTCGCTCAGAACGGTCTCCAGGCCTGACAGGTAGGTGGGATCGAGGGGACCGTTCAACGTGGGCTGCATCCTCTCCCAGCTAATCGGCAAACGAATGAGCGAGACGCCTTGGCTCGCAAGATAATCGAGATCCCCAGCCCCTACGAAGGGCATCCATGAATACTCCGCGCCGCTGACGTTCACGCCTACGGTCGCTGCTGAGGTAGTCGTCATACTTGTCCCCCGAGAATCTGCACTAAACAAAACGGCGCTAGAAACGTCGGGACTGATAGCTCACCGCATCATAAGATCTGACATTCGGAAGCACTTGGATTTTAATGAGTTCGCTAACTTCTCGAACCGCAGCAGCCTGAGCGCTCCGCCCCCGCGGTTCGCGCGCGAGTGCGGCGCGATCGCCGAACAATCCGGCAGCCGTTATGAAGGCCTCCAGCTTCCGGAAAGACCTGCGTTCGCCAGGAGAGTAGAGGCAAGTCATTAGCCGGCATATCCACGCCGGAGGACCGACGCAAAAGCGGCTTCCGTCTCGACGGATGCCGAAGCACGGACTAATCGCCATCCACGAACGCCCGGCCAACCGCACATCAACAATCGTCGACCGCGCTCTCGCTGACCAAGTCCGTCGATCTATCGTTGCTCCAGCTGCGCAAGACGGATTCCTCGCTGCCTAGATCGCCCCTCGGGAAAACTGTGGCAGGTTAAGCGTATCCCGATCGTTGCCCCCGGTACGCCCCGGGGTACACAGATTTCCGTGGCCGATTGGGGTCCAATGGGCTATCAATAAGCACGGTTGGCAAGCCGCCTCTCGATATAATGTCCTGCTCATCCCGACGTCCGCGCTCCTTACCCCTCATTGCTTAGGTAGGCGCCTCAAACGGCAGATAGCGTCTGTTTTGAACCGTTCGGTGCCAATGTGTCGGTCGAGGCAATTTGGAGTTACAATACTTGCAGCAATCTCGGCACAAGCAGGAACTGTTTTTCGGTGCCAGCGGACCGTTCAGAGGCTCATTCTCGCTGAGGCTTGCGAACGCTCACGAGATCGGCCGCGCCGTTTTCTTTTTGGGCGGTTTCGTCGTTCTTACGGGCGCATTTACGCTACAAATTGCGGGCGTCGATCCCAGCCTTCCCAGACAATTCAGCGACGGCTCTATGCTGTCGCAGATCATCACGGCGACGATCTACCTCGTGTCGATAATGCTGTTCGCACGGAGCTCGCAACCCTTCGTCACCGTCGTTCGCGCATGCCCGGTCTTTCTGCTCCCGGCAATGGCGTTCGCGTCCGCCCTATGGGCCCCAGATGCGGAGCTGACCATTAGGCGCTCGTTCGCGCTTCTTGGGACAATCCTCTTTGCCTTAGCTCTTGGCTCATCATACACGCTGAAGGACACGATAAGGTTCGTTCTAAGAGCACTTATCCTTGTGATTCTGCTAAGCATGATATGGGCCACTGCGTTTCCAGAAGCTGGCGTACATCAGGCCTCCGACGCGCTTGAGCCCATTCATGCCGGGCGGTGGCGCGGGGTGTTCTCGCACAAGAACAGCCTCGGAGCAGTTGCCGGATTTACCCTCGGCATGCTGGCCCTCTACGGGCGACTAGTCACAAAGTCTCCATTCCTTCGCGCTGCGGCCATTGGTGCCGCAACGATATGCCTTACGTTCGCCGGGTCGGGCACCGGATTTGTCACGGCCCTCAATCTGATCCTGATTGGCATATTGATGCAGTTGGTTATTAAAACACCACTGGACTTAAGATTAGCCGTGCTTTTGCTCTTCACGGCGATCGTCGCGCTCATCTTTTCCTTTGCAGATAGCGCCGTAGCACTGGCCCTGGAGGCGTTAGGAAAATCTCCAGACCTTACAGGGCGAACCCTTTATTGGAACTATGTTCTCTCGTTCATGGGCCAGCATTGGCTTATGGGTTATGGTTACTTTTCCGGCTTTCTGTCGATTGGGGCAACCATCGCATCCATCACAAGCCTGGATCTCGGGAGCACCCACAATGGTTACCTGGACATCATAGTTTCGTTTGGGCTTGTCGGGCTGGTGGTCCTTATTTTCTATCTATGCTGGCTGATCTTCCAGGGGACACGATTATTGTTGGCGTCGAACGCCCCCAGTCTGGAAGCCACCTTCCCCATATGTGTGGTGTTCCATGCCATCCAGCTCAATGTGGTGGAAAGTGGCTTCCTCGCCGCCAACTCGCTCTGGCCTCTTCTAATGGCTTTGGCCGCCACCATGTTGGTTCGAGTGAACAACTATGCTGCAGGCAACGCCCCTCAGTACGGTCGCCATCGGAGGCGCAATCTGGGCCCTGTCAAGGTTCAGGCTGGCAGGATAAGCCGCTGAAGAAAACGCGCCGCACCGGTCGCGTGAGCTGATTGTGGGAGCTCCGCTGCTCGGCACAGTCGATCATCCCATCGAACCCACTCTCGACCACAACCTTTGGCGCGTATTTCGTGATGGTAGCTGCTACTGAAGAAACACGAGCAATCAAGCTTCATGGACAAGTAGAACTCGGAGGCCACGTCAGAACCACCCAAATACTAGGAGCGGCTCGGAATCGCTTATTGAGCACGTATGGTCGCAGATTCTTGCGCCACTGGTTGTACAAGCCCGGCTTACGGCTTCGGAAATGGCCCAACGATGCCTCGAAACGGCTTCCCTCAACCACCGTTGTCGGAGTTGGTATCTACCTCTGGATTTGCGGAACGCTGGGAGCGGCAGGACTGCAGAACAACACGTTGGCCTTCTCCGACAGCGGAAAAACTCTCGTCTGTTTGAACGTTTTTCAGCCTTTTGGCTATGGAAAGTCAATTGGCCCGTCTGGATCAGCGGTCTACACTGCTAGTCCGTTCGAAAATGGCGGCTCTGACACGCAAGTATTGCCGGATTCTAGATTGGAGCTGGCGAAGTCACTGGGCTTCGACTGTCTGCGGATGGTTGTGGACGTCGGAGCGCTAATGTCATCGGCGACCGAGCCTCAGCTTGATGCACTCGTCGAGCAAATACGAATCGGCATCTCACGAAGGATAAGAAGCGGGTTACGGGTAATAGTCGACGTACATCCGTTTCCTGTTGGTACTCATCCAGTCCCCGGCTTTGCGGACGTTGATCTGATTGATGGGCCAGATGGCCCACGCTTTCAACGCTTGATCCATGTTGTCCGCAAACTAGCGCAGGCAGTGCGCGATCATTTTTCGGCCGCTGAAGTCGCGGTTGAGCTCTTCAACGAACCTCCTCCCCCCGAGTCTTTCCGGATTCGACGAGCATGGAATGAGCAGATCGAATATTATTGGAGGCAGATCCGCGTCGTTTTGCCGAGCCACACCTTGATCGTCGCCGGCACAGGATTCGCGGGGCTAGACGGGCTGATCAGCGGCGAGCCCTCGGCCGGAGTTGTCAATCTGAGGCCCGAACAATTTGACGCCAACACGGGCTTTGCGATTCACCCATACGAATCCGCGACGTTCACGCACCAAGGCTTCCCTGGCTTCTTTTCCCATGTACGCGCACTTCCCTTTCCGGCTGGTGACGAGCCAGCGATGAGACGCGCCAAGGAGACGTTCCGAAACACCGTCATCGAGGATCCAAGCCTCTCGCTGCTGGAAAAATTCAAGCTGGTGCTCGGCTTCGTTTATCAGGGCTCCCACAGCTATAGTTTCGATAAGTATTCAACGGAATTCGGCAATGCGGAACTGCTATTGAAACGACTCAACGTAGTGACAGCGTGGGCAGACAAGCATCATCTATCCCGAAGGCAGATAATGAATACAGAGTTCGGCGTGAATCATGATCAGAATGGGTGCTCTGGCAAGGCATCGGCCGTTAGCGCCTTCAATTTCATCCGAGCAGTACGCGACATATCTGACGCGAGCAAACTGGGCTTGATAACTATCCATCAGCTGCAAGGCGACTGCTTCGGGATAGCCTCATCCAGCCCGCCCTACGAGTTCGATCCCGACATAATCGACGCGCTGCGGCTTGGAAGATAGGCAGCAGACCGCCACTATAGGTTCGCAGAGGTTCTTGTTCGCGCAGCTGATCTGTGCGTCGACTGGAGCGGCGGCGATCTTCATCTCGCCAAACGAGCTATTGACCTGGTCAGGACTCGCGGGGACGACGGAACGGCGAGCGCAAGGCACTCCAACTCTTCCTTGCGAAACGGGCGAGCGCCAAGGAGTGAGCCAAAAAAAACAAACAGACTGCTCACAGCCAAGGCCATTTGAAACTCTGGAAATGCTCTACGAACCAACAGAGCTATCACAATCACCACGCTCGCAGACAGACAGACCTGCAGTGAACGAACCGGATCGATCGCCCGCCATCCAACCGAATGGCGATTGTAGTGCATCACGATCGCAATGCGCACCATGCTTTCCAGAATAGGAATCAACAGGATTGCGACCATCCCCCATTTTTCGACTGTGAAATAGAGCGAGGCGGTGCCCAAGATGGATACCGGCCAGAGGACAAGAAACACCACATGCGTGAGCTGAAGACTCGCGACAAGTTCGCCGACGCGGTAGATCGTCTGGAGCAAGAGAACGAACATGATCGCGGGAAACAAATAATAGTACTGCCCGTACTCAGGTCGCGAGATGATCGCGATGAGCTGCTCTCCAGCAAGAACCGTTACGATTGAGAATGACGCAAAGCATATCAACTCGAACTTGAAGATGATGGCCACCAACGCGGCCATGAGATTGGGAGAGGTTGCGAACCTTGCGAATATCGGCTCAAGGCTTGGCAGGACCATCGGGCCGGGAAATGACCGCTGGATCGACACACACAGAGCTTGCGCGAACGAAAAAGCAGAGAACGCGACCACATCGAGCCCCCCCTTTGCCAGTATCCTTATGACGGATGGGCTGGTCATCAACCAACCAAGGTTCGATGCATAGACTGAAAGCGCGAAAACGGGGGCGCCCTGCACCGCGAGATGAGAAGGCTTTTTGTCGCGCTCGATCACGAGACGGGAAATTTGCGATCTGAGCCAAACCATTCTCGCCAATACGAAGACCGACGCCAAAGACGTGGTCATGGCCGATACGACAATGATTGTCACACCAGAGATCTTGTATTCCAAGCCGACCAAGCAAAGAACTGATGCACTTCGGGCGAGGACATCGAGTGTTCCTGCGATTGCTGTTGTGGCGTGCAGGACCCAGCTTTGCGCAAGCATTTCAAGGTCAGTCATAACAGCATAGCCAATGTACCAAATGCAAAAGCTATACAGCGCAAGGGGACTTTCGTCCGGCAGCACACCTCCGCCCCCGTATACTGCCATCAAATACACTAGTGAGACCGCCACGGATATTGAGGTCACTCTCGCTATTGCTGCCTTCCGAAGTAGGATTCTCAGGCTCTCGAAATTTCCGTCGGCCGAATACGCCGGAACGTAGCGCAGCAGGGTGCGATCGATGCCAAGCGAAAAAACCCGCTCCATCGTCAATAGCAATGCGAGGAAAAACGCATAGGTTGCGTAGTCGTTCGGGCTCAAGGTCTTGACGACCAAGATCTGAAACGCGAAGCCCAGCACCAGGTTAGTGAGCTTGAATGAGTAGTGGATCTGAAGTGCGCGGCGGAAGTTTGGTACCGGGCGGGCGATATTCACGATGGCTTTTCCGAAGCTGATCGACGACGCTGGTCGCCACGCGAGCACCAGGATTGTCGGCGGAGGGAGGAACTCACGATGGTCGTCTGGTGGCCGTCGTGAGGGAGAGAGCCCGGACCTTTGTACCGTCGGGAATCCGCACGTCCCCAATGACTGTCGCGTAGCAGCCGAATTCAACATCGTCTCCTACGGACGGCACAGTATCGGAGCCCTCGCCTGCATTGCCGAGTGTGACGCCGTGCCGAAGGATGCACCGCGCACCAATTTTTACATCCGGGTGAATGCAAATGCAAAAGGGGTGAAATATCCGCAATCCCCACCCGATCTCGGTTCGCGCCAAGATGTCAATCTTGAACAGGAAGCAGGTCAGCTTGTAGAAGAGGTTGATAGCGAGATAGAGAATCTTTGTTCGATCAGAGTGAAAAGAATAGCTGGTCAAGCGGAAGATCAAAATGAAGATCTTCACGCGCAAGGAATTATTCGCCCCGATCTCCTTTCTCAATTTGACCCAAAACATTTCTCCGAGCGCCCCGTCAGGTGAATTTTAGAACCTCGATCCGCAACGGTTGGCGCGGAGGAACCCTCTTCCGGAGCAGACCAAAAAGCATGCCTAGCGCGAAGACTTGCCAGCCCAACAGCATGTAGATGCCGTTGGACAGTGACCGCTTGCGGATCGTTAAGATGGTTATGATGAACCCAAGAACCGCCAGTGCACCGAGCACAACCAGCTTGCTCGAAAAATATAGCAACATCCCGCCAAACACGAGCCAGCAAGTCAGCACAGCGATCCAGAGACGGAACTCGCGAAGTGTTCTAGCCACGTG
Source organism: Bradyrhizobium daqingense (assembly GCF_021044685.1). NCBI lineage: Bacteria > Pseudomonadati > Pseudomonadota > Alphaproteobacteria > Hyphomicrobiales > Nitrobacteraceae > Bradyrhizobium > Bradyrhizobium daqingense. Next base: position 7,187,700 of record NZ_CP088014.1, read on the forward strand.
AACGAGATAGTTTCCGTCAAATGAGGCGCGCAGAAGCTCGCCGGTTGCGAAAACATATCCCATTCTCACTCGATGCCAAAGCAGCCGATAGGTGCTCATCGAGTGACCGTAGTGTTCGGCGGCATTCGCATCGAGCCGGACAAGCTTCCACCCCCGCAATCGAAGGCGAACGCCTAGATCGAACTCCTCATACCCATGAAGATTCCGATCCGTCAGATAGCCCAGTTCGTCGATGGCCTTTCGCCGATAAAGTCCTCCTCCCGCCAAGCGATCGACGTCTCCCAACGGACTTAACTGGGCAAGTTTTTGGGCCCTGTTCTGAAACTCCAGGTTCTTCGTCGACATCTCGCTGATGCGTCCTCCCACTCCGGCGACGTCGCTGTGCGCAGTGAGATAGTCAAGCGCCTTCCGCAAGAACGTTGCATCGAGAACCATGTCTCCGTCCATGAGGTAGAGGAACTCGCCTTTCGCATAGAGGTAGCCAGCCTGCGCGCCTGCCCCACAGCGGCGCTCATTCACGTCCCTGATTTCAAGAATCGATATCGGATATTTCGATGCGATTTTGACCGTATTGTCGACTGAAGCGCTGTCCACGAGCAGCACTTCCCCCTGCAAGCCGTTCAAGCCTGCCAAGGCGCTTTCGATTGCAGCTGCAATATGAGCTTCCTCATTGTACGCCTTGATGATCACGCTGACGCTGGTCATGAACGCACTTCACCCAATCCCATGGAGGTACGCGAATTGAATCTCGGTGTCGCTGCCAAATCCGCCCAGATCTCAGCGAGCGTGCTTACGTAAGTCGTGATTTCATATTTTGTTGAATGATCCCTTCGTGCGGCCTCTCCCAACGAGGCGCGCATTGTTGGACTTTCGATCAATTGGTCGATCGCGGCAACGAGCGCTTCAACATCTCCGACCGGAACGAGAATGCCATTCCTTCCCGATTGAACGACTTCCGGGATGGCACCAACGGGAGTTGAAATAACTGGAACTCCGTGGGCAAAGGCCTCGAGGATGACCATCGGCAGATTCTCTGCAAATGTCGGAAGAACGAGGACATCGGTTCTTGAGAGCAATTCGGCGGTGTCGTCCGGCCCGAGCCAGCCGGGCACGGCGACTCGGTCTTTGAGGCCAATTTCAGCAATGCGAGAGCGCGCTTCGTTGACGCCTCCATCCCCCGCGATTGTGGCAACCCAGCCCGGCTTCGAGGAAAGCTGGCTAAGAGCCTCGATCAGTTGAGGCGTCCCCTTGCGTTCGCCGAGTTGTCCCAACGAAGTTATTCGGACGCGCGAGTCCGTCGGCGGCATTCGAACATGCGATGCAGCCCTTGTCGCATTAGGCAGAATGACAATTCTGTCCGCAGCGTCAGGTACTCTGCTCTTGACCGTTTCCGCCCAATAATTGCCCAGCACGATTATCTTTCGGCTATGCCGAAACAGATTGTCGATTGCGGTCGCTAATCTTCGGGGAGCGGCACCCCAGAATTCATCAAACACTGCCCCGTGCAGATGCACGACATAGGGAATTCCCAACATGCGAGCAGCCGCGCCTAATGTCGCCTTGCGATAGCTGCTTCCCCAATCCGACAAATTAATGTGCAACAGATCTATCTTCCCGGTGACACGGCGCAGGATGAGTTTGATCAGCGCAAAGAAGAATACGAACTGGGCTGCGAAAAGTCCGCGTTGACCGCGAGTTACCAGCCGCTCCGCAACGACTGTCGTATCCGACGTGGTACCGAGTGTCTCGAAGATCGCATCGTTCAATCGATCAATACCACCGCGGCCGTTGAGTCCAAGAGGGGTCGCGACAAGGACACGAACTTCGCCTGAGTGCGATCTCTTTTCAGCAGAGAGCTTCATTTTCAACGCCTCTTGGTATCGAACTCGGACATCGCGCTAGTAGGGCCCGGATGGCAGCCGACACGCCTGCTCTTCCATGCCATCTGGTGAAAAGCTATCCAGTTCTCTGTTTGCCCGCCAAAAGCAATTCTCCGAGGGCCTTAACGACAAACATCGGCGCGAGTACAAGATACCTTCGCCAGAGACGACGCGGGTCGCTCATCAGTCGGTGCAGCCACTCAAGTCCGTTATTCCTCATCCAGGCTGGAGCTCTTTTGACCGCTCCAGAATGGAAGTCGAAAGCGGCTCCGACACCGATAAACACTCCGCGGTCTAGCGTCGCCACAGCTTTCGCGATCCAGTACTCTTGTTTAGGACTGGAGATGCCGACCCAAATTACGTCCGGATTGCGTGCGCGAATTTCTTCTATGTCGTCTCGGCACGCCTTGAGCAGGTCAAAATCCGGACCAATATCCAGCATCGGAGGAGAACTGATGCCCGCGACCCTCAACCCCGGATATCTCCGAGTGAGGTTATCAGCCATTCTTTGGGCGACGCCGGGCTTTCCGCCATAGAAGAAGTGACTTTGCCCCGATGACAATGACAACTTGCAGACTTCCTCCACGAGGTCGGCACCCGGCACGCGACCGATCTTGTTTCCATGGCCCTTCATTTGCGCGACCCAGACCAGGGGCGTCCCGTCAGCGACGACAAGATCAGCGGTTTGATGCAGATCGCTGAGTTCCGATTGCCTCAGCGCCAACATGAGACTGGGGACGTCGCGCACGAACACCGAGTAAGCCTTACTGCCGTCGAGCGCCCAAGCTGAAACTTGCCTGGCAGCTTGGACCAAATTTACGAGGCTTACAGGAATGCCAAGTACGTTCGTGCGAATGATGGGGTTTTCCATAAGAGATCGGGGAATGAACCTAGGTTGAAAATGCAGCCCGAGTGATTACCCATTTGTGCAAATGGATATCCGAAGCGCTCCATCGAACGGCTTTGGGATGAAAAGTGCGGGCGGGTAGACGTGCGAAGGCTCGCACCCGGCGAGCTCACTTCTTTAAATCGTAAAACCAAACAAGTTCATTTAGTGTCCCTTGCAAATAAATTGTCTATGTGAATCGTCGAAGAATCACTGCCACAATGTTGCTCGGCGGACGAGCCCTGTCACATTCTAATGTTGTTAATAGTGAACGCGCTCGGACGTGGACGGCGCGAGGTCCGGGAGGGGGGCAAGTTGCTCCAGCACTTAGGTCGCCCAACTCGCGATCTGGATTAGGATCAATAGGCGCGGCGCAGAATGGGATCTCTGGGGGTAGCGCAGACGCGATCCCAGTACCAACCATACGGAGTTTCAACGCGAACCAGAGGGCAATGGCGCGAAGGCACGTACCGATAAGGATAAGGCTGGGCCCAAAAGGTAATTGGCGTTGTCTGGCTCTCACCGATGAGCAAGGCCCGGTTCGTTGGTACTTGCATGGCGCTCGCGCTGCTGGCAGCGAAGCCGGATGCGGCCAACGCCAAAAGTCCTAACCGCGCAAAGGTCCTCAACATTCGAAAAGCTCCCTGCCCCTCAGGTAGTCTGGCGTCAATCACCATCTCTAGCCGGGCAACCCGGACCAGCGATCAACAAGACCGCACCGCAAAAACTTGCGAGACGCTATCAATTCATGGCGCGCCAAGCAACTGATGCAGCTATTGGAACTTGGGTTTGGGGCGATACAGATCGGACCTGTGACTTATTTGACCGCCCGTACCCCGCTCCAGGCCCCCGGGCCGGCAAGGTTGGGCGATCGGCGGTAGACATCCCGCAGGAGCTGGTAGCTAACTGCCTGGGAAATCGGCACGGTCTCCTCCCCTAACTTCGCAAAGATGAGGGCGTCGCGCAGCATTTTCCAGCGACTTTCGTCGTACTCGGCTATGCGGCCGGCCGCTGGCACGATCAGGGCTCGCTGCTGCTGGAGTTCAAGCCTTACGCGGTCGGCGCTAAGCCCTGCCGGATCAAAGCCGACTAGAGCGGGTACGCTACGTGAATAGTCGTCGTAAACGAGCTGCCAGCCCTTGATCAGGCCCTCAAGGACCTGCCCCATGGTAGATGGGCGATCCTGAAGCAAAGCTGAACTGGCAAAATAGACCAATCCGGGCGCGTGAATTCCATAATCCTGAGGTTTGATGACCTTCAGGCGCGCAAAATCAGGATCAGACGGCGTAAACTCGTGACCGACCTCGGCAATGACGGCATCCACGGCGCCGGAGCGCAATGCGTCGAATCCGTTTTGGTAAGGTACTTTCACGATCTGACTGCGCGGAAGGCCAAGCTGGACCATCAGGACATCGAAGAGCACCTCGCCCTCGCTGCCCCTGCGGTAGCCGATGCGCTTGCCGACCAAATCGGCCGGGCTCCGCAGGCCGGAGCTCTCCCAGGTAAAGATCGCCGAAGACGTGTCGAGCCGACTTGCCGCGAAAGCGGTGACCGGAATGCCACGCCAGGCGCCCAGCAGGAACTTCTGGCCGGTGGTGACCCCGATCGCGTGCTCGCGTGCGACCGTAGCGACAAAGTCAGGATCATCCGGCCTGGCGCGGAGCACCACGTTCGGAGGAAAAAATCCTTCCTTGCCCGCGATCATCTCGCCGGCGAATCGAGCTCCGAACAAGCCATCCAGCAGCATCGCCGTTTTCGGGACCGGTTCGCGCCGCGCAGCGACAGGCCAATGTTCGGGTTGCAGCGCTCGGACAAGTGCTCCGATAACAGCTAGCGCGGCGAAAGCGGCCAGCCCGATCAACAGGTACGGGGGCGGGTGCCCGGACCTTTGCCGCGATCGTGTTCGATCCACAGAGATCCCCAGGAAAATGCGTCAGTTATTCAAAACGTGCGGCACGACGGCGACGATGGTAGGGTTACATCTTGCTAATCGTTGTTTTAGTTACAACCTTGCTTAAATTGCGTGTCAATTGCATACTGAATATTTTCCTAAGTTGTGGATTTCATCGCAATGTCAGTTACTTCCTTCCGCTCAAAGCTTTCGGGTTCAATCGCGGACAGCAGCGCAGAAACTCAGATTTCGGAACGCTCCGCAGCTGCTTCGGGCTGGTCAGGTCCAACTTGGCTGCGTCCGGAGATCATCGAGCGGCTCATGACTGCAGGCGACGGGCTTCTGATCGTCACCTGCGGGATACTCTGCGCGGTAACATACCACCTTCTTTCCTGGTCAGCGGTCAGCAAGGCCGATGTCTACGCCGCGGCGAGCTTATTGGTTGCGATCCATTTTAGCCTCATGGTCACAATCCAGCAGGGCTATCGTCTGACCAGCATGACAAACCTGCGGCGGCAATGCCGAATAGTCGCGACGACGTGGACTGGTGTGTTCGCAGCTCTGTTTGCGATCGCCTTCGCGATGAAGGTAAGCGATGAGTTTTCCCGAGGCGCCATTCTATCGTTTTACGTCATTGGCCTTACAACGTTGCTCGTCTGGAAGACGATCGCCTCACGATGGATCACACTTGCGTTGCGCCAGGGGGCGTTTGCCAACAGTCGAATCGTCGTCATTGCCGAGATGGGTCTTCCGGACTCGTCCGCCGCAATGGTGGAGCTCTGCCAACACTACCGTGTGATGCGCACGCTGGAGGTTGGTGCCAACCTGCTGACCTCACCGCTTTTGATGTCGCGGGTGGGCCCTTGCATCGACGAGTTGATCGTCTACGCGCGGAAGAATCAGGTCGAGCACGTATTCCTGCTGATGAGCTGGGGTCACCAGCACGCAATCGACCGCGTCTTGGACGCGCTAAAGATACTACCCGTTCCTGTACATCTGGTCCCTGATGCGAACGTCTCGCGCTTTTTGAGCTCACCTCTGATCAGCGCAGGCAGCACATGGACCGCCGAGCTCAGACGCGCGCCCTTGAGCTGGAAAGAGCGGGCCATCAAACGCACGCTTGATCTCGTAGGCGCCTCGTTTGCCTTGATCATCTTTGCCCCCGTGATGTTGCTCGCGGCTATCATGGTCAAGGCGAGCTCGCGCGGGCCAGTGCTCTTCCGCCAAACGCGCAACGGCTTCAACGGAAGCGCCTTTCGGATCTTCAAATTTCGTACCATGCGCGTTCAAGAGGACGGCCCGACGATCGTGCAGGCGAGCAAGAGCGACCCGCGAGTGACCAGCATCGGCAGATGGCTGCGCAAGACCTCGATCGACGAACTACCTCAGATCTTCAACGTATTGCTCGGAGATATGTCGCTGGTCGGCCCCCGCCCCCACGCCGCCGCTCACAATCTTGAGTACGAGCAGATCATCAGCCAATACGCCTTTCGCCATCACGTGAAGCCGGGCATCACAGGTTGGGCGCAAGTGAATGGTTACCGTGGAGAGACAAGCGCGCTCGAATTGATGGAGAAACGGGTGGAGCATGATCTCTGGTACATCAACAACTGGAGCTTACCGCTCGACCTCTTCATTCTGCTGCGGACCATCGTTGTCACGTTCGGACGACCCTCGGCCTACTGAGGCCGACTTCACAATGTGGGGCCGGTGCAGCCTCGATCTTGGCTGGCGCGTGCAGGACCTGAACTGTCATTGGTCGCCCGGTTGGCGAAGACCGCAACAGGACCCACGGATCTCCACGATCATTGCCATGGCCGAGCATCGATCTCCACGCTAGGCACGCTCGCCTTCAGACCATTGCGGCGTAGTTTTTTAGCGAAGCTTTCGAGCGAAACCCTGTCTACCCGGTCTAGAGAGCTTAGAAGACGTGCGCGCTCGGCCAAATTCACGCTCTCGAAATTCGTCACGGCCTCTTCGACAAAATTGCTGTCGATCAATGCAGCGAACTCGGAAACAACTTTATCCATGGTTGTCTCTGCCAAGATCGGAAAGACCGCAAGCCCCACTCTGTTGCGCCTTAGCGCGATCCAGCCCTCGAAAGGCGCGATGATATAGGATTGATCAAGATATCTGATCTTATGAGAATCAAGTCCGTTGCGGCTAATCGCCGTTGAGTAAAGCATCAACCAAAGAAAAGAATCTGTTGGGTTCACGGAAAGCGAAAACTCAATCTTCTCTTCGGCGGTTTTCACCTCCCGGTCCACCTCGTCAGGGGGCTTTTTCCCTGTGGCTTCCTCAGCCGCACGTAGTAGAATAAGGGCTTCTCCGCGCACGGACTCGCTTTGCTCAACCTTCAACTTTGGCCGATCCGCAACCTGTGCTGCCATCTTGCTGATGGCACCCGGCTTCAATCGATCATCCGACAGTATGCGCGCGCTTACGTCGCGGACTGCCGCAGCAGACCGTATTGATGGCAGGGCAAGATAGAACCAAAGAATACTGGCAAAACCGAGCAACAACAGAGGCACGCGCGCCAGCCTCGCTTCGTAATTGCTCCTAATCCGTGTATCCATAACGGCCGTAGTACTTGTCGTAGCGGCCATAGTGGGATTCGTACCGCGCGAGCACATTGATATCCGCCTTGTTCAGCACAACCCCGAGCAGCTTCTCTTGAATTACGGGTGCACCGCGTAGATTGTGCATGATGACGTCAATGTTCGTCTTGGCCCACTCAATAACGTATACGTAGGAATCGACGTACGACGCAGTGACGCGCACATCAACCACAGGCGCCATCGGCGGCATGTCCAGCACTACATAGTCAAACTTCGAGCGTAACAGCGCAACCAGGTCGCGCATTGCCTTGGAAGCGAGGATCTCGTTGGTGTGCAGAAGCTTTGAGGTAACGCCGGCGGGGAGAACGGAAAGCCGCGTTTCGGGATCTACTATCAAGGCATCCTCTAGCCGCACTTTTTGCGCCACGACGTCTACGAGACCGCACTTCGCGTCCGGCACGAGCGAGCGAGACAGCGAGGGATTGCGCAGATCGGAGTCGACCAAAATCACGCGCGAGCCCCCATGCGCCATCAACTGTGCCAAATTGGTCGATAGCGTGCTCTTGCCTTCGTCCGGCAGTGTGGACGTGATCGCCAGCACGCGATTCTCGCGCACGATCGAGTTCAGGTCCACGGCCACTTTGAGGGACCGCACGGCCTCCGCGAAACGGGATAGCGGATTTTCGACAACATAGCGCAACAGATTCGGCTGCAAATCCTTTTTGCTGAATTTGCCAGAGAGTGTTGACTGCCCAGCTTCATCGCCCAATGCGGGCAAAATAGCGATGCAATTCGCGCCGAGCGAAGCCTCCACCTGGCCTGCGGTCCGGAACACCTTATCCGTAAGCTCGCGCGCGATCGCGGCGCCAAGACTGAGGATCAAGCCTCCAAGCAGTGCCGCAGCCAGAACGATCAACGTCTTGGGCGAACTCTTCACCAGCGGGGTCGTTGCTGCGCTGATGACGCGCGCCTCCGTGATCGGGAATGATTGCTGCTGCACGCTCTCCATGTAGCGCTGCAGGAAATTGTCGTACATCGCCTGGTACGACTGAGCATTGCTTTCCAATTCGCGCAATTGAATCTGCGCTTGATTGGTAAGCTGCGATTCCGACACGAGACTGTTGAGGCTGGATTTGATGGCATCCTCACGGGTGAGCGCGATATCGTAGTCGCTCTTGTAGGATTCTTGGATGCGCTTGAGCTCGTCTGTGATGTTCCTTTTAATCTCCGCCATTTGCTTGCGGAGATTGACCGCGGCAAGGTGATCCGAACCATACTTGGCGGACCAGATTGCCTCCTTAGAAGCCATGTCGACATACTGGCCCCTGAGCTTGACAATGGTCTCATTCCTCAGGGCGTCGGCCACGGAAGCGTCCGGAATCTCTTGCTTCAGCATGTCGTTCATGCGATCGAGCCGCGCCTTGGCTTCGGCGGTTGCCGTATGTGCAGAGATGAGCTGGGTGTTGACCTCCGTCAGCTGCTGCTGGTTCATCAAGCCCTTGCCCGTATCGACAATGTTGTTGGCGGTCTTGAAGTCAACCACGGCCCTCTGAGCGGTCGAGGCTTGGGTGCGCAGCTCCCTGATGCGGTCCTGTAACCAGACGCTGGCACGGCGCGTTGCCTGATATTTTGCCTCCAGCTGGTCGACGATGTAGGCATCCGCGATGGCATTGGCGATCCTCGCGGCCTTCTGCGGATCGTGAGAAGTGAAGCCGATCTCCATCACGTAGGACAGACCAACGCGCTTCACGGTCCGGTTGCTCGCAAAGCGCTGCAGCGCTCCACGCGTCAACTCGTACTCCGATGCAACATGGCTGCCGGAAAAGAGCCCAGATATCGAACCGATGACTGCACCAAGAAGCCCACCATTGCCGCCGGCGAACTCGGGATCGTCAATCAGATGCAGATCGCGAATGACGGTGAGGCTGATATTTTCAGACTTAAGGATCTCGACCTGTGTCTCGACCGTAGCAGAGTCGACAGCGACATCTCCGAACGCCGACTGCGACTGAAATAGCTGCACCTTGCGGGTATCGATGACTATCGACGCGGTGGAGCTGTACCGCGGAGCAGCCGTGAAAAGATAGAGCAGCGCCACGATCAGGCAGCTCAGGATAATCGTCAGTATGGTCGGGAGCTGACGCCTCACCATTCCGACCAGTGTGCTCAGCGTCTGGGGCGACGGATCCTCGGCGTCACCAATCGCACGGTTGAACTCGGAAGACGGCTGATTTAGCTGCAGCATGGGTCAGATTCCAAAGCCAATCCTTGCCGACTCCGGATCGTCTGTCGGCAAAAGTCTTGCTGTAAGCCAGGGCGTTAGGTCTGCGACATCGAACGCAATTGGCTCTAACATGCCACCACCTGCAAAATGAACCCGGTGGATCACGGGATCGCCGCAAGACGAGAAAAAGAAACGGAGCTCAACGACCAAAACAAAACAGCGCCGATTGAGCGCTGTTTTGCTTTTCGGACATCGCCGGCAGAGCTCCGTTGTCTACAGCGAGGTAGAGACGGTAGCTCGAGGCGCCATCGATCAAGGACTTACTGACTGGCCAACGGTCGAGGTGCTGGTCGAGCCGGTATAGCTTGTTGTCGTATTCGGGTAATGCAGGCCGCCAAACGGGGAAGCAGTCCCACTCAATCCGCCCGACACAAAGCCGCTGTTACTGGTCGGCCCGCCTGCACCCGTGCCACCGCCGCCGCCACCGCCGCCGGTCGCCGCGATTTGGACGTCGCCGGTTGCGGCCTGGTAGGCAGCGATTACGTCCGGATTTCCCGTCCCTGCGATCGCGGCCTGGATTTCGCTGGCGAACGCCTGGTCCTGCTGTGCCGCCATGCGTGCAAGCTGCGCGAGCCCAGCCACAATTGCCCGCATCTGATCCTTCGTCGTCGTGGGATCCTTTAGGAGAGCGATCAAGGCCGGCACGGTGGACGGATCGGAGGCTCCGAGATCGCGTACTCGCGAGATCATCGGGGCGCCGCCCGCAGCAAACTGCTGCAGCAGGCTCGCAGGCGAGGCTTTGAAGTCAGAGATGGTCTGAGCTGCAAGCTGCCGGCTCGGCGGGTAAATCGCTGCGTTCGCTGCGGTGACAACCGTGATGGCAAATAGCGCGGTAAGAACCCTCCGAAGCGCGAATTTGTAGACGCTCATGGACACCCCCTGAAATGAGCCGTTCCGAAACATAGTTAACGAACCATTGTTAAACTGACCGTGTGAACCTATCGAAACAACCGCTAGCTGTCCACCAAATCCGATATCTTCGTTAAAGCCCTAAGTTCTTCAAACACGGAAGGTTTTTGGATTGTTGGAGCAGAGGCTCGGTCAATCGGGAAACCTCGTACCGGGTTGATCCAACTCGATCATTGGCGACCTGCTTTCTTCCCCTCTTGCCGGCCAGCTCCGGAAGGATTGCGCCAAACCCACGCCAAACAGAGCAAAAAATGGGATCGAATAGCCGGGGATTTGCAGCGTGAAGTCCAGTGACGAATGCAGCAGTGACAGACTGGCGGTCGCAGCTGCCGCAAGTGGAATGATGACGTCTCTCCGCCGAGTGAAAATCCCTCGTGCCAAGACGACGAACATGACGCTCCAAGCGAGCCCGACGAGGAGCGTCAGCGGGATTCCAACTTCGGAGGTGAGTTCGAGTGGGGTCGAATGCGCACGGTCCCAGACGCCATAAATGGAAATATGAGGACTCCGATAGGGCGGAAAGGCCCATCGGAAGGTGCCCATCCCCGTCCCGAACCACGAGTTGTTGCCGATGATCTTCAGGGTGGATCTCCAGGCTTCTACCCGTCCCTCGTCAGCGAGCCCCTGCAAATCAAACCGATTGCTCACCCGCCCGCCAAGCAAGTAGATCAGGCCAAGCGCCACCGCCGTACTCGCCGCAAGAGAGCTTAAGATGCCCGTGCGGCGCGGCAGATCTCTCCGCAAAAACAATGTGACGGCGACGATCATGGCAAGGAGCGAGAGCCCAACGCCCGCTCGCGAACCGGTCATAAACATCGCGATCAAGCAGATCATCAACGCCGAGACCTTCGGCAGCATCTCGCGCGTAGGAATGTCAGAAACGTAGCGCCAGACGCGCTTCCAGATGAGCCTGCGCTCCGGCAAGCGCCGCCGGACATCCTCCAGAATCAGCAGCATCCAGATCACCGCGCAGGAGCCAAAATAGGCCGCCGCCGTGTTGCGGTTGATGAAGGTGCCGGTGACGCTGCCGAGATAGGCCGTCTTGTCCCGCCACAAGATCATGGTCGGCTCGATCAGGAACGAGGCGACGCCGTAGAGCGCGTAGGCCGCGCCGGAGATCGCGATCACCCACAAGAGCCGGCGCGCGCGCATCCGATCGGCACCGACGGTGATGCCGAGCACGATGGCGAGGATGTTGGCGAGCGGCGCGCCGAGCGCGAAGAACGCCTCGTTCTTGACGATCGATGCCGACGGGGCGATCGGCACGCCGAGCAGGTCCGACGCCTGCTTCCAGATCGGCTGGAACGGCGCCACCCAAGGATGGTCGGACAGCTGCTCATGCAGCACGAAGGCGTAAGCGGCGACGATCACGCCGATCCCGGCCAGCAGCCACAGATGCGGCGTGCGCAGATCGCGCGTCGGCGCGAAGATCACCGCGATCCCGAGACACAGGCACCAGAACGCGATCGACAGATCGTTGGTCGAGCCGAACGGAAACGGCGCACTGGCGGCCACGAAGAACAGGATGAAGGCCGCGGGCAAGCTCCACGACCAGCGGATTGTGGGAGGCCAAAGGCGCATCGGCGTTTTGCGAGCTTGCTCGAGCTTAGAGGAAGCAATCGATCGGATAAATCTTCAGATCCACGTTGAGGCGGCTGTTCCGGGTCTGCGCCCGGAACGCATAGAATACCCCAAAGCTATCACTCCCGGGACCGAGTTTTATTCCGGGGGTCAATTCGTCGGGCGGGACCAGAAGGCCGATATGCCGGTTGATGGCGGAAATCTCGATCCGCCCCCCGCCGTCCGCAAAATGCCCGCTGAGCTGGGTCACGGTGACCTTCGGCAGGCCGCGGCGCTGATGGCACACATCCTCCTCCCAGAGCTTGGTCTGTTGCACCAGCGGCTTGCCCGGGCCATCGGGGACGACGATATCGGGGAAAGACGGACGCAGCATCCCGAAGAACTTGCTCTCCTTGGAGTTCGCCGACAGGCGGACGGTGAAGGCCAGCTCGGCCTTGGCTCCCTTGAGGCGCGACAGGATCGGAGCGTCAGGCTCGGCGGAGATCATCACGTCGATGCGATGGCGCACGCCGAGCTCTGCGGAAGCGCCGAGAGCCGTCCCGGCCTGCGCGACGGTGAACGGGACGAGAGCCAGAAGACGCCAAAATGTTCGAAAGCGCATGAAGCCCCTTGCAACAGAACAGGGTGACGGACGACGGGCCCGCTCTGCTGCTCAGGACGCCTCGATCCGAACTTGCCCGCCGTCCGAGACAATACCGATTCGTCCGCTGAACGAAAATGGCACCGGGACAAAGCCCGGTGCCATCGTCTTTGGTCGATCAAGTCGGGCCTTACGGCGCCAGCTTGACGTTGTTGCGGAAGATCAGCGCGTTGTTCGACAGATTCACCGCATCGTTGCCGGTCGCCATGATCACACGGAGGTAGTTCAGGAACTTGGCGACTTCGACGTTGCGCGAGTTCGAGACGTAGATGATGTCCTGGTTCTTCATCATGACCTTTGTCGCAAGGAAGAAGCCACCGGGATCGCGGAAGTTCACGTTGAAGATGACCGGGATCGTGTCCGAGGTGTACTTGCTCACGTCGATGCCGAGCTGGGCCGCGACGTCGCGCGGCTCGCGCCGGTAGAGATACACGGCAGCGGGATCGGCCTGACCGTCCAGGAGACCACCGGCTTTGCCGACAGCTTCGCCGAGGTTGATGCGCCAGGCATCGAAGTTGAACTCGCCGCTCTGGCCGCTGGCGCCGAACGCCAGGAACTTCTGCTGCTCGCGATAGACGTAAATGCTGTCGTCGGGACGTACATAAACGTTGTTCTCGGGCGCCATCACGAGATTTTCGAACGGCACGGTCGCCCGACGTCCGCCACGCTCCAGCATGACCCAGGTCTCGAAGCCCTGGCCCTTGATGCCGCCGGCCCGGGTGATCGCATCGAGCACGCGGTCCTTGGCGCCCGCCGCGCTCGCCGGATAACGCGCTGGCGAATTGACCTCGCCGAGCACGCTGATGAGCTGGGTGCGCTGCGAGGACATCGCAACGACCGCCTGCGGCTCGATCGCGCGGTTGCCGATCTTTTCGATGATCGAGCGCTGGATCTGAACCGCCGTCAGGCCCGCGGCTTTGACTTGGCCGGCATAGGGCACCGTGATGAAGCCGTCATTGTCCACCGCCTGGTCCGGGATGGTCACGAAGTTACCCGGACGGACGCCGGCTTCCGCCGGGATGAACAGACCACCTGCTGCGGCTTCGAAGATGGTGACGCTGACGACGTCGCCGATACCGAACACGATGCTGGCGGGCGGACGGCGGTCGGTGAACACGCCAGCGAGCCCCTTCGGCTCGTGGGTGTGCAGGATCTTCACGGTCGCCGGATTGAGCGGCACCAGCTCGTAGGCCGGCGCGTTTTCGGTCTGGATCTTGTTGTTGACGTCGTCCGTCAGTGGACCCGAGCCGGGATTGGTCGAGCAGGCCCCGAGCGCCAAGACGGCGGCCAGAAACGCAAACTGCAAAGCATAGGTCTTGGCAATGGATGACATGAATCGTGCCCGAGGGTCCCCAATTGACATAAATTGGTACGGCCTAGGGGGTGGTGCGACAAGTGTTCCGGGTGGTTAACGGAGCGATCAGTTGGCCAGTGTGGCGTGCAGGCCACTGTTTGGGGCTTGGTTTAACCCTTTGTGACCATTTGTGGTATTTCGTGTGCCCGGTCGGAGAGCAAACGGCCCGACTCAAGGGCGCAGTGTGTCGAGCGCGAGGCTTCTTGACCTGGCTGCGGTCTGCTAAGGCTGAGTAGGCCCCCCGTGACTGGCCTCCTTCTGATCCCGCTTTTGGCAGGTTCCCTCCTTGGCGCCGCTGATCGCCCATGGGGTCCTGCCTCTCCCTGCACCAGCAGCACCGGTTTCTCATGTCAGGAAGCGCCGATCGTTGCGGCGGCGACCTCCGCCCCCTCCTCCGTCTGGAAATTCACCCGGACGCAAGGGACCAAGGACGGTGAAAGCTTTGCTGCGATCATGAAGACGGCTGACACGACCCAGTCCGACCCGGACTTCGCGGGCCTGATCGTCCGCTGCGCCCCGAAGGGCAAGGTCGACGTGCTGGTGGCCCTGATCCGGCCCTTTCCGCCGCGGAGCCGCCCGAAGGTGACCATTGCCGCGAGCGGCGGCACCTTGACCTTTGATGCTGGCATGGCGGCCGCGGGCGCCGCCGTGCTTTTGCCCGACGAGGTCTCGGCCTTTGCCGCCGGAAAGTGGCAGACGACGCCCTCCCTGTCCGTGGTGATCAGGGAAGGCGACACCGAGATCAAGGGAATGGTGGCCCTCAATGGGCTACGGGAGGCCTATCATTCGCTGCTGGCAAATTGCGGCCAATAGGCCAAATTTAGCCATACGACTTAAGGGTCTTTTTAGGCGGGAAACCTAGGGTCCGGAGCACGGAGAGTGTTTCGAATGACCGCCTTTTTGATTTTCAGCTTTCTCACAGGTGCCGTGCTCGGCCAGCGCTTTCGCGTGTTCGTGCTCCTGCCGGTGACATTCGCCCTGGTGCTCACCATGCTGCCCGTCAGCATGATGACCAGCCTTGGCTTCCTTGAAGGCATGAAGGCAGCGGCGTTCGCAGCCATCGCTCTCCAGGGCGGTTACCTGTTCGGTTCGGGGGCGCGCTTTGCCCTTGCCGCCGCACGCGCCACCCGCGTGTTCGATCGACCGGTGAAGGCCACCCGCTGATTGCGGCGCAGGCCTCTGGTTGAAAACCACACGCCCGCTTGTATGGTGACCTGACCCGTTTCAGGATTCCGCATCGAGCGCGCCGTTTGTCCCTCGCTTATTTTGCCCTCATCGTTTCGATCGTCTCCGCTTCCGCTCTCGAAATCGCCGGCGCCAAGTTCGGTGCGCAGCTGGGGTCGATGGCCGCAGCGCTAGGCTTGCTGGCGGCTGCCTCGAGCACGCGCAAGGCCGACTACGAGCACTATGTCCGCGCGACCTCCTGGGGCCGCTGGATCCTGATCGCCATTCCGCTGTGCATCGCCGCTCAACTCGCCCCGCTTCCGCTGAGCTGGGCGCATCCGATCTGGGCCAGTGCCCACGACGTCCTCGGCGGCTTCTCGCTCGGGCCGATCACCGCCGATATCGGCTTGACGGTGGACGCGCTGGTATTGGTGCTCGCAGCGATCTCATTGCTCGGCGTCGCCATCCTGGTGGTCCGCAACCGCAGCCGTGCCGAGCTGGTTCTCTTCGTGCTGAGCGGAGTAACGGCGGCCGCCGCCTTGATCTTGGACTTGCATCGGCTCTCGCCGGGGCTTGCTGCAGCCGCGCCCTCTGAGCTCACGACGACCTTGGCCGGCCTCGGCCTCATGCTCAATCTGGCGGTCATGCAGCTCGCGGCTGAGCGGGCCGAAACGCATCACTCGGTCCTCCGCTCCGTCGTGATCGGTCTTTGCGGTCTCGTCGGGGCCCTGGCCTGCGCAATCGCGATCTTCGGGTTGTCCGGAACGAACAGCGCGGTCGCAGCAAGCTTCGGCGTCGTGCTGATCCTGCTGATCCTCGTCATCCGCAGGCTGGATCTGTCACCATTGGCCGCGACCGCCTTGTCGGTCGCAGCCCTGATCGGCGCGGGCATCGTCCTGATCTTCCTCTTCGAGAAAAATTCAGGGCCAATTCTCCTGCGGCTCGTCCCGGAGATGGGGACCGACACCAAGGCCGCGTTCGAGCGCATGTTGGCCGATACGCGCTGGTTCGGCGCCGGCGCCGGGACTTTTGCTGCAGTCGGCAGAATCTATCAGAACGATGCCGGAGCCCTCTTGAGCGCCCCCTCAGCGGCGACAGCGATCTTTGCGGGAATGGGATGGATCGGTTTCGCTGCTATGATGGCGGTGAGCCTGATCGCCCTGGTCCGCCTGTTCTTCGGCGCCTTGCAGCGCGGCCGCGACTCGTTCTTTCCCGCGGCGGCCGCCGCCTGTGTTCTCTTTGCGCTCGTCCAGAGCTTCGCAGGTCCCGGATTGCTGCGCCCGGCATCCATCCTGTGCCTGTCGGTGATCGTGGGCCTCGGGCTGTCGCAGAGCGTCAGCCAATCCGGGTCACGATAGAGCGCGGGTGATCAGACCGCGCGGTCGCCGAGCGAGGCCCAGTAGTTCGGGTTCTTGGGCGACTGGATGCGGACCCAGCGATAGGGTTTCTTCGACCACGGCATGATGTGGCCGGAGAGATTGTCCAGCACGAGATCGCCGGAGAAGGTCCGCACCACCACGACGAGATGATGCTCGCCCCAGGTGGTCACGACCTCGCTGAGCAGCACCGAGCGCGCCGGAAAGCCCTTGGCGATCAAATCGTGGCGTTTTGTCACGGCGTAATCGTTGCAATCGCCGCTGGTCGGGTGCAGCAGCCATTTCTCGCCACGCAGCCCTTCCAGATTGGCCTCGGGGCGGATCGCGGTGTTGACGCGCTGGTTGACCTCCTGCATCTGCGCCATGCGCTCGGCCGTCAGCTTCAGACGGCCGCCTCGAAACACGATCTGCTGCGGACGCGGTTTGCACTCGTCCTTGTACTTCAGGCAGAAGATGGTGAACGCCATCGGCGCCAGCGTCGGCTGGTCGAACTTGATGTAGTGGATGGCGCCGCGCAGCCCCATGGGTGCGCCGACGAAGGCGGCTTCCGCCTTCTGCTGCACCCCCGCAGCAACCACGATTGCGGCCGCAGCCGCCAGGAACTTTACCACTTTGCGCATGTCGCGCTCCCCATTCTTGTTGGGGGAGACGCTACGCGAGACCTCTTGAAATACGGCTCAAAGGCCACGCGATGCTTTAATCAAAATGCGGGCTCATCGGTCGGAAACAATTAAGAATACCGATGCATGACTTGTTCTGCTAAGAGCGGTCACGACGTTCCGCTCGTGACGCTGGATACGATTCGACCGACCTGATGGGCCTTTCCTCCCGCTTTCGAAAGAAGACCAAGCCTCGGCTCCCCGACGGCGTTCGCGTCTATGCGATTGGCGACGTGCATGGCCGCGCCGATCTGCTTCAATCGCTGTTAACCGTGATCGACGCCGACCTCGCCCGTTCGGCTCCCCAACGCGCCATTCAGGTCTTCCTGGGCGACTATGTCGACCGCGGGCCGGACTCACGCGCCGTTCTTGATCTCTTGATCGCGCGCTCGAAATCGCACGAGACCGTCTGCCTGAAGGGCAACCACGAGGTCTTCCTGCTCGAGGTGCTCAAGGACCCCGCCCGCCTGCAGGAGTGGCGCCACTATGGCGGCCTCCTGACGCTGGTCTCCTACGGCATCACGCCGACGATGAACCCGTCCGCGGAGCAGCAGGTCGAACTGATCGAGGGACTGAGACGCGCATTGCCGCCGGAGCATCTCGCCTTCCTCCAGCAATTGCCCTCGTCCTTTGCCTGCGGCGACTTCTTCTTCGTCCATGCCGGCGTCAAGCCGGGCGTCCCGCTCGATCGCCAGAAGGACGAGGATCTGCTCTGGATCCGCGAGGAATTCCTCGCCTCCGAGGAGCGCTTCGGCAAATATATCGTGCACGGTCATACCCCGGTCAGCGCGCCCGACATCCGGGCGAACCGCATCAACATCGACACCGGTGCATATGCGACCGGCAACTTGACGCTCTTGACGATACAAGGCGATAGTCTTCTCGCAATTTGAAAGCTTAGGCCGAACTTCGGTGATCCCGCTCCGCGTCATCGGCATCTTGACCGCAATCGTGCTGGCGCTTCACGCCGGCATCGCGTTCTATGGCGATCTGTTACGACCGAACTTTCGCGCCAGCGATTTGTTCTCGGGCGAGATTCCGCCCGAGAAGGCGAAGCTGGCTGCCGCAGGTGGTTTGGCGTCCGTGTCATGGGATGGCGAGCTGCTGGCGAATTACGCGGCAGCGACGGCTGCTGACGTCCTCCACCGCCCTTCGACCGAAGCGGCCGGCAAAGCCAGGGAGAACAAGGCGGCCCAAAGCGCGGTCGTCACCGCCTTGAAGGTCTCACCAATCAGGCCCGCGCTATGGCTGACGCTCGGCACGCTGCAGGCCCAGGCTGGCGAGGCAGTCACGCCTGCGGTGAAGATGTCTTACCTGACCGGCGCGGTGCCGATCGACGTCGCGCTCTCGCGCGTCCGGACCGTGACCTCGAGCGCGGCTGCAAGCGACGAAGAGATCAAGCTCCTCGCGCAATCCGATATCCGGTCGGCACTGGCCAATCGTTCGCGTTACGAGCCTCTGCTGGTCGCAGCCTATGTGCAGGCAAATCCGCAAGGCAAGTCCCTGCTGCTGGAGACCACGAAGGTCACCGATCCCAAATTCAACGAGATCTTGCGGCGGTATTAGCTCAGCGCAGGGATTTCGGGTTGACCGGCACGAAGTCCTGATCGCGGCGCGGCTGGTCGGATCGTCCCTGGTAGACGAACATGCCCTTCTTGGTCGTAACGATGTCGCCGCGTTGCAGGCTGTCGTCGCGCAGGAGACGTTCGGTTGCGACGACGTCCGGATCTTCCGGAGCGGGCTTGTAGAGCTCCGGATGCGCGCGGCGCTCGCGCGCGGCTTCTTTGGCCCGGCGCCGTGCCTCCTCAATGCGCTGCCGCCATTCATCGCGCGAGACTTCCGGCTCGCTCGGTGGAAGATAGTCGTTCACCGAGGGCTCCGGTTCGCTCTGAGCCAAACACTGGAGCGGACAGGCAACATAGATGGCAAAGCCCACGGCGACGGCCACGATCGCCCTGACCGGTGCGCACCCTGGGATGCGATCTGAGACGTAGATGCGGCGAACGGATTGCACTCCGATAACTCCAATGAGGCCGACAGCAGTCAGAGGCCACGACAAGTTCAACCCATGAGGTTGCCGATTGCAACAAGTGCAAGACGGTTGATCGATGGGCAAGCCGTTTGGCGGGCGGCGGCTGACGGCCGGGCAGCATATCCGGACACCTGACCCGGAGCCTTCGGGGACCTCCAACCAGAATCGAAAAACAACCCCATGCACAGTAGGCGGCGCCAGCCAAATCAATGGGTTACTAATTTCCGAAATTCAGTTTGATCCGTCGGGCAAAACAGAGGTAGGATGGCACGGTTCGGAGGAAGGCGCCGGGATGATCGAGCGGCCTCGGGTCCGCGTCAGATGATCGCTACCTCGAACAACTCCGTTCTAAGACCTCGTTAGCTCATTGCTGCTACCTTCGGCGTCCGCTCGTGGAGTCGCCGAGAATGCGTGCAAGACCGGTATTGCTGGTCGGCGTTGCGATCGCGGCTTCCGCCATGTCCGGCCTCGCGGCGCAGGCGAGCCCCCTCTGCATCAAGGAACGAACGCCGTTCGCCTTGTCGGACGATACGGTGAAATGGACCATGGCAATTGCTCCTGGAGCCGATTGCATCCAGGGACTGCGTTGGTCGTACATGCAGATCTTCAACGTATCGGTCGTGAGCGGACCATCGCGGGGACAATTGGCGGTGGTGGGGTCTGGCTTTCGTTATTCGGCAGAAAACCATCCCCCAAGCCCGGATAAGTTTACGCTGCTGATCTCAGGCAAGAACCGACACGACTTAGGAACGTCGACCTTGGAGGTCGAAGTCAACCCGCAATAGAGCACGCCTGACCGCGGACGAAACGCGATGAGACCAGGATAAGTTCGCCGCTGCGCGGAGCATGCTCCAATGCAGCATGCTCTAGGGCGCGTACTCATAAACTTCATGGATGTCCGCTTCACTCCGACCGACCGGGTTTGTGCAACTGCAGCAAATGTCGCGATGGGCCAAGAGGCGACATCGACTAAGATTGCGAACGGAGGGCGCACCTAGTTGCGCGCGCTCCCGCGGCACTTAAAGGCCGCCTTATCATCTTCTAGCAATTCGATTGCGCATCGGATCATCGCCAAGCTAAGCGCGTCCATTTCCGGTGCTATCAACCTGCGGAACTGTTCAATTTCGTTGTTTATCTGGTCGCAATTTTTGCACATGTGCATCCCGCGGCTTCCAGGCGGGAGCAACCAGCTCTCAGTCACCGATAGTAGCCTAGGGATCCGAAAAGGTGATTAAGTTTAAAGCTATTCTCCCAGCGGCGTTCCTAGAAAGCCAAAGGAATCGGGATCAGCCCCTTGACGGTGCGTGCAATGGCTTTCCAGCTCAAGAAAAACGCCGCCCGCTTAAATAAAAGCGCAGGCGGCGGATTACCGGCCTCGGGAGGGTGAGAGTAAAATCCCGATAAAGGTTGGTCTTCTCGTGGCATGCTGAAGTTCATCAGGTCGGACAAAAGCGAGGCCTAAATTCAAGATGGCGGCTGTAGTCCCGGCGAGGTCAGCCACTTGTTGACCTCTCCGGCAGCATCGATCTGCCTGGCCTTTCGCAGAAGCTCCGTGCGGCGGACGCCAGCGGGCATCCCCTTCGCCTGTAGGCGGAGGTTGATCGCCTCCTGCGCGAGGCGGTATTCGAATGTCAAGGATGGTCCTGGGGACCGTTGAGTCGGCATGTTTGACGCTCCGCTTGGGGTTGAGCGGGAGCGCATTTTGCGTTCACGCCACCGATAGATGCTGAGGGCCGCTCGGTGGTAGTGAGACAGTGCGCCTTTATTTGCTCGATAGCGAGCGCTTTGTTTCGATTTTGGCGGGAACTATCTGCAAGCTGCTTGACGTCACTGACTGGCTGACTGCTCTCGCTTCAAGCTGGGCGCGATTACTATTGTCGCCTCGAAACCGATCTAACCTCAGCAACCACGGCAAATATTCTTTAACTTCGCTGAGGTGCGGGCTTCTTCTGCAAGGAAAGGGTCCTTTTCGACCGACAATGAGTCGGTACTGGTCCCTGAGGGCTTCCTCGCTTTTGGAGGAAAGGCTGCGTCGTAACAGGAGAGGCGCGCGCTCGTGCTTTCGATTGAACGGCAGTTCGGCTCCGCTGCCAAGGCCGCCGGTGCTGCACCGAACATTGATGCAAGGAAAAGCGCGGCGTTCCACGTACCTGTTCTAGCCATTGTCATGCTGACCGTCCTTTCTATTTGATTCCTGATCGAGAGGATTTGCCGGCCCATGTTCCGAAAGGGGGCTAGGACGACTGCACTCCATTGCCGAGTGTCAGGCCTTTGCTACTTCTTCTTTGCGGGCCCGAAATCCGGCTGCCAAACGGCTTCCTTTCGGCTCGGCGCCGCCGCGATCACCTTGGCCTTTTCCTTCTTCGGCTTCTTGGCTTCGCGATTGCCGCGTTGCTGGCCCTTCGCCATGTCACTCTCCTTTGGTGGTTTGAGTTCGTCGAGCTCATTCGACTCCAGCACCCGTCCGCGCGGGGTGCAGACCCTGACGTCCATGTAACCTTCGCGCAGCAGCTTCCTTGCGAGCCGCAGCGCGACTATCGCACTGCCGCGGCCGAGATTGGAGCTCCCGTATTCGTTGGTCCCGCTGACCAAATAGGGCACTCGGGTTCCTCTAGCCATTGAGGATGGCGGCTCCGCACACGAGAAGCAGTAAAAAAAACGGAACGATGACCGGCGGTACGATCCATTCCGAGATGCGAACACGCGACATCGAATGCTCCTGCGGGGCCTTCGGCGGGAGCACACATGACCCTCAGTCACCGGTCGAAGCCGTTGAGATGTGCGGTGATGGCATGGAGCCTAAGCCTGTGCCGAGCCAATAGCGAGCGTTAAATGCGGCGCGGGCGACGGCTCCACTGTGACATCTTCGTCTACCAGCGGGTCCCGATAGTGCTGGCTATTACGGCGCGAAGGGCGCATGGTCGCGACAGCAAGCATCGGTTGGGGCTTCACTTGCGAAAGGCAGGCGTGCATGACCATCCGCTCGCGGCGAGAGACCGTCCACTTCAAGCGTCCGTTCCGCATCCGCGGCATCGAGCGCCTGTTGCCGGCC
This sequence comes from Bradyrhizobium daqingense, assembly GCF_021044685.1. NCBI lineage: Bacteria > Pseudomonadati > Pseudomonadota > Alphaproteobacteria > Hyphomicrobiales > Nitrobacteraceae > Bradyrhizobium > Bradyrhizobium daqingense. The sequence continues at coordinate 7,209,966 of NZ_CP088014.1, forward strand.
GGCGCCTACGAGGTCGTCACAGACGAGGAGTCGATCGAGGGCCTGACCTTCTCGGCCTATCGCCGCGTTGGCACGATGATCACCGTGCCCGCCGGAGGCGTTTGCGGCGTCACGGAGATGCTGTCGATCGGCTCGGTCGATCTTGCGAACGCGCAAGCTGCGGACGCGAGCGCCGCCAATGACTGACCACACGGTCGATCTCGACAAGCACCGCGGCATGGCCGCTCAGAAGGCGACCGATTTTGCGCCGCGCGCTGGCCGAGGTCGCGAACAATGTCAGGGAGCTGCGGGAGCGCGAGTCCGATCTCGAAAGCCACCTGATGACGGGTGCCCGCCACCTCATGGCCTGAGGCGGCGGTAAGGCGCGCTATCTGCTCAACCTTTACGTTGCGAGCCTACCCTCCGAGGACACGCGCCACCGCGCCCTGGTATCGGCGCTGTTCGATGATTTCATCCGGCTCAGCGGAGAGGGCCGAGGCAAATAACACAGAATGGAGTGCGGTGGCGTTGACCAATGATTGCTTGTCAGACACGAGCATGCCGGATCATCGTCCGATTCTCGATGCGTGACAGAGCCAAAGAGATTCCTTGCACGACATCGACCTCTCCGGTGCACTGCCTCCTGCCACTTCGCGCGACCTAATGCACCGTCTGAGCAGCAGCTTCGTCGATGGCCGCCATCAGGTCCGGCATTGCGGATTGGTGAATCATATGGCCGACTCCGGCGATGCGGCGCAGTTTACTCTGCTTGATCTCTCCATGAAGCCTGGCCGATTGCTCATTGATGTCAATCAGGCGATCCTCTTCGCCCGAGATGATGATCGTAGGCATCTCAAGTTCGCTATAGGTCTTTGCAGCCGAGAAGGCACCGGGGACCATCAAAGCTGCTTCTGCGGCGCTGGCACGCATCTGTCCCGGTCGCAGGGCCATCTCTCTGGGGAAGCCAGCAAACTTCTCAGGCGCTGACCGCGGGCCAAACAGGTTCTTCAACATCGCAGGCCACATCAACCGACCGAGGATCGGTGAGGCGGTGTGGCTGATGATGTCGCCGAGCCCCGGCATCGCGGGCACCAACGAGGCCGCTGCATCGCTTCGGGCTGTGGGGAAATAGTATCCCGAGGCGAGCACCAAGGCCTCAACCAAAGACGGGTGGCGGATCGCGAGCGCCACCGCGACGGACGCTCCCCACGAATGCCCGAGCACGATCGCGCGGTGGACACTCAACCGATCGAGTGCAACCTTGAACAAATCTGCTTGTGCTTCCGCAGTCCAAGCGACGTTCCGGGGGCGGAGGCTGTGTCCGAAGCCAGGCCGGTCGAACACGATCACCCGGTAATTTTCAGCCGCGCGATCAATCAGGCCACTGGACTGGAAATCCTGGATCATGCTGCCGTTGCCATGGAAGAGAACGAGAGGCCGACCATTGCCCCGTTCAACATAGTGCAGCTGCACGCCATTGACCTCGATAAATCGCCCTTGTGGAGGATTGTCGCGCTGCGCCTTCTTTGCAAGCTGCCGGTTGATGAGCGCGGCGCCCGCCATGAGAGTAGCTGCGCCAGCAACAGTGGCAAGCGCAGGGTGTCGCTGGAGGGCGACGAGACAGTTGGACAGGAACCTGGGAAAACGAGCGTGCGGGACGGTCATTGGCAGTACCTCGCTGGGTCTGCACGATGCCTCAGGCATGAGAAATGTTGCAGGTGAAGTGAACGGACGAGGCCCCTACTTCGTTCCTTTGTCAACACCGCCGTGAGGTCACGTCCAACGTTCAGATCCGAGAGACCAGTTGAAACCAGCGATCTGGCGCTTCATCCTCACAGCGATATATACCTGCTACTGGCGTCGTGCCCGGGGCATCTGAATGGGCCGACCGAGACGCCAGCGCGGCTGCCGTCAGGAGTTGCCGTTGATCACCCTAGAGATTCAGCATACGACGACTTACCGCTTCAACGAGCCGGTGAGCCTTCTTCCTCATCGCCTTATGCTTCGTCCGCGCGAAAGCCGAGATGTTCGGCTGCTATCCAGCCGAATCTCGACTGCGCCTGATGCAGTCCTGAGCTGGGCCAGCGATGTGTTCGGGAATGCAGTCACAACCGCAACGTTTTCCAGGAAAGCCAGCACTTTGGTAATTTCCAGCGTGGCAAACCTTCAGCTCGCCTCGGTTGAATGGCCGATTTTCGACATCGCAGTCTCGGCAACATCCTACCCCTTCCTCTATTCTGATCATGATTGGGGCGATCTTGGCGCTTTGGCCACTCCGCAGTTCGCCGATGCAGAAGGGACTTTGCGACACTGGGCACACATGTTTGTTCGCGGAAGCAAGACTGACACATTGGCGCTGCTTAAAGACCTGAGCGTCGGGGTCTCAGAGGCGGCTCGATATCAGAGCCGTGAGGAAGAAGGGACCCAAACGCCACTAGAGACCTTGAGCCGTGGCTGGGGTTCATGCCGGGATCTGGCGGTGTTGTTCGCCGAGGCGGCCCGCGTGTTGGGTTTCGGAGCGAGGATCGTTTCCGGCTATCTGTACAACCCGAACCAGCAAAGTGCGGGGTCCGGCGGAGCAGGGTCAACGCATGCGTGGGCCGAGATTTTCGTACCGGGAGCGGGCTGGATTACGTTTGACCCAACGAACCGCAGCTTAGGCGGCTTCAATTTGGTTCCCATCGCGGTGGCTCGCGACATCCGACAGATTGCGCCCGTGTCGGGCAGCTACATCGCCAGCACCGATGCCTTCGCTGGTATGTCGGTTGAGGTTCTGGTCACGTCATAGCTCGCGATCGAGCAACTTCTTGGTCGAAAGCCAATTGTATTAGGGCAGCTGAGTGTGCGCTGTCGTCGGGCAGATCGCCCCCGGTGCCATCGTGCTGGAGCAAGGTTCGGTCTGCCACTCCCCTGAGGAATGGGACAACAGACGAGCAGCTGCCTTTTCGAACATCGCAAGACAAGACGCCTGCTAACCTGGATTGGATTGCCGTATGATCAAGTTTCCAAATCAAAGCCGCGCATATGACCGGACGAGACGCGCGGTGCATTTTTGGGGCTCGGACAGTGCGATCGAGGCATCATTCTTCATTGAGGAAGACGCCCTGAAGCGACTTCAGCCGGGCGCCTGTCACGAAGCGGATTTCCTGAATGCGTTCGACCGCCATCGTGATGTGATCTGCGCCACAGCCGCAAAGGTCTATGTGCGCGGCAGCAGGGGCTCTTATGATCTGGTCGCCAGCCAATTCTCAAAAGTGGTCTGATGAACAATAAGCCAACCGTGGCCCGGGTTCCGCAAGTTGAATCAATGGCTAACTTTAAAATCACACTGGCACGCATCGAGATGATTTCGCCGAATGAGCGAGGCGAGGACATGGGTTTGACGTTTCGATTTGACCGCGATCAAACCAGTTTTACCTTACCCATCTTCCTCAACTCTCGCGAGTTTGACGACACCGAGATGGTAAAGGTCGCCCGAAGCAAGCTGCACGACGCTTTCAAGCAGCTCTATAGTCAATGCGAAGACTGGCAATTGTCGGATGATGAGCGTCGAGAGCTCGCACGGCTCAACGTGCGGCCGAACACGCTTGTCCCATGAGCTCACCCACGTTCCGCTCAAACGCTCTTCGTTGATGTGCAATGAGAAGCGCGTTTCGAGTTCAGCCGAAGGAGTTTTATCCGTATTAGGCTTCGCCGCCCGAGCCAGAGGGGGTCGGCACAAGGTCATCCGCCTAAGTAGCTAGTCGAACCGATACTCTAACGGTCGCACAGCCAATCGGGCCTTCGTCCGATGAAACCGTCAAAGTGAGTTCTTCGGTGATGTTCTTTTGGTCGCACATGAAAGGCGTTGTCCGCTGCTCTGTGCCCCCTTCTTCGTAGTCGGCTATGGGTGATTTTCGACGGTTTCAGCGGATACTGTCGGCTGGCTGATGTCCGCTTCTACCCCGTAAGTGTCCAACCGGGGCCTGCCCAGAAGCGTTGCGTCTGGCCAGACCCCTGTGATTCAAACTCCCAAACTGTGGGCTCGAATCATGCGCTACGAACTCGCCGGTTATGAATGGATTGCCATCAAGCCCATGCTGCCAACAAGCCGCGTGGCGTTCCTCGGGTTAACGACTGTCGTGTCCTCAATGGCATCTTCTGGGTCTTGCGCTCCGGAGCGCCTTGGCGCGATTTGCCCGAGACGTTTGGTCCGTAAACCACATGCTAAAACCTCTTTGTCCGTTGGCGGCGGGCTGGTGTCTGGATCCGCATCATAGACGCATCTGCGGCTGCCCATGATGCCCCTGTCCAAATGATCGCCACCTCGATTGTCCATGTGCATCAGCATGGGGCCTGCATCACAAGGAACCATCGCCAATCGATGGGAAGGTCACGCGGCGGCTTGACGAGCAAAATCCACGCGGTGGTCGATAGCAATGGTCTCCCGGTACGGTTGGCGTTGAGCCTCGGCGAGGCCCACGACGTTCGACTTGCAGGAAGACTGCGCGCTCGTCTGAAGTCCGGATCAATGTTGCTTGCCGACCGTGGCTATGACGCCGACTGGATCAGAGAGTTTGCCATGAACAAGGGGGCGTGGGCCAACATCCCGCCGAAAAGCAATCGCGGCGATCCGATCGGCTTCAGCCCCTATCTCTACCGCGCTCGCAACCAGGTCGAACGGTTCTTCAACAGGATCAAACAATGTCGTCGTGTGGCGACGCGCTACGACAGGCTTGCGGGAAACTACCTTGCCTTCGTCCAACTCGCATCGATCCGGCGATGGCTGGCTGCGCGTTATGATGCCATGCTCTAGTAGCGACGGCCCGACCCGCTGCCCCGGGTCATGTTCCCGCGATAGGGCCGAGCCGCTGCACCACTCGTCACAGGAGCCTCGATCCGGCTTGGAATGTTGCGCGTTGCATTAGGGCGCGCGGGCTGCGACGGATTGACAATGATCACGTTGCGATTGGGCGTCGAGGGGTCGTTGACCCCCTGGGCCCAGGCGCCAGCGGGCACGACAAGCGCGAACGTGATCAAGACTAATCGTTTCATGTGCGACATCTCCCAAGCAAGAACGTCAGGAGGCGAACACCGTTCCTTCACGGTTCGTTGCGTGACCTCACCGAGGCACGGCAATCAGCTTGCCATCCCTCCAGACGCCCTGGGCCGCCTGTCCGGCGGGAAGGCTCCCCGCCACATTCCGGACAGCGGTCGGCCGGGAGGCAGCCTGGGTGGTCTGTTTCTTCTTATCGGATGTCGTCACGATGCTGGAGCTGGTGGTGTTGGCCCGATCCTTGGTTCCTTGCGCAAACGCAGACTGAACCAGAAAGGCCGAAAACATGATTGCTGTCAAAATGCCGCGCATGGTCCAACACCGGAAAGAGGAGCTGGGCGAAATGTCACAGGTTTCTGCTCAAAAGCAAGCTCTTCCGAGCGGAAGCTTTCCGGGCCGGATAAACCAGGCAATCCACCGCGGTCGAGGGCGAGCCGGGGTGAAAAGCCTAGCGAAACAGCATCATCCGAGCTAGTTGATCGGCCTTGATGACGGAGCCCGGCGACACAGCAGCCAACGCCTTGGAGGCGCAAGAGATCAAGGCCGGACTTGTCCGCCTGTTGTCAGCACGGATCCACGACATCTCGAACGACCCCCGGGAGATGCGAGAGGTCGTCTACGAGTTGGCCCGCATCAAGCTTCTGGAACAATTCACCCACGCCGACGCGCGGGAGGCCCGAGAGCTCCAGCAAGTCCTCGAACGCGCCATTCGGGAGGTCGAACGCGCCTTTGAGCGAAGCGAGAAGTCTTCACTGACCAAGGGTGACGCGAGCCCGGTGGCGAATTCTCCGCCCGTGAATGTCGCCGTTCCCCCGCCCATTCCGACGCCGGCTCCCTTGGCGTCATCAGCCATTCCGGTGGCTGCCGAGACGCCGCGGCGTCCTGCCGCACCGCCAGGATCGCTCGACCAACCCAAGCGAAGCAGTGCTTTCAACTCTCTCGCTCGATTGACGGCCATCACCCTGCTCATTGCGGGCGCCGGCACCGCGGTCGTCTATTGGCCGCGGTTGAAGGCACAGCTAACGGCGCGGTCGCAGGTGGCGCAGCCCGAACGCACGCCCAAGCGCCCGGAGCCTCAATCGACCGCGATTCCGACTCCCTCGGCAAGCAAGACAGCTGAACGAATGCCGGAGAGCGCAAAGGAGCCAACGCAAGCTGCGCATCCGTCGATGCCCCTGCCGACGACATTCGGGGTCTACGCCTTGAGCGAGGGCCAGCTCCATGAGCTCAAGCCGGTGCCGGGAAAGATTCCGGACCGGCGCGTCGCGATCTCGGCAGCCATCAACACGCCGAGCGCGACCACTTTGATGGACGGCGACGTCAAATTCATCGTGTTCAGGCCCGACGGGGGTGTCGATGCAAGCGGGACCGAAGTTCGGGTGATCGCGAAAGTCTCCCGGTCGATGGGCGTCGATGCCACCGGGAAAGCGGCCATGGTCAGCGCCGGCGATTCCTGGGTGATCCGCAGCATGTCCTACCCCTACAAGGTAGGTCCGATCGACGATCAGTCGAGAATGCTATTGCTTCAACCGGAGCAAGACGGTTTCACGCTCGCGCCGGGCCGTTACGTCGTGGTGGTCAAGGGCATGGGCTATGACTTCACCGTCGCCGGGACGATCACCGATCCCAATCAATGCGTCGAGCGGATCAATGCGGCGAACGGCGCGTTTTACTCGCCCTGCCCGCCGCCGCGACGATAGCGCAGCCCTTGTTTCATTTGGCCGGCTTGCTGTCCTTGGGCGCGGCTGCCGGCATGTCGTCGACCTTGCCGTTGTTGGCGACGCACTTTTGGAAGTATTCGCGCTGGTCCTTGCCCGTTCCCTTGGCGCTCCCGGCCGCAGGGTTGCCGATCTGCCTGGGCGGAAAAGCTTTCGCCACTGCGGCGTCGCATGCGCGCGCCACTTCGGCCGTGATGGCCGAAGCCGTCGCCGGCGCGGCCAGCGTCAAAGCACCTGCCAATCCAACCAATGTCCGCAAATTCTTGACCGGCATCTCTTCGCTCCTTCAATCCGTGAAATGGTTGCCTGGACCATATCAAAAAGGATCGACGCACCAAACGGCAAACCGGCGCAGACTCGTGGCGCACCACGGTAGCCGCTACGTACGGCGCATCGGGAGCGTTGTACTAGCTGTTGAGCTGCGGCGGCTTGAAATCGGGAAAGCGCGTGAGCATTGCGGTCTTGACGAACTTCAGGTGAGCGATGCTGCTGGCCAATTCCTTGAGCCGGCGCTGGCCGTTCGAGATGTCAGCCGCAAAGAGATCCTGATGATGATTGTCGAGCGGCTCCCGCTCGAGATATTCGTCGGTGCCGTTGCCGAAGGTGACGGACGCACGCGCGAGCGCATCGTCGACACGCCGGTTGAGGCCGGCCTGCTCCCTCTCCGCGTCCTGCAACGCCGTCTCGATGGCCGCCAGGACGGCACCGATCCGCGCGCGGTCGGTCTCCGCATCACGCTCGGCGGAGCGCGCCTTGAAGGTCTTGTCCTCGCGGCGGGAGCCGAGAAGATTGTGTGCGCGCGCTCTCAGGAACAGCTGAAACATCTGGGCCATCCCACCTTCGAGATTCAGGCGGCTACCATCGGTCAGACATAGTTAACAAAGCTTAAATCTTGCGCCTGCGCCGCCTGGCTTCGTGCGATCCACGTCCGCCAGGCGCCTTCGTGCTTGGAATAGAGCTCGAGCCAGCGAATTTCGCCCGCGCCGGCAGCCCATTTACCGCCACGGATCTTGGCCGCGCCATGACCCGTCTCCTTCGAGGAAGGATCCAGCGCCTCGAACTCCGCCGTCTCCTCGAGCGAAAGGCCGATCAGAACACGATGCCCTTGGGCATCGACGAAATACCTGCGGGGCGCGTTGTGCTTCTGATCAATCATTGGAACGGCCCTCGCTCATGATCCAAGGCCCCGGAAGATCTTTCAGCCGCCGATCATAAGCACGAACGAATACAGTCAAAATGAGGCCGCAGCTCGCCGTGCCCAGCAATGCAATCACATACGCCATCCACGTCTACCTACGCGAGCCCCGGAAAAATCGAGGCGGCTGAACCATCGCCATGAACCGATGCGTTTTAGGTTGCCTCTCCCAAACTCTCAACGACGGCGCCAGATTAACCTAACCACATATGGTTAGTCGCGCTCACCCCGACAGCCATTCGGCAATTGGCCGCCACGCCAGACTTGCGGTGAGATCAGCATGAATTCTCGACGCGCTTCAAATTGTTGCTCGAGCATGATCTATTCGGCAAACCGCTGCACACTTTTCCGGATCATGCTCCGGCCGATCACGACGACGGAGGCTGACCCCGGCCAGCTCCCATAGAGGCGGGCGTGTAGGGAGCATAGAGACGATATCGTTCCGATCGCTTGCGCGAGCGCCACGCGCGCACGCCATAGCCGCAACAAAAGCCTGCTACGAAAATCGAAATCAGAACAAAAATTGCCAACATCTGGAATGTTCCCATTTTTCGGAACGTTCCTCCCATCCTCATTTCATCGTGTCGTCGTCACGACTTCAAGATCGATACCGCTGAAACATTTGTCAGACGAAGATGAAGTTTGTGCAACGTGGTGCTTGAAAATTGGTCGTCGCGCGAGAAGCGAGGGGCCGAAAGAACGGCGGAAATCTCTCATCGTTCGAGAGCGAAATCCAGCCGGGCGGTGTTAACCCGCGTTCATGTCGGCAAGCGAGCGCAAGCCGCAAGCGCGCCACGATCGAGCACGCCTGCATCGGCGTGGCGAGGTGGTCTTTGACGCAGTTTCGAATGCGCATGTGCCGGCGATCGCCGACGGCATCGACGTAGCCCCGTGGTTATACGGAGCCTCATGCGGCAACTTCATCGCGGTAAGGTTGAGCAGTTAGCTTAATCCGCGTTGTTTGTTGCGAACTCTCGCGCTTGGCTTATCCATCCTTCACCGGGCTCCCCCAAGCCCGGCCCCACCCAAGCAAAGCCGTCGAGCGAACATGGGTCCGCTTGGCGGCTTTGTCCTTGTGTCGATGAGAGGATCGTTTCGGTTATGGCGCGAAAGCCCTGGTCGTTCAAGGAAGACCGCAAGCTCATGGAGCTGGCGAAATCTTCGGCTTCGCTGGAAGAGGCGGTGAAAGCTCTTGGGCGCTCGCCTGACGCGATCAAGCGCATGGCCTTGCGGCTTGGTCTTTCGCTAAAGTCGAAGACGGGCAAGAAGGGCTAGACTCCGAGCAGTGCACCGAGGATGCGCGGCATTCCTCGTCGGTCGCCCGTTCCCCTTCCAGTTCGTTGCAGCCCCGGCTTCCCAGGATGGAACCAAAGGGACGATCAGGTGTTATTTCGGACTTCACTCGTGAGGTCTGGCAGTGGTAAATTTCACCATTTCCGCGATGCTGGTTTGGCTGGCGATCAACATCGCCTTCGTGGTGCTTCGTCTGCGGGCCACCCGCCATCCCGTCACGGGATCGACAGGCCCAGCCAACCTTGTCCAGAGGCGATTACGGTTCGCCGTCGGTGAGCGCCGATTGAGGCCCCATCCCGGCACGGCAGCCCTCCACCCGCACCACCCGATAAACCCTATCTTAGCCTCGGCCGGTTACGATCAATCTCCTCGGCTCTCCTGAATTCCTGCCGGACCGGATGAGATTGCAGCGACCGAACCTCTCGTTTGCGGCGCTCGTGCTTGCGAGCACGATGGCGTTCGGCCTCGCGGGACACTTCGCGGCAGAGGCCGTCATCCACCAGCAGCAGGCGCATCAAGTCAACGAGCTGACCGAGGTCGTTCTGCGCCGTTCCGAGTTTGCGGTCGATTTCGCCGCGGCCAGCCTGGACGATCTCGCCAGGCGCAATCTCGCCAGCTGCGATCCTTCGGCGCTGCAAGCCACCCGCCTTCACGTCTATCAGCGTTCGGCGATCAAGGATGTCCGCCTCGTCAAACCGGATGGCTCGGTGATCTGCTCGGCCTATTCCGAGACGCTCGAATTCGACAAGGGATGGGTGGACCGCCGCGATATGCTGCCTTCGCACGACAAGGCGCTTTCGCTGTTTCGCGTCGAGCAGTTCGGCGGCGACGCCTTGGGCGTGCTGAGGGACGTCGACGACAGCTCCGCTCTCGTCGCCATCGTCGGCATCAACGCCAGCCTGTTCGACATCATGCCCGCCGAACTGCGCGCGCACAGCGAGGTGATGCTCGCCTTGAGCAGCGGTGAGAAGCTCGGAGCATTCCAGACTGACGCCGGTAGGCCTCTGGTCGAGCCTGTCAATTTCGACAGAAGTTCTGCGCGCTTCCCGCTTCATGCCACGATCAGGCTCGAGCGCGCGGTCCTTTCGAGCTGGAACAACGAAGCCTATTGGCGCATCCTCGCCGTCGCGCTTGGACTTGGTGCAATCTTCGGCATTCTGCTGGCGCGCAGCCGCCGCATGGAGGGGCCGGTCGCCGATCTCGATCGTGCGCTGGCGGCCGGCGAGTTCAAGCCATACTACCAACCGATCTTCGATCTCAGGACAGGTCAGATCAAGGGCTGCGAGATTCTGGCGCGCTGGCTGCGCCGGGACGGCTCGGTCGTCCCGCCGATGAACTTCATTCCACTCGCCGAATCCAGCGGACGCATCCAGGCGATGACCTGGCAGATCCTGGAATCGGCGCTTGCCGAGCTGAGGCCATTGCTGAGGGCAGACAGGAGTTTCAAGATGTCCTTGAACGTCGTGCCCAGGCATCTCTTGAGTGCAGGCTTCGTCGAAGCGCTGCGTCGCAAGGTTCTGACGGCACGGGTCTCCGCGCGCCAGATCGTGGTCGAGATCACCGAACGCGACGAGCTCGACGATCTCGCGCGTGCCGCTTCTGTCGTCGCCGAGCTGCGCGATCATGGCTTCCGCGTCGCCATCGACGACGTCGGCGTCGGCCATAACGGGCTGTCTCGCCTGAAGGGCCTCGGCGCCGACATGATCAAGATCGACAAGTTCTTCGTGGACACGATCACCGTGGACGCATCGACCACGACGATCGTGGAAATGCTGGTGGCGCTGGCGAGGGACCTCCATATGACCGTGATCGCCGAAGGCATCGAGACGGAGGAGCAGCTCCGCGCCCTGGTCACATCAGGCGTGGAAGAGGGTCAGGGCTATCTCGTTGCACCGCCTTTGCCGCTTGCCAAGTTCAACGAGCTCGTCGAGCGACGCGGAGTGGCGCTGTCGGATGCGGCAGCCGCCGCCAGCACGGCCTTGGTGGCCTGACTTTAACGATAATTTCGGCTTTCGAACCTGAGCGGCGATCAACCCTGTATGTTGGCGCCATGCGCAGGAACCACCTCATAGCAGCCGCGAGCATCTGTCTGGCCCTGATCGTCTACGCCACCCTGGCGAAGCTGGCGGGACGACCCGCGCTCATGGGGCACCACGAGGCCTATTGGATCGTGGTGATCGAACGCTTCAGCGCCTATGGTCTGCTCGGCTTCCTTCTGTCCTTCCTGCTGCCCGGTCGGCTCGCTCTGGCTTGCTCGCTCGTCATTGCGGTTGCCATGGGGCTGGAGGTGATGCAATCGTTCATCCCCGACCGTGATCCGGGCTTCCTCGACGTGCTGCAGAAGGCGGCAGGAGGCACCGTCGGCGTCATGCTCGCCCAGATGATCCTGGCGTTCTTGCCCCGCCCGCCGTCCTGAAGCAGCCGGCCTCGTCCAGCGCGACGAGCGGCGCACGCACGACCCGGCGCCTACTTCATCATCTGGCCGCGCAACTCCCCACCCGGGTTCGCGGCGGTATGGATGTTCGCGTACCACTTTCCGGCCAGCAGATCTGCGGCCTGCGCCTCGGTGAGCGTGGCGCTGCCCTGGATCGGGCTTTCCACCGTCTTAAACGGCAGGGCGATGCCGGCGTTCTTGCCGGCCTCGCCGGGTCCATGGAAATGCGCCCCCAGGACCGGCCCGGTCAGTCCGTCATAGGTGACGACGTAGGTCAGAGTCTTCGTTTCTGTGTCGTAGCTCGCCTCGGCCTTGCCCGACCCGGTCGAGCTGTTCGGAGGCACTTCATTGCTTCCCTTGAGCTCGGCTCGCAGCTTCACGATCTCCGCAACTGCGCTTCCGCTCATTGCGATGACGCTTCCCATCAGCGCGAGCGTCCCCAACAGTGCCACCGACGGCCGACAGACGGCTTTGACCATGCACTCCTCCTGCGGATTCCCACGCCCCATCGCGATCGAACACCGACGGCGGCGGGAAATTCCGTCGCAGCAGCTTATGATGATTCGAAAGGACGATCGCGGGAATTGGCCGTCGCGGGCGAAGGGGCCGGAACGGCAGAGGCTCAAGCGACCCCACGGCTGTTGTGGAACTCGGACGGAGCCAGCAATGCGGCCATCCGCCGGTGGGTGTCGTGCAGCGCTTCGATGGCGCAATCGAGATCGAAATCCGCCTCGCGAACGGATGCGAAGAACCTGGCCGTCAATGCCAGATCGAGCTTGACGCGCGTGGTCCCGTCGCGGCTCTTGCGACGATCGAGCGACAGATTGATGGCGAGATCCCTGGCCGCCATTGCGCCGCAGCCGCACAGCGCGCCGAGTTCATCGTATGACATCCAGATTTGAGGCATGTTCTTCCACCACACTTGATCGGCCGCGAGACTAGCGCTCACCTCTAAAGGCAGAGTTGCTGCAGCGCGGCCGCCGCGCGATTCGAGACAACAGCGTCAATGCAACGCTAATCCCGGCGATAGGCGCGGGGGCTTGCGGGTCCCTGTCAACCTGGCCGTCACCTGAGCGGACCAGCCGGGAACGGATGCCGCGGCCGGGACCGGCCGTCGAGTCCTCTGGGCAGCTTGTCGGCCTTGAGCTTCACGACCTCGCACCGGGCGCCGTCGTCAGCCGGTGCATCTTCCTGGCTGTAGATCAACGTGACCTCGAACCTCACGCCGGGCGCTTCCCGGGCCGTTCCCGAACAGGTCGCCATCGCACCGCTGCACACGCCGGAAAGGCTGACTTCGACCTCGTCGCGCCCGAACAGCGTCGACGGCCCCTCGGCGTGCCGGCGCGTGGTGAGCACGGCCGTGAAACGTCGATCGTCATCGAAGTGATAGGAGCCGCCATAGGTGAAGAAGCTGTCGCTGCCCGAAATCCGCCCCTCCGCAAGATGGACGATACCGGTGCCCTGGCCGTGCGGCGTCCTGAACCAGGCAGCATATTTGCCTTCTCGCATCGAAATCATCCGTCGTAAAATTCACTGGTATCTGCAACCAAATCCGGGGCGCGACAATGACCAACGCAGCGCGCGTCTTCCGACGGTTAACACGCTGCAAAACCGACCGATCAAATTGCTGCCGACGTCGAATGGCGCGGCAGCGGTCTCAGAACAATTCTATGCCGTCATCGGCGGGCGCGACTGCCTCGACCCGGCGCGTCGCGACGATCGATGCCAGTCCGAGCGTTTGCAGGAAGTCGCGATGGACATCCCGTTCGCGCTCCATCGTGTAGCGCGCAAAAAGCTCATCGAGAACGGCCTGGTCCTGGGGACGCAGCTTCTGCGCGCCGGCACTGGCCGTCTCGAGGCGCGCGGCGACCGCGGGCAAAGCCGCGGACCCTTCGGCGAGCGTGCTCATCAGGCCTTGCGCCGAATTCATCAGCCCTTCGAACTCGGCACCTTCGACGACGAGTCGGCTCATCAGCTTGCCGAGCCGTTCATTGCCGGCCTCGACCTCGCGCAGCGCCTGGAGGATCTGCGGCTCGAGCTTGGCGAGCTGCGTCGGATCCCCCTGCACGCGGAGCCGCTTCAGCTCCCTTGCCGAGCTCTCGATGCCGTCGAGCACCGGCTTCAAGCGGCCTGCCCCCGCCGAGACCTGGTCGGCGGTCGCCTTGAGCTCGTTGGCGATGACGACGAAGGCGCTGCCGCGGCTGCCGAGATGGCTTGCCTTGAGACCGGCATTCATTCCGATCAGCGTGATGTCGACGGTTGCCTCGGCAAGCCCGGCGATGGCCTGACGAAACTTCGTCAGCGTGTCCTCGACGATCGCGAGCGCTTCGTCCACCGCGCGGCCGGCGCCCTCGCAGGTGGCGATCAGGGTCGATGCGTGAGCCAGCGTCTGCTTGATGCGCGCCAGGAACGATGACGATCCGCCGTCCTCGCCACCGAACAGCGTTCGGCCGTGGCCGACGACACTGCCCGCATCGCGCAGGATGGCGGCCAGCGCGCGAACGATCTGCCCGATGTCGCCGCTGAACTCGCGCTGGGCATCCCTGAGCTGAACCGCCTGCAATTGGCAGATCGCGCGCGCATCGTCCTCGCTCGCCATCGGCTCGGGAACGAGGCTCGGGGTCGATCCCGAGGCACGGCTGAGCCCGTGAGAGACATGCTCGAGACGCTGGCGCGTACTGTCGCCGGCCTGCAAGGAGATGATCGCACTGCCCACCGCCTCGGCGATCTTCCGGGTGCTGGAACTCGCGAGGTCGGCGAGATGGCTGCTGTGGCTGCGCTGGTCGCGCAAGCCGGAATATGCCGCGCCGAGTTCGGCACTCTCCGACGCTAGTTGATTTCCGTAGCGGCTCTCGAACTCCTTTTGCCGGCCGAAGGCGGTGGCAACGGCCTCGGACAGGCGCTGCTGATCGCGCGCGCAGCCCTCGATCGAGCCCTGCACCGCCTTGCCGAGATCGTAGGCCTCCTGCGTGAAGGCGAGAAAGCCCTCGCGATCGCCGTCGAGCGAGGCGGCCTCGATCCGCGCGCTGCGGGCGATGATGGTGATCATCTGGATGTGCTTGAACAGCGGCTTGAGCAGAGCGGATGCATCTAGCGTGTTCTTGCCGATCGTCTCCAGCAGCGCGGTCTCGGCCGGCAAAGCCTGCGCCAGCTTGCTGAGCCGCGCGGCGATCTCCTGCAACGCCGTCGCAGCCCCCTCGATCTCCGCACCGGAGAGCTCGGCGGAAAGCGTGGCGAGGCCCTGGTTCAGCTCCTTGAAGATGAGGTGGCCGCGTCCGAGCTCGTTGCCGACGCGCGCGAACACGTCCTCGATGCGCGAGGAGACGTCCTCGATCGCCGCGGTTGCCTCGGTGAGGGTGCTGGCCGGAATGACGGACATCGCCATCAACCTGCCACCGCCGCGTGCCCGGCCTGATACCAGAGCATGATCTCGCGCGAGATCTGGTGCAGCGAGACGACCTTCTCGACGCCGCCATGGGCGATGGCTTCCTTGGGCATGCCGAACACCACGCAGCTCTCTTCATCCTGCGCTCGGGTCGAGGCGCCGAGCTTGCGCATCTCCAGCATTCCGCGCGCGCCGTCGTCGCCCATGCCGGTCATGATCACGCCGAGCGCGTTGGCGCCGGCATGCTGGGCCGCCGAGCGGAACAGCACGTCGACGGACGGACGATGCCGCGACACCGGCGGGCCGTCCTTGATCGCGATCTGGTAGCGCAGACCGATGCGCTGGAGCAGCATGTGACGGGCCCCCGGCGAGATATAGGCGCAGCCCGGCAACACCGGCTCGCCGTCCTCGGCCTCCTTGACCCGCATCTGGCACACGCTGTCGAGGCGCCTCGCGAAAGCCGCCGTGAATCCCGCCGGCATGTGCTGGACGATGACGATCGGCGGACAATGGGCGGGCAACATCTCCAGGACGTCGTTGAGCGCTTCGGTTCCGCCCGTCGACGCACCGATGCACACGATACGCTCCGTCGTCGGCCGCACCTTGCCCTGCACCGGCGGCGGGATGATCGCGTCGGCCGTCAGCTTCTTCTCGATCTCACGATGCGCCGCCCGCGGGCGCACGCGCGCACGCGCCGCCGACTTCACGGCCTCGCGCAGCCGCGAGGAGCATTCGAGCAGCGCCTGACGCGTGTCGATCTTCGGCTTCGGCATGATGTCGACGGCGCCCGCTTCGAACGCCTCGAACATCACGTTGGAGCCCTCCTCGGTCAGCGAGGAGCAGATGATCACCGGGATCGGGCGCTGCGCCATGATCTTACGCAGGAACGTCATGCCGTCCATGCGCGGCATCTCGAGGTCGAGGATCATGACGTCGGGGATTTCGTTCTGGAGGCGGCGCGCCGCGGCGAACGGATCCGAAGCCGTTCCCATCACCTCGATATCGGGATCGTCGTTGAGGATCGTCTGCAGGATTTGGCGCACCGACGCCGAATCGTCCACGATCAATACGCGAACTTTCTCCTTCGGCATTGTTGGCGGCGCTCCGATCAAACCTGGAAAATGGTGGGCTGAACCTGCTTCAGGCCCGGCACTGCGCTGTGAATCATCGACTCGGAATGGCCGACCAGCAAATAGCCCCCGGGGCGTAAATGGCTGCACAGCCGCTCGATCACCTTGCGCTGGGTCTCGCGCTCGAAATAGATCAGGACGTTCCGGCAGAAGACGATGTCGACGTCGCGGTCGACGGGATAGGACGCGTCCATGAGATTCATCCGCATGAAATGCGTCATGCGCCGCAACTCCGGCACCACCCGCACCTCACCGCGCGACTTGTCCCGGGAGGACAGGAAATATCGCTTCAGGTAAGGCTCCGGCACCGGGGCGAGGACGTCCCTGGTGTAAATCGCTGTCTTGGCGAGACGCAGAACGGCGGTCGAGATGTCGGTCCCGAGGATGCGGTATTGAAAGCGCGAGCCGTTCCGCGTCATGTCGTCCAGCACCATCGCGGTCGTGTAGGCCTCCATGCCGGTGGAGCTCGCCGAGCTCCAGATCTTCAGGTTGGCGTTCTTGCGCCCATGCGATTTCAGCAAAGCGGGGACTGCGATCTCCCGCATGAACGTGAAGTGCTGCGGCTCGCGGAAGAAATCGGTCTTGTTGGTCGTCACCACGTCGATCAGATGGGTGAGCTCGGTGTCGAAATGATCGGCCTCGAACAGGTTCTCGACATATTCGTTGAGGTCGGAGAAGTTCAGCGCGCGCACGCGCTTGTGCAGCCGCCCCTCCAGCATCAGCCGCTTGCCCTGCGGCAGCTTGATGCCGACCTGGCCCTCGATGAGTTCGGCGATGGTCCGGAAGTGGCGGTCCGACAGATGCACGGCTGTATCCTGTGACGCAGGCATCATCGCTGCATGCCCCCATCCGGGATGGCCGCCGCCTGCACTGAATGTCGGGCCATGCCGGCCATCTTACGTCCTACGCGTTGACGCCATTAGGGCGGATGGATCGACCTGTTATGGCGGGCCGATCCCCTGGCCCGCTCTCAGCGCTGAAAATCGGCGTCCCGATCGTCCTCGCCGCCGTTCATGTCGAAGGCGAAGCCGCCGCCGGCCACCTTCACCGCGCGCGCCGGCTTGCCTAGCGGCTTCTTGGCCGGACGCTCGGCGGCAGCCATCGTCGCCGCCTTGGCGCGCAGCTGCGTGACCGCCCGGTCGATCGGTGCAGCCGCCTGGCTCTTCGCGCCCTGGTCGATGCGGAAATAGGCGATGGTCGACTGCAGCTGCTCGGCCTGCGAGGCGAGCTCCTCGGAGGTCGAGGACACCTGCTCGGAGGCGCTGGCGTTCTGCTGGCCGACCTTGTCGAGCTGCTGGATCGCCTGGTTGATCTGGGCGGACCCGACGTCCTGCTCGCGGCAGGCCGCAGTGATCTCCTCGACCAGCGCGGCGGTCTTCTTGATGTCCGGAACGAGCTTTGACAGCATGTTGCCGGCATCTTGAGCGACCTTGACGGTTTCCGACGACAGGGATCCTATCTCGGCTGCGGCGGCCTGGCTCCGTTCAGCCAGCTTGCGCACTTCGGAAGCGACCACCGCGAAGCCCTTGCCGTGCTCGCCGGCGCGCGCGGCTTCCACCGCCGCGTTGAGCGCGAGCAGGTCGGTCTGACGTGCGATCTCCTGCACGATCGTGATCTTCTCGGCGATGGTCTGCATCGCGTTGACGGCGCGGCCCACCGCGATGCCGCTGGCTTCGGCATCCTTGGCCGACTGGGCCGCGATCTTCTCGGTCTGGTTGGCGTTGTCGGCATTCTGCTTCACGTTGGAAGCCATCTCCTCCATCGAGGAGGAGGCCTCCTCGGCGGAGGACGCCTGCTCCGTCGCGCCCTGCGAGAGCTGCTCGGCGCTGGCGGACAATTCCTGGCTGCCGGCGGAGACGTTTTGCGCCGCGGTGAGAGCTTCGGACACGATCTGACGAAGTTTCTCGATCATGCGCTCGAGCGCAAGACCGAGCGTGTCCTTGTCCGAGAGCGGCTTGGCTTCGACCGTGAGGTTGCCATGTGCAATCTCGTTGGCGATTGCCGCGGTGGCATTCAGATTGGCAGTCATCGCATTGAGGGATGCCACGAGATCGCCGACCTCGTCATTGCTCGACACGCTGATCTTCTGGCTGAGGTCGCCGACGGATACAGCGTTGGCGAGACCAACTGCGCGGGCGAGCCGGCGGCTGATGTTGAGCGCGATCCAGGTCGCCGAAACGATTGCGATCAACAGCGCAGCGCAGATCATGCTGATCAAGAGCATCTTGGCGAAGGCTGCGTCTCTCGCCCCCTCCTCCGCGACCTCGGCCATCTGCTTTTCGTTCCGCTGAACGTACTGCTCGATGGCATCCAGGGCCTCGTTGAAGGCTTTGCGGCCTTCACCGCCAGCGATCGCCGCCGCCTTCAGGTTGCCGGCTTCGAGCGTCAGCCGCGAAACATTCTCCGCGACCTTCGCGAGACGGTCCAACTGCGCGTTGATGGCACTGGCCGCGCCTGATTGATTCACTTGCGCAACGGCCGCCTTGAGACCGGCCAGCCGCTGCGTGGTCTCCTTCACATCGGATTCGACCTCCTGCACCGTTGTGGCCGAATAGCTCGATACGACCGAACGCGCGAGCCGCGCGACCTCGCTACGGGCCGTCAGCAATGCGGCTGCACGCTGGCTCTCGGAACCGCTACCGCCGGCTTCCGTGAGCGCCGCATCCACCATCGCGTCGAGGTCCTTGACCGCGACCTGCCCTTCGGACTTCCACAGCTGCGCAGCCCGGTTGTTCGAGTTGAGCAGCGCAAACTTGCCGGCCTGATCTTCCAGCTCGTTCATGCGCTTGATCGGACCGGAAGCCTGATCGAGCACGCGCCGGCCGTTCTCGCTGGCCTTGCTGTAGAGCTCACCGTTGAGCTTGAGAGTCTTCTCGCGACGCGTCAGCATCGCGTTGTAATTGTCTTGCGTTTCCTTGTCCGAGACCGCCTGTATCATGCGGGTCTCGGCGCGCTGTTGCGACTGGATTGCACTCATGACGTCGGCGGCCAGCTTGGTGCGATTGGCCTGGCCGACGATGCGCTCCTGCTGCTCCGTCAGGGTGGAAAGCGAGTTATAGGCGACCCCTCCGGTAATCATCGAGAGAACGATGACTGCGCCGAACGCAGATGCGAGCTTGGCCTTGACGGTGAATCTCATTTTCAGTCTCGTAGTTCGAATGGAATTGAGGTGAATTTGGGCTTAGCCACGCATTACTGGTAGGCGCTCAGGCGGCGCAGAACGCATCCGGCGCCGTGTCTCGGACTTCTGGAACCTCATCGTTCGCCATCAGCTTGGCGAGATCGAATATCACGACGAACTTATCCCCCTTGCGGCCGATGCCGGCTGCATAATCCGACTGCCATTTGCCGCCGACCTCGGGCACTGGCTCGATCGCCTGCTCGTCGATGTCGGTGACCTCGAAAACGCAATCGGCGACGAAACCGACGCCGACCAGACGGTCCTTCATCGGCACGTCGAGGATGATGATACGCGTCGCTTCAGTCGCGGAGACGCTGGGCAAGCCGAGCTTGGTCCTGAGATCGACGATCGGATAGCCGCTGCCCCGCACATCGATCATGCCGAGCAGAAAGTTCGGCGCCTGCGGCAACCGCGAGATCGGCCGCATGTCGAGGATCTCCCGGACGTTGAGGATGCTGATGCCGAACGTTTCGCCGGCGAGCCCGAGCGTCAGATATTGCGAGGTTGCGGCCATGATGTAGCCCAAGGGTCCGGGGTTGGGATTGAATGCGGTCCGACATCAGAGCCGGACCGATTGATCAACGTTGGAAGTCGGCGTCCCGCTCGTCTTCGTCCTCGTGCATGTCGAAGGCGAAGCCGCCGCCGCCGGCGACTTTCAGCGCACGCGCCGGCTTGCGGACGGGCGCGGGCCTGTTCCCACTGCGATCCGCTGCTGCCATGTGCGCAGCCTTGGCACGAAGCTGGGTGACGGCCCGGTCGATCGGCGCCGTCGCCGCAGTCTCGCCGCGTCCGCCATGCTCGATGCGGAAGAACGAGATCGTCGACTGGAGCTGCTCGGCCTGCGAGGCAAGCTCCTCCGAGGTCGAGGACACCTGCTCGGAGGCGCTGGCGTTCTGCTGGCCGACCTTGTCGAGCTGCTGGATCGCCTGGTTGATCTGGGCCGAGCCAACGTCCTGCTCACGGCAGGCTGCGGTGATCTCCTGGACCAGCTCGGCAGTCTTCCTGATGTCGGGCACGAGCTTGGACAGCATCGCGCCGGCCTCCTGCGCGACCTTCACGCTCTCGCCCGACAGCGTGCCGATGTCGGCAGCGGCCGCCTGGCTGCGTTCGGCCAGTTTCCGTACTTCGGAGGCGACCACGGCAAAGCCCTTGCCGTGCTCGCCGGCGCGCGCGGCCTCCACTGCCGCGTTGAGCGCGAGCAGATCGGTCTGGCGCGCGATCTCCTGCACGATCGTGATTTTCTCGGCGATAGTCCGCATCGCCTCGACCGCACGACCTACGGCAACACCGCTGGCTTCAGCATCCCTGGCCGATTGGGCCGCGATCTTCTCGGTCTGATTGGCGTTGTCAGCATTCTGTTTCACGTTCGAGGCCATCTCCTCCATCGAGGACGACGCTTCCTCGGCCGACGAGGCCTGCTCGGTCGCGCCCTGCGAGAGCTGCTCTGCGCTGGCGGACAGTTCTTGGCTGCCGGCGGACACATTCTGGGCAGCGGTAAGCGCCTCCGAGACGACCTGCCGGAGTTTCTCGACCATGCTGTTCAGCGATTTGGTGAGATCGCCGATCTCATCATTGCTGGAGACATCGATCGTCCGGCTGAGATCGCCGGTGGCAACCGCACCGGCGAGCCCCACCGCGCGGCCGAGACCGCGGGCGATGCTGACGGAGATCCAGATCGCGGCTATCAGACCAATCGCAAGCGAGGCAAGGACGAACGAGACCAACAGGAAGTGGGCACGATTGCCATCTGCATGAGCCTGGGCGGCCTGATTTGCCATGTTTTTCCTGGAGTTCATGACGTAGGCCTCGGCGGCTTCCATCGCCTCGCCAACGGCCTTGCGAACCTCAGTCATGGAGCGTTCGGCCGCCTTTGTCTTGTCGGTCCGGGCGGTCTTCAGGGTCTCGTCCTGCACCGCGTTCATGTGCGCATAGGCAGCGGCGAAGCCGTCGAGCAGCTTCTTGCCTTCGGGAGAGGCCGCAGCGTGAATCTCGTCCTTCAGCTTCAGAAGCGTCTCACGCTGTTTGGCGAT
The DNA here is from genome assembly GCF_021044685.1 of Bradyrhizobium daqingense. Taxonomy (NCBI): domain Bacteria; kingdom Pseudomonadati; phylum Pseudomonadota; class Alphaproteobacteria; order Hyphomicrobiales; family Nitrobacteraceae; genus Bradyrhizobium; species Bradyrhizobium daqingense. The sequence goes on from NZ_CP088014.1 coordinate 7,231,346, forward strand.
CTCGGCAAGGAAGCGCTGAGTTTCGCTTTCGGGCGCGAGAATGAGATTCTTCTCGGCGCGAACCTGGAGCAGGATTCCCCGCTCGATCTCGGCCGCTCTTTCCATCCGGCCGGCGCGCGCCACCAGGCTATCGGCGGTGTCGATCATGTCGCTCAGCTTCACGTAAGCGAGACCTCCCGCCGCCATGGAGAGCAACAGAACCACGCCGAATGCACTGGCAAGCTTTGCCTTGACGGTAAATCTCATATCCAGCCCCTACAGATCTCGCCCCGAGATCTCATTTCAATTCAGGATGCGTCCCATGTTCGGAACGATGACGAACTCTTCACGCCACTTCGCAATGAAACGAATGAACTCCGGTTTCCAGTGCATGCCGACACGCGGCGTCTGCTGCACGTCGGTCTGCAAGATCTCCGTGACCTCGTAGACCTTGTCGGCGGTGACGCCGACCAGAACCGGCTCGCCGTCGAGCTCGAGCTCGATGACGACGATGCGCGTGTCGGCCGAATCATTCAGCTGCGGCATGCCGAAACGGATGCGCAAATCGGCGAGCGGGATGACGTTGCCGCGCACATTGATGACGCTGGGAACGAAGGCGCGCGCACCCGCGACCTTGGTCACCGGCACGGGATCGATGATCTCGCGGACGAGACCCGCATCGAGTGCGAACTTCTCCTCACCGAGACCGATCATCACGACCTGCATCGCGCCCGACTGATGCTCCCCTGACAGTCCGTCGTTCATCACGCCGCCTCGTTGATATGCTGCTTCTCGACCTTCGACTGCGCCAGCGCGACCAGTTGCGCGACGTCGAGGATCAGCGCCGCCGTGCCGTCACCCAGAATGGTGGCGCCGGAGAAGATGGTGACGTCCGAATGCAGCTTGGACAGCGATTTGATCACGGTCTGGTGGTTGCCGATGATCTGATCGGCGACGAGGCCGACCCTGGTTTCGCCGGTCGAGATGATGATGGTCTTCTGGTGCCGGTCGGGCGAACCCGACGAGGACATGATCTCGCGCAGACGCAGGAACGGAACGAGGTCGCCACGCACGTTGAGGAAGTTGCGGCCGCGCGAGCGCTCGTCATCGGCAGTCAGCTCGACGCATTCCTCCACGGCCGACAGCGGAATGATGTAGCGGCCTTCGCCGACGCGGATCAGGAGACCCTCGATGATCGCCAGCGTCAGCGGCAGCCGCAGCGTCACCGTGGTGCCCTGGCCCTGCCTAGTCGACAGGTCGATCGAACCGCGCATGTTCTCGATGGTGCGCTTGACCACGTCCATGCCGACGCCGCGGCCGGACAGCGCGGAGATGGTCTGCGCCGTCGAGAAGCCCGGGTGGAACAGGAATTGATGGATCTCGTGATCGGTGAGCACGGACCCGGCGGCGATCAGCCCCTGCTCTTCCGCTTTCGCGCGGATGCGCGCGGTGTTGAGGCCGCCGCCGTTATCCTTGACGGTGACGAGCACCTGCGCGCCGGAATGGACCGCAGCGAGCTCGATCCGGCCCTGCTGGGCCTTGCCGTTGGCAGCGCGGGTCGCATTGTCCTCGATGCCGTGGTCGATGGCATTGCGGATCAAATGAACCAGGGGATCGGCCAGGCACTCGATCATGGTCTTGTCGAGCTCGGTATCTTCGCCGGAGGTGACGAACTCGACCGGCTTCGACAGATCGCGCGACAAATCGTGCACCAGGCGGCGGAAGCGGCCGAACAGCGAGCCGATCGGCACCATGCGCGCGCCCATCGTGGTGTCGCGCAAAGAGGAGGCAAGGCGTTCGATTTCCTCGGCGATCATCTTGATCGAGAGATCCGAGCCGGACGAAGCGAGCTGGGTCAGCCGCGCCTGGGCGATGACGAGCTCGCCGACACGATCCATCAATTCGTCGAGGCGCTCGGCCTGGACGCGAACGGTGGCGATGCCGCGTTCCTCGCGCTTGGCCTCGGGCTTCGACTCCGGCCTCGATTCGGGTTTCGGCTCCGTCTTTGCGGCGGGCTGCGCGACGACGGGCGCTGCAGCGGCCTCGACCACCGGCGCGGGCATCTCGGCCGTTGGGGCCGACGGCTCCTCGTCAAGAAGCTGGAACAGCGGCGCAGGCGCGGGCGCTTCGACGACTTCCAGGGGAGAGAGCGTCAGCTTCATCTCGTCCTGGACGAACATGAAGACGTCGTCGATCGCGTCCTTGTCGCAGGCCGCGTGCAGCTTGACGTCCCACTTTAGATAGCAGTCTTCCGGCTCCATCTCGTCGAGGAACGGGATGCCGTCCGTGATCGGGACGACGAAGCAGGGACCGAGCTTGCAGAGATCTTCCAGCAGGTCGAGCGGATTGGAGCCGTTGCGCAGGATGTGCGATTCGAATTCCAGATACAGGTGCCAGCCGGCCTGCTTGCTCTCGGCAGGAGCCAGCGGCGGTGCGTCGGTGATCTCGGCGACCGGAGCGGAGGGCTGGTCGAATGAGACGAAGCGCTTGAGGTCGTCGAGAATGGCCTCGCCGATGACGTCGTCGGTCGATTGGGGATCCTCGATCAGCGCGCGGATATAGTCCTTGGCGGCGAGCGCGACCGAGATCAGCTCCTGGGTCGGCTTGATCTCGCCCTTGCGGACCCGGTCGAAGGCGGTTTCGAACTCGTGGGTGAAGGAGGCGACCTTGTCGAAGCCGAACATGGCGCCCGAGCCCTTGATCGTATGCAGAGCGCGGAAGGCGGAATCGACTAGTTCGCGGTCGTCCGGACGCTGACCGAGATCGAGCAGGGCCCCTTCCAGAACCTCGAAGAGTTCGCTGGCTTCCTGACGAAAGATCTCCGTCGGGTCCATTGCGCTCATGCACGCACCAGCTTGCCGACGACGGCGAGCAACTGCTCGGGCTTGAACGGTTTGGTGATCCAGCCGGTGGCGCCGGCGCTCTTGGCTTCCTGCTTCACCGTGTCGCTGGATTCGGTGGTCAGGAACACGATGGGCATGCCGACCGCGCTCGGCAGCTTGCGCAGCGCTCTGATCAGCTCCAGCCCGTTCATGACGGGCATGTTGAGGTCGGTGATGACGAGATCGAGCTTGCCGGCCTGGGCCTTGGCGAGGCCTTGCGCGCCGTCGCCGGCCTCGATCACGCTATGACCGGCCGGCTCGAGCACGACCTTGATCATTTGCCGGATGCTGGGAGAATCGTCGACGGTCAGGATCGTGGCCATCAGATGCCATCTTTCTTTTGCGGGAAGTGCTGATCGATCATCGCCTCGCTGGCGAAGCCGGCGCGGCGCAGGGTGTTGCGGAAAGACTGTGAGAAGGAGGTCAGCACCACGGGGCGGCCTTGCGCCTCGCCGGTCTTTGCGGTCGACAGCAGAAGCTGGATCGACGTCACGTCGGCCTTGTCGACGCTCGAACAGTCGATCTCAAGCCGCTCCTGGCGGCCGAACGCCTCCCGAATGAGGTCATAGACACTGCGAATGGCCGCGATGCTGCAATCGGCGGGCAACCGCAACGACCACTTCGGCTCCGTGGGATTGAGCGCCATCGCTGCATCCGCCTTTGCTAAAATTCCGCTACACGTTTGACGCGAATCGAGTGAGCAAAACCCTAACGAGGCGGTCCGTACAACTACGGGTCACATTCCTCCGAACTTCGCGTCTGCCCGCTAACGTGCATGGCCCGCTGAAATCTCATGCGATGAGCGCATGTCCGCGGCACCACGAAGCCTGCACAGGTATTTGCTTCGCGTTAAATTCGGCCGGGTTATGCGTGGGGTCCGTGCCTTTGCCAGCGAAGAGAGCCCCGGCCGTCAATGCTTACCCAAGCGCTCCTGGTTGATGACAGCCGCTCCGTCCTCAACTTCCTGAAACGTCATATCGAGGCCGAAGGTCTGGTCGAGGCCACCACATTCCTCGATCCCGTGGAGGCGCTGACCTGCGCGCGCGGGCGCGTCTTCGACCTCGTGCTGGTAGACTACGAGATGCCGCATATGGACGGCATCAGCTTCATTCGCGTCTTCCGGACCCTGCCCGGCTGCGCCGACATCCCGATCGCGATGATCACCTCGCGGCAGACCGACGACCTCAAGATGGAAGCGCTGCAGGCGGGTGCAACCGATTTCCTGCCCAAGGCTCCGCAAAGCGTCGAGATGACGGTGCGCCTGCGGAATTTGATTCAGCTCGGTGCAGCCGTGCGCAAGCTCAACGATCGTGCTGCACATCTGGCCAGCGAAGTCGCGGCGGCCACGCGAAAGCTCGGCGAGCGCGAGGAGGAGATCATCCTGCGCCTCGCGCTCGCGGTCGAATACCGCGACAACGACACCGGCGAGCACACCCTGAGAGTCGCCCACTATAGCCGCATCATCGCCGAGCAGCTCGGCCTGCCGGCCCGGCTCTGCCGCGACATCTATCTCGCCGCGCCGCTGCACGACGTCGGCAAGGTCGCCATTCCCGACAATATCCTGCTCAAGCCCGGCAGGCTCACCGACGAGGAGATGGCGGTGATCAGGACGCATGCCGCGATCGGCGAGCGGATCCTGGCGGACTCCGGCTGCGAACTGATCCAGCTCGGTGCACAAATCGCCGCAGGCCATCACGAGCGCTGGGACGGCGCGGGCTATCCGAGCGGCCTCAAGCCGAATCGATTCCGATCGCCGCGCGCGTGGTCGCGGTCGCCGACGTCTTCGACGCCCTGACCACCCAGCGGCCTTACAAGGAGCCGATGCTGCTCGAGATTGCGCGCGACTACCTGGTGGAGAACAAAGGCCGGCAGTTCGATCCGGCCTGCGTCGAGGCCTTCCTGTCGCGCCGGGACGAGGTGATCGAGATCGCCGGCCAGCGGACGATCCCTTTTCAGAGGACCGAGGCTCCTCTTGCTCCCACTATCACTATAGAGTGTGCGGGCCATCCGACCGCGGTGCCGGCCGCCTGACACGAGCAATCCGCCAACACCTTGCGGCAGCTTGTTTTTTTCTCCGGTCGCCGGTTTGAACCTGTTGCTGCTAAAGTGGCACCAATCACTGAGTGATTCTGGTCACACTTGCCCCGGGCGGCCCCTGCTAAACATCGAACCGGGACCGGGCACCGGTAACATCGTCGAATTGGATGAGAATTCCCATGAGAAGCCTGATCGGCGCCTTTGTCGGCGCGTTCTGTCTTGCGGCCCCCGCCATGGCGGAGACACCGGCCGCGATCGTCGAGGACGTCCAGGGCAAGGTCGATGGCGTCGCGTTCATGGACTATGTGGCGCCGGGCAAGATCATCAAGCTCGGGCCCAAGGCCAGCATCACGCTCAGCTACCTCAAATCCTGCCAGCGCGAGACCATCAGCGAGGGCGTCGTCTTGGTCGGCACCGAGCAGAGCACCGTGCAGCTGGGCGAGATCAAACGCGAACAGGTGCCGTGCGATACCAATGCGGCAAGACTCCCGGAGCGCCAGGCGAACCAGAGCGCGGCGACGACCTTCCGCACTATGCGAGCTGACGCAAAGGGCGGTCCGGCCAAGCTACCGACGCTCTACGGCGTCTCCCCGCTGGTGCAAGCCAAAGCCGGCAGCACGCTTGTGATCGAGCGCACCGACGGCAAGGAGCCCACGATCAGCGTATCGCTCAAGGGCGAGAACATGGTTGGCAACAAGTTCTATGATTTCGCCAAGGCCGGGAAGTCTCTGACCCCGGGCGGCAGCTATCTCGCCATCGTCGGAGCCAAGCGCTACACCTTCCTGGTCGACGCCAGCGCCACCACCTCGCCGACCCCGATCATCGGCCGCCTGCTGCGTCTCGAATAGACGGCCTGCAACGGCGCGATGCGGCGGATCGGGGGACGGGACATCTTTGCAGCGATGCTGATTGCGCTCCTCGCGGGCGCGATCTTCACGTCTCCACCGCTCCAGGCCCTACAAGGCCTCTCGCTCGACATCCTCACGGCGCTGCGCGCCAAGCTGGCCGGCGAGCGCCGCGATCCCGCGACGTCGCCGGTCGTGGTGGTGGCCATCGACGGCGAGACCTACGACACGCCGCCCTTCAAGGGATCGCCGACGCAGACCTGGACGCGCGAGCTCGGACGGGTGCTCGGCAGCATCACCGAGGGCGGCGCCAAGGTCATCGGCTACGACGTCATCTTTCCGAGCTCGATCGAGCAGTCCGAGATTCCCTTTGGCGAGGCGCCGCTCGGCGCGCGCATGAAGGGGTTCGACCGGGACTATTTGATCGCGCTGCGACAGCTCTCGGACAACGGCAAGCTGGTGCTCGGCGAGATCCTGAGCCACGACCATCCGGAGCGGCCCTACCGCGCGCAGCAATTGGCGGTGCGGACCAACATCCGCGCGCTCAACGTCCACACCGATGCGGACGATGTCATCCGCCGGATGCCGCTGAGTTTCTCCATCGACGGCAAGCCGGTGCCCGCCATGGCCGTCGAGCTCGCCGCCCGCGCGCTCGGTGCAAAGCCCGAGATCGCGCCGTCGGGTGCGACCGAACTGTCCGGCTATGCCATCCCGAGCGCCGTGCCGAACACGCTGACGCTCAACTTTCGAGGACTGGGCCGTGACGTTCCGACCTTCTCCTTCGCCGACCTGCGCGCCTGCGTCGAGAAGGGCGACCGCGACTTCTTCCGCCGCGCCTTCGACGGCAAGATCGTGCTGCTTGGCAGCGTCCTCAATTTCGACGACCGCAAGCTCACCTCGATGCGCCTGTCGGGCGGATATGACGGGACGCCGGGGGCGCGCTGCGCCCTGCCCGCGCCCGAGCGGGCCGCGCAACGCGCCCGCAGCGCCGTCGCCGGCGTTTTCGTGCACGCCACCGTCATCCGCAACCTGATCGAGCGCGATGCCGTGACCGAGCTCGCCTTTCCCGCGCGGAGCATTGTCACGGTCGCGTTCGCGCTCGTCATTGCGTGCGCGGCCTGCATGCTCGCGCCGGGCGGCGCGCTGATGGCCTGGCTCGGCCTCACCGCCGCTTACGCTGCCATTGCCGTCGGCGCGTTCGTTCACGCACTCGCGCTGCCGCTGGCCGAGCCTGCGCTTGCGAGCCTCGCCGCGATCGCGGTGATGATCGGCTACCGCTTCGTGCTGGCCGATCGCGACGAGCGCTTCCTGCGCCAGAGCTTCGCCTTCTATCTCGCCCCCGAAGTGATCGGCACCATGGTGGCATCCGGCAAGATGCCGGCGCTCGGCGGCGAGATGCGCAACGTCACCATGTTCTTCTCCGACCTCAGCGGTTTCTCCTCCATTGCGGAGACCATGACCCCGGGCGAGCTGGTGACGCTGATGAACGAATATCTGTCCGCCATGACCGACATCATCGAAGCCCATGGCGGCTACGTCGACAAATATATCGGCGATTCCATCGTCGCCATGTTCGGCGCCCCGGCGGACGATCCCGCACATGCGCGCAATGCGGTGCGTGCCGCGCTGAAGTGCCACGAGAGGCTCGCAGAGCTCAATGCCAGCCATCCCGCTTTCGCCGGCCACGGCCTGTCGCATCGCATCGGCCTCAACAGCGGCGAAGCCGTGGTCGGCAATATCGGCTCGCGCCGCCGCTTCAACTACACCGTCATGAGCGACACCGTGAACGTGGCCTCGCGGCTCGAGGGCGCCAACAAATATTACGCCACCGCGATCATGGCCTCGGAAACTACGATGGCGCAGACCGGCGGCACGTTCGCCTGGCGCGAGCTCGATGCGATCAGGGTGCAGGGACGCGGCGAGGCCGTCAGGGTGTTCGAGCCGCTAGCGGAGCAAGGCGCCGAGAGCGACGCGCAAACGAAGGTGGCCGCAGCCTATGCCGAAGGGCTGGCCTGCTGGCGGGCAAGGAATTTCGCCACGGCGGCGGAAGCGTTCGAGAAAGTGGCGAACATCGATCCTGCCTCGTCAATGTTCGCGAAGCGCGCGAGGGCGCTCGCCACAAACCCGCCTCCGCCCGAGTGGACGCCGGTCAATACGCTGGAAGGTAAGTAGCAGTCCCCCTAGAACGGCAGTCCCACATAGTTCTCCGCGAGCAGGCGCTGTGCCGTTTCGGACGACAGCAGATAGTCCAGCTCCGTCTGCTGCAGCCGATCCTCGTACTCGAGCCGGTCCGGGAAGCGGTGCAGCAACATCGTCATCCACCAGGAGAAGCGCTGCGCCTTCCAGATGCGCGCGAGCGCCTTGGCCGAATAACCCGCAAGCCCCGAATCATCCCCGCTCTGATAATGCGCGAGCAGGGCGTGATAGAGATAATAGATGTCGGAGCCCGCGCTGTTGAGCCCGCGCGCGCCGGTCGGCGGCACGATATGCGCGGCATCGCCGGCGAGGAACAGGCGGCCATAGCTCATCGGCTCGGCGACGAAGCTGCGCAAGGGCGCGATGCTCTTCTCGATCGAGGGACCCGCGATCAGGCGGCCGGCCACTTCCTCCGGCAGGCGGCGCTTCAGCTCGGCCCAGAACGCGTCATCGCTCCAGTCCTCGACCTTGTCGGTCAAGGGCACCTGGACGTAGTAACGACTCAACACTTGGGAGCGCAGGGAGCAGAGGGCAAAGCCGCGCTCGTGCTTGACGTAGATCAGTTCAGGCGACACCGGCTTGGTGCGCGACAGCACGCCGAGCCAACCGAACGGATAGACCTTCTCGTATTCACGCAGCACGTCCTTCGGGATCGACCTGCGGCTGACACCGTGAAAGCCGTCGGCGCCGACGATGTAGTCGCAATCGACGCGGATCGTCTCACCGTTCGAGCGATAGGTGACGTAAGGCATATTCGACGTCAGATCGTGCGGCCTCACGTCCTCGGCATTGTGCACGACCTTGCCGCCGAGGCGATCGCGCGCCTCGTAGAGGTCGCGCGTCAATTCGGTCTGGCCGTAGACCAGCACCGAATTGCCGCCGGAATGCTTGTGCAGATCGATCTTGGAGAGCACCCCGTCATGCGCGATTTCGAACCCGTGGTGGATCTCGCCCTCGCGGTCCATTCGCTCGCCGCACTGCGCTTCGCGCATCAGCTTGGCAAAGCCGTGTTCCAGCACGCCGGCGCGAATGCGGGCGAGCACATGCTCGCGGCTGTATTTCTCCAGCACGACCGTATCGATGCCCTTCAGATGCAGGAGCTGGGACAACAGCAGCCCGGACGGTCCACCGCCGATGATACAGACCTGAACTTTCATTTTTGCGTCCTCCCGTCGGCACTATTTTGCAGATTCACCGCCGCAGACCGATGGAGGGTTTCGCCTTTGTCTTGTACTATTCGAACATGAGGAGCGCAGCCCCCGCCCCGGCGATCCGGGTCTACAATCTGTTCGGCGAGTCCGGCGATCTGCCCGATGTCGTGCATTGCGAGACCATTGCGTCGCGCTCGGTGCTGCACGACTGGACGCTGGCCGTACACCGCCATGCCCGGCTGCATCAGGTGCTGCTGATCGAGCGCGGCGGCGGCGAGGCGACGCTCGACGGCCGCGTGGTGCCGCTCAAGCCGATGCAGATCGTCAACGTGCCGGTCGGCCATGTCCACGGGTTCCGCTTCGTGCCTGACACTCAAGGCTGGGTGCTGACCATCGCCGCGGAAATTCTCGACGAGACGCTGCTCGCCGCGGAAGGCTTGCGGGCTGCGTTGTCGCGATCGGCCGTCGTGCGCGGCTCGCCGCAGATCCGCACCACGATGAAGCAAATCTTTGCCGAGCACGCCGCGCGCGATTTCGGCCGCGCGCATGTGCTGCGCGCTTTGTCTTCGGCCATGATCGGGCTGGTGGCGCGCGCCCTCACGAGCGACAGCGGCGGCAACGGTTCGTCGGAAACCGGATTGTTCCGCCGCTTCGAAGCGCTGCTGGAGCAGCACCATCCGGAGCGCTGGAGCGTCGCCGACTATGCCGGGGCACTGTCGGTCACGCCGACGCATCTCAACCGGATCACGCGGGCGGCGACCGGCGACACCGCCTCGCACCTGATCCTCAACCGGCTGATCCGAGAGGCGCGGCGCAACCTCGTCTACACCAACCTGCCGGTCTCGACGATCGCCTATACGCTCGGCTTCGAGGACCCCGCTTATTTCAGCCGCGTCTATGCCGCGGCCACAGGCCTATCGCCGCGCGCTTTTCGGGCGCAGCTCCATGGCGACGCGGCGAAATCGCGATAGACTTCGTTGCTACTTACCTTCGTATATGGGGTCCCATCCTTTGGATAGCGCCCTTTTACCTCCGTACAATTGAGCGGAGAGTGCGGCCGCCTTAGCGTGGCGGCATTCGGCGCCCTGGCGCTGGTGGCATAGGACCTCCCTAACCTTGGCGCAAGACGGCCATACCTGTCCGGTCGTCTGCGCCTTTTTTTCAGCAAGCCGTCGGCGGCTCGAGTGTTTTGCCGTCGACGTAACGCGCCCTGGCGACTGAGTGGCCGGTTTCGTGCGGAACTGGGGATTTGAGCAGAATGCCTTCGATTGGGAAGATCGCACTCTTTATCGACGGCTCCAATCTCTATGCCACCTCCAAAGCGCTCGGCTTCGACATCGATTACAGGCGTCTGCTTGGTGAATTCCAAAGCCGGGGCACGCTGTTGCGGGCCTTCTACTACACGACCGTCGTCGAGGATCAGGAGTATTCGTCGATCCGCCCCCTGGTCGACTGGCTCGACTACAATGGATACACGGTCGTCACCAAGCTCACCAAGGAGTCCTTCGACGGCACGACCGGCCGCCGCAAATTGAGGGGCAACATAAACGTCGAGCTCGCCGTAACCGCGATGGAGCTCGCCAGGCATGTCGATCAGATCGTGTTGTTCTCAGGGGACGGAGATTTCCGTTCGATGGTGGAAGCGTTGCAGCGCCGTGGTGTCCGCGTGACGGTCGTCTCGACGCTTTCCACTCAGCCCCCCATGGTCGCCGACGACCTGCGCCGACAGGCTGACGTATTCGTCGATCTGGCAGAACTGAAGCTGCAAGTGGGCCGCGATCCAGCCGAGCGGCCGGTAGCACGCGAGATGCGCCAGCTACCGCAATTCCTCCAGCGCGGAGCGATCAATCGCGACGACCGGGTGGAATGATCCCGGGACGGCAGCCGGCCCTCACACATCGAAGAACACCGTCTCGTCCGGCCCCTGAAGATTGATCGTGAAGGAATACACGATCTTGCCGGCCCGTTCGCTGCGCGCAGCCACCAGCGTCTTGCGGCGCACTGGCGGCTCGATCAGGTTGAGCACGGGGTCGGCGGCGTTGGCCGCCTCCTCGTCCGAGAAATAGAGCCGCGTGTTCAGCCCGATATTGATGCCGCGCGCGACGATCCAGACATTGACGTGCGGCGCGCATTTGCGGCCGGCCCTGTCGGTGATCGCGCCGGGCTTGACGGTCTCGAAGGTCACGAGGCCGCTCTCGAAGTCGGAGCCGGCGCGGCCCCAGCCGCGAAACCCTTGCTCCAGCGCACCCGCCGAGCGATCGGCCGGATGGTTGTAGCGGCCGGCCGCATTGGCCTGCCAGATCTCCAGCAGCACGTCGCGGAGCGGCGTGCCGGTGCCGTCGAGCACCTTGCCTTCCAGCGTGATGCGCTCGCCTCTGGTGGCGGGCGTCACCAGGACATTCGAGAAGTTCTTCTCGAAGATGTCGAAGCCGGCCATCGCCGGGATGAGGCCGATATGGACGTAGGGGCCGGCGGTCTGCGAGGCGGTTTCCTTGAGGTAGTTGAGCGGCTGTGGCATTGCTCAGTTTCCTTCGGAGCGATTTTCGAAATAGGTGGAGCGCTGGCCGCGCAGCACGATGTCAAAGCGGTAGGCGAGCGAGTCGAACGGCGTCGATGCGTTGAGATCGAGCGGCGCCACGAGACGGTCGAGCGCGTCCTTGTCCGGGATCGTCGTCAGGATCGGACAGACCGGGATCAGGGGATCGCCCTCGAAATACATCTGCGTGATCAGCCGCTGCGCGAAGCCCGAGCCGAACACCGAGAAATGGATGTGAGCGGGCCGCCAGCTGTTGACGTAGTTGCGCCAGGGATAGGGGCCTGGCTTCACGGTGCGGAAGTAATAGTAGCCGGTCTCGTCGGTGAGCGCGCGGCCGCAGCCGCCGAAATTGGGATCGACCGGCGCCAGATAGGTGTCTTTCTTGTGTCGGTAGCGGCCGCCGGCATTGGCCTGCCAGAACTCGACCAGCGTGCTCGGCACGCCGCGGCCGGTCTCGTCCAGCACACGGCCGTGGATGATGGTGCGCTCGCCGACGGGATCGCCATCCTTGGCGTAATTGCGGATCAGATCGTTGTCGAGCGGGCCGAGGTCGTTGTGGCCGAACACCGGCCCCGTGATTTCCGAGACCGAGCTCTCCAGCGACAGCAGCGCCTGGCGTGGCGAGCGCAGCACCGAGGATTTGTAGCCGGGCGCATGCGCCGGCGGATGGATGGAGCGGTCGCGCTGGAAGAAGCCGCCGTCCCGCGGCGCGAACGGCTCGGGGCGGTTGAGGCGGGGATCCTGCAAGGCTGGCGCCTGGGCGTTCATCGGCGTTGTCTCTCCCTCTGGCGCCGATCCGGGCGCACGGCTTGTCGGGAGGATCATGGGACGATCTATTCTCAAGATAAATAGATCGATTATAATGAATTACATGAAGGAAATCGATCATTTGGCTCTTGATGGCCACGCCCTGGAGCTGTTCCTCGCCGTGCTGGAGGAAGGGGCTCGGTGACCGCGGCGGCCACGCGGCTCGGCCTGACGCAATCTGCGGTCAGTCACGGCTTGAACAAGCTGCGGCGGATCGCGGGCGATCCGCTGTTCGCCAAGTCCGGCCGCGGCATCGTCGCGACCGCCCATGCCCAGGCGCTGGCCGGCAAGGCCCGCGCCCTGATCGACGAGATGCGCAGCTTTGCCGGCGGCACTGCGTTCGAGCCGCCGCACGCGCAGCTCTCGCTGACGATCGCCGCAAACGACTTTCAGCGCGACCTGCTGCTGCCGCGGTTCTTCGATCATGTCGCTGCGCAAGTGAAGAGCCTGAATTTGCGCGTGATCCCCTCGCAGTCGCCTTCGCCCGCGATGCTGCGTGAAAACCGCTGCGATCTGCTGATCACGCCGCTGCCGCCGTCCGGTGTCGACATCGTGCAGAAGCGCCTCTTGAGCGATCACTACGTCTGCTACTACGACGCCAAGGCGCGCAACGCGCCGGCCGGCCGCGGCGCCTATCTCGCGGCGCGCCACATCACCGTGGTCTATACCGACAACGAGCGGCTCGACTTCGACCGCCGGCTGGCCGCCAACGGATTCCACCGCGACATCGCGATCTCGGTGCCGAGCTTTTCCGGCGTGCCGTCCTTTCTGCGCGGCTCGCAAATGCTCGCGAGCATGCCGAGCCTGCTTGCCTCCGGCGTGATGCGCGGCTTCGCGCAAACGCGGATCCCGCTGGCGTCACGCACGCGAACGCTGGCCGAGCTGCCGATGTTCATGGTCTGGCACCAACGCTATCAGAAGGACCCGGCTCATCGCTGGATCAGGAGCCAGCTCGAGACAGTCGCGGCGACAGCGGCCGCCTGAGCGACGAGCCCGCGCCTGCGGAAAACCTAAATCCCGCCAAACCCACTGGTTGCGCAGGGGCGGCCACGCTAAAATCGCTCCATGACAGTGACCGACATTGCGAGCCGAACCTACAATCACAGCTGGCGGCTGGATCCGATCCTCCGCAGCCTGCTCGATACGGATTTCTATAAACTATTGATGTTACAGATGATTCGGGAGGATTATCCGGATCAGCAGGTGACCTTCTCGGTCATCAACCGCTCGCGCCATGTCCGCCTCGCCGAGATCATCGACGAGGGCGAGCTGCGCGCTCAGCTCGACCATGCCCGCACCATCCGTTTTTCCAAGAAGGAGCTGATCTGGCTTGCCGGTAACACCTTCTACGGCAAGACCCACATGTTCTCGGCGGACTTCATCCGCTGGCTGGCCGAATTCCGCCTGCCCGAATACGAGCTGCGCAAGGTCGACGGCCAGTACGAGCTGCACTTCCACGGCCCCTGGACCCACACCACGATGTGGGAGATTCCGGCGCTCGCGATCCTCAACGAGCTGCGCTCGCGCGCGGCGATGAAGGGCCGCGGGCGCTTCGAGCTCGACGTGCTCTACGCCCGCGCCAAGGCCAAGCTCTGGACCAAGGTGGAGCGGCTGCGCAAGCTGGAGAATCTGCGGCTGTCCGATTTCGGCACCCGCCGTCGCCACGGCTTCCTCTGGCAGCGCTGGTGCGTCGAGGCGGTCAAGGAAGGCCTCGGCTCGTCCTTCATCGGCACCTCGAACGTGCTGCTCGCGATGGACAACGATCTGGAAGCCATCGGCACCAACGCACATGAGCTGCCGATGGTCGCGGCCGCGCTCGCCAGGGACGACGAGGAATTGCGCTGGGCGCCCTATCGCATCCTCGACCAGTGGCGCCAGACCTATGGCGGCAACCTCCTGATCGCGCTGCCCGATGCCTTCGGCACCAAGGCGTTCCTGCGCGATGCGCCGGAATGGGTCGCCGACTGGACCGGCTTCCGCCCCGACAGCGCGCCGCCGATCCAAGCCGGCGAGGAGATCATCGCCTGGTGGCAGAAGAAGGGCCGCAACCCCAAGGACAAGCTGCTCGTCTTTTCCGACGCGATGGACGTCGGCTCGATCGAGGAGACCTATCACCACTTCGCCGGCCGCGTGCGGCTCTCCTTCGGCTGGGGCACCAACCTCACCAACGATTTCGTCGGCTGCGCGCCGGACGGCTCGTTCAATCTCGATCCGATCTCGCTGGTCTGCAAGGTGTCCTCGGTCGACGGTCATCCCGCCGTCAAGCTCTCCGACAATCCGGAGAAGGCGACCGGCCGGCCCTCGGAGATCGAGCGTTACCTGCGCGTGTTCGGCGATGCCGGCCGCGTGCGTAAGCCGGTGCTGGTCTAGCAGCACCAGACCGACTCTCTCGACGACGGAGATCGTGTCACGCTCATCCGCCGTCATTGCGAGGAGCTCTTGCGACGAGGCAATCCACGGAAACAGTCTGGATTGCTTCGCTGCGCTCGCAAATCACAGAGCATTGGCTAACCGATATCGCGCTAACTCCGATTCCGCGGCATTTGAAACGATCTGCGCTCATCCACGTCACACTACCTTCACCGTCCGGCACGGTCCCCCGCGCTATTCAGGTCGAGTTAAGCAACCATCCGCTCTACTTCGCGTTGCAGGCGCAACGCTCCGTTGGGATCGTTGATCGATTTGGGGAACGCAGGGTGTTTCGCAGAACCGCGACGTCGACGAAGGGCGACAGCTTCCTTCACGTCATCAAGCTCGTCTCGCCTTTCGTGATGGTCGTCCTGCTCCAGGCGGCGATCGCGGGATTCAGCCTCGAGGTGATGTCGTCGGTCCGCGCCTATGTCGCGGGCGAGGCGCTGTGGTCGCGCTCGCAGAAGAACGCCGTCTATTTCCTCAATCGCTACCTGCATTCGGGCGAGGCAAGCCAGTTCGCGCAATACCAGACCTCGCTCGCCGTCCCCATCGGCGACGAGTTTGCACGCTGGCGCTCGAACGCGATCCGGTCGACGTCGAAGCCGCCCGCACCGGCTTCCTGCAAGGCGGCAACCATCCCGACGACGTGCCGGGACTGATCTGGCTGTTTCGCTACTTCAACCGCGTCAGCTTCCTTCAGGATGCGATCCGCGAGTGGGCTGCCACCGATCCCATGCTGCTGGAGCTGAGCGTGTTCGGCGAGGTCATCCGATCCGAGCTCCAGAACGGGCCCATTCAGGACGAGGAACGGCTGCAACTCGCGGCTCTCCGAGCTCAACGCCCAATTCACGGTGCATGCCAACAGATTCTCCACCGTCCTCGGCGAAGGCTCCCGCGCGATCAAAGTGACGCTGACCTGCCTCAATATCGCCACCGCCGCGACGCTGATCCTGCTCCTGATCTGGCACACGAGACGCCTGGTGCAGCAACGACAGGCCTTCGAGGACGCCCTGTACGCCGAGAAGGAGCGCCTGGCCTGGCAGGCCTCGCACGACTGGCTGACGGGCCTCGCCAATCGCCGCGCCTTCGAGGCGCGCCTGCAAAGCGAGTTGGACAACGTTGCGGCCGGTCCGCTCGGACTGATCCTGCTCGACCTCGACGAGTTCAAGAGCGTCAACGACGGCTGCGGCCATCTCGCCGGCGACCGCCTGCTCTGCCAGATCTCAACCCTGCTGCAACGGGACCGGCGGCCGCATGACATGGTCGCCCGGCTCGGCGGCGACGAATTCGGCTTGATCCTGCCGCAGTGCTCACCGTTCGATGCCATGGATCTCGCCGAACAGCTGCGCCGATCGCTCGAGCTGTTCAGTTTCGCCTGGGACGATCGTTGCTTCGCGGTGACCGCCAGCATCGGCGTCGCTTGCATCGCGGACCGCAACATCACGCTCGAGGACGCCATGCGGCGCGCCGACGCCGCCTGCTACCGCGCCAAGGAAAAGGGACGCAACCGCGTTCAGGTCGATCGCGGGCGACCGGACGTCGTCGTCGTGGCGCCACGCCCGCGCGAGGCCGTCGCGGCGCGAGGCTGAAGCCCGTATTCGCGCGCCGCGCCAAGCCGTACCCAACTGGCGCTTCGAGCAGCCTTCGCGCGAGGCGTGGAGCAGCGAAACGGTCCGGTTGTGATGCCCCGGCCACATTGTTTCGAAAAGATCGGGTCTTGCGCGTTTCGACACTTCGCGTTGCGCGATGGTCCAAGAAGGCCAGGGCCCCCGTCACTAAGCATGGCAACTGCCCAGCGTTGCGCGCCGGATTCGATCCGGACCGCACCGTCAAAGGAGTTTGCAGTTGCCTTGGAATGATTGGACGACCTCGCCGAATGCGCGTCGTGCAAAGACGCACCGGCGGCATGCGGTTCTCTTGAGCACCGCGCTCAACGCCGCGGCTGCGGGCACGACACTGCCGTGGTTCACCGCGCCCGCAGCGGCGGCCTGCGTGATCACCGGAAGCGGTTCGCAGACGGCGCTCCAATCAGGCGATTCGATCGCCTGCACCGGGGCCGGCAACACTCGAGTCAAGACGGCGCCCGTGGCGAGCGGCGTCACCGTCAACATCGGCGACGGCACCGCAACTTCCGTGAACGACCCCACCTTTGCGGGCGTCATGTTCGAAGCGGCATCGAATGGGGCAATCCGGGTTTTCGACAACGCGTCCATCACGTCCGCCAACAGCGACGGTATTGCCGTTGTCAGCGGCAGCAACAACAACACCATCGGTCGATGCGGGTGCCCTGGTGGAGTCGTCGGCTCTCGGCTCAGTGGGAATCGGCCTGGCCAATTCCAGCAACAACATCGTCGTCATCGGGGGTACGGTTGGAGGTGTCGTGCCCTTGACGAGCGGCATTGGCATCAGCGCCGGGGCGACGAACAACCAAGTGAACATCCTGTCGAGTGGCGTCGTCAAATCCAACAACGTCGGGGCCATCGATCTCAGCGGCGCCGGCAACGGCAACGTCATCAACAACGCCGGCACGATCTCGAGTGCGTCAGGCTCAGCAATTCTCGGCTCGGCCAATCAGGACACTGTTATCAATGCCGGTACGATCCAGACCAGCGCCAGCACGGCGATGGATCTCAAGGACGGCGACGACATTCTCGAGCTGCGCGCCGGATCGAACGTCATGGGATACGTGAAGGCAGGCACCGACAACGACACGCTGCGCTTCGGCGGAACGGCCAACAGCACGTTCGACCTCGCCACATTCGGGCTGTTCAGCCAGTTCCAGGAATTCGAGGTCATCGAAAAGACCGGCAGCTCCACCTGGACGCTGACGGGCGTCACGATGGAATTGACGACAACCATGAGCGTGCAGGCCGGCACCCTCATCGTCGACGGCATGATGCCCAATATCGCAACCACCGTCGGCAGCGGCACGCTGGGCGGCAGCGGCATGATCGGAAGCCTCAACGTCTTGCCGGGCGGCACGGTCGCACCCGGCAATCTCGGCCAACTCGTCGTCAACGGCACTGCGACATTCAACGCAGGCTCGACCTATGCGATCACAGTCAACGCGGCGGGCCAGTCAGACAAGATTGCGGCGGTGACGGCGACACTGAATGGTGGCACCATCGCGGTCACCACGCTTGCAGGCGCCTACAATCCTTCGACGCAATATACCATTCTCAGCACGCTGAACGGCCTCACCGGCGCCTTTTCCGCCGTAACGCTCAGCGGATACAATCCGCAGTTCTTCACCTCCGCCCTCAGCTCTGACGGCTTCTCCGTCTTCCTGACGCTCAACTACAACAACAGCGCGTTTCCAGCCGTCGCCCAGACGCAGAACCAGAAGGAAGTGGCCGGCGCGCTGAGCGCGTTCGGTCCCAACCTGCCCTTCCTCGCGTCGTTTGCAGGCCAGAGCGATGCGCAGCTGCGCTACAGCCTGGATCAGCTTTCAGGAGAAGCGGCGACCGGGAGCCAGCAGGGCGCCTTCCAGTTCACGGGCCAGTTCCTCGGCCTTATGCTCGATCCATTCGTCAGCGGACGCGGGGGCATGAACGTCGGCACCGGCGACGCCGTACTCGGCTTCAGTCCCGATCGCGCCGCGCTGCCGGACGATGTCGTCCTCGCCTACAACAGGATATTGGGCGCGCCGGCGGCAAAGGCACCGACCTTTGCCGAGCGCTGGACCGCCTGGGGCGCGGCGTTCGGCGGCACCAACCGCACCAGCGGCGACCCGGCCGTGATCGGCAGCCACGACCTCGGCGCGCGCGCAGGCGGCGTCGCGGCCGGTGCTGACTATCATGTCAGCCGCGACGCGATCGTCGGATTCGCGCTCTCCGGCGGCGGCACCAGATGGGATCTCGCGCAGGCGCTCGGCGGCGGCAGGAGCGAGGCGGTGCAGGCCGGCGTCTACGCCGCGGTCCGCAAGGGGCCTGCCTATTTCGCCGCCTCGCTCGCGGTGGCCAATCATTGGATGTCGACGGATCGCCTGGCGCCCTTCGCCAACCAGCTCACCGCGAAGTTCGATGCGCAAACCGTCGGTGGCCGCATCGAGGGTGGCTATCGCTTCGCCACGCCGATCGGCGGCTTCACGCCATATGCGGCAGCGCAGTTGCAGGCGTTCCGCACGCCGACTTACACCGAGACCGATCCGGCCGGCAGCGGCTTCGGCCTGACCTATCGGAGACGCACGGCCTCCGACACGCGCAGCGAACTCGGCGCGCGCTTCGATCGCGCTACGCTGGTGTCGCCGAATGCAGTCCTGACGTTGCGCGGTCGCGCCGCCTGGGCCCATGATTGGGTGAGCGATCCCTCGCTCGATGCCGCATTCCAGGCGCTGCCCGGTGCGAGCTTCATGGTCCAGGGCGCGACGCCGGCGAAAGACGCAGCGCTCGCATCGGCCGGGGCCGAGCTGAAATTCTCGAACGGTGTTGCGTTGTCGGCCAAGTTCGACGGCGAGTTCGCGGCCCGCAGCACCACCTATTCTGGCATCGCGAGCCTGCGATATGCCTGGTAGCGGCGGGGCCTCATCTAGATGGATGTGCGCCCACCGGCAAAATGCCGAGGCCGGCGAGATGGGCGTCGACGAACTGCTCGATCTGCTGGTGCAGCATCTGCGGCGGCACCGCCACCATGCGTTCCTCGAGGCCGAGCGAGATGATGCCATGCACCGCGGAAAACAGCGTGCGCGACAGCAGCGCGATCTTCACGTCATCCGCATCCGGCAATAGCCGCACCAGGGGTGGATGCATCAGCGCGAAGGCATCCATGACCATCTGGAGGATGTCGTCCGGATACGGACGATCGTCCTCCATCCGGTGCTCGAACAGCGAGCGCAGCAGATTGGCGTGCCCCGCAAAGAAGTCGAGATAGGTCGCGGCAAGCCCATAGAGCTGGCGTACCGGATCCTCGGCAGGAACGGCGCGAAGCTGAGCCGTGAGGGCCTGAACCGTCTCCCGGTTGACGGTCAGGATGACCCCGTCGAAGTCGCCGAACTCGTTATAGACGCTGCCGACCGAACATCCGGCGGCCTCCGCGACGTCACGAACCTTCAATGATCTCAGGCCCTTAGACGAGATAATGCCGCGGGCGATCTCGACGATCTGGAGCCGCCGCCGATTTTTTTTCTGCTCCCGCAGCGAATCTTCTTGAACATTGTTCATTTTCAAGCTACTCATGTGAACATTGTTCAATTTAACCTGGAGACCTGCAAAATGCAAACCCTTGCTGTTGATATCGCCTTCACCTTCGTCGATGACGCCACCGCTCTCGTGACCGGCCTCGGCCGGGCCCTGCTGCGGTTCGCCATGACCCCGATCGATCGGATCGCCAATGCCTGCGACATCGCCGGCGTGCTCGCCGAGCGGCGCGCGACCTTCCGGATGTGGCGGGCGAGCCGCGCCCGTGCGCGTCACGACGGCCGCCGCTTCAGCCTGCTCGGCCGCTTCTCGCCCTTTCGCCACCTCGCCCATCTCACCTGAGGCGCACAGCCGGCACTTTCCGATCGGCTCGAATGCAAGATCCGGTTGCAAGGAAGGAATTACCATCTCCGGAGGTTCGCGGCCGATCTCATGAGTCTTGGCGATGCGGTTTAGCTTTTCCTCATCGCCCCACGCGATACCCCGCCGAGCGCAGCCCTTCAGCCCGGACGGCGGCCACGACCAGATATTTGCGAACCTAAGGAGACCGGATGGAGACCAACAGGATCGGAGGGATCGAGGGGACCAAACAAGGCCGGCGTCAGTCGCCACCTGGCAATCGCTTTCCCGCATACCAATCCGGTCGTGACGCTCCACAGACAACGTAACGAACCTCAGCCTGCCTTTCAAAACAGGACTAGTCATGATCAGGGAATTGATGTCGTCACGCCGTTTCGCGCCACTGTTCTGGGCGCAATTCTTCTCGGCGCTCAATGACAACGTACTCAAGAACGCGCTTGTCATCATCCTGCTGTACAGTGCCGCGACCGGCCACGGCGATGCCCTGGTGACGGTGGCGGGCGCCGTCTTCATCTTCCCCTATTTCATCCTGTCCGGGCTCGGCGGCCAGCTCGCCGACAAATACGTCAAATCCGTCGTCGCAAGGCGGCTCAAATTCGTCGAGATCTTCGCCGCCTGCTTTGCCGCGGCCGGCTTCTTCCTTCATTCGGTGCCGCTGCTGTTCGTAGCCCTCGCATTGTTCGGCACCATCGCCGCCCTGTTCGGCCCGGTGAAATACGCCATGCTGCCGGACCAGCTCGAGCTCGGCGAGCTCGCGACCGGTAACGCGCTGGTCGAAGGCGCAACCTTCATGGCCATCCTGCTCGGCACCGTCGCCGGCGGCCAGTTCGTGGCCGGCTCCGCGCATATGGGCTGGGTCGCATCGGCCGTGGTTGCGCTGGCGCTGTTGTCGTGGGCGTTCGCCGCCCGCATTTCGCAGACGACGCCCTCCGCACCCGACCTGCGCGTCGATGCCAATCCCTGGACCTCGACGCTCAGCCTGCTCAGGACATTGCATGCCGATCACCGGCTGTGGGACGGCACCGTGATCGTCTCCTGGTTCTGGCTGGTCGGGGCGATCGTGCTGTCGCTGCTGCCGGCGCTGGTCAAGGACGTCGTCGGTGGCACCGAGGGCGTGGTGACGCTGTGTCTTGCGATCTTCGCGATCGGCATCGCCATCGGCTCGCTGTTCGCCGCCAGCCTGAGCCATGTTCGCCCGAACCTCGCGCTGGTGCCGATCGGCGCCATCATCATGGGCTGCGCCGGCCTCGATCTCGCCTGGGCCATCGGCGTGACCGCCAAGGGCCAGGACATCACCGCAGGCAGTTTCGCAACCTCCTTCGCCGGCCTGCGCATGCTGGCCGACTTCGTCGCCTTTGCCTTCGGCGGCGGCTTGTTCGTCGTGCCCTCCTTTGCCGCCGTCCAGGCCTGGTCGGTGCCGTCCGAACGCGCCCGCATCATAGCCGCCGGCAACGTGCTGCAGGCCGCTTTCATGGTGACCGGCTCGCTGTTCGTCGCGCTGCTGCAGGCGGCCGGTCTCCATATCGGCTGGATCTTCTTCGGCCTCGGCGTCGCCAGCTTCGGCGCAGTGTGGTTCGTGTTGACCAAGTGGGGCAAGGAAGGCGTGCGCGATGCCGGCGGATTGCTATTCCGCGCGCTGTTCCGCACCGAGGTTCGTGGGCTCGAGAACCTGCCCCCTCCGGGCACCCGCATGCTGATCGCGCCGAACCATGTCAGCCTCATCGATGGCCCGCTGCTGCACGCCGTGCTGCCGATCGACGCCAGCTTCGCGGTGGATACCGGCATCGCCAAGGCCTGGTGGGCCAAGCCGTTCCTGCGCGCGGTCAAGCACTACACCATGGACCCGAGCAAGCCGCTGGCTGCGCGCGACCTGATCAAGCTCGTCGCCGCCGGCGAGCCCGTCGTCATCTTCCCGGAAGGCCGCATCACCGTCTCGGGATCGCTGATGAAGGTCTATGACGGCACCGCGATGATCGCGGACAAGGCCGACGCCGTGGTCGTGCCGGTGCGCATCGAAGGCGCGCAGCGCTCGCATCTCAGCTATCTCAACTCCAGCCAGGTCAAGCGCTCCTGGTTCCCGCGCGTGACGGTGACCATCCTGCCGCCGGTCAAGCTGCCGGTCGATGCGGCGCTGAAGGGCAAGGCGCGCCGCAACGCCGCGGGCGCCGCACTGCAGGACGTGATGATCGACGCGATGGTCAAGAACGCCATGCTCGATCACACCCTGTTCGAAGCGCTCGGCCACGCCTATCGCGACCGCGACACCGGCAAGGTCATCATCGAGGACGCGCTCGGCACCAAGCTGACCTATCGCAAGCTGATCCTCGGTGCGCAGGTCCTGAGCCGCAAGCTCGAGGCCGGCACCATGGCCGGGGAGAATGTCGGCGTGCTGCTGCCGAACTCGGCGGGCGTCGCCGTCGTGTTCATGGCGCTGCAGAATATCGGCCGCGTCCCGGCGATGCTCAACTTCTCGGCCGGCCCGGTCAACGTCCTCGCCGCCATGAAGGCCGCGCAGGTCAAGACGGTCCTGACCTCGAAGGCCTTCATCGAGAAGGGCAAGCTCGACAAGTTGATGACCGCGATCTCCGCGGAGGCGCGCGTCGTCTATCTCGAGGACGTCCGTGCCTCGATCGGCGTCGCCGACAAGATCAAGGGCCTGCTCGCCGGCACGACGCCGCGCGTTCCCCGCCAGGCCCATGATCCGGCCGTCGTGCTGTTCACGTCGGGCTCGGAAGGCACGCCCAAGGGCGTGGTGCTGTCCCACCGCAACATCCTCGCCAACGCGGCGCAGGCGCTGGCGCGGGTCGACGCCAACGCCAACGACAAGGTGTTCAACGTGCTGCCGGTATTCCATTCGTTCGGCTTGACCGGCGGAATGATGATGCCGTTGCTGGCGGGCATTCCGATCTACATGTACCCCTCGCCGCTACATTACCGGATCGTGCCCGAGCTGATCTACCAGACCGGCGCCACGATCCTGTTCGGCACCGACACCTTCCTCACCGGCTATGCCCGCTCGGCGCATGCCTACGACTTCCGCACCCTGCGCCTCGTGATCGCCGGCGCCGAGGCAGTCAAGGACCGCACCCGTCAGGTGTTCATGGAGCGCTATGGCATCCGCATCCTCGAAGGCTACGGCGTCACCGAGACGGCGCCCGTGCTGGCGATGAACACGCCGATGGCCAACCGTCCCGGCACCGTCGGCCGCCTCTCGCCGCTGATGGAAAGCCGCCTCGATCCGGTCCCCGGCATCGAGGAGGGCGGCCGCCTCTCGGTGCGCGGACCGAACGTGATGCTCGGATATCTCAGGGCCGAGAACCCCGGCGTGCTCGAAAAACTGCCCGATGGCTGGCACGACACCGGCGACATCGTCGCGATCGACGCGGCCGGCTTCATCACCATCAAGGGCCGCGCCAAGCGCTTTGCCAAGATCGCTGGCGAGATGGTCTCGCTGTCGGCAGTCGAAGCCATCGCGGCCTCGCTATGGCCGCAGGCCGCCTCCGTCGCCGTGTCGATCCCCGACCAGCGCAAGGGCGAACGCATCGTGCTGCTGACGACGGAGAAGAGCGCAGAGCGCAGCGCGATGCAGGCTCAGGCCAAGACGATCGGCGCATCCGAGCTGACGGTCCCCGCGACGATCATGGTGGTCGACAAGGTGCCGCTGCTCGGCACCGGCAAGACCGACTATGTCACGGCCACGACGATGGCCCGGGAGCAGGCATCCCCGCCGGAGCGCGAGGTGGCGTAAGGGTTACGACCGTCGCACCGGCATATGCCTGATGCGACGGTCCATCATTTGAGCAGAAGATAACGGACCGGGTTGTCCTCGCACTGGCCCGCGCCGCATTCCAGCACGGTGGACAGGAGATTTGCCGCGACCAGCAGGGTGAAGATCGCGAACGCCGCGTTGGATGCCTGCCCGCCGATTGGCGCACCTGCGTCCCGTTCGCCAACTACATCCTTCAGGACGAAGACGAACGCGACATAGCAGACCACTCCGACCGCGGCGATGAGCGCCCAGGTGTAGAAGTGCAGCCCGAACAGCGTCGAGCCGTAGCCGGGATCGCCGGGCGAAAGATGCAGCGACACCTGCCGCAACGAGATGAAGCCGGTGACGAGACTGGCAATGAGGATCATCGCGTAGTGCGAGCGCCGCTCGCCGAGACGCAGGTTGAACAGGAAGCCCATGCCGATCGCGATGAAGCCGGCCCTTTGCAGCAAGCAGAGCGGGCACGGCAATTCGCCGAGCGCAAGTTGATAATAGAACGCGACCGCCAGGATCGAAGAGATCCCGAGCAGCCCCAGCATATTCAGCGTCGCGCCGACCGATCGTTGCTCGCTCATCGCTGTGGGACCCATGTCAGAACGAAAACTTCAGCGGATCGGTCGCGTGATGGAAGAACCATGCGACAGTGACGGCGATCGTCACGGTCCAGAGCCTATAGCTGAGCACCGCGCGCGAACGCCAGACGCTGGCGCAGCCTGCGAGCGCCAGCAAGAAGGGGAGAAACATGTACATGAGCGCGGGTTCCTTGCGCGATTCGCGTCCAGCGCGAACGGGCGAAGAGATACGTCAGCCCCGCAGGCCCCTCAAGAGCCGGCTTCCGCCCGCCGCTCCTGCGCGTAGCGCACCAGAGCCGCGAAGCGATAGATGCCGTGCACGAACTTGCCATAGGGCATGGTGACGAAGAGCGCGAATACCGCGCCGAGATGCAGCGCCAGCAGCGGCCCCATTGCAGGGGTCTCGCGCAGGAGCAAAAGCGCCATGCCCGTGAGACCGGTCAGGAATAGCATGGTGATGAAGCCGACATCCATGCCGTATCTGGACTCGTCGAGCAGCGCGGGATCGCGGCGCATCTTGGCCACGAACAGGCCGATCGGCCCGACGATCAGACCGACGCCGCCGAGGGTGCCCAGCACCACCGGCAGGTCCCACCACGGATACGGCGCCTCGCGGCCGAGCAGATAATGATAAAGCGTCGCGACCGACGTCGCGGCGAAGCACAGCAGGAAGCCGTAGAAGGTCAAATGATGATAGAGCTTGCGCCGGTCGGTCGGCTTGTCGTCCTCATTGTAGCAGCCGACGCCGCCGCCATGGAGATAACGCAGCTCCCCGGCATCGCGGATCGCCTGGAAGATCGAGCCGCTATCGGCGCGGCCGCCGATCGGCGGGCCGATGTCACGCCAGAAGGCGCGGATGCTCATCATCAGCGCGAAGACGGCATAGAGGAAGGCGGCGCTGAACAGCGCGGCCATGACATTATGCGGCATCAGCTTGTAGAAGGCGCCGGGGCCGGTGTGCACGCCGAACAGCACGCTGCGGTCGTTCAGGGCGGCGAAGCCCAGGATGAACGCGGCCATGCTGAGCGCAGCGACGATGCTGATGACGAGGCCGTTCCGCGCAAATGTGCCTGAGAGCGCCTGCGGCCAGGCATAGGCTGCATAGGTCTCTGCGCGCGCCACCGCCAGCGTCTTCGGAACGTTGACGTTGAACTCGTGCGGCGGCGAGAACTGGCAGTCGACATAGCAGGCACCGCAGCCATGGCAGAGATTGGCGAGATAGTTGAGATCACCGTCCGAGAAGGCGCGGCGCATTTCCATCGCCGGAAACACCGCGCACAGGCCCTCGCAATAGCGGCAGGAATTGCAGACCGTCATCAGGCGGTCGGCTTCGTCGAGGATTCTAGTTCCGTGCATGTTTCGCCGCTTCCCGTCCTGCGATCCGCCCGAACACGCTGCCGATGGTCATGCCCATGCCGGCGGCATAGCCCTTGCCGAGCACGTTGCCGGCCATGATCTCGCCGGCCGCGAACATGTTGGCCGACGGCATGCCGCCAGCCATCAGCATCCGCGCCTCCTTGTTCACCCGCGTGCCGAGATAGGTGAAGGTGATGCCGGGCCGCACCGGATAGGCGAGATAGGGCGGCGTCTCGATTTTGCGTGCCCAGTGCGTCTTGGGCGGCGTGATGCCCTCGGTCACGCAGTCATCCAGAATGGTGTGATCGAAGGTGCCCCGCCGCACCGCCGCGTTGAATTCGGTGATGGTCTTTTCCAGCGCGGCCGGATCGAGCTCGAGCCTGCCGGCGAGCTCCGCCACCGTCTGCCCGGCGATCGGCGGGAACAGCGTCGGCATGAAGCTCGTGACGACGGTGGAATCGAAGATGATGTAGGCGATCTGGTCCGGCTGTGCCGCGACCAGCCGGCCCCAGATCGCGTAGCGCTTCGGCCAGATGTCCTCACCCTCGTCATAGAATCGTTGCGCGTGCTTGTTGACGACGATGCCGAACACCACGGAGTCATGCCGCGTGATGATGCCGCCGTCGAATTTCGGCGCGCGGGCGTCAATCGCGACCGCATGGCACTGGGTGGGATCGCCGACCTCCTGCACGCCCTTGTCGAGCAGCATCTTCAGGATCGAGCCGCGGTTATATGGCGTGCCCCGGATCAGGAAATTGTCGGCTGCCTCGCCCCAATATTGCTTGAGCCATTCGATGTTGGCTTCGAATCCGCCGGCCGCCGCGACCAGCGAGGTGGCACGGATCTCGGTCTCGCCCTTGATCGGCCGCTTGAGGCGCGCTGCGAGGAACATGCCGTCCTCGATCACGAGGTCGATGACTTCGGCATCATATGCGACCTCCACCCCGAGCCGCTCCGCGGTGAGATAGAGCGCGTTCAGCATCGCCCGGCCGCCGCCGAGGAAGAATGAGTTGGTGCGGCCGAGGCTGAGCGTTCCGCCGAGCGAGGGCTGCCAGCGGACGCCCTGCTCCACGATCCAGTTCAGGATGTCCTTGGACTCCCGGATCATGTGACGGGCCAGCACCTCGTCGGTCTGCCCGCCGGTGACGCGCAGCAGATCCTCCCAAAACTCCTGCTCGGTGTAGGGGCCGGTGAGGATCTCGGTGGCGGCGTCATGGGCGCAGCGCATGTTGCGGGTGTGGCGGGTGTTGCCTCCGCGATAGAATTTTGGCGCGCCCTCGAGCACCAGCACCGACGCGCCGCTGCGGCGCGCCGCGATCGCCGCGCACAGCGCCGCGTTGCCGCCGCCGATCACCAGCACATCGTATTTGCTACTCATACCGTCTGCCCGATCGCACGCGAATTAGAGACATTCTCCGTCAGCGGCCCATATCCGCCTGCGACGGCCATTGCGTACCTTTATATACAAAGATATACATAGATCACGCAAGCGGCGTCTCTGCATGGGCAGGATGCGCACCGGGGGACAATGGCCAGACGCCCAGTAAAAATAGGTGGATCGATCGCGCGTGGCGGCGGTGTCGCGCTGGGCGAAGCCGTGTTCCGGTCGCTTTGCGAGGCGCTCCAGGCCGGCAGCTACCGGGCGGGCGACCGCCTGCGCGAGGAAGAGGTCGCGCAGCGGCTGAAGGTCAGCCGCACGCCGGTGCGCGAAGCCCTGGGGCGCCTCGCCGCGCGCGGCTTCGTCGAGCCCGCCGGCGGCCGCGGGCTGATCGTCCGCAATCTCGACATCTCCGAGGTGCTCGAGCTCTACGCCATGCGCGAAATCATGGAAGGCGCCGCCGCGCGCCTCGCCGCCGAGCACGCCTCACCGCCGGAGATCGATGCGCTCCGCGACATCGAGCAGGCCTTTGTCGAGACGTCCGACGCCGCCGAGATGGCGCGGCTCAACCGCAGTTTTCACGAGGCCATCTGCCGCGCGGCGCGCAACCGCTATCTCGACAATGCGTCGCGGGAACTGCAGGACTGGATTGCTTTGCTGGGTCCGACCACCTTCACCCTGGCGGGACGTCCGACGACCAGTCACGGCGAGCATCGGAAGATCATCGATGCGATCGCCGCGCGCAACGGCGACAAGGCCGAGCTGCTCGCGCGCGCACACATCCGCGAAGCACTCCGTTGCCGGTTGAAATTGCTGCAGAAGCAGTGAGTCGCCTGCCCGATCACGCCTCGAACACGCGCGTCAGCAGCCAATAGCCACCAAGCAGACAGATGACGGCAGAGAACGCGTAAACCAGCCCCGCCGCCCTCACCGGTTCGGACCGGTCCTCAACGCTCCATCGATCGGCGAGACGGAGGATCGGCAACGCGACCGCGACGATCGCGACCTGCCCGATCTCGACGCCGATGTTGAAAGCGGCGAGCGCCGGCACCGCGGCGTTCGGCGGCAACCCGATCTCGCGCAGCACGCCGGCGAAGCCGAAGCCGTGGATCAGTCCGAACAGAAAAGCCACCCGCCAGCGCCTGTCGACATCACGCGAAAAGAAATTCTCCACGGCTACGAAGACGATCGAGGCCGCGATCGCAGGCTCCACGATGCGGCCCGGGATGACGAGAAGATCGAGCGCAGCCAGCGACAAGGTGATCGAATGGGCGACGGTGAAGGCCGTCACGATCTTGACGACCGGCATGGGCCGGCGCGCCCACAGCACCACGGCAATCAGGAACGCGACGTGATCGTAACCGAGGAAGATGTGCTCGATGCCGGTGATGACATAGCGCTGCATCGTCGACCACAGCGACGGCGGCGCGGCCGAAAGCGTGACGGTCGTGTTGCCGGCGTCCAGCAAGGCCTGAGTTTCCGACCGTCCCTGCGCGATCAGCACGACTTGTCGCGCAGCCTTGTCCTTCTCGGTCAGCACATTGGAGCGATAGACGATGTCGCCGGCAGCGTCGGCGCAGGCAAAGCTGTGGCGGTAGACGATGCCGTCGCCGTCGGCCAGGACCGCGGCATCTCCGGCGGAACAGGCCTTGGCACCACCTGTGACAGCCAGGTGCATGCCCATATAGGCGAGGATCGCGGGCTTGGCCGCGTCCACCGCGACGGGATCGACCGCGTCCCGTCTCGCATCGTAGATCTTCGTGCCGATCAGGCGGTCGACATCGCTGCCCTTCAATCCGAGTTCGACCTTCACCAGACGATCGGGGCTCAGCGCCACGCGGGCGGTGACGAGGTTGACCTCATGTGCCTCCGCTGGAAGCGCGACGCCGAGCAGAACCGTGAGCCACGCCAGAAACAGCCGCCTCATGATCCCGCTCCATCGCGCTCACGCCAGCACATCCGCCACGACCGCCTTCAGGACACCGCGCACGTCGGCCGGCTTCAGCCGCACCTGCAAGCCGCGCTGGCCGCCGTTGAGATAGACGAGATCATGCGCAAGCGCGCTCTGTTCGATGACCGTGCCGACCTGCTTGCGCTGGCCGAACGGGCTGATGCCACCGACCTTGTAGCCGGTGACGCGCTCGGCCTCGGGCGGCTTCATCATCTGCGCCGACTTTCCGCCCGCAGCAAGAGCGAGCTTCTTCATCGAGACTTCCTGGTCGGAGGGGACGACCACACAGACCGGCTTGCCATCGACCTGCGCCATCAGCGTCTTCAGGACGCGCGCGGGGTCCTCGCCGAGCGCCGATGCCGCCTGCAGCCCGATACTTTCGGCATCAGGATCGTAGTCGTAGCTGTGAACGGTGAAGGCGACACCGGCAGCGGTGAGCGCTCGCGTGGCTGGGGTGACCTTGGACATGGGCCATGTCTACCACCGTCATCGCGGCGAGCGAAGCGGTGTGGCCCCCAAGCCACTCCAACCACTGTCATCGCCCGGCTTGACCGGGCGATCCAGTACTCCGAGACAGTAATGATTGATTCGATGGACCGCAGCGTACTGGATGCCCCGCCTTCGCGGGGCATGACAGCGGCTTGTGTGGCAACTCGTGGCCGATGACGAAGCCTACCCCTATTCCGCCGCGTCCTGCATCACCGCTCGTTCGGCCCTTGCAGCGCAGAACTTGAATTCCGGGATCTTGCCGAACGGGTCCAGCGCCGGATTGGTCAGCAGGTTCGCCGCCGCCTCCGCGTAACAGAACGGCATGAACACCATGTTCTCGGGGACGTCGCGGTCGGAGCGGACCTTGACCTCGACGGCGCCGCGGCGGGTCTCCAGGCGGATGAAGTCGCCGGGCATCAGCTTCTTCCTGCGCATGTCCTTTGGCGACATGAACGCGACGGCCTCGGGCTCGATCTGGTCGAGCACCTGGGCGCGGCGGGTCATCGATCCGGTGTGCCAGTGCTCCAGCACGCGGCCGGTCGACAGCACCATCGGATATTCGTCGTCGGGAATCTCGTCCGGCGGGATGACCTTGGCCGGCACGATCTTGCCGCGGCCGTTCGCGGTCGGGAAGCCCGTGGTGAAGATGATCTCGTTGCCGGGCTTGTTCGGATCGTCGACCGGATAGGTCACGGCGCCCTCACGGACGAGCCGCTCCCAGGTGATGTTCTTGAGCGACGGCATCAGCTCGGCCATCTCGGTGAAGACGTCGCCGGGCCCGGAATAATTCCAGGGCAGGCCCATGCGCTTGCCGATCTCCTGGATGATCCAGAGATCCTGCCGCGCATCGCCCGGCGGCTTGACCACCTGGCGCGCGAGCTGCACGCGGCGATCGGTGTTGGTGAAGGAGCCGTCCTTCTCCGCGAAGGCCGAGGCCGGCAGGATCACGTCGGCGTGGAAGGCGGTCTCGGTGACGAAGAGGTCTTGCACCACGAGATGATCGAGCATCGCCAGCGCGTGGCGCGCATGCTGCAGATCTGGATCGGACATCGCGGGATTCTCGCCCTCGATATACATGCCCGTGATCTCGCCGGCGTGGATCGCGTTCATGATCTCGACCACGGTCAGGCCGCGGACGGGATCGAGATCCTGCTGCCAGAGCTTTTCGAAGCTGCCGCGCAGATCGTCGCGGCCGACCGGCTGATAGTCCGGCAGGAACATCGGGATCAGGCCGGCATCCGAGGCGCCCTGCACGTTGTTCTGGCCGCGCAGCGGATGCAGGCCGGTGCCGGGACGGCCGACCTGGCCGGTGATCAGCGCGAGCGCGATCAGGCAGCGCGCATTGTCGGTACCGTGGACGTGCTGGCTGATGCCCATGCCCCAGAAGATGATTGACGATTTCGCGCGCGCATAGGTCCGCGCGACCTCGCGCAGGGTCTGGGCTGGGACGCCGCAGATCGGCTCCATCTTCTCCGGCGTGAACTCCTTGATCTTCTCCTTGAGCTCGTCGAAGCCCTCGGTGTAGCCGGCGATGTATTGGTCGTCGGTCAGGCCTTCGGTGATGATCGTGTTGATCATCGCGTTCAGCATGGCGACGTCGGAGCCGGGCTTGAACTGCAGATGCTTGGTCGCGTGGCGCGACAGCGTCTGCCGGCGCGGATCCATCACGAACAGTTTTGCGCCGTTCTGCTTGACCGCGTTCTTGATGAAGGTCGCCGCGACCGGATGGTTCACGGTCGGGTTGGCGCCGATCACGATGATGACCTCGGCGTCCATGGCGGCGGCGAACGGCGCCGACACGGCGCCCGAGCTCAGGCCCTCGAACAGGGCAGCGACCGAGGAGGCGTGGCACAGCCGGGTGCAATGGTCGACATTGTTCGAGCCGAAGCCGGTGCGCACCAGCTTCTGGAACAGATAGGCCTCTTCGTTCGAGCCCTTGGCCGAGCCGAAGCCCGCCAGCGCCTTCACACCCTTCTCGTCGCGGATCTTGACGAGGCCCTTGGCGGCGATATCGAGCGCTTCGTCCCAGCTCGCTTCACGGAAATGGGTGAAGGGATTGGCCGGGTCGACCTGATCGTTGGCATCCTTCTTCGCGTTCGGCAGCCGCACCAACGGCTTGGTCAGACGATGCGGATGGTGGATGTAGTCGAAGCCGAAACGGCCCTTAACGCAGAGACGGTTGTGATTGGCGGGGCCGTCGCGGCCCTCGGCATAGATCACCTTCTCGTCCTTGACCTCATAGGTGACCTGGCAGCCGACGCCGCAGAACGGGCAGAGCGAATCCACCTTCTTGTCGGCATAGGTGACGCGGGTCTGCTTGTCGTCGAGCATCACGGCCGGCATCAGCGCGCCGGTCGGACAGGCCTGCACGCATTCGCCGCAGGCCACACAAGTCGACTCGCCCATGGGATCGTCGAAGTCGAACACGATTTTCGAGCCGTGGCTACGATAAGCCATGCCGATGACGTCGTTGACCTGGACCTCGCGGCAGGCGCGCACGCACAGGCCGCACTGGATGCAGGAATCGAGATTGACGCGCATGGCCGGATGGCTGGCATCGGTCGCCCAACGCTCGGCGGCGGGGAAGCGGCTGTCGGTGACGCCCGTCGTCTCAGCCCAGTGCCAGAACTTCGAATCCGGATCGTGGCTGGTCTCGCGGGCCGGCTGGTCCGCGACAAGCAGCTCCATCACCATCTTCTGCGCGGCAGTGGCGCGCGCGGACTCGGTCTTCACCTTCATGCCGACCGACGGCGTGCGCTTGCACGATGCGGCGAGCACGCGCTCGCCCTCGATCTCGACCATGCAGGCGCGACAATTGCCGTCGGGACGATAATCCGGCGCCGGTGAATAGCACAGATGCGGGATCTCGCGGCCCTGACGCTTGGCCACTTGCCAGATCGTCTCGCCGGGCTTGGCCTCGACCTGCTTGCCGTCGAGCTCGAACGTAATCTTGGTCATTCCGCCGCTTCCTTGAACTCGTCAGGGAAATATTTGATCACCGATGACAGCGGGTTCGATGCCGCCTGTCCGAGCCCGCAGATCGAGGCATCGCGCATCGCCTGGCTCAATTCTTCCAGCAAAGCCCGGTTCCAGACCGGCTTCTGCATCAGCAGCGCCGCCTTCTGGGTTCCGACCCGGCACGGCGTGCACTGTCCGCAGCTCTCGTCCTCGAAGAACTTCATCAGGTTCAGCGCCGCCGCGCGTACGCTGTCCTTTTGCGACAGGATCACGATCGCGGCCGAGCCGATGAAGCAGCCGTATTTCTCCAGCGTGCCGAAATCGAGCGGGATGTTGTCCATCGCCGCCGGCAGGATACCGCCCGAAGCGCCACCCGGCAGGTACGCGTAGAACTGATGGCCGTCGGCCATGCCGCCGCAAAATTCGTCGATCAGCTCGCGCGCGGTGATGCCCGCAGGCGCCAGCTTCATGCCGGGATTCTTGACGCGGCCAGAGACCGAGAAGCTGCGCAGGCCATGGCGCTCGTGGCGGCCGTTGCCCTTCCACCAGTCGGCGCCCTTCTCGACGATGTCGCGCACCCACCACAGTGTCTCGATGTTGTTGATCAGCGTCGGCAGGCCGAACAGGCCGACCTGGAACGGGTATGGCGGCTTGTGCCGGGGCAGGCCACGCTTGCCCTCGATGCTCTCCAGCAGCGAGGATTCCTCGCCGCAGATATAGGCGCCGGCGCCGCGGCGCATATGCAGCGTCGGGCCGCCTGGCGGCAGCTTTGCGATCTCGCGCTCCAGGATCTCCCGCGAAGCCGGATATTCGTCACGCAGATAGATGTAGACGTCGCTCGCCTGCACCACATGCGCGCCAATCAGCATGCCCTCGATGAAGCGATGCGGATCGCTTTCGAGATAGACGCGGTCCTTGAACGTGCCGGGCTCGCCCTCGTCGCCGTTGATTGCCATCAGCCGCGGCCCGGGTTCGCCGAGCACCGCGCGCCATTTGCGTCCCGTGGGGAAGCCGGCGCCGCCGAGGCCGCGCAGCGAGGCATCGTCGAGCGACTTCAGAAGGTCGTCCTTGGACAGCTCGCCGGAGCGCAGGCGATTGAGGAGCTTGTAGCCGCCGCCCGCGACATAGGCCTCGTAGCCGACATAATCGGGCAGATGCGCGTGGGTGTCGCCGGCCTTCGCCGCCGCCATGACATTGGCGACGGTGGCGTGGTCGACGAAATTGTGGCCGACCTCGGCAGCCGGCGCGGTATCGCAACGGCCGACGCAGGGCGCGCGCACCACGCGGATGCCCGGCCCCGACGCGCTCTGCAGATCCTGGAGCAGCTTCTCGCCGCCGAGCATCGCGCAGGTCAGCGAGTCGCAGACACGGATCGTCAGCGGCGCGATGTCGGGCTCGCCTTCCTTCACCACGTCGAAATGGGCGTAGAAGGTCGCGGTCTCGAACACCTCGGCGAAGGCGAGCTTCATCTCGTCGGCGAGCGCGGCCAGATGCGCAGCCGAGATCTGGTGATATTTGTCCTGGATCAGGTGCAGATATTCGATCAGGAGATCGCGCCGCCGCGGCCGGTCGCCGAGCAGAAGCTCGATCTCGTGCGCGGCAGTCGGATCGACCTGGCGCCCTTTAGGGGTGGCCTTGGCGCGCCGGCGCCCCTCGCCGGGATGCTCGAACGGGCGGACCTTATGCACGTCGTGGCTCATCGATTCGTCTCGATCTCGACTTTTAGAACGGCTCAAGTTCTAGACCTTGGCATGCCAGATGCCAAGAGAATTATCATGTCTACGGAAGCAGTTAAGCACGGCCTGACGGCAGCCCTGGATCGCTGCCCAGATACGGCTTTACGTTCGGGCCAATGGGTCAACGAAGCCTGAATTCGTCCCCAGATCAATAAAGGCGTCCCATGCTGCAATAGCGAAATCGTATCGCGCTTCCGTTCCTAGGCTCGGCGGGAGCGCGCCCTTGGTGCGCTCCCGCTCGCGATGAATGCGCGATCAGAAAATCTTGACCGCGCTCTCCAGTGTCTTCCACACACCCCAAGCCAGGGGAACGCCGACGAAGGCCCAGAACAGCGCCGCCTTGGCGTCGAGCCCGCCAAAGCCGATGCCGTAGGAGCCGTGCGGCCCCGCGGCGGCAGCGCTCGCACTCGCCGCCTGCAACTTGGCGACGTCGGCATCCTTCATGTGCCACTTCGAATCGACCGGCTTGATCAGATAGTTGCAGATCAGGCCCGCGACCAGCATCGCGCACAGGATGTACATGGTGGTGTTGTAGAGCTGGTCACGCGGCACGCCGGCCGCGAGCTGGAACTCACGGATGTAGTTGACCACGACCGGACCGATGATGCCCGCCGTCGACCACGCCGTCAGCAGCCGGCCGTGAATGGCGCCGACGAACTGCGTGCCGAACATGTCGGCGAGGTAGGCGGGCACGGTCGCAAAGCCGCCGCCATACATCGACAGGATGATGCCGAAGCCGACCACGAACAGCAGCTTCGAGCCCATCGCGGCGAAGGTCGGCGCCAGCGCATAGAGCACGATGCCGAGGATGAAGAACGTGTAGTAGGTGTTCTTGCGTCCGATCTTGTCCGACAGCGACGCCCAGAAGAAGCGGCCGCCGATGTTGAAGAGCGAGAGCAATCCGGCGAAGCCGGCGGCGATCGCCGCGATCTGCGCCTTCTGCCCGGCGTCGAGCGCGTTGAAGCCGACGTCCGGCAGACCGATCAACTTGCCGCCGAAGATCTCCTGCAGCATGGGCGAAGCCATGCCGATCACGCCGATGCCGGCCGACACGTTCAGGCACAGCACCCACCAGATCAGCCAGAACTGCGGCGTCTTGTGCGCATCGTTGAGATGGACGTTATTCTTCGAGATCATCGCATTGGCCTTGACCGGCGGGGTCCAGCCCTCGGGCTGCCAGCCGGGCGGCGGCAGGCGATAGCGGAATGCGCCGATCATCATGAACACGAAGTAGATCACGCCCATCGCGACGAAGGTCTCCCAGACGCCGACCGAGGCCGGGGTCTTGAAGTAGTTCATCAGCAGGTTCGCCAGCGGCGCGCCGATCATCGCGCCGCCGCCGAAACCCATGATGGCCATGCCGGTCGCCATGCCGCGGCGGTCCGGAAACCATTTCACGAGCGTCGACACCGGCGAGATGTAACCGAGGCCGAGACCGATGCCGCCGATCACGCCCGAGCCCAGCCACAACAGCCAGAGCTGATGGGTGTAGATCCCGATCGCACCGAGGAACAGGCCGCCGCACCAGCACAGCGCCGAGACGAAGCCCGCCTTGCGCGGGCCGACGCGCTCCAGCCAGCCGCCCCAAACCGCCGCCGCGATGCCGAGCAGCACGAAGAACAGGGTGTACATCCACCCCATGCTGGCGACCTTCCAGTCGCAGGTGGTGGTGAACAGCTCCTGCCACAGCGACATGTCCGGACAGGCCTTCGGCGCGCTCAGGCCGATCGCGCGCGACAGCGGCAGCCAGAACACCGAAAAGCCGTAAGCCATGCCGATGCACAGATGGATGCACAGCGCCGCCGGCGGCACCAGCCAGCGATTGAAACCGGCCGTCGCGATCGTGCGTTCACGATCGAGAAAGCCGGGAGCACCAACCGGTGCAAGAACGGTATCGGCAGTCGTCATAAGCATCACCTCCCAAGCGCGGCCTTGCCGGCACACAGTTTGAGACCTGCCGCGCGCATGCCTGGCGGCCGCGCATGACAGGTCGGACTTCATGTCGAGGTGGAATGGTCTGGTGCGCATCGCCTCATGTGCGCCGAACAGGCAGCTGATCGCGAGTGACGTCCCTTCGCCTCGCAAGCAGCGTTGCCGTGACGGCTATCGCGCCCCGTTCCCCCTCAACACCCTGTCTTGAGAAGAGCAACGCGCGTGCCAGACCACGCGTCGTGACGATTCAATGGCTTCCCGCAATGCAATATGATGCAGAGGACAGAATGTCCTGAACCCCCCGGACAAAATGTCCAATCAGGTCGCTTCCGGCAGCCACACCGTGAAGGTGCTTCCGGAGCCGACGCGGCTTTCGGCCGTGATCTGTCCGCCCTGGCGCTTGATCAGCGTCTGGCTGATGGAGAGGCCGAGCCCGGTGCCTTGCCGGCGTTTCGTGGTGTAGAAGGCGTCGAATATCTTTTCGATCACCTCAAGGCTCATGCCGATGCCGGTATCGGTGACCTCGATGGCGACGCCTTGATGGCCCTCGCGCTCGGCATCGAAGGAGCGGAGCGTCAGCGTTCCGCCGTCCGGCATGGCGTGGATCGCATTGACGATGAGATTGACCAGCACCTGCTGCAGCTCGCTGCGGTTCATCAGCACGAACCGGCTGGCGTGGTCGTCCCTGACCACCGCGATCTCGGTCTTGTTCAGAAGATGCTGCACCAGCGGCAGACAGTCGGAGATGACGCTGGCCGGTGCATGGCGCTCGACATAGCCGGCATATTCCTCCGGCCTTGCGAATTGCAGCAGCTTCGTCACGATCTGGCTGATGCGGTGGATCTGCTCGTCAAGCAGGCGAAACTCGACCTTCGCCTTGTCGGCATCGGCTCCGAACACGCTGCGGATGACGTCGAGATTGCCCTGCATCACAGCGATCGGATTGTTGATCTCGTGCGCGACGCCGGCAGTGATCTCTCCGATCGCAGCCAGCTTCTCCGACATGATGAGCTGCTTGGTGGTCGCCTCGAGCTTGAGATTGGCATGTTCGAGGTCCCTCGTGCGCTCCCGCACGCGGACGTTCAGCTCCTCATTCCATTCCCGAAGCTGCCGGTCGCGTTCCTGGATCTGGTCGAGCAGGCTGTCGAGATGAACCGCGACGCGGCCGATCTCATCACCCGACACCGGCATCTTGGTGCGGGCGGCAAGATTCCCGCGCTCCACTTCGCCGATCGTCGCCGTGACGCGCTCCAGCGGCATGAAGATGGAGCTCGCCCAGCGCAGGAAGATCGGCACGGTCGCCGCGGTGATCGCGATGAACGCTGCGATGATGATCAGCAATGTCTGGTATTTGGCCTGGCTGAACGGCTTCTCCAGGAAGCCGACATAGAGCATGCCGACCCGCTTGCCGTAGCTGTCGACCAGCGGCTCGTAGGCGGAGATGTACCAGTCATTGACCACGAAGGCGCTGTCGAGCCAGGTGCGCCCCTCGCCTAGCACGGCCGAGCGCACCGCCGCCGACACGCGCGTGCCGAGCGCGCGCCGCCCCTCGAACAGACGGACGTTTGTCGATATCCGCACGTCGTCCAGGAACAACGTCGCGGTGCCCTGGCTGCCCTCCGGCAGGCTCGCCGCGCGATAGACGAGATCGTTGATCGTGTCGATGAATTCGAGATTCTGATTGAGCAACGTGCCGCCGACCAGTGCCGCGGCACCACCGTCGGGCAGCATCGCCCGGCTCGCCGCATGCACGACCATGCCGCGCGTCTCGGCGCTCCGGTCGGTCGGCACCGCGTTCGGCGTCGGCACGAGGTCCAGCCGCGCGCGCTCGGCCAGCTCCGGCGAAATCGCGGCAAGCTCGTCATTGCCGAAGATATCGACGCCCGTCGCTGGGGCCTCGCCCGACAGCGCCGATGCGATGATCGGCCAGTCACTTCTCGGTTGCTGCTTGAGCGGCGGCGATGAGGCCAGGATGTCGCCGCGACCGTTGGTCAGATACAGGAAATCGAGACCTGTCTCCTTGCGGGTCTCGTCGAGCAGATCCCGCAACTGGGCGCGCGCATCCTGCGCCAGCACCTCCCGGAAACGGGCCGACAGGCCGAGCGCGCGGAGCTGGACGCCGGTCTTCTCCAGGATGCGGGCGAGATATTGGTGGGCGATGGTGAGATCGCCGTTCACCTTGGAGATCAGGGTCGCGTCGAATTTCGCGTTCCAGCGATAGATCGCGACGCCGAGCAGCAGCGGCAGGATGACCAACATCGGCAGCAGCGCGATCGCGAGCAGCCGAAAGCGGACGGAGCGTCCCCGCACGCGCTCGCCGCTGCGGCCTGCGGCATCAGACATCCCACAACGCACATTTGCGGTCGATGGTCTTGCGCGAGATGCCGAGGCGCCGAGCCGCCTCCTCGCGATTGCCGTTGACCTCCTTCAGCACGCCGAGAATGTGACGGCGTTCGAGCTCCGCAAGACTGTCGGCAGGCGCCGATTGCCCGTCGGTGCGGGAACCGGCGAAATCGTCGGGGAAGGCGCCGAGGATCAGCGTGCGCTCGATCAGATTGCGCAGCTCGCGCACATTGCCCGGCCAGTCATAGCTGGCGAGCGCCGTCCGCACCGAGGCGTCGATCGGCACCGGCGGCATGCCGAGCTGGACCGACAGCTTGCTCATGAAGATGGCGGCGAGCTCCAGCACGTCGTCGCCGCGGTCCTTCAGGAGCGGCAGGCGGATCTGCATCACGTTGAGGCGGTAGAACAAATCGGCGCGGAAACGGCCCCGCTCGACCTCCTTCTGAAGCTCGGCATTGGTTGCGAAGATGAAGCGCAGGTCGACCGGAACCTCACGCTCCGAGCCGACCGGACGGACGCGGCGGTCTTCGAGCACGCGGAGCAGCTTGCTCTGCATCGGCAGCGGCAGCTCGCCGATCTCGTCGAGGAACAGCGTGCCGCCATGCGCATAAAGAAACAGGCCCTCGCGCCCCGAGTCCGCGCCGGTGAAGGCGCCCTTGATGTGACCGAACAGCTCGGCCTCGATCATGTCGGGCGGGATCGCCGCGCAATTCACGGGCACGAAGGGCTTGTCGGCGCGGTCGGACAGAGAGTGGATCGAGCGCGCTGCCACCTCCTTGCCGGTGCCGGATTCGCCGGTGAGCAGAATCGAGGTCGGCAGGCCCGCGACGCGCGCGATGGTCTCGCGCACGCGCAGCGTCGCTGCCGACTGTCCGATCAGATTGTCGCGCAAAAAGGTGCGGTCCGACGAGGCACGCAACGCATAGCGCAGGACGTAATTCTCGCGCTGGAGGCGGACGCGGTCGAGGCATCGTGCCACCGCGTTGAGGATCTGGTTGGAGCGGAACGGCTTGAGCACGAAGTCGGCCGCACCGGCGCGCAGGGCCTGGATCGCCGTGTCGAGGTTCGCATAGGCGGTGATCAGGATGGCGTCGGCGAAGAAGCCGACGGCGCGCTGCTCGGCGAGCCAATCGACGCCATTCTTGC
This sequence comes from Bradyrhizobium daqingense, assembly GCF_021044685.1. Taxonomy (NCBI): domain Bacteria; kingdom Pseudomonadati; phylum Pseudomonadota; class Alphaproteobacteria; order Hyphomicrobiales; family Nitrobacteraceae; genus Bradyrhizobium; species Bradyrhizobium daqingense. Next base: position 7,271,316 of record NZ_CP088014.1, read on the forward strand.
CCGGCATGATGTTGTCGAGAATGACGACGTCGTAGCGGTTGGAGTCGAGCTTGCGCGAGGCCTGGTCGGTATCGGCCGCCTCGTCCACGAGCTTGCAGCGCGGCGCCAGCGTGCGCACCAGGAAATTGCGCATCCCCGGCTCGTCGTCGACGATCAGGATGGCGGCCTGCGCCAGCGCGCTGAACTCCGGCCCCGCAGCCGTCTTGCCGAGCTTGGCGGTAGGCTCGCGGCCAACCGCGGGAGTTGCGGCTGCACTTGCCCTCGTTGTTGAGAAAGTCATCCCCGACGTCTTAGGTTTGAGATCATCCACCGCATAAACGGCACCTTTCGCGTTGCAGCGAAGCTCCGGCCGTTTCCTCCGCGGGCCCAGCATAGTCAACGGTCGCCGCCGCGAATATTCGCCTTTTTACGGGGCGGCGCTCTTTTCGACCAGGAACACGATGCGCGCCTCGTTGCGCTCGGTGATCTCGACCTTGTCACCGGTCTCGCGGATCAGATTGGGAATATCGATCACCGAGAGGGGATCGGTGCAGTGAACTTCGAGCTGGTCTCCCGCCTTGAGCGGTTTGAGCGCCTTGCGCGTCTTGAGCGCCGGTAGCGGGCATTTCAGCCCGGTGAGATCGAGTGTCATCCTGGTCATCGCCGCACCATGGCGGGGCGGGATCGCGGCGTCAACGCACGGGGGATCAGATCAGGCTGGCGTAGGACAGGAAGCCGACGCTCTGCCCGGGCGCGACGCCCGTGACGGCTTCACCGAGCTCGACGAGGCCCGCGGTCTCGACCAGAGACGACAAGAGCCCTGCGCCCTCGCGCGGGAACTTGATCGCCTCCAGCGCGCCGTCCTCCCCGCGCCGCAAGGAAACGCGAACATATTCGCGCCGGCCCGACTTCTTCTTGTAGGTGAACGCCGCGCGCACCGGGATCGGCAAGAGCGGCTCCGGCAGGGCACCCGCCAGCGCCAGCACCGTCGGCCGCACCACATGGACGAAGGTGACGAAGCTTGCGACGGGATTGCCGGGCAAGCCGATCAGCGGCGTGCCATCGATGATGCCCATGGCTACGGGCCGGCCCGGCTTGATCGCCATCCGCCACAGCACCAGCGAGCCGATGCTCTCGACGGCGGCCTTGACGTGATCCTCCTCGCCGGTCGAGACACCGCCAGTGGTGAGGATCAGGTCGTGGCCACCGGCAACCTGCTTCAAACCGTTCGCGAGCGCTGTGCGCTCGTCGCGCAGGATGCCGAGATCGCTGACCTCGCAGCCGAGCCGGCGCAACATCGCCATCAGCATGAAGCGGTTGGAATCGAACAGCTGTGACGCCGCGCGCGGCTCACCGGGCGAGGCGAGCTCATCTCCCGTCGAGAACACCGCAACGCGAATACGCCTCACGACGTCCAGCCTGGTCAGGCCGAACGCTGCGGCGAGCGCAACGTGCTGCGGCAACAGGCGCAGGCCTGCGCGCAACGCGACGTGCCCTTGAGGAATGTCCTCGCCTGCCGGGCGGACATTGGCGCCGGGCTTCAATCCCGGCGGCAGCACGATCTGGCCTGAAGCGTCGATGCGGACATCCTCCTGCATGAAGACGGTTTCCGCGCCCGGCGGCATCGGCGCGCCCGTGAAGATGCGCGCGGTGTGGCCGGGCTTGATCGGCGCCTGTGCAAGGCCGCCGGCTTGGATGCGGCCGTCGAGCGGAAACGCCTGCTCCGCGCTATCAGGAAGATCGGCGTTGCGCACGGCGTAGCCGTCGACGGCGGAATTGGTGAACGGCGGCAGCGGCAGGGGCGCAGCAACGTCGCGCGCGAGCACGCGCCCGTCCGCCTCGACCAACGCCACCGTCTCGAGATCGGCGATCGCGTTGACGCGCGCCGTGATGAGGCCAACGGCATCGTCGACCGACATCATCGGGCCGCCGAAGGCAAAGCAATCGTCAGACAGTTGCGCCATGGTGCCTCGTCAGCGCAGCGCGGCGCTTTTTGCCACCGCTTCCTCGACCGGCATCGCTGCGCGCAGCATCAGCGCCGCCGCGCCCTCGATATCGTCGAGATGGACGGTCGGCAGGCGGGTGTCAACCGCGACGTCGGTCGCAATGCCGGCAATGCCGGGATCGTCGGGGAACAGCAGCGGCTTGTCGTTGGCGGCGCGATGCACCTCGATCTTGCGGTGCGGCTCGCGCTTGAAGCCTTCGACCACGACGAGATCGACCGCCGACAGCTTGCTCAATAGTTCCGGCAGCCGCGGCTCCGCGGCGCCGCGCAGCTCGTGCATCAGGGCCCAGCGATTTGACGACGCAACCAGCACCTCGTCCGCGCCGGCCTCGCGATGCCGCCACGAATCCTTGCCGGGCACATCGACGTCGAACTGGTGATGCGCATGCTTGATGACCGAGACACGCAGGCCCTGCGCGTTGAAAAGCGGGATCAGCCGCGTCAACAGCGTGGTCTTGCCCGCCCCGCTCCAGCCTGCAAGGCCGATGACTTTCATGCTCGATCCGTCTCCGCAAGCGATTTGGTCCCGGTGGAACCGCAGTCCCACCCCGTCATTGCGAGGAGCGTAGCGACGAAGCAATCCAGACTGCCGCCGCGGAGAAAGTCTGGATTGCTTCGCTGCGCTCGCAATGACGACGAGGCCCGCATTTCGTTATCTCCCCGCCATGCATATATCGGCTTGACCCCAATGTCATGCTAACGTCGTGGCCATGATGAAGATCGACAAGAGCCCGGTGCCCCTGATCGTCCCCAATCCCGACGATCCGCGCCTGACCCAGAGCGTGACCGGGATCGACCAGACCGGCGCCAGGGTCGAGATCAAGGTGCCTATGGAGCGGCCGCTGACGCTCTATCTGAATTCGCAGGAGATCGTCACCATGATGACGATCGGCGACTATCCGGAATATCTGGCGCTCGGCTATCTGCTGAACCAGAATATGCTGAAATATAATGACGTGGTCACCGAGGTCGAATACGACGACGACCTCCAGGTGGTCGTCGTCCGTACCGAACACCACACCAATTTCGAGGCCAAGCTGAAGAAGCGCACGCAGACCTCGGGCTGCGCGCAGGGCACCGCCTTCGGCGATCTCTTGGAGGCGGTCGAGAGCGTCGCGCTGCCGAAGGCGGAGCTGCGCACCTCCTGGCTCTACCAGATGACGCAGACCATCAACACCATGCCGTCGCTCTACCTCGAGGCCGGCGCGATTCATGGATGCGTGCTGTGCAAGGGGGGCGCTCCGCTCTGCTATACCGAGGACGTCGGCCGCCACAACGCCGTCGACAAGATCGCCGGCTGGATGTACCGCCACGGTGTCGACCCCTCCGACAAGATCCTCTACACCACGGGGCGCCTCACCTCGGAGATGGTGATCAAGACCGTGCGCATGGGCATCCCGATCCTGGTGTCGCGCTCCGGCTTCACCGCCTGGGGCGTCGATCTCGCAAGGCAGGTCGGGCTGACGCTGGTCGGCCGCACCCGCGGCAAGCGCTTCATCGCGCTGGCAGGCGATGAACGCATCGTCTACGATCAGGACCTCGCTTATGTCGAGGAGGAATCGGCCAAGCACAAGCGCAAAGGTGAAGGTGGTGACGACTAGTATTCCGGCCACGGGCACCCCACCCACTCTTGGCGTGCTGCTCGCCGGCGGCCTCGCCCGGCGCATGGGAGGCGGCGACAAGCCGATGCGCACCATCGGCGGCCGCACCATCCTGGAGCGCGTGATCGCGCGCCTGTCGCCCCAGTGCAACGGACTGATCCTCAACGCCAACGGCGATCCCGCGCGCTTCGCCGCATTCGGCCTGCAGGTGGTCGCCGACGACGTGCCCGGCTTTCCCGGCCCGCTCGCCGGCATTCTCGCCGCGCTGGACTGGACCGCGGCCAACCGTCCGGAGATCGGATGGGTGCTCAGCGCCGCCGGCGACTGCCCGTTCCTGCCCCGCGATCTCGTCGCCCGCCTGCATGAGGCGCGCGAGCACGACGGCGCGAAACTCGCGGTCGCCGCATCAGGCGATCAGTCGCATCCGGTGATCGGCCTGTGGCGCGTCGCCTTGCGCGACGAGTTGCGCCACGCCCTGGTCGTCGAGGATCTCCGCAAGATCGACCGCTGGACCGCGCGCTATCCGCTCGCGACGGTAACGTGGCCGACCGAGCCGCTCGATCCGTTCTTCAATGCCAACACGGTCGAGGACATCGCCGAGGCCGAGCGGCTGGCGGCGCTCGACGACGCATCCTGATTATTTCACGATTTCGGAAACTCGTTGAGGAGCTGCGCCCAGATGATCGCGAAGGCGATCAGGCCGCAGAGGCCGAGGACGGTGGTGAAGCGCGGCAAACGCCCGATCGCGACCAGCAACCAGGCCGGCAGGAAGAACGCTCCGAAGACCATGCCGAGCGGAAACACCGCGAGCCATTGAAAGCCGCTACCGTCCCCAGGCGGGACATTCGCGATGTGATGGAAGGTGTAGAACCAGAACAGCGTGCCGGCCGCTGCGACGAGTGCAGCGATCTTGCGGAAATTAAGGGGCGTTGATGCGGTCATGACCTGGCTCACATCCCTTGGTCGCTGCGACAGCCCTCGGAGTTCATGCGCCCCCTTGAACCGGACCGAAGACGGCAGCGACCACTGCTCGGACCTTGCCCAGGATGAGCCATGGCCGAATCGCTCTGGAATGCCATATTCGATGTCGTCGATCTCGGGTTTGAAATCTCGGACGCGATCGATCAGACGAGACAGCTTAGCAAACCTGACATCGTCAAGGTCCCAGCGGACCCGAAGCCCCTGCCGCCCGCGGCGCGGCGTGCGCTTGCCGAGGCCGAGGATCGTGAGCGCAAGCGGGAGCAGTCAGCCGCCGGCGGCACCGACCAGGCGTGATAATCGTCTACGCGGGCCGGAAGCCCGCCCGCGTGAGAGCGGCGCGCGCCTCATTCGAGCCGAGTGCGTCGAGAAAGGCCCGCACGGCCGGCCGGTCCTTGCGCGCGGTCACCAACGCGAAGTCATAATGCTCTTCCGCGAGCGGAATGAAACCGAGGCCGGCCGCCTGGGCGACCGGCGCGATGGTCATGCCCCAGTCGGCGCGGTGCTGCGCAACGGCAGCCGCCACCGCATTGTGCGAGCGCGGCTGATTCCAGTAGCCTTCCGGACGCGCGCCCCCGAGCAGCCGGTCGATCAGGATGCGGGTGCCGGCGCCCTGGTTGCGGTTGACCATGATGCAGGCGGGATCGGCGAGCGCTGCCGCAACGGCCTCCTTGGCACCGAGGCCTTCGAAACGCTTGTCGCCTTTGCGGAACACGATGCCCTGCATGCGCCGCCAGCCTGGAACGAGTTCGAGACCTTCGACGAGATAGGGCGCGTTGTAGGTCTCGCTCTTGTCGTCGAACAAATGGATCGGCGCGAGATCGCATTCGCCGCGCCGAGCCGCCGCAAGCCCGCCGAGGCTGCCGACCGCGATCGAACGCACGGTAAGGCCGGCATGCGCTAGCTTCGCGGTGACGAGATCGAGGCCGGTGCAATGGCTGCCGACGATGACGAGATCGGGCACGCGCACATGCGGCGTGAACAGAATCACCTCGGCCGCGGTCCCCGCCGGCATCTGGTCGGCGAGCGCGTCGATACGCAGGAAACCGTCGGCTTGCGCGAATGACGTGATCGCACCGGAGCCCTTGCCGGAGGGATAGGCGATCAGTCCGTCCCGTCCCTCGACCAGCGAGACCATGACGAATTCGGTGCGGCCGAGCTCGGACGCGATACGGACCGGCACGGTCGCGTTGACCTTGGCATCGGAGCGGGGCGGCAGTCCGGCCATCCTGCGCAGCACCGGCACGATCATGTCATGGAAGGTGAACATCGCCGAGGTCGGGAAGCCCGGCAGGATCACCACCGGCTTGCCGTCGCACACCGCAAGGCATAGCGGCTTGCCGGGCTTGAGCGCAACGCCATGCGCGATGATGCCGGGCTGGCCGAGACGGCCGATGATGCGGTGGGACAAATCGCCTGCGCCCTTCGACGTGCCACCGGACAGCACCAGCATGTCGGCATCGGCCAGCGAGCTGCGCATGGCGGCTTCGAGCTTGGCTTCGTCGTCGGGAATGGCGCCGAGGAAAGCCGCCTCGCCACCATTCTCGTCGATCGCCGCCGCGACGATCGCACCGTTGGTGTCATAGATCTCGGCGGGCGCGAGCACCCCGCCGGGCTGCACCAGTTCATCGCCGGTGGAGATGACGGCGACGCGCGGCTTGCGCGTGACGATCACCTCGGCGATGCCGCAGGCAGCCAGCATGCCGATCTCGCGCGAACCGATGATCGTGCCGGCGCGCAGCAAAACTTCGCCACGCGCGATGTCGGATCCCGCGTAGGAGACGAATTGCCCGGGAGAGGCGGCACGGCGAACCTCGATCGCATCCGACCCTGCCGGCTGGGTGTGCTCGACCATGACGACGGCATCGGCACCGCGCGGCAGCGGACCGCCGGTGGCAATCGCCGTTGCGGTTCCAGCTATGACCTGCAGCGCCGGCGCAGTACCGCAATGGATGGTCTCGCCGGTCAATGCAAGGCAAGCCGGGTTGCCTTCGGCCGCCGCGGCGAGATCGGCCGAGCGCACGGCGAAGCCGTCGACATTGGAGCGGTCGAACGGCGGAACATCGATCGGCGCCGTGACGTCTTCGGCGAGCGCCACACCGAGTGCATCGGAAAGCTTGCGCGGCTCGGTCGGAAGCGCCCGCGGAAACAGCGCAGCCTCGAAGCGCGCCAGCGCCTCCTCGCGCGACAGGATCTTGAGGAACTGCTCCTGTTCGAGCGCGCTGCGCTCTTGCGATCGCGGAATCATCGTCATGCCGGAACCCATATCATTCCCGCATCAGATAAGCACCGACCAGCGTGCCCGCCGCAAACCCCTCCTGGCTGGCGGGGACCAGCAGCCATGCATCGGCACGGGCGATCGCGTGGAGCGGCCATTCACCCACGGCAAGCGGCATCCACGCATCATGTTCCCGGGACAGCAGGGCCAGTTCGGCGATGCCGACACTGGATGCGATTTTCCGCGCAAGTGGCAGGGCCACCTGCCGGCACGGCTGCCGTGCGGACAGCCGATCGATGAGTGGGCGCACGAGCGCCAGCCAGGCCGCAAGCGCATGATCGGGCGAGCCGGGCAAGGCGACCACGGGCACCCGTCCGAGCCGCCCGACCGCGGCGGTGCGTCCGGGCTGGAGCGCAAGGCCATGAGCGAGCACCTCACCGCGTTGGGCCAGAGCTGAGACGGCCGCATCGCGGCGGCCGACGCCGCTGCCGCCGATCGTCAGGAGGACATCGCAGGAGGAGGCATCGAGCGCATCGGCAATCGACGCTTCGTCGCGTGCGCCGGCCTCATGCATCTTCACATCCAGTCCGGCTGCGCGCGAGATGTCGGCGATCATCTGCGCCGATGCCGTTGCACCGGGCACAATGACGATGCGCAGCCGCGGCCGCCTTACACCGAGTGTCTCCAGGCCCGCAACGCGCGCGATCAGAACATCGGCCGTACCGACCGGGTAACCCTCGACGCCGGCGGGCGTGCGGGCCGCGATGTCGCTTGCGGCACGCCTGACGCCCTGCCCCGGCACGGCCTCTGCCAGCACCTGGGCCAACGGACCGGACAGCTCGACAGCGCCGGCATCGAGCACGCAGTCGCATCCTTCCGGCATCGCGTCACCGATATCGAGCCATGCAGGGGCCATCGCGAGCGGCAGCGGCGCGTAAGCGGACGCACCGACGAGATCATTGGCGGACAGCGCCCAGCCGTCAGCGGCGGCGACGTCGCGAGGCGGACAAGCCGCAAGCAGCGGCGTGCCCGCCGCGATGCAACCGATGGCTTCGGTCAGCGGCAATTCCGCGGGCGCGACGGGATCAACGCCGCGCAGCAACGCGGCGAGCGCAGTGTCGAGCGGCGTGAGCGAGGACGGCAGGCGCTGGGTCATGCGCCATGATGGACCACGCATCGCCCGCTTTGGCAACCGCCGGCGAAGCCGGCCTCAGCCGCCCGACCGGTCCGAATTGGGGAAGAACAATTGCTGGCCGTCGAGCTTGTAGTCGGCGATCGCCGTCTGCCCTTCCGGCGAGGTCAGCCAATCGATGAAGGTCTGCGCGAGATCCTTCTTCACGTTCGGAAACTTCTCGGGGTTCACCAGCATCACGCCGTACTGGTTGAGCAGCCGCCGGTCGCCTTCGACGACGATGTCGAGATCGCCGCGATTGCCGAACGAGATCCAGCTGCCGCGATCCGACAGCACATAGGCGTTCGCGGCACGCGCGGCGTCGAGGGCCGCCGTCATGCCGGTCGCGGCCACGCGATACCAGGCGCCCTTGGCACCCGCGATGTCGATGCCGGCGACGATCCAGAGCGCGAGTTCGGCGGCATGGGTGCCCGAGCGGTCCCCGCGCGTCACGAACGGCGCGCCCTTGCCTTCAATCGTCTTCAGCGCGGTCGCGATGTCCTTGCCCTTCACGCCCGCAGGATCGCTCTTCGGGCCGATCAGCACATAATCGTTGTACATCACGTCGAGGCGCTTCACGCCAAAACCGTCGGCGACGAATTTCTCCTCCTGCGGTCGCGCATGCATCAGCACGACGTCGACCTCGCCCCTGCGCGCGCCGTCGAGCACCTCGTCGGCGCGCCGCGCGATCACCGTCACGTCGATGCCGGTCTTGGCGCGGAAGATCGGCAGCAGATAGTCCAGCAGGCCGGACTCCTGCGTCGCGGTCGTCGTCACGAGAACGATGCCGCGGTCCTCCGCGGACGACGCCGTAACGCTTGCGGCGAGGCCGCAGAGAAGCGCGAATGCAACGGCGAGGTGGCGGATGGCCATGATCGGGTTCCCATTGGACAAGATGCGATCATGATGGCGGCCGATTGCGCCGCACTCGTGACGCATCCGCGCCCTTGCACGTCTCCCTCGGGAAATTCCGGCAACAAATGCGCGCTTTGGGATCGTTCACCAAAGCAGAAATCGCGTGCGAGGATGTGTTGCAAAGCAGCGAGATGATCGGGCATGGTTCCCGCGGACACGAATTGAAATGCAGAATTCCACCTGCGTCGAACGTCAAAAAGAAGCAAGAATTTGCATAGGAATGCAGGATGGAATTCCTGACGACCAGCGAAGCCGCCGACTATCTTCGGCTCGGCGAACGCAAGCTCTACGAACTCGTCACCACCGGCGCGATCCCCTGCACCAAGGTGACCGGGAAGTGGCTCTTCCCGCGGCACGAGCTCGATCTCTGGGTGCTGTCGGGCCTCGCACGTCCGGCCGGCATGCTGATCGCCGAGCCACCGCCGGTCGTCGGCGGCAGCCAGGACGAGCTTCTGGATTGGAGCCTGCGCGAATCCGGCTCCGGGCTCGGATCGATGAGCGAGGGCAGCGCCCGCGGGCTCGAGCGGCTGCAGCGCAACGAGGTGATGGCGGCGGCGGTGCACTTCCATGCCCTGGACGCCGAAGGCAGTCTCGCCGGCGATGCCAGCATCGAAGCACTGCGGGCGGCGCCCGATTTGCATGATGCGGTGCTGGTCGCATTCGTGCGCCGCGAGCAGGGCCTGGTGCTGCCGCCAGGCAATCCCAAGCACCTGCACGGCCTGTCCGACGTGCTCGCGCTCGGCGCCAGGATGGCGATGCGACAACAAGGCACAGGCGCACAGATGCTGCTCGACGTGCTGCTCAAGCGCGCGGACGCCTCGACGCGGGATTTGCGCCGCGTGGAGACGCCTGCCCTCACTGGCCCGGACCTCGCCGAGTTGGTCCGCGCCGGCCAGGCCGATTGCGGCATCGCGACGCGCGCGGCGGCGCGCTCGGCCGGGCTCGATTTCGTGCCGCTGGTCTGGGAGAGTTTCGACCTTGCGATGCGGCAGCGCAGCTATTTCCGCCCCGCCATGCAGGCCCTGCTCCGGCTGCTCGGCGACAGGCGGCTGCGCCAGCGCGCGGAAGAACTGACCGGCTACGACCCCTCCCCGGCCGGGCAGATCCGCTTCGCGGCCTGACATTGACGCCTGCCCCCAAATAGTTGCAAAAGAAACCAATTCAGCCGGGCATACCCGGGCAACACCGGCCAACGAGCCGGATCGAGGGAGGACAAGCATGAACCCAATCAGATTTGGAGTGCCGGTCGCGGCCGCCTTGACGGCGGCGCTGCTGTCCGGTGCGGCGTCGGCGCAATTGTCCGACGACGTCGTCAAGATCGGCGTGCTCACCGACATGAACGGCCCGGCCTCGGCGCCGACCGGCCAGGGCTCGGTGACGGCGGCGCAGATGGCGATCGACGATTTCGGCGGCAAGGTGCTCGGCAAGCCGATCAGCATCGTGATCGGCGACCACCAGCTCAAGGCCGACATCGGCGGCACCATCGCGCGGCGCTGGTACGACGTCGACCAGGTCGACCTGATCGTCGACGTGCCGGTCTCCGCTGTGGGCCTCGCGGTGCAGAACGTCGCCAACGAGAAGAAGCGGCTGTTCATCACCCACTCCACCGGCACCGCGGATTTCCACGGCAAGTTCTGCTCGCCTTACGCGATCCAGTGGGTGTTCGACACCCGCGCGCTCGCGGTCGGCACCGCGGATGCGGTGGTCAAGCGCGGCGGCGACAGCTGGTTCTTCATCACCGACGACTACGCCTTCGGCCATTCGCTGGAGCGCGATGCGTCCGCCGTCGTCACCGCCAATGGCGGCAAGGTGCTGGGCTCGGTCCGGCCGCCGCTGGCAACCCCGGACCTCTCCTCCTTCGTGCTGCAGGCGCAGGCCTCCAAGGCCAAGATCATCGGCATTGCCGCCGGCCCCCCCAACAACATGAACGAGATCAAGACCGGCTCGGAGTTCGGCGTGTTCAAGGGCGGCCAGCAGATGGCGGCGCTGCTGGCGCTGATCACCGACATCCACGGCCTCGGCCTGCAGGCAGCACAAGGCCTGCTCCTGACCACGTCGTTCTATTGGGACATGGACGACAAGACGCGCGAATGGTCGAAGCGCTATTTCGCCAAGATGAACAAGATGCCCTCGATGTGGCAGGCCGGCGTCTATTCCAGCGTGATGCACTATCTCAACGCCATCAAGGAGACCGGCACCGACGATCCGCTCAAGGTCGCCGCCAAGATGCGCGAGAAGCCGATCGAGGATTTCTTCTCGCGCAACGGCAAACTGCGCGAAGACAATCTGATGGTGCACGACCTCTGGCTGGTGCAGGTGAAGACGCCGGAGGAGAGCAAATATCCGTGGGACTATTACAAGATCCTCACGACGATCTCCGGCGACAAGGCGTTCGGCCCGCCGGATCCGGCCTGTCCGCTGGTGAAGAAGTGAGGGTGTGAGACACACACCAGTCGTCATGCCCGGGCTTGACCCGGGCATCCACGTCTTTCCTCAATCGCAGTGACGCGTGGATGGCCGGGTCAAGCCCGGCCATGACGGCTGTGGGTGCAGCCCCGTCCTATTTCACCACTCCAATTTCGCGGAAGTACTTTACGACGCCGGGATGGATCAGCTCCGGCTTCGGCGCGGCTGCAACCGTGTTCGAGGCGGTCGTCTCGCAGGCCTGCGGGAGCTTCTTGCAGAAATTCGCTTCGACGCCGTGCAGCGTCTTGGCGAGGCGATAGGCGACGTCGTCCGGCAGATCCTCGCGTGTCAGCACAAAGCTCCACGAGCCCAGCGAGGCGATTGGCGCGGTCTGGGTCGGATAGCTGTTTGCCGGCACCAGCAGCGGCTTGAGGAACGCGTGCTTGGCGCGGATGCGCGTCATCTCTTCGACATCAGGCGCGATGAAGCGCGCCCCTGACGGGCTCGAGGCCACCGCGGCGAAGCCGGGCCAGCCGATGCCGGCGCCCCACAGCGCAGCGACGCGGCCATCCTCGACCATCGCGGGGCCGTCGCCGGCGCGGTCGAGATAAACCGCCCTAAAGTCCTCGTCCTGCTTCAAGCCGAGACCATCGAGCACATAGCGCGCCAAGATCGGCAGGCCCGATCCTTTCGCCCCGAACGCAACTGGCTGGCCGACGAGATCGCGGATGGTCTTGTAGGGACTGTCGGCCCGCACCACGAATAGGCCGGGGTTGGAATAGATCGCCGTGAGGATCTTCAGCCGGACCGGCGCGCGGCCGATGCCGGCGAAGGCTTCATAGGCCGGCTCGCCCGCGACCAGCGCGAGATCGAGCTCGCCCTTCTCCAGCAGCGGGATGTTCTCGCTGCTGCCCTTGGTGTTGCGGGGCGCGATGGACAATTGCGGATCGGCCGCGTTCATCACCTCGGCGAAGGCGTTGCCATAGAGCGGAAAGCCGCCGCCGGGCGTGGCGGTGCCCAAACTGATCGTCGTGGTCGGAATGGCGTTGTCTCCGGTTTGAGCAGTAGCGGGGCCGGCGAGCAGCACTGCTGCGAGAACGATAATCGCGAATCTCATGGTGGTCCCTGACGAACTGCGTCAACACCGACTTGCGGCGATGTAGGCAGCCGCCCGAATTTGTGAAAGCATGCCCCGCAACGACATTAGAACAATGGGAGACGTCATGTTGCGAATTTTCCGTCAAGGTGTTTTCGGGCTCGTCATTCTTGCATCACTTTTCAGCAACACCCCTCCCGCCTCCGCCGCCTATCCCGACCGCCCCGTGCACTGGCTGATCGGCTTTGCCGCCGGCGGCCCGGTCGACATCGTGGCGCGGATCATGGCGCAGTGGCTGTCGGACAAGCTCGGCCAGCAGGTCATCGTCGAGAACCGCACCGGCTCCGGCGGCAACATCGCGGCGGCGGCTGCGATCAACGCAGCGCCCGACGGCTACACGCTGCTGTTCGTCGCGCCCAACAACGCGATCTCGACCTCGCTCTACAAGAAGCTGCCCTTCGATTTTTTGCGCGACACCGTTCCCGTCGCCAGCATCATGCAACTCACCAACATGCTGGTCGTGTCCAACGCGTTCCCGGCCAAGACGGTTCAGGAGTTCGTCGATTATTGCAAGGCCAACCCCGGCAAGATCTCCTACGCCTCCTCCGGCAACGGCACCTCGGTGCACATGTCGGCCGAGCTGTTCAAGGTGATGACGAAGTGCGACATGGTGCACGTGCCCTATCGCGGCTCGGCCATTGCCTTCCCCGACATCATCTCCAACAAGGTGCAGCTGATCTTCGACAATCTGCCGTCCGCGCTGGAGCAGGTGAAGGGCGGCAATGTCCGCGCGCTGGGCGTGACCTCGCCGCAGCGCTGGCCGAGCGTGCCCGACGTGCCCGCGATCGCCGAGACCGTGCCGGGCTTCGAATCGGTCGGCTTCTACGGCATCTCCGCGCCGAAGGGCACGCCGCCAGAGGTGATCGAGACCCTCAACAAGGCCGTCGGCGAAGCGCTGAAGGACCCGAAGCTGGTGGCCAAGCTCACTGAAGTCGGCGGCCTGCCCAAGGCGATGACGCCGGCCGAGTTCGGCAAGCTGGTCACCGGCGAAACCGAGAAGTGGCGCAAGGTGGTCGAGTTCGCCGGCGTCTCGGTGGACTAGGCGACGCTGCCGGCACGAAATTCGAGGGGGCCAACAGGCCCTCTCGCAACAAAGGGGCGAAAACAACCCCATGCACAGTAGAAGACTTGAGCAATCACAGGGGCTTAGCAAAGCGCAACAACGGGCACCCCGAGAAGCGCGTTTGGCGCTTTGACTCGTCGGGCAAACCAGGGGCATAATGCCATTATTCCGAAATTCATCAGCCGCCCGGGGAGCTGCGCTTTTCTGCGCAGCCCCGACGTTCCGCCGCGACCAGAGAGCTTCCATGCGACGCTTGTTCCTGACGGGGGCGAAGCCCCTTCCGCCTTGAAAACGCTTGAGGATTGCACCCCCGCCTCAGGCCCTGTAAACGAACCGCGCACCGTTGCCGGCCGCACCAAAGCGGCCGCCTCGCGGCGGGGCCTGTAGCTCAATGGTTAGAGCCGGCCGCTCATAACGGTCTGGTTGCAGGTTCGAGTCCTGCCGGGCCCACCAAGAAAATCTGCGGGAGCAAATTCAGGACGACTCGAATATTGTTGAACGTGAAGGTGCGGAACTTTCGGAACAGAGGCTAAGGCCGCACTCTTTTTGTTACGGCCAGGCGCGCGCCCGTTATCATTCGTCGATGGCCGCTGCTACTCGGCAGCCGCAACATTCCGAAAGTGCACATGCTGAACGAAAGCGAGATTCCACCCAGTTTTCTGCAATACGCAGCTGACATACTCGCCGACACTAATGGCGGACTAAGCGGAGCCGTGATCGTTAGGGAAACGGCTGCCTATGGAGTCGAGTACGATGTGCCGCTGCCGCACCCAACTTATCCCTTCCAAGCCTCCAACAAGCGCACAGCTTTGTACGAAAACCTACGAGCTTTTTCTGGTCCCCAGCAATATCGAATCCTTCGCGAGCTTTGCGATCATCGATCATTCGGCCTAACCCGCTCGGCGAAGCGCACGGAGCTTAAACAGAGACTGGCAACGCGGTATGGGCACCTGGCGAAGCATCCGAGTTCGGAAGTCAATGAGACGCTCATTGAAGAAACTCGTCACTGGCTGCAAGAATACCCCGAAGCCCTGTCGCTTTATAATCAGGCCTTCACCAAACTGGAAACGGGTTCCTTCCACCGAAATCTGCTCGATGACTTGCGGCTGTCGCTAGAGAAGCTTCTACGGGGTATCTTTGGAAATGAAAAGTCGCTCGAAAACCAGATCAACAGTCTCGGCACATATATCAAATCGAAAGGCGGTTCGCCCGAACTCGCGAACATGTTTGTAAAGCTGGCCGACTATTATGCGAAGTTTCAGAACACATACGTTAAGCACGACGATCAGGTGAATGAAGCTGAGGTTGAATTCATCTTCGAGATTACAAGCTCGTTCATGAAGCACCTCGTTCGTTTGCAATCGATATCCGCCAACTAACACCCGACCACGTGCGCCGATGACTCAAGCAATGGAATGGCTCAAAGCAAGAGCCCCGGGCTTTAACCAGCTTTCAAAGGATGAACGAAACGCTATTGCGGATTTCTCGCTGCTTTGGGCCTTTTTTGAGAGCCGCATTCTAAACAAAAGCGGCAGCGGTGCAGCCATCTGCGCCGCCGTTGATTCCTGGGACGCGGCTGGCATCCTTGTGCCCAATCTGGTCAACGAGGAGCTCGCCTATTTTAAGCAACGATATTGTCCAGATGGCCGTTTCACACATCACTTTGATGGCCTCCATCTGCGGCCGCGTGATCGCGTTCCGATGGTGCGCGGCGTGCTTAGCGGGGCTGAGATCTCTCCCCGTCAGTGCCTCGCAACGGCGCTTATCATTGTTTTTCGTTACCGCAACAATCTGTTTCATGGCGTAAAGTGGGAATACGCACTCGCAGACCAGTTGCGCAATTTCACAAACGCTAATCGTATTCTGATGAAAGTTCTTGATCGATACGCAAATCTTCCGTGAAATCCGCAGTTTTCGCACGGTGACAACCCTCTTCCCGCAAGCACCACATCTACTTTTTCAAGTCGTCAGTCTTTGACGCTGTTGGTGTTTTGGCGACGTAATCGAGGCAAGCTATTAAGGCATATCTCGCGAGTTGCTCCGCGACCACTCGGGTGTTGGTCCAGTCATATCCGATCTTCTCATTCGTACCATGAATCGTCCGGCTGCGCCCTTCGCTGTAAATGGTGTCGAGAACGGACTGGAAGGTTGGACCTTCAGCGCTGATGCGATCGGTTCGCTTGATGCCGAGCCTTGCCTCAAGCATCGTTAGGATGCCCTTTGCCTTGGTGCCCTTCCCCAAAGCGTCGAGAGATGCGGCAAATCCAACTGTCGCCATGAGGTCGCCAGTCTCCCGGCACCCCTTTTCAAACCAAATGAGCGCCTGCAACAAGGCCTCCAGAATCTCTCGCCGCGCGGTACTCCTGCCGGAATCCACCAGGTTGGATAGCACTTCGCCGCACGCCACATAAATATCCTTGAGGCGAACCAGCTCCGCCTGCCAATCACTTGACTCTATGAACGGTCCGAAGGGACGACGGCTCAAGCGCGATCCAGACAGTATAATTTTCCCGGGAATGAACTGGAGCGCGGTTTGATTGTGAATGGGACCATCATAGTTCAGATTGAATCCGCGCAGCGTCTCCGACGGCGTCTCGAAGGCCAGAGCTGAGCACGCGAGCGCGAGCCGCGCTGCGGTCAACGCGGTCTCAAGACCTGCTTCGGCTGCAAATGCAGAAGAGAGCTTAACGGTGCAGACATAGTCACACGGTCCAATTGCCTGGAGTATGTTATCCTCACGCAGCTTCTCGCGCTCACTTTTTCGCGGGCCGACACGGGCACTTGTCCATATGCGCTTCATCCGCCGCTGGGTTACCGACGTAATGCCGCCCTCGGCTGTTTTGCGATCAAGCCAGACCTGGCGCGGCTCAAGCATCACCGGCCCGAAAGAGAATGGCGCAACGTCTCCCTTGGAGAACAGTGTTGTTCCGAAGGCGTACTCACGCGCGGCCAGATTGGCAACGATAGCGTTGAGTGCATAATCAAGCTTCGTAAGCAAGGCAGGTGCCTCTCCGGCCGGGTCTGACAGCGGCGTGCTGGCGACCAGCGGCCCTACGGCCCCGCGAACCCAGTTTCGCCATTCGCTCTCCTTGGCGTTCCGTGCCAGAGCCGGACGCGCCGTTTTGAGCTCATATGCGAGTTTCGTGATGAGATCATCGACCTCCTTTGTGATCTGAATCGTTCCGCCGGTCCCAGCAGGAATTAGTCGCGGGAGCTTGAAATGGTCGTCCTTGATCAGCGCCGAAGGTGACATGCCTTGCGCTTTTGCCAGCGCGGCAAGTATCTTCTCGATAATTTTTGAGGCTTTGCTCATGAATGACAGCAGCGAAGCACAAATGCAGAATTTAAACGGTTTTATTCAGAGCCGCAGACCGGAAATGTCAACTCTCAATTCCGGCGAGATTCTTTTCGAAGGCATTATTGGATGCCCGCTTCCAAAGGCCGGAGCCGGTACTCGTCAGGAGAGAGCTGCCTGATGCTTCGAGCGGGAGTTCCGGCGTTCAGCCACCTCGGGATTCCGAAGAGCCACCGGCATACGGTCGTGATAAGGTGCCACCAACTCGACCGGTTCGTCGGTCAGTATGGCAAAAGGCGCAACTTCACACCTTTGACTACCGCATGCGCGGAACGATTCGGCGGCGGCAAGGATTCGTGCCGCAGGAGCGATCTCGCATGCTGAAGAACGACGCCGGCGATCTGCACCCTGCGCGGATGAGCCGTCCACGTGCGTCAGGAGGCCGGCGCCATCGACGAAGCGAGGAGCATGGCTGGGCAAGTGCTCGGGCCTACCTGAACGCTAGGAAACGTGCGTCGATCTTGCGGCAGCATCCACCGGACGGCGTTTTCGCGGATCGGGCATCGCGGAGAACGACGATGCCCCTCGATTCGATCGGTGATATCCGCCCTGAGTGCGCTGACCAGGCTTTAGAGGGGAAGTTTACACTTGACCCGACACGCTAAAGAATCTGACGCTATGGACGGTGCTTCGGGCGGAAGCGCCTGTGGTTACTTCCCAGATGAGGAGGACCGGGGAAGAGTGCTTGCCATAGTTGGTTGATCTCCGAGAACCAGCCTGCGTGGTGGAGCAGGTTTATCTGGCAATGACGGCCTGTATTGCTCGCCATCGTCCCAAATGATCAGCCCGCCAGTAGGCAGAGCCACGCGCCACATGAAGAGCCGAAAACCGAAGTTCGTGAGTTGATCGATATCGTTTGCGATATTGCGCAGCTCGGAGATGTCTAGGCTGATGAAATTGTTTTGGTCAGGGCTTTTCTTCGAGGCTTTAGCCAGCGTGAGGTGGGAAAGGTCCGCCTCTTTGGGCCATGCATTGTGAGCTTTCGAGTGCATAAGGATGTTTCGGTTTTCGGTGGCGATGCCGTACCCGGAAATGAAATGCTCAAATAGCTCGCCGAATGCTAGTGGTTCTGTCTCGGCGGCCTTTAGTGCAACCTCCATCCGTTCAGCGTTGTTGAGCTTGGAGAATACTAATTTGCCAACCTCGAACTTATGCATGTTCAAGAAGAACAGGCGGTAGAACTGGCCCTCCAACTCATTGTAGTTTGCAGCTATGACGCCCATGGCATGCATATGGTGAAACAGGCGCGGATTGTACTTCCAATCCCAGCACCAGGGCGCGACGTTTTTGAAGAGTTTCGCTAGCAGCCCTCCAGTATAATTGTCGTCAGTGGCTTCTGTCATGGCTGATGCACCTAAAGAATATTCGGAGAAGCGAAGCTGCGCTAGGCTCAAATGGTAGCGAACCGCGGAAGGAAAACCCCAAGGTGAAGAAGCCCGCCCGACAAGGCGGGCCCTGGAGGTTCAAAGAAACAAAACAGCCGGCACCTTGAACTATTGCGCGTTGTCGGCCGTTAGCTACGCAGGCGGGTCGAAGTGCATCATAGCTCTATCAAATAGGGCATGAGGTTAAAGATATCCCGGTCTCGTATTTTCCCTCGAATGCGAGCGGAGAGTTTTTCCGTATCAGAAACGAGATACAAGTCTTTCGTGGCGTTGAAACGGGAATCGACATAGATGCGCGAACAAAATGAGTCGATAGATTCTGCCGTGCGAACGATTACGAACGAGGTTGTGTCTCCCCACCAATCGCCCGTCTTTTTTACTTGCTCCATGAAACTGGAGTAACGTGATTGGTAGTCGGTGTCGTATTCGAGATCAAAGCTTACTGCGAAGACGGCCATTCTGGCCCCTCTCTGATGTGGGGCCACTATTGACTGCTGACGAATCCGGACTCATTGTCCGGCTGTTGGTATCGCCAATGCCCGCTAGCAGCCCCTAGCTGCGTTATGCGGGTTCGAGAGGGAGCCCCGGCAAGGGCCCCTCTCGAATCATGGTTCGAGTATAGCCTGATTCCCGTAGTGGTAGTCCGCGTTCCGGCTTTGTGCGGGTTTTGCACAACTTGCGCGTTCGCTTTCGGCCGAATTGCTTCTTCAATTTCGGTGACAGCGCACTGAAATTGCAGGGCGCGTTGCTGCTCCGCAACGTTGACCGTCTGAAGCCTAAACCTTCCGATAAGTCACATGCGCCGTCGCAAATGAAATACCCGTACGCCCGGCGCTTCCGCGCACGATGCAGGCGCGATCGTCGATCGCGTAGAATAGGATGTTGGGGTTGGCATCGGCCGCCGACCAGTCATCGAAGTTCAGCCTGAACGACTTGCCATCGCCCTCGGGCGTGTCGTGTGTGTAGGTCTAATGGAAGGCGCAACCGGCCTGCTCGCCGGTGGCGTCGCCTTCCAGGCGATTTTCATGGCCGGTGTATTGGCCTTTGCCCAGCTTGTGAATCGTCCAGCGCAGCGTGTCGCTGTGGCCGTCATCGAAGGTGTGGGTTTCGGTCAGGACGACCGTGTTGGTGTCCGCGTCCAATTCGCCATGCGCCGTGATCGACGCGCGTTTCAGGAGCCCGCCGACGAGGCTTTCGACCACCGCCCATCCTTCCAGGCGGCCGATAAAAACTGCTCCGGGAGAAACCTGGGCGCGGTGCCGGCGAACGCATCTATGGCCATGGCTTTCCTTTCGAAACCGACGACGACATAAGCCGCCTCTCGGCACCTGATTCCCCGGGAGGAAACCTGTCGGCTATTGCGGCAGCAAGCCGGTCCGAGATTTGTGCGTCGGTCAGGCGCCTTCGCCCGCCGATTTGACGCCATCGATCACGAGCCGGCGCAGCCAGACCGCGCCGGGATCGTCGTGACTTCGTTCGTGCCAGAGCAGGCGATAGCCGTAGGGCGTCACCTGCGCCGGCGGTTTCAGCATCACGAGGCCGAGTCGCGGCGCAAGCTGCCGGGCCGCCCGCGAGGGCATCGTCACCAGGTAATCCGACGCTGCCGTGATCACCGCGGCCGTTGCGAAATATGGCACACGCAACGCGACGTGCCGCTTGTAGCCGCGCTCGGCCAAGGCCGTATCGATCGGTCCGCCCTGCCCGCCGAAAATGCTGACCACGATGTGCGGCCAGGTCGTGAACAGCTTGATCGGCAGCACGTCCTTCGCCCCCCGCAGCTCCTTCAGCAAAGGATGCCCTTGCCGGATCAGCGTCACGAAACTTTCGCGGAACAGCTCGCGCGCCCGAAACGAGCCGGATACCGGGTTATCGGCATACAGCACGAAATCGACCTGACCGTCAGCGAGCATGCGAAACACGTCACGTGAGAAGCTGACGATTTCGATCGCCGCACCGGGTGCCTCGCGCGCGAAGCGGGCGGCGACATTGGGCAGGATGGCGAGCGCTCCATAATCGGTCGTCGCGATACGGAAGATGCGATCGGTGGCGGAAGGATAGAACTTCGGCTTGTGAAGAAATGTCTCGACGCCGCCGAGCAGGGTCGCCAGCGGCTCGCGCATCGCCTCGGCGCGGAGCGTCGGCATCATGCCGCTTGCCGCCTTCACCATCAACCGGTCGCCGAACAGGCGCCGCAGCTTTGCCAGCGCGCGGCTGATCGCCGGCTGGCTGCTGCCGAGGCGCTCAGCGGCGCGCGTGACACTGCCGGTCTCGAGCAGCGCATGCAATACCACCAGCAGATTGAGGTCGACTTTCGCCAAATCCATCGTGCGCATAACGTAAATTCTATCATGATATTTGTGGATGACGCCAGGTTGACATACGTTGCCTTCCATCGCCGCTACGCCGGAGACGCCGTTATGCCATCACATCTAAACATCACGCGCCGCCTCCTGCTCGCCGGCAGCGCGGCCGGAGCGATGACGCCGCTGCTGGGCATGCCGGCAGCGATCGCGCAAACGCAGGCGCCTAAGACCAATTCCGGCCACTACAGCTTTCGGGTCGGCGATATCAAGGCGACCGTCGTCAGCGACGGCACGCTGAGCGGCAATCCGCGCATCTACGCCTCTACCGCGCAGGCGGAGGAACTCGGCAGGACGTTGAGCGATGCGTTCTTGCCGACCGATACTTTCAGGCTCAACCTGAACACGCTTCTGCTGGAAATCGGTCAGGCGAATCCTGATCGAGGCAGGTGCAGCGCAAACACTCGGCCCCGATGGCGGACATCTGTTCCGCAATCTTGCGGCGATCGGCGTGCAGCCCGAACACGTCGACGCCATCGTGATCACCCATACCCATCCCGATCACGTCGGCAATCTCAGCCGCGCCGACGGATCGAGCGCTTTTCCAAAGGCGACCGTCTATATTCCCGAAGACGATTTTGCGTTCTTCATCCGCAATGAGCCGGACCTGTCGCGGCTGCCTATGCCGGAAGACTTCCGCCGCGCCTTCATCGCGAATATCAAGCGCAGCGTGGCACCGGTCGCCAAGTCTGCCGTGCTGTACCGGCCGGGCAGCGAATTGTTGCCGGGCATCACGACGATCGCCGCCGGTGGCCACACGCCGGGCATGTCGGCGATCCTGGTGCATTCCGGCGCGCAAGCATTGCTGATCACGTCCGACGCCGCCTATAGCCCCCTGCTCAACATCGACAATGCCTGGCGGCCCGGTCCTGATCTCGATCCTGACTCCGCCTTGCAGTCGCGCAGGCGCCTGTTCGACCGCGCCGCGACGGACCGCATCCCGGTGCTTGGGTTCCATTTTCCGTTCCCGGGCATCGGCAACATCAGAAAAACGGACAACGGCTATCGCTGGGTGACGGCGAGCTGGCGGTTCGACGGCTGAGCTGGTCACGCCCTGAGGTCGTGCCGCCCAACCCTAAACCTTCCGATACGTCACATGCCCCGTCGCGAACGGGATGCCCGCACGCCCGGCACTTCCGCGAACGATGCACGCGCGATCGTCGATCGCGTAGAACAAATCATCGAAGTTCAGCTTGAACGACTTGCCATCGCCCTGGGGCGTGTCGCGCGTGTATTTCCAATGGAAGGCGCAACCGGCCTGCTCGCCGGTGGCTTCGCCTTCCAGGCGGTTTTCGTGGCCGGTGTATCGGCCGTCGCCCAGCTTGTGAATCGTCCAGCGCAGCGTGTCGCTGTGGCCGTCATCGAAGGTGTAGGTTTCGGTCAAGACGACGGTGTCGGTGTCCGCATCCAGCTCGCCATGAGCGGTAATCGACGCGCGCTTCAGGACCCCGCCGACAAGGCTTTCGACCACCGCCCATCCTTCCAGGCGGCCGACGAAGAACTGCTCGGGGAGAAACACCGGCGTGGTGCCGGCGAACGCATCAATGGCCATGGCGAGTCCTCAGAGACCGATGACGACATAAGTCGCCCCTCAACACTGGGTTCCTCGGGACAAAACTGCTGGCTCCGCGGAGGCCTGCAGCACCGCCATTCCGTCGCGGCCGGATTTCCAGTGCGGCCCGCGCGGCTCGCTCCGCGCTTCTATTGCTTTTTGGTGGTGGCTTGCTCCAAGGCCTTCTTGCGGCGTGCGCGGAGGGAGGCCCGCCTTTTCATTCGCCTGGTCTGGTGTGCCGGGCCCGTTGCCGAAGGTTTCGACGCATCTGCCGGCGGTGTTGCGGGCGTGCTCGGCGTCGCCGCGGTTTGAGCTTCAGCCTGCGACGCCGTGAGACATGCAGACGACGCAAAAAGTCCAAACACAGCCGCGGATCCAAGAAAGCCGAGTGCGTTTCGGCGACAGACCTGTTTCAGCTCGGAACGCTCGCCCATTTCATGCTCCAATATGCCGTCTCCAGGGGAATGCACCGAAACCCGGGAGCAAGCTCTTGATATGGATCAACCGATACGCGCGTGTCGCTATGGCTGTCAGCGAAGATGCAGGCTTCAGTCAGCACGACGATATCGGTGTCCGCGTTGATCTCGCCATGAGCCGTGATAGCCCCGCGCTTCAGGAGCCTGCCGACAGGCTCTCGCCCCCCGCCAGCGCCTCGCATTCTCCACAGGGCATGGGAACACGTGGACAATTCGCAGCCCTGCCGTTTGGGAATCGCTGACCCGTGCTAACCGCCGGGAACGAGCAGGCGGGCGGGCGGATTCGTCCCGGCGAGGAGCGTTCTCATGCTGATGACGAGGGACAGACGGCCGGCGATCCGCACGCTGCGGGGATGGGCCATCCATGTGCTGCAGGAGGCCGGCGCCATCCACGACTGCGAGGAGCACGGCTGGGCCAAGGATCGTGCCGACCCGCACGCGCTCGCACACGCCATCGATCTTGCCCGCGAGGCGCCGCCGGCCGGCCTCTCGCCCGACGACGCGATCGCGGAGCTGCGCGATGTCCTGGACTCGATCGGAGACACCTGTCCGGAGTGCCGGGACGGAGATTGCTGAGCCAGCACCGAGCGGGAGATCCGGTTTCCGCATGGAGAGACGGGGACAGTGCACTCAAGAACTCCGCTTTCTTCTGCGTTCTTCGGTCGCATTTGCGTAAGAGCTGGTGACCAACTCCGATGAGCCGACGATGAGACCACGGTCCCTCCGCGAGGGCAGCCTAACTCGCCGGGCGAAAGGATTGCCTCCGGGCGCACGCCAGTTAGATTGAGGACTCGCCCCGAGACACCTGAACGGTGAATACGGAGACGACTCATGAAACTCGCGCGTGACGGGATCCAGCTCTCCTTCGACATCGCCGGGGCGGGACCGCTTCAATTCCTCTTCGTCCATGGCCTGGGCGGGGACCGCACGCATTTCGCGCCGCAGATGGCGTATTTCGCTCGTCAAGGTCGAGCGTTGAATGCCGAGCTGCGGGGGCATGGTGAGAGCGACAAGCCGCAACAGGCCTATTCGATCGAAGGCTTTGCCGACGATCTCGTCTGGCTGTGCAACCGGCAGCAGATCACGAAGCCGGTCATCGTGGGTCAGAGCATGGGTGGCAATATGGCGCTCGAGATCGCCGCCCGCTATCCGGACTTTCCTGCAGGCCTGGTGCTGCTCGATTCAGGGGTGCTCTTCCCTGCCTCGGCAGGGACGGTTTTTGCCGGGTATCTGGAAGGCTTGAAGGGCGCGAATTTTGCGGACGAGGTGCGCAGAATCGTGGCGGACTCCTGTCTGCCGACTGACAGATGCCGCGCCCATGTCGAACAGACCTTTCTGGCGACACCACAGCACGTGCTGGTCTCCACGTTTACAAGTCTGTTTCCCTGGGATGTGCATCGGGCGCGCGCGTGCGCCCAGGCCTGCCAGGTCCCGGTGCTCTACATCGAGGCGGCCCATCGGCTGGCGGACCTGGATCGTTTTGCGGCATTGTGCCCGCGACTGATCACCGCCAAGGCGGTCGGCTCCGGGCATTTCCTGTCGCTCGAAGTGCCGGAGCAGATCAACCCGATGATCGATCGGTTTATCTCGCTATACGTGCGAGGACCCGGGTAGCTTCGTCGCGGCCGGGCACTGCGGCGGGCATCAACCGGCGCGGATAAACCTGGGGACCAGGGACATACGATTCGCCCAGCGGTGCACTCGGGTGCTTCAAGCCGACTTCCGCCGGGCCCCCGCCGCTGGCTTCTTCGCCGCCGCTTCCTTCGGCTGCTTCTTGCCGGCGATCGGCATCAGCATCTCCTTCTGGCCGGCCGCCGCCTTCCTCGGCTTCTTAGCCGGCTTGTCTGCCTTCGCGGGCGCGGCCTCCTTGCCGACGCTGCGCCGCAGCGCCTCCATGAGGTCGACGACGTTCTCGCCCTTGGGCCGCTCCTTCGGCCGGATCACCTTGCCGGCGCGCTTCTCGTTGATCAGCTCTATCAGCGCGGTCTCGTAATGGTCCTCGAACTTCTCGGGCTCGAAGCGTCCGGCCTTCTGGTTGACGATGTGCCGGGCGAGATCGAGCATGTCCTTGGTGACCTTCACGTCCTGGATCTCGTCAAAGTATTCCTGCTCGCTGCGCACCTCGTAGGGGTAGCGCAGGAGCGTGCCGACGAGGCCCTTGTCCATCGGCTCCAGCGCGATGATGTGCTCGCGGTTGGTGAGCACCACGCGCCCGATCGCGACCTTGTCCATCTCGCGGATGGTCTCGCGGATCACCGCGAAGGCGTCGTGGCCGACCTTGCCGTCCGGGCGGATGTAATAGGGGCGGATCAGATAGCGCGGGTCGATGTCGGACCTTGCAACGAACTCGTCGATCTCGATGGTGCGCGTGGACTCCAGCGCGATCTCCTCGAGCTCCTCCTTGGAGACCTCGATATACTGGCCCTTCTCGAGCTCGTAGCCCTTGACGATGTCCTCGTTCGTGACCTCGTCGCCGGTCTCCGCGTCCACCTTCAGGTATTTGATGCGGTGGCCGGTCTGCCGGTTGAGCTGGTTGAACGAGATCTTCTCGCTCTCTGAGGTGGCGGGATAGAGCGCCACGGGACAGGTGACGAGGGACAGTCTCAGGAAGCCTTTCCAATTGGCGCGGGGGGCCATGTACGCAGAACTCCGGTTCGAGGCGGCTTGGATTCAAGACGAACGGCCGGCTTGGGTTCCGACATGGCCTGTGCAGAAAACGGCAGAACATCCGTCAACCGACCGCATCTGGCCTCGGCCGGATCAGTTTGGGCCGAAAACAGCGGGAATCGCTTGTTTTTCTGGTGCCTCGTGGACCTGATCGACGTCAATGCCTCACCAGCTGCCCTTCGGCGGCAGCAAAACGGACGGGCGCTACGGCTGAGTTGTGACGAGCGGCGGGCGGCGAACATCTTGGAGCAGCAGGGCCCTGCTCAACTCGCCTTCCTGATCCGCGGTCCCTTGAGGAAATCGGAAAAGGCCTTGAGCGTCGCCTCCGAGACGTGGTGCTCGATGCCTTCGGCATCCGCCTCGGCGGCCTCCCTGGGCACGCCGAGCGCGAGCAGCACTTCGAGAACGAGACGGTGGCGGGCGCGCACGCGCCTTGCGAGCGCCTCGCCTTTCTCGGTCAGGAAAATGCCGCGATAGGGACGCGCCGTGGCGAGATCCTCGCGCTTCAGCCGCGCGATCGTGTTGATCGCGGTGGGATGCGACACCCCCAATCGGCGCGCGATGTCGGTGGCGCGCGCCTCACCCGTCGATTCGATCAGATCGGCGATCAACTCGACATAGTCTTCCAGGATCGCCGTCGACCGCGCGGTGCGGGCCTTCCCGAAGCGTCGCGCCTGTGCCTGTTCCGTCGGCAGGGCATGCAGCGAGGGCTTGCGAGTCGGTGAAGCCTTCCGGCTCATGGGAGAATCCGCATTCATGGCCGATCGACCATGGGCTCGCCGGCAGGACATTGCAAGCTGACGAATTGCCCCTGTCGCCTTCCTGCAACAGCCTCGCAATTGCAACAGCCCCGCCTTGACATCGTAGCAAATGCCTCGCAATTGTAGCTTAAGCTACATATTGGTGTCGTTGCTATGCGTTGAGAACGCGTTGGAGGTTGGGGATGCGTGTTTGCGTTGCTCGTCGGGCCCTTTCGGGCACGACGTCGGTCGCCTTGATCTGCTTGCACGGAATCGCAGCAGCCCAGCAGGCCGCCCCTCCTTCGACCGACAGCCCGTCCAGGCCGCCCGCAGCCCAGTCCCAGCCACAAGCGACGCCGGATGCATCGAACGCGCGGCCCGCAGCAGCTCCCGCGCCGGCCCCCAGCGCGTCCGGGTCTCCGTCCACCGCCACCTCGGCGCAGCCGTCATCGCCGGCACAGGCCAACGCGCCGTCAGAGATCGAGATTCCGCAGGTTACGGTCGAAAGCCGGCAGCGCAGGCCGACCCGCCGTACCACGCGCAATGAAGCGGCTGGCCGGACCACCGCATCGCGCAGTGCACCGGCACCCGCGACACTGCCGACGGTCGCCTCCGCCGTTCCGCCTTTCGCACCATCGGCGCTGACCGGCGACCAGATCCAGACGAGCGCGAGCCCGAGCTTCGGAAACCTGTTCTTCACCGCACCCGGAGCGACCTCGGCCGGCCTGTCGACCCAGTCGTCACGCCCTGTGCTGCGCGGCCTGTCCGACGCCAAGGTCCGAATCCAGGAGAACGGCATCGGCAGCGTCGACGTCTCCGACATCGCGCAGGATCACGGCGTTCCGCTCGATCCGCTGGCGCTGCAGAGGACCGAGATCTTTCGCGGGCCGGGCGCCCTGCGCTTCGGCTCTCAGGCCGTGGGCGGCATCGTCGACGTCACCAACAACCGGATTCCGACCGCCGCGCCCGTCGGCGGAATGGCGGCGGAGCTGCGGTCGGCCGTCACCTCGGTCGACAATGGCTGGGAAAGCGGTCTGCTGCTCGACGCCGGTGCCGGCAACGCTGCCGTGCACGCCGACGTCTATGGACGCGGCGCCCAGGACTATCGGATTCCGAGCTACCCTTACCTCGCGCCGCCCAGCCCGGCACCGGCCTTCAACGGACGACAGCCGAACTCGGCGATGCAGAGCGCCGGCGCGGCGATCGGCGGCTCCTATTTGTTCGATGGCGGATATGCCGGCCTGTCGATCTCTCGTTTCACCAGCGATTACCACGTCCCCGGCATCGCATCGGCGGAAAGCCAGCAGCATAACGATCTCGAGCAAACCAAGATCATGAGCAAGGGCGAGTATCGTCCGGACGCAATGGCCATCGCGGCCGTTCGCTACTGGCTCAGCTATTCGGACTACCGGCACGACGAGGTCGACGTCAACCAGACCGCTTTCGGGACTTTCCAGACCATCGGCGCGACGTTCAAGAACCGCGCGACCGAGGGCAAGGTCGAAGTGGAAAGCCGGCCCGTAGCGACGCCGCTCGGGGCATTGACCGGCATCGTCGGCGTCCAGGGCGCCTACCAGCGCCTCGACACGATCGGCCAGGCCATCCTGCTGCCGGCCCAGACCACGACGGCCGCCGGATACGTCTTCGAGGAATTGCAGCACACCGATACGCTGCGAACCCAGTTCGCCGCCCGCATCGAATCCGTCGACGTTGCCGGCACCTCGTTCGAATTTCCATCGAGCTACCTGCCGCCGCCGAACGAACCGGCGAATGCGCCGTCCCGGTCGAGCTTCCTGCCGACGAGCCTCAGCCTCGGCGTGATCAAGGATCTGCCGTCGTATCTTCAGGCGAGCCTGACGCTGCAGCGGATCCAGCGCGCGCCGCGCGCGCTCGAACTGTTCGCGAGCGGTCCCGACGATTCGGAGAAAACCTTCAAGATCGGTAACCCCGACCTCTCTCTCGAGACCGCCAACACCGCGGAGATCGGCCTGAAGCGAACCCGCGGCGATGTCAGGTTCGATGCCAATCTCTATTACACCCGCTACGACAAGTTCATCTTCGGCCAGTCGACCGGCAATTTCTGCGGGGCGACGTTCGCGAGCTGCGTGGCCGGCGGCACCGGCGACTACATCCAGGTCGCCTACTCCCAGCGCGACGCGATCTTCCGCGGCGGCGAATTGTCGTGGCAATGGGACGTGTCGCCGCTCTCCGGCGGCATCTTCGGCCTGGAAGGCCAGTTCGACGTGGTGCGCGCCACCTTCACCGACGGCACCAACGTGCCGCGCATCCCGCCGATGCGGCTCGGCGGCGGCGTGTACTGGCGCAGCGACGCCTGGTACGCGCGGCTGAACCTGCTGCACGCCTTCCGGCAGAACGACTTCGCGCAATTCGACACGCCGACCGACGGCTACAATCTGCTCAAGCTCCAGATCGAGCACCGGCAGCGCTGGAAGGATTCGCCTTGGGGCGCGGTGGAATTGGCGACGGGTCTGATCGGCGACAATCTGCTCAACGCCGACATCCGTAACTCCGTGCAGTTCCACAAGGACGAGATCCTGCAGCCGGGCCGGACCGTCAAGCTGTTCCTCAACGTCAAATACGGCGCCGACGCGCTCGCGACGAACAGGATCGGCATCGCGCGCGAGCAGGATACACCGTCGATCTTCGGTCAGGCGCCATCCGCGCCATCGTGGGACTGGAGCGGCCTCTATGCCGGCGGCAATGCTGGATATTCATGGGGCGCCGCGAAGACCTATGCGGGCTTCATCGACAATGCGAGCCAGACCCCGCTCTATGGCGAGCGCCCGAGCGCGCGGCTCGATCATGCGGGGCTCGGCGTCCAAGCCGGTTACAACTGGACGATGGGACGGATGGTGGCGGGCATCGAAGGCGATTTCGTCTACGCCGACCAGCACGGCCAGTCGTCGACCACATGCCCGACGGCCGCCTGCAACGCAGCTCTGCTCCCGCTCGATGCGCCGACGACGGCCAGCATGGCCTATCGGCTCGACTGGATGGCCTCGCTGCGCGGCCGCGTCGGCGTCGCGGTGACGCCCGCAACCCTCGCCTACCTCACGGCCGGCGTTCCGTTCGGAACCGTGAGCTCATCCGGATCGGTGTCGGGCTTCACCACGACCGGCGTTGCGACGACGACGCCCTTCAACGTCGACACCTTCCGCTTCGGCTGGGCGGTCGGCGCCGGCCTGGAAAGTCGGCTGCTCGGCAACTGGACCGGACGGATCGAGTATCTCCACGCCGATCTCGGCTCGTTCCGCGCCACGCCGAACATGGCCAGCGGCATGGCAACCTCGTTCGATTCCGATGCGCAGGTCAGGACCGACACCGTCCGCGTCGGTGTGAACTACAAGTTCGGCGCGATGATCGCGGGCGACTAATTCAGATCTCCCCGAGCGAGGGCAGGACCTCCACCGCCGCTCGAATTCAGCCCCGGTTGAACGATGCGCGTAACGGAGCGCCTCCGCTCACTTGACGGTGAACCGGATCGGCAGCCTGACCACCACCAGGTCGCCGGCAAAGGTGTCGGGGGGAGCCGGAAACGGTTGCGCGCGCTTCAGCAAAGCAACGGCTTCGCCATCCAGCGCATCCGAGCCCGAGCTCTGGATCACGCGCGCGTCGCCTACGATCCCGTTACGATCCAGCGTGAAGCGGACCTGGGCGATGCCCTGTTCCCGGCGCGACCGAGCGGCTTCGGGATAGCGCTTGTTGCGTTCGACCAGTGCCAGGATCTGCGAACGCCAGGTCGCGATCGCCTGCGAGTCCTTTTGGTTCGGCTGACCCTGGGTTGGCGCCGCAGCCACCGGCGCGATGCGTTCCGACACGGCCGGCGGTGCCGACGTCGCCGCGGCGGCCTGTTGCTCCGGGGCGGCGTCCGGCTGCGCCTTGGTGCGCGCATCGACGACGGCCTCCGGGTTGGCCGCCTGCGGAAGCTCGGGCGCATCGTCGAGCTGTGCGACCTCCGGCTTCGCCTCGGGGCGCGCCTCGGACATCACCTGCTCCGGCCCGGGCGGAATCTCGGTCGGCGTGGTCGATGGGGCCGCAGGCAGCGGCGCGAGGTCCACCACCACGGCGCCCGCCGGCTCGGCGGGATCGAGATCGTCCTGCCGTTGCCACGTCGCGAGCGAAGCGGCGAGTGCACTGTACATGGTCAGAACGGCGAGGCTGCTGAAAGTCCAGCGCTTCAGGTCCGCTGCGTCTTCGGCGGCGAGACGCTTCATGGTTCAGTCGTCTGCTCCAGCCCGACCAGCGCGACCTTCAGGTAACCGGCCGCGCGCAGTCCATTCATGACCCGCATGATCTCACCGTAGGGAACCATCTTGTCGCCGCGAAGAAAAATCCGCGCATCCTTCTGGCCGTTGGTGGCGGCATCGAGTGCGCCGGCGAGCGCGGCACGGCTGACCGTCTCCTCGCCGACGGACAAGGAGAGATCCGGCTTCACGGTGAGATAGACCGGCTTGTCCGGACGCGGATGCGGCTGGGCATTCGAAGCCGGCAGGTCGACGGCAATGTCGACCGTCGCGAGCGGCGCAGCAACCATGAAGATGATCAGGAGCACGAGGATGACGTCGATGAACGGCGTGACGTTGATGTCATTAACCTCGGCGAGGTCGCCGCCGGCCTGATTGAGATTGATCGCCATCGGCCTACTCCGCCGCCGCGAGCCGCAATCGCTTGGCGCTGATGCCGCCGCCATCGAGATCCCGGCCCGCCAGGCGCGCGATCTCCGACGAACTGTCGACCAGCAGCGCGCGATACGCACCGATCTGGCGGGCAAACAGGTTGTAGACCACCACCGCCGGGATGGCGGCGACGAGCCCGAGCGCAGTCGCCAGCAGCGCTTCCGCGATGCCGGGCGCAACCACCGCGAGGTTGGTGGTCTGCGATTTCGAGATACCGATGAAGCTGTTCATGATGCCCCAGACCGTGCCGAACAGGCCGACGAAGGGGCCGGTTGCTCCGATGGTCGCGAGCACACCGGTGCCGAACGCGATACGCCGGCTCGCGGCCGCCTCGATCTGCTGCAGGCGGGACGCAATCCGCGCCTTGATGCCGTCCTTGTCCATCCGGTCGGTGCTGAGATCGAGTTCGGCGACCGTCGCCTCCAGCAATCGTGCGACGGGCCCCTCGCGGACCGTCTGCACGGCCTCGTCGAGGCTCCGCGCCCCCTCGAGCTCGCGCAGAGCGCGCCTCACATTGCGGCGCGCGCCGAACATCTCAATCGCCTTGGACAGGCAGACCGTGCACGTCACCAACGTGGCGAAAGCAAGCCCCACCATGACGGTCTTCACCACGATGTCGGCCTGCATGAACATGCCCCAGGGGCTGAGATCGCGAGGGAGCGTCGCAGCGGCTGCCACCGTGCTTTCGGAACCCTGCTGCGCGAGCGCGGGCCCCATCGCGCCGGCCAAGCCGAGCACGACGATGGCCGGGAGGCGGAAGGCGACATTTGACGCCTGACCGGTCGAACCGAAGCGCCGGCGCGGAAGCGTACGAATTTGCATCGATTCAGCCTTTCAGCAGTTCAGGTATGTGCTTACGCTTTATTATGTAGCATCACCTACGTCTTGCTGCAAATGCTGGAATTCGCGATGGCGGCGGGCTTGCCGAAGGTTGCACCGCCCCGTCGCCGGCGATCGCGGCCTCCTTGCCGCCACACGTCGCCAAGCCCTTTTCGTGCCGCAGTGTCGTAATGGCTCAGCACCTTGTCCAGCGGACAACGCTAGCGGACCCGCTCAAACGTGATGCGGATCTTCGTGCCGTCGGGGCGTTGAAAATTCTCGGTCATGACGTCGCCGTCGACCACCAGGCGCAGGTCCTGCCGCGTCCGGACGCTGCCGATCCAGTTCGGGAAGGTGCAGCCTTCGACCTTGTTGCCGCTGAACTCGCCGTTCTCATCCACCGTGTAGGTGCCGAAAAAGCCGATGCTGCCGGCCATGGCGGCGCGGTTTTCCGCGTCCGTGCCCTCGCCCCGCGCGTTGGAGGCAAAGCGCGGCACGTCCGC
Source organism: Bradyrhizobium daqingense (assembly GCF_021044685.1). Classification (NCBI taxonomy): domain Bacteria; kingdom Pseudomonadati; phylum Pseudomonadota; class Alphaproteobacteria; order Hyphomicrobiales; family Nitrobacteraceae; genus Bradyrhizobium; species Bradyrhizobium daqingense. The sequence continues at coordinate 7,303,362 of NZ_CP088014.1, forward strand.
ATCGGTCAGCACCTCGATGAAGTGCATGTCCGGCGTGAAGGTCAGCATCCCATTCGGCCGCGCGCCATAGGCCGGCAGGTTCTTGCCCTCGGGATCGATCTGGGCAGAAACCATTCTCCAGGTGCCGAGCACCTTGTTCGGCGGCGTAGCGTTGGCTGGAGCACTCATCAGGCAAACTCCCAAGGCGATCAGCACCAGATGTCGACGGTTCATATTGGAGTCCCTCGGCTTCATCCTCCCAGGCGGCTATTTTCTCAACGTCACCGCGCGCCGCCGGGTTTCGCAGGGCTGTCGGCAAATTCCCTCAAGGCAACGTTGACGGCGCCAAAACGCGTTTTAGCGCGAAGCGAGATAGGGACGTGCAGGTCGAGCGCAGCGGCGCGGCCGTAGGTGACCTCGATCTGAGCCGGATCCGCGCCTTCCGCCCGCGCATTCGCGCCGCCGCCGATCATCCCGGCCAACGGTTTCATGACGACGCGGCAGGTCGTCGTTGGGCCGAGAAAACCTTTGCGGTCGGTCGAACCGGAGGCCTGCGGCTCGAGGCGGATGTCATAGCGGCGCAGGCCGTCGAGGATCGACAAGGTCCGATCGCAGGCATCGCCCTTTGCCTTGTCCTCACCCCTGCCGGCCGGAATGAGCAGTGCGCTCAGGGGATCGGCGACTGCATTGAGGTGTTTTGCTTCGATCGCTGGCTGATCCGAGGTCAGCTCGAGCGGAGGATCGATCGTCATCGTCTTGACGACGCCCTCGGCCATGCCGAGTGTGACCTTCTGCCTGCGCTTACCGTTCCGATAATCGAGATCGAAGCCTGCGGGGACCAGGCGGCCGTCCTTGTAGGCGCCGCTGGATGCCGCCACGCCGGCGGCATCGCTGAGCAGCCTGGTTGCTCCGCTGCTCTGATAGGTAACGCGGGCCGTGTAGAGATTGCCGCGGACCGCCAGATCCAGCGTCGCGTTCGCAAGCGGCAGGCCGACGAGCGTGACGGCGTAGGTGGCGCGAATATCCGCATCCGCCGCCGCCGGACTTGGAACGGCGAGCAAAACCCAGCTGGCGCTGAGCCCGCACAGCGCAACGCGCATCGTGCCCGCGCCGAGCCGCGTCACGCGCATGAATCCGTCCTCGCCATGGCGCGGTTCGACTCCGTCACGAAGCTCGCGCCGGTCAGTCTTGCCGAGACATCCCACAGACGCGACGCCACCGCATCGTCATCGGCCTGCGGCGGCACGCGCGCGACCGACGGTGACCCCCGCGTTTCGCCGAACTTGTCCGGACCGTAATAGCCGCCGGGGACGATGTCCGGCGATGTCGCCGCAAACAGCGTCGGCAGCGCCCCTTGCGCCGGCGGCTGAAACAGGAACCACAGCGCGCTGCGCGCGATGCCAGCGAGGCTCATCCGGCCGGCACCGTTCGGAATGAGGTCGGTGCGCGAAATGCCGGGATGGGCGGCAACGCTGGTGATGCCCCAGCCGGAGGCCCGGCTTCGCCGCTGCAGCTCGAACGCAAACATCAGGTTCGCGAGCTTGGACTGGCCATAGATCGCCATCGGCTTGTACCAGCGCTCCGCCTGCAGATTGTCGAATTCGATCGATGCGCCGCGGGCGGCGACGCTGGACACGGTGACGACACGGGCCCCAACGCCCTTTCGCAGCAGCGGGAGAAGCTCGGCGGTCAACGCGAAATGACCGAGGTGGTTGGTGCCGAACTGCAATTCGAACCCGTCGGGCGTCACTTGCCGGTCAGGCGGCGCCATGACGGCGGCATTGTTGATGAGCAGGTCGAGGCTTGTCCGCCCCGCGCGCAAGCGGGAGCCGAAGGCGCGTATCGAATGAAGATCCGCAAGATCGAGCAGCTCGAACCTGACGTTCGCTCTCGGCTGACGGGACTGGATCCGCGCCACGGCATCGGCGCCCTTGGCGGCATTGCGGCCCGCGATGATCACATCGCCGCCCGCGCACGCGAGTGCAAGGGCATCCTCGTAAGCGAGGCCGCCCGTGCCCGTCACGACGGCGCAACGCCGTTGCTGCGAGGAAATCTCATGGGCGCTCCAACCGGACATCGGCTATCTCCAGCACTGATCAAGTCCGGCAGATATATTACACTGAGTGTAATTTCCTAGGTTCGTGGCGCTGGCGGCCATTGACCTTTTCGTGAATGGCGCCTGCGGCGCGGCCTTCGGGCATCGGCCTTCCCACGGGAAGCGGCGAAGCGCGCAGAACGCCGCGCAGCCGCCCAAGCATGAGGCTGGCCAATGACCGCAGCTTCGCCCGCATGCCGGCGCGAACGACCGTCAGCGCAGGAAGCAGCGCGACCAGCAGGCTGAGACCGATCCAGCGCAGAAGGCGCCCGGCGAGGAAGGCCTGGATGGTCGGGGTCCAGTCGTTGACGACGAGATTGACCGTCGCTGCGAACGCCGCCTTCGCACCGAGGCACAGGATACTGTTCGACACAATCTTCGCCAGATCGAAGCAGGGATGGAACGAGATGACGCACAGCAGAATGAGGACGCCGATGTTGCCGAAATACGGCGATCGTAACGCCTTGCCCGCGCGGGCGAGGCTGCGGGCGATGAATCGGCGCTCGTCATGCTCCCGCGGGGAGACTTGCACGATACCGGCGTGGCGATGCGCGACGGGATGAGCTGACCGCACGGCACGCACGCCGGGCGCCGTTCGCAAGCGCAAATGAGGTCTGCCGGTTGCACGCCGAGGTCGGTGCATCGCATTGTCGCGACGGGTCATCTTGATCCACTTCGTCAGGTCTGGACGCGCCTGATCGGCCGAGCCTTGCCGCGCGGCCGCGCATGCAGTAACTTCGCACTTGATGCGAATATTTATCGCACTGAGTGTAAGTTTGAATGAGGCCGTTTCGTGTCGAAACAAGCCGGAGAGGACGCATCTCCGAAAATGGAAGGATTGAGGGAGCAAAAGCGCCGTGAGACGTTGCGTCGCATCGCGGACACCGGGCTGAGGCTGTTCCTTCGCAATGGCTATGAGGCGACGACGCTCGACGCCATCGCCGAGGCAGCGGGAATTTCGCGCCGGACCTTCTTCTATTATTTCAAGTCGAAGGAAGACATCATCCTGGCGTGGCAAGGCGGTTTTGCGGAAATGATCCGCCGCGCCATTCTGGAGCAATCGACCATGCAGACGCCGCTCGACGCCGTGAAGAACGCTCTGATAAAGCTCACGGCGTCCTACGAGAACGCCGAGGCCCGCAAGCAGATGATGGCGATCGACCGCTTCATCCGCGCCAATGAGACGCTGCAGGCCCGCAAGGCCACGAAATATGCGCAGCAGGAGCAGGCAGTGTTCGATGCGCTCTGTGCGATGTGGCCGCAGCCGAAGCGGCGCCCGGCCCTGCGCATCGTCGCGATGATGTCCGCCGGAGCCTTTCGCCTTGCGATCGACAATTGGAGCCAGGACGAGGGAAAGCGGCCGTTTGCCGCCTATCTGCGCGACTGCTTCGCCAACATCAAAGCGGAAACTTGAAGCTGGGCACAGCCCTCGCGGCAGCCGTTGGGATCCCTCAGCCCATCACCCGGTACAGCTTCCACCGTTCCGGCACGCCCTTCAGCCGGTGCATGCCGTGATCCCTAAGGCTGACCGCGGACTGCGCCGTCATCAGGTCCTTCACCGCGCTCGACACCAGCACATCGCCGGCACGCGCCTTGGCGGCGACGCGGGTGCAGATGTGGAAGGCGAGACCGACCATCTCGCCGCCGCTGATGGTATATTCGCCGGCGTGCAGGCCGACGCGGATCTCGAGGCCGAGCGTGCGCACGGCTTTCTGGATCGCGGCCGCGCAGGAGATGGCGGCGGCGGGCTTTTTGAAGGTCGCGAGCACGCCGTCGCCGGTGGTCACGACCTCCTTACCGCCGCATGTCTTCAGCTCCTTGCGGACGGCGGCGTAGTAATGGCCCATCACCTTGGTCCAGCGCGCATCGCCGAGCTTCGCCGCCTTCGCGGTGGAGCCGACGATGTCGACGATCAGGATGGTGGCGAGCGCCTGCTTCGGCTCGGGGCTGCGCGCGGCGGGGCGGCGGCGCAGCACGATGGCTCCCGTCAGCGGCTCGTAGCGATGGCTGCGGCGCCGCGCGATCGCGGCCTTGGCATAGTCCTGCGCGCGCTGCGCCGTGCGGCAGCGGATCGTCTTCTCCTGCGGCAGACGCGACCAATAGACCTTGCGCGCGGCACCGGTGCCCTGGACCTCCACGGCGCCCCATTTCAGGAAGATCGTCGAACCCGTGCGCCTGACGCACCAGGCCTTCGACGTGTACCCGGAGACGTTCGACTGATGGACACCGATGCGAAGGAATTTCGGCATGAACGTGCGACGGAAGACCGTTTGCGTAGCGTCCGCAAGCGTAGTCGCACAACCCGGCGTTGGCAACCGGGCGGCTAACCCGCAAAGCCGCCCTCCGACCAATCATGTTCGGTCCTGGCGGCCGTGCGCGCCACGGACCTCTCGGCATCGGCGCTCGAAGCTTTCTCGGCGCGGCGCTGATAGTCGTCGGCCAGCAGCTTCAGCCGCGTCGCGACCACCTCGTCGGTCATGCTCATCGCAGCGCGGAGCAGGCTCTGCGCCGTTTCCATGTATTGCTGGCCTCGTCGTGACATCTGCAGCGTCATGGCATCCTCCCTCGGGCAGCGGCATTGGTCCGAGCCGCCAACGACGCGACCTTACGCGTCCCGCGCGGCAATCTCTTTCAACAAGGCGTCCGCATTTGCCCATCCGCACGATGCGGCCCGATGCCGCGAACAAGCCGACAAAACGCCGCGCGTGAGCGGTCCATCGGCTGGAGGAGGCGCGGCTGAGATCCATGTGCTATCGTCAGGCGGGGGACGGCAAGGGAGAGAGAAATGGCAATAAGCGTCAAGCAAATGCTGGAAGCTGCGAACGCGGCAGTCCCCAAGATCACCTCGGACCAGGCGGCCGAGATGATCAAGAACGGCAACACGCTGGTCGTTGACGTTCGCGATGCGCCGGAAGTCGCCGCCAGCGGCAAGATCGCGGGCGCAGTGAACGTCTCGCGCGGCATGCTGGAGTTCCGCGCCGATCCGGAATCGCCCTATCACGACAAGGCGTTCGACAAGAGCAAGACCGTCATTCTCTATTGCGCGTCCGGCGGCAGATCGGCGCTGGCAGGCAAGCTCCTGAAGGATATGGGCTACGAGAACGTCTACAATGTCGGCGGCTTCAAGGATTGGTCGGGCGCGGTCGAGAAGTAGCCGGCCCTCTGAAGCCGCGCCGGGCACCAGGGGCACGGGTGAGGATGTCTGTCCTGCCACGGCAAGGGGCGCATCGACGGCGCGCCCTGCGCCAGCTGCGGCGGCAGCGGGACCGTGATCCCGGCGGTTGGCGGTGCCTGAGAAACTGCGTCGATCCGTCTTCATCCTGGTAGCAACGATCGGCCGTCATGCGGGTTGTCCTGTTCGAGAACCTTATGAGGCGCGCCATGAGCAAGGAAGCCGGACTGAAGCCCGACGACTTCCCGATCGAAGCCGACAAGGACAAGTTGAAGACGCACAAGGGCGAGCCGGTAGCGTCGGCCGAGACCGAAGAGATCGCGGATGAGATCGCCGACAGGCTGAACGAGCACGCTCACCAGGAAGAGCAGGATCGCTGGTCGGCCTAGCCACTGCGGCGAGAATAGGAACGCCGCGCGTCCCCGCGCATTGGCCACATGCCGGGTCCCACAATCCGGCAATGGCGGCCTCGGCCCGACCTCCGCCCCCGGGACCGCCGGGCCGGGGCTGCCTGACGTCAATTCACAGGAGCGGACATGAAAGCACTCGTTCTCGCAGCGCTCATTGCGGCTCTCGCCTCGCCCCTCGCCGCATTTGCCCAAAGCGGCACTGGAGCATCCAGGACCGGATCGGGCATCAATTCCACGGGGACCGGCGGCACGACCGGTGCGGGAGCCTCCAGTCTCAATACGTCCTCGGACAACAACAGCGGCGGCGCCAGCGCACCGGCGAAATCGTCGACGATGCGGCCGGGTGACAACGACCCTGCCAGGCAAACCCAGGGCGGCCAGCAAGCCGAGCCGAACGCCCCCGGTACGAAAAGCAAGTAAACCCGGCGCGCTTCGGAGCCGTCCGCTACTCAGCCCGGATAAGCAAACAGCTCGATCGGCTCGCTGAAGCCGCGCACCTCGTGCTGGCCGACATGCTCCAGCGCGAACTCCTTCTCCACCAGCTCGGCGAAAGCGCGCGACAGCAGCACCTTCTTGCCGATCGTCTTGGTCAGCGCCTCGAGGCGGGAGGCCATGTTGACGGCGGGGCCGATCACGGTGAAGTCGAGCCGGCTCGACGATCCGATATTGCCGTACATGACGTCGCCGACATGGACGCCGATGCCGTAATTGAGCGGCGCACGGCCGGTCCCGTTGTTGCGCTCGTTCAGCGCGGCCATGGCCTGGCGGGCCTCGGTCACGGCATGGAGCAAATTGGCGCAGGCATTGGGCTGGCTCAGCGGAAAGATCGCGAGCAGGCCGTCACCGATGAATTTGAGGATCTCGCCGCCGTGCCGCGCAATCGGCTCCGACATCGCGTCGAAATAATCGTTGAGCAGATCGATGACGTCGTCGCGCGGCCAATTGTCGGAGATCTTGGTGAAATCCCTCAAGTCGCAGATCATGATCGCGGCGCGCACGGTGGTGCCGGTGCCGCGCCTTGTGGCGCCCGCAAGGATCAGCTCGCCGGCATGGGAACCGACATAGGTCTCCAGCAGCGTTCGCGCCAGGCGATTCTTGATGCGGATCTCGCTGACCAGCGCCAGCACCGGCAGCAGTTTCTTCAGGCCCGCGATGTCCGCGTCGTTGAAGCCTCCGGGCCGGTCGGTTGCGAACGTGACGAGATGGCGTTTGCCGAGCGTGTGGAACATCGGCCAGGCCACATAATCGGTCATGCCCAGCGACCGCATGTCGTCATAGAGGGCGTGCTTGCGGCCGAGCGAGGAATCCTGTTCGAGCTTCTCGCGCACCTCGTCGGCGCCGTCATGGATCTCGTTGGCGGCGCTGCCGATATATTCGGACCGCTCGCGAACGTTATAGTCGGCGAGCGTGATCTCCGCCTCGCGCTTGCCGTCGGACCACATCATGCGCGCGCCCAGCCATTGCGGATGATGGATCATCACGTGAAGCGTCGACCGCTTGAGCGGGATGCCCGCCTGCTGCAGGCGGATGCACATTTGCGCGAAGATGTTGTCGATGAAGCGCTCGTCGCGCGTGCCGTTGGTCAGCCAGTCGATCACGCCGTCGGCAGGCGTAGCGGAGGCGGAATTCTCTGATTGCGTGTTCATGTCCTGCCTCTCGAGCGGCGTCTGCGTCGAGGCAGATATCGTGCGCCGGTCTTGCTGCGTCAACCTGCCCGATTGCCCGGTTTGTGCGCAGCTTGGCGGGCTTTTAGCCGACGATGCGGATCGAGGCCAGCACGGCCATGCCCGCAACGAGCGCAAGCTTCGACGGCTCGGTCAGTTCGGCCTTCAGCGTGCCCTCGCTAGGAATCGCAAACTCCTCGCTGCCGAGACGGATGCGGCAATCGCCGCGCGCGGCATAGACGAGATGCGTGCCTACGGCAAGCTGCCGCTCGCCGGGCTCCCGGAGCGCTTCGAGCGCGATCTCCGCCGCTCCACGCCGGGCCATCAGATTCACGACCTCGACCGGACCGCCCTCGAGTGCCGTGACGATCTCCATCTCGCCGGGGAAGCGCACCGTCGTAAAAGGTTCACGTTCGTCGAATTCCTCCGTCGGCGATTTCAACACCAGCCCGCGCCCGCCGACGACCATCTGCAAGCGGTCGATGCCGGGCATGTAGGAGAACGGACCGGGCGCCACGATCGGCGTAGAAGCAAAGCGCCAGAGTAGGCTGTCCCAATCCTTCACTGCGCTACCTGCACGATGGACATCGGCGATGTCGGTGAAGATGCCGCCGCCGTTCTTCCAGGGCGAGCGGGTGTAGTGTTCGGGTTGGAGCAGTGTGGTTTTCATCTCCACATCATGCGCGGAATGGACCGACTTGCCAACCGGCTCCACCTCACGAGGCTGAGCCTTTCACAGCCTCACATCCCGCTCAAGCCGCTATCCACCGCAAGCGTCTGCGCGGTGACGTAGACGCTTTCGTCCGCCAGGAAGAACAGCACGGCATAGGCGATCTCCCAGGCCGTGGCCTGGCGGCCGAAGGGGATGGGACCCTTGCCGCGCGAGGGGCGGCCGGCACCGGCTTCGCGGCCGTTGGGGGTGTCGACGAGGCCGGGATACACGAGATTGGCGCGAATGCCGCGGCGCGCGCCGTGATGGGCGATGTTGCGCATCAGGCCGCCGAGCGCGGCTTTCGAGGAATCATACACCGCCATCTGCGATCCCGCCTTCAGCGCCGCGATGGAAGAGATGAAGACGATGGCGCCGCCATCGTCGAATCTCGGCATCGCCGCGCGGCAGCACAACATGGGGCCGCGGACGTTGACGTCGTAGATCCTGTTCCACTCCTCGGGGCTGACGTTATCGAGCCCGACCTTGCCGAAGGTGCCGATGTTCAGCACCATGCCGTCGAGCCCGCCCATGGCGCGATGAGCTTCCTCGATCATGCGCGTAACGTCGGCTTCGGACGTGACGTCAGCCGCAATCGCAAAAGCTTCTCCTCCCTCATCGGTGATGCGCTTCACCGTCACTTCGGCAGAGCTGCGGTTGAGATCGGCCACCGCAACCTTCGCGCCTTCGCGCGCACAGAGGATGCTCATGGCGCGGCCGTTGCCGATCGGATCGGTGGCGGCGTCGAACACGCGTTGACCGCCGCCGACGATCAGGATGCGACGCCCCTTCAGCCGTTCCCTGCCCGGCGCCTCGCCCAGGGATTCCGCGCTGGGCGGACGGACATAGCGCTCCGGCTTGCTCTCGGTCTCCGCCATCTCAAGCACCCTGCTTCTTGCCGCCGTCATAGACCTTCATGCCGGCGGCGGGATCGAGATCGGTCTCGGTCGCCTCGGTGAGACGCGCCATCATCATGTAGAAGCCGAGCGCGACGATGGACTCCACGATCTCCTGGTCGCTGAAATGTTTTCGCGCAGCAGTGAACGTTGCCTCGGGGACGCGGACGTTCTCGACCACTTCGCGGCCGAACTTCAGTAGCACGCGTTCGGCCTCACTGAGTGCTGGGGCATCGTAATCCGCGCGCTCGACGGCATCGATCTGCTCTTGCGTGCAGCCGACGCCGAGCGCGATCGGCACGTGCTGGCGCCATTCATAGGCGCCGCCCTCCAGCTGCGCCGCCTGCAGGATCAGGAGCTCGCGGTTGACCGAAGAGAGCTTCTGCTTGTGCAGGATCGAATTGCCGAGCCGCATCGCCGGGATCATGTTGGCCTCGGCATGGGCCATCATGCGGAAGATGTTGAGCTTGACCGGCATGCGGTCGAACGAGGCGCGGATGTCGCCGCTCGTCGTCTCCGGATCAATCAGAGGCAGCCTTGCCACGGTTCTCTCCCTTGGGCTTTCGTTTCTTGTTGTCGACGTTACCTGCCCCGATCAGCGACAGGAAGAAGGCGAGATAGCGGTCGATCGCCTCGATCACCTTCGGCCGCGGCGAGGGCGCCGCGCCCATCACGTAATGCTCGAGGCGGATGTAGATGAGGCCGGCCGCGAACAGCCGCGCGGTCTCGCGCGGATCGGGCGTCGAGATCAGGCCGGCGAGCGCGAAGCCGCGAAAATAATCCGTCATCATGCTCTGCTCGCGCGCATAGAAATGATCGGCGAATTTGGCGCGGATGCCGGGCACGCGGTTGCGCTCGGCGGTGATGACCTTCTGGAACTGGTGCTCGCGCGGATCGGACCATTGCTCGACGAGATCCAGCGCGAACTGACGGCAGAACGCGGCGGGCTGGCGCGCGAGCTGCCTGTAGCGCGGCTCCTCCAGCCGGCTCGCCGAGCTGGCCGGGCCGTGCTCCGCCACGATCGCTTCGAGAATCGCAGCCTTGCCGGAAAAGTGATTGTAGAGGCTGCTCTCGCGGATGCCGACGCGGCGCGCGAGCTCGCGCATCGAGGCGCCGCCATAGCCGCTCTGCGCGAACAGATCGAGCGCCTCGGTGAGGATGCGGTCACGCGTGGTGGGCGCAGACGCGTCCGCCGCGCTGGAGGTGTGAACAGCCATCCCGCTTGACTAACGAACGATCGTTCGCTAGTCAACCGTACGAACGATCGTTCGTTTGCAAGACTGGCAGCGGCGGTCGTCGCCCGCAAGTCCGCTTCGGGCCCGTTCTCGCGTTTCAACTCCGCTCCACCCGAGAAGCGGAGAGCAATTTCAGGGAGATTTTTCATGGCGCGCTTTGACCGCCTTCGCCTGCTTGCGGCCTGCATCCTCCTGCCGCTGCTCGCAGCCGGCGCCGCCTCTGCCCAAGGCGCAAAATACGATTCCGGCGCCGACGACAAGACCATCAAGATCGGCACCACCGCGCCGTTGAGCGGACCGGTGTCAGCCTTCGCGCAGATCGCGAAATCTGCGGAGGCTTACTTCCGCAAGGTGAACGACGAGGGTGGCGTCAACGGGCGGCCCATCCAGATGATCATCGCTGACGATGCCTATAGCCCACCCAAGACGGTGGAGCAGACCCGCCGCCTGGTGGAGAGCGAAGAGGTGCTCTTAATCTTCGGCGGTGTCGGCACGCCGACCAACAGCGCCGTGCACAAATATCTCAACGACCGCAAGGTGCCGCAGCTTTTCCTCGGGTCGGGCGCGGCGAAGTGGGACGATCCCAAGAACTTTCCGTGGACCGTCGGCTGGCAGCCGACCTATCGCGACGAGGCGATCGCCTACGCCAGATACATCAAGGCCAGCCACGCCAACGCGAAGGTCGGCGTGCTCTACCAGAACGACGACCTCGGCAAGGACTATCTGAAGGCGCTGGAGGAAGGGCTCGGCGGCGGCGAAGCGATCGTCGCGCGTGCAGCCTACGAGACCTCGGCGCCGACCGTCGACACCCAGATCCTGCAAATGAAGACCGCCGGCGCCGACGTGGTGCTGGTGGCGGCCACGCCGAAATTCGCCGCGCAGGCGATCCGCAAGATCGGCGAGATCGGCTGGAAGCCTACGACCATCATCTCCAACGTCTCGGCGTCGATCAGCGGCGTGCTGGAGCCGGCCGGCAAGGACAATTCCACCGGCGTCATCTCCAGCCAATATCTAAAGGACGCGACTGATCCCGCGCTGAAGGACGATGCCGGATACAAGGAATGGCTGGGCTTTATGGAGAAGTACATGCCTGAGGCCAACAAGAGCGACTGGCTCAACGTCTATGGCTATACCATCGCGCAGACGCTGGTGACGGTGCTCAAGGCATCAGGCAACGACCTCACCCGCGCCAATGTAATGAAGCAAGCGACCACCATGAAAGACGTGCGCCTGCCGATGCTGATCAACGGCACCGCGGTCAGCAATTCGCCCGAGCGGCATACGCCGATGACGAGCCTCCAGCTCATTCGCTACGACGGCACGCGCTGGGTGCCGTTCGGCGACCTCCTGAAGAACTGAGCCGATGCGGAGCTTGCGGATCGGCAGCATGCGGGTCGATCTCGTCAGCGAGATCGCTTCGCTTGCCTTCGACAAGAGCTGGCTGTTCGCCAACGTCACCGACGAGGTGATTGCGGAGAACAGGAGCTGGCTCGATCATCGCTATATCGAGCCGGAGACAGGCCGCTTCATCCTCAGCCACCACTCCTATCTCGTGCGTACGCCGCGCTGGACCGCGATCGTCGACACCTGCTGCGGCAATCACAAGAAGCGGCCGCGCGTGCCGGCGTGGAACGAGCTCGACCAGCCTTATCTCGACAACATGCGGGCGCTCGGCGTCGCCCCTGAAGACGTCAACTTCGTGATGTGCACGCATCTGCATGTCGATCACGTCGGCTGGAACACGCGGCTCGTCGATGGCCGCTGGGTGCCGACCTTCCCCAAGGCGCGCTATCTGATGGGCCGCGCCGAATATCGGCATTTCGAGGCCGCGCACAACGCCGCGCCGAAGAGCCCGGTGAACCACGGCTCGTTCGAGGATTCCGTGCTGCCGGTGGTTGCGGCCGGCCTTGCCGAACTGGTCGAGACCGATCATCGCCTGTTTAGTGATCGCGACGCAGCCTTGCGCTTTGCGCCGGCGCCGGGCCACACCGCCGGCAACATGCAGATCCACCTCAACGGCGGCGACGATCATGCGGTGATGTCGGGCGACGTCATCCATCATCCGATCCAGTGCGCCGCGCCGTGGCTCTCCAATGCCGCCGACGTCGATCCGGCCGCGGCACTCGCAACGCGGCTGGCGCTGCTGGAGGAGCTTGCGGACACGCCGAGCTATCTGCTCACCGGCCATTTCCCGGCACCGACCGCGGGCCGCGTCGTCAGGCACGGCGAAGCCTATCGCTTTCGTTTCGAGGATTAGGGGGACACCATCATGAAGCTCAGCACCGTCACGCTCTCTTTGCTCGCATTGCTTTCGGCGGCATCGCCGGCGCGCGCCGAGGATCCGGCCGCCTACCCCTCGCGCAAGATCAGGATGCTGCTGCCCTATGCAGCCGGCGGCGGCGGCGACGTGGTCGGCCGGCTGCTCGCCGACAAGATGGGCAAACTACTCGGACAGACCATTTATATCGAGAACCACACGGGCGCGGCCGGCACGCTCGGCACGCAGATGGTGGCGACGTCGCCCAACGACGGCTACACCATCACCGTCGGCGGCATGACCACTCACGTGCTGGCGCCCGCGATCTATCCCAAGCTGTCCTACGATTCGATCAAGGATTTCACCACGATCGGGCGCGTCGGGACGTCCTCGATCATGCTGGTGGCCACCAAGACCTTCCCGGCCAACGACATCAAGGAACTGATCGCGCTCGCCAAGAAGGGCGAGCCGGTCCAGTACGGCAGCTGGGGCGTCGGCTCGACCGGGCAGTTCTGCGCCGAAATCCTGATGCAGCAGACCGGCATCAAGATGGACCACGTGCCGTTCAACGGCATCGCCAAGCTGGCCGGCGACCTGCTCGGCGGCCACATCTCGCTGGCGACGCTCGACGTGGCGACCGCGACGCCGCTGGTGAAGGACGGCTCGCTCAAGGCGCTGGCCGCCTGCGGCGAGCGGTCGCCGAGCCTGCCCGATATCGCCAGCTACAAGGAGCAGGGCGTGCCGTTCGACCGCAGCCTGTCCTGGGCGATGTATGCGCCCGCCGGCGTCGCGCCGCCCATCGCACAGAAATTGTCGGCGGCCTTGAAGGACGCGCTCGGCGATACCGTAGTGAAGGAGAAGCTGCTCGGGCTCGGCATCACCGCGCACTTCGTCCCAGGCAATGAGCAGCGCGACATCAATGCACGCGACATCGCAGCCTGGAAGCAGGTTGCCAAGGACGCCGGCATCGAGGTCAAGTGAACCAGGTGACAACAGGAGCGCGGGCATGAGCCGCATCTTCGGCGCGGTACGCCAGAACGGATATGTGGTGCGGGACATCCACGCCGCGATGAAGCATTGGATCGAAATCATGGGCGTCGGTCCCTGGTATTACATGGATCGGGTCAAGACCGACTGGTTTCGCCATCGGGGCCAGGACTCGGCGGTGGAGATGAGCATCGCGCTGGCCAATTCCGGCGACCTCCAGATCGAGCTGATCCAGCAGCGCAACGATGCGCCCTCGCTGTACAGGGAATTCCTCGACGCCGGGCACGAGGGCCTGCAGCACATGTCCTATTGGAGCCATGACTACCAGGCGCTCTACGACAAGGCGCTCGGGCTCGGCTACAGGATCGGCCATGAAGGCCAGATCGGCGGCGACAAGGGTCGCTTCGCCTATTTCGACACCGAGGCCCATCCAGGCACGGTGATCGAGATCTCCGACATCAGCGGGACCAAGGGACCGTTCTTCGAGAAGGTCCGGCAGGCCGCGATGAACTGGGATGGCACGCGGCCGATCCGCGAGGTCGGCGGCGCGAAATAAGGCTTGATCACCGACCGCCGAATTCCCCGCCCGCTGAGGCAGCGATCCGTGGTAGGGTGAGCCTCGCGTTCGAACCTTCAGCGAGGCAATCATGTCCGACACTGACAAGGTTTTCGCCGGCTCGATCCCAAAGCTCTACGACGAGCATCTCGTCCCGATGATCTTCGCCATCTACGCCGACGACATCGCAAGACGCATCGCTCCGCTCTCTCCCTCCGTCCTGCTCGAGATCGCGGCAGGCACCGGCGCGGTGACGCGCGCCGTGGCGGCGGCGCTGCCGCCCGGCATCCGCTATGTCGCGACCGACCTCAACGAGCCGATGCTCGCGATCGCAGCAAAGCGTCAGGCGGACGATGATCGCATCACCTGGCGCCAGGCGGACGCCTTGGCGCTTCCTTTCGGCGATGCCGAGTTCGACGTGGTCTGCTGCCAATTCGGCGCCATGTTCTTTCCGGACCGCGCCAAGGGCTATTCGGAAGCGAAGCGCGTGTTGAAGGGCGGCGGTACGTTCCTGTTCAATGTGTGGGACCGCATCGAGGAGAATGTGTTCGCCCACGATGTCACGACGGCCCTCGCCAAGCTGTTTCCGGATGATCCGCCCCGCTTCATGGCGCGGACACCGCACGGCTATTTCGACCAGGCGATCATCCGGGCCGATCTCAAACGCGCGGGCTTTGGCGACGTCGCGATCGAACCACTGGCAGCGACCAGCCGTGCGCCGACGCCCGAGTTCGTGGCGCTCGCCTATTGCCAGGGCACGCCACTGCGCGCCGAGATCGAGGCGAGGAGCAGCAGTGATCTTCAGGCCGCAACCGATGCGGTCGCTGATGCGCTCCGCGCGCGCCATGGACCTGGACCGGTCGAAGCCAAGATCCAGGCCCTGGTGATCACGGCGCGGCTATAAGGGCTGCGCCGCGGGCAAGCCTTGCTTACTTACCAGAAGCCCCGCGGCATGGGCTGCGTCGACTGATAATACTGATACTGGCCGCGCTGACGGCGCGGATTGACCGGCTGCACGTAGGGATCGCGCGGGTAGAAGAAGCCGAAGCCATTGCCGCCATTGTCCCAGCCGTCGTCGCTGGCGATCATGGCCGGCGCGGTCGGCTTGCGCGTGATGAAGCCGCCTTGCGGCTGGTTGCTCAGCACCGCGACGAATTCGGTGCGGTAGTTTGTTTCAGCGCTCAAGGGTTCGTCGGAGATGACGATCGACGAGCGCGGCAACGCGGTCGGCCCGATGCGATCCCACACCTCCTGGGGAATGGTGATCCGGTCGAGCGCATCCCTCGCCTCGTCGCCGTTCTCGATCGTGACGATGCTCCAGCGCAGGCCTGTATCGGTCTTCGCCATCGCCGTGAAGATGTGCGTGCCGAGCGGCCGGTCGGGATTGCGGATCGTGACGGGGACCTCGATGCTGGTGTCGAACACCTCGCCGCCGCCATCGGGCGCCGGCTTGTGGGTGTTTCGCCGCACATAGAGCTTCTGCGTGGAGCGACTGATGTAGACTGAGACCGGCTCGAGCGCGAGCTTTGCGTCGGTCGCCGCCTTCACAGCGTCGGCCTTCCTGGCCGCCGTCGCCTTCGCAGCCTCCTTCGTGGCGGCGACCGCATCGCGCTTCGGCTGCGCGGCGGCCTTTGCCGCGTCGAGCTGCGTCGACGCGTCCGCGGCCTTGGCAGCGGCCTTCTGCTTCAGCTCCTCGGCCTTGGCACGAGCCTGATCGGTCTTCGCATTCGCCAGCGTCTTGTCGGCGAAGGCGAGCTCGGCATCCGCCCGGGACTTCTGCTGCTCCAACTTGCGCAGCGTCGCCGGGAGGGATGTTGCTTCCTTCGCGGCTACTGACGCGGCCTTCTTGGCTTCATCGGCGGCGCGCGTCGCCTCCTCGGCCTCGGCGGCGAGCTTGCCGATACGGTTCGGTGCCGTCGCGATGGCCTCCTGCTTCGGCACGAACAATGAGGGGTGCGAGATTTCGGTCGGGACCGTATCTTCCGGCGAGACGATCACCCGCATTCCGATATAGGTCTTGTCGAACACGTTCTCGGCGAAGCCGAATGGCAGCCGCACGCAGCCATGCGAGGCGGCATAGCCGGGCAGCGGTCCACCATGCAGCGCGATGCCGTTCCAGGTGATGCGCTGCATATGCGGCATCCACGCATCGTCATACATGCTCGAGCGATGCTCCCGGTTCTTCTCGAGGATGGCGAACACGCCGGCCGGCGTCTCGCGTCCCGTGGTGCCCGTCGACACCGGCGCGCGCGCGATCCAGCCGTCCGCGTCATAGAAGGTGATTTGCTGGCTCTTGATCGACACGATCGCCATGATGGGATCGCCGGCCACGCGCGGCGCCACGGCTTCGGCGGTCTGACGGGCCTGCTTGGCCGCATTCGCCGGGACCGCTCCCGCAAAGAGGGTCAGCGTCACCAATGCTACGATCCCGGCAGCCCCCGGACGCGCCCTGGTGGTTCGCGTCGTCGTCGATCGGTTTTTCATGCCATCCTCGGTCGAACTGCCAGTCTGCTGGTGTCGCTCAGAATATCAATTTGCGATCTCTGGATTAAGAAAGCGCAGCCGCCTTACGTTCCGTCTGTGGCGAGATTCGGCACGTTCCGGCGACAAATCCTGTCATATACGACCGTTCGCACAGGCGGAAGGCGGCCTCCGGCCGAAGCTGACCCGAAGCCGGCCTCAAGCGCTGCGGCAGAATGTCCGGTCAGCCGCCAGGAGGCGTTTACCTAGGCGCAACTAGACGCCGAGTGCCTTGCGATTGAGCGTGCGCAGCAAACGCAGCGACAGCGTTCGCACGTTCGCGACGTTCAACAGCCAGGCCGCGGCGACGTAAGCGAGGCCGCCCGCGAGGCTGACGATGACGAGCGACACCGGACCGGTGCCGCCGGCTTGCGATCGCGCCACCAGGATCGCGGCCGCCATCGCCGCGGCAGAGACGGCGACACCGGCGAGGCGATGGAGGTCGAATGGCACCGGATGGGCGCGGTGCATCAGGACGACGGCAACCAGAAAGCCGATCGCCTCGGTCGCGAAGGTCGCCAGCGCCGCACCATAGAGGCCATAGCCGGCGACCAGAGCGACCATCAGGACGATGCTGACGACGAGCGTGAGGAAGGATTGCGCAGCCAGCATGAAGGGCTTTTCGGCGAGCTGGAAGCTGATCTGGACATAGAACTGGTTGGCGATGCCGAAGAAGCGCGCGAGCACCAAGATCGGCAGCAGCGCGGTCACCCCGGCGCGGAAATCCACGCCGACCAGCGTGCCGGCGACTTGGTCCGCGGCCAGCGCGAGCCAGACCGCGACGGGAGCAACGACGACGAGCAGCAGTTCGAGGCTTTCGGTGAGCCGCTCCCGCGTGACCGCATCGTCCTTCTCGGACAGGGAGCGGAACACCAGCGGCACGGTCGCCGCGGCGACGCTGGACGCGATCATGACCATGAACTGGCGCGGCAGATCGGCGGCGACGCCGAAGATGCCGGCGGCGTCCTTGCCGAGCAGATAGGCAACGATGAGCCGGTCGCAGGTCGAATAGAGCGCGACGGACAATCCGGCCAGCGTCAGGGGAAGGCCGTAGCGCGCGAGTTGCATGAACTGGTCGCGCTGAAACCGCGCGATCCTCCTGCGGTCACCGACCAGATTCAGGATGATGCCGGTGAGCGAACCGAGGCCAAATGCAGCGAGCAGGCCGATGCCGCCCCAACCGAACCAGACGGCGGCGAGGCCGAAGCCGACGCTCGCCACGCTGCGCACGATGGAGATCGCCGCGAACCGATAGGGCCGCAATTTGGCGCGCTCGAACTCCTGGCCGACATCGACCGCATTGGCCATGATCGCGACGAACATGCTGGCGAGCAGCAGCTCGACGCTGACGTCGGTGCGGAACAGGAACACCAGCGGGGTCATCGCACAGAGAGTTGCGGCCGTCAGCACGAAGGCCACGATCGCCGTGCCGCGAAAGTCGACGTCCGCGGACATCGCCTGATAGCGCGACACCGACAGCTTGATCCAAGCGAAGAAGATCGCGCCCAGGATCCCGGCAAGGCTGATGCCGACGACATAGACGCCGTACTCCGCCGGCGACAGCAGCCGTGTGTAGGCCGTGACCGCGAAGAAGCCCACCGCCGCAGGCAGGATGTAGGCGACCAGGTAGATCGAGAAATGGCGGTTCAGCATGCGAGCACGGGACCGTGGGCGGCGATCAGGATTAACGGAGCGTTAAGGCAGATGGGCGTGGCAATCGGACTGCGCCGCCGGCATCGGCGAGGATAGCCGCATAAGCCTGCAAATCGGATTGCGAATGGAGCGACCGCGCGGTTATCGCGCGTTAGCGTTAAATTTGCCCTGTCCTTGTAGGGTCGGCTGGGATCAAAGAAAAGAAACAATGCTAGCGAAGCCTCGCCCTGCTCCTCCGATGCACTGATGTGACTGACATGGACGTTGCCGAACGAACCCGGGCGAAATCGGCCTCCCTGCCCCAGCGCGACGCCGATGCTCCCACGCGCCCGACGGATCCCGGCGCGAAAGGCCACGACAGAATGGTCCTCAACCTCTTTTTCGAAGAACGGGACGACCGCTGGTTTCCCGGCGACCGGCACCTCCGGCCGCTGCTGCGCCGCCTGCTGATGGGCAAGTCCTTCGTCAGCGGACAGCGGCGCGTCCTGCTCAACCTGTGCGCAGGCCTCGACCGGCTCGGCATCCGCTATCGCCTCAATGATTATCGCTACATCCGGAAGCATCCGGAGGAACTGGCCTGCATCATCGGCCGGCCGTTCGTGCTCGATTGGTTCAAGTGGCAGAACCCGCTTTTGCTCGGCGTTGCCATGTACGATCACCCGATCGATGCGCCGGAGAGCCTGAAGGATCTCGACGTGCGGCGCGTGCTGGTGCCGTGCGCCTGGTATGCCGACATGTTCCGTCCGCATTGGCCCCATGTCGGCGCCTGGCCCGTCGGCATCGAGACCGATCTGTGGACGCCGGCGCCGGCCGCGCAGAAGAGCGTCGACGTGCTGCTCTATGACAAGGTCCGTTGGGATTACGACCGGTACGAACCGGAGCTGATCGAGCCGATCCGCAAGCATCTCGAAACCAGCGGCCGCACCGTCGAAGTGATCCGCTACGGCCATTACAAAGAGGACGATTACAAGGCCGCGCTGGCGCGCTGCCGCAGCATGATCTTCCTCTGCGAGCACGAGAGCCAGGGCATCGCCTGCCAGCAGGCGCTGTCGAGCGGCGTGCCCGTCTTTGCCTGGGACCGCGGCGGGCCGTGGCAGGATCCCAAATATTTCCCTGATAAGGTGAGATACGAGGGCGACGTGTCCTCGGTGCCCTATTTCGACGCGCGCTGCGGCATGACCTTCACTGACGCGGACGGCTTCACCGCGGGCTGGGGCCGCTTCTGGTCGCAGCTCAGCGCAGGGGGCTTCGCGCCGCGTGATTATGTCCTGGACAATCTGACGCTCGAGAAGGGCGCGCTTCGCTACTACGAGATCGCGGAAGCCGCGATCCAGCGTCACGCGTGACCCGGCTCGACCGACGCCAATTCCTGCTCGGCAGCGCCGCAACGCTCGCGGCGGGTGCATCGACGTCGGCCGCGCCGGCCTCGAAGTTCGCCCAGCGTCGCCCGGGCTATGGCGCCGCCGCGACGCTCTGGGACCTGCAAGCCGATCCGCGGCTCGGGGAAGCCATCAGCACCTATTGCACGCAGGTCGTGCCGGTGCTGGAGTTGAAATGGCCGATGCTGCGGCCGGACGCGCACACCTTCGCGTTCGAGCGCGCCGATGCCATCCTGGATTTTGCGCGGGCAAACGACCTGACGATGCGCGGCCACGCGCTGGCCTGGTATCACGACATTCCCGACTGGACCAAGCAGATCAAGGACACCAAAGGCGTCGAGCGCGCCTATCGCGACCACATCGGCACCGTCGTCTCCTATTACAAGGACAAGCTGACTTCGTGGGACGTCGTCAACGAGCCGATCCCCGACAATCCGAGGAAGGTCACCGACCGGCGCGACACGTTCTGGACGCAGCATCTCGGCAATGGCTGGATTCCGCTGGCCTTCCGCACGGCCGCCGCAGCCGATCCTTTCGTCAAGCTTGCAATCAACGAATACGACATCGAGTCCGCGAAGGACTCCTTCATCGCCAAGCGCGCAGCCTACCGTCACCTGATCATGGAGCTGCTCGACCAGGGCGTTCCGCTTCACGCCGTGGGCCTGCAATCGCATCTGCATGCCGAGCTCGAGATCGACACGCACGGGCTCGCCGAATTCGTCACCGAGCTGCGGTCCTGGGGGCTCGAGGTGCTCGTCACCGAGCTCGACGTCGACGACCAAAAACTGGCGGGAAGCCCGGCGGAGCGCGACGCGATCGTCGCCAAGCGCGTCGACGACCTGCTGACCGCGATGTCGACCAGCGGACCGGTGCGCTCGATCCTGACCTGGGGCATCTCGGACCGCTACAGCTGGATCAACGGCACCTTCGCCCGCAAGGACAAGCAGCCGAACCGTCCGCTGCCGCTCGACGGCGAGTTCAAGCCGAAGCCGTTCATGGACGTCATCAGCAAGTTCACGAAGGACGCTTGAGGACTAGCGCGTCCTCGGCGTCTCGAATTCGCTCTCTTCGCCCATATGGTCAGGCGAAAGGCTCGGCGCGCGCCGGTCGCGCGAGGAGAGGCGAAACACGTCGCGGATGTCGTCGACCGAAGTCGACGAATAAGACTGAATGCAGAGCGCGACTTGTTCCGGCGAAGCGGCCTGTATCATCGCTTCGATGGCCGGACGATCGAGAGGCGTGTCGTCCCAATGCGAGACCGCGATGCTGTCTTCCGTGACCCGATGGGTTGCCAGATGCTTCGGCGAATTCGCGACGAAGTTGCCGTAGAGCAGATATTCGGAGAACTTCTTCTTCCGGCACAGCGCCAGGGCCCAGCTCAGGCCGGTTGCCGATTTGATGGCGCCGGTCATCGCGCGCGCGGTGTCCTTGTCCCAGACCAGCGCGTTGCCGACATAATCGTCTGCCGGGAACGAACGCTGCCCGATTCCCAGGAGCTGATCGATCGTGCGGAGCCACACGCCGTGCACCGGGTGGTCGGCGCCGATCGCCTTGGGCGTGACGAAGAGCGGCGTCTTCTCACCGCCGGCATATTGGCCGACGTCGAATTCACGGAAGAACAGATTGTCCGAATCCAGGATGCAGACGCGCTGCTCGGGCGCATTGAGCACGCCGGCGATCTTCAGGATCTGCTGGATGTGCCAGCCGTGCACCGGCGAGGACAGCAACGACAGCCAGACGCGCCGCTTGCTGAGGAACTGCAGCGCCGGCGGCAGCGCGAACAGCCATTTCGGCAGGTAACGCGAGGCCGGGACGATGACCCGCTTGTCGGAGGCGAACCGCTCGAACAGCGGCACGTCCTCATCGTTAACGAGAACATAATGCCGCGTATAACCCGAGAGCCAGGTGTCGATGCTCTGGCTGAGCAGCGAAAAGCGCTCGATATCCTTGGCGTAGCTGGCGGTCAGCAAGGCAACGGAATGCATGGGGCGCGCTCGAATGGCCATCAAGCCGCAGTCATAGCGGCAGCGCGAGACGCCGCAAACTCACTTTCCGAATCAAGGTAAAGCGAAACGATTGTCGAAGAAGGCTATCTCCCGGACTTCAGGCTCTTGATGTACGCAACCGCTCTCTCCGCGACAGCCGGATCAAGGTCAGTTTCGTAAACCCTTCGTTCAACGAGAGCCAAGTCTAACGGGCGTTTCGCATGAATCGCAGCTACGAACCGCTTGTCCCTCTCATCCAACCTAGCGAGCTTGGACACAACGAGATCCTCCGGCGCGGGGGCCACACCGGTCACCGTCCGTCCCGCGACCTCCGTTCTCACGCTGACCGCCCGGCCCTGCCAGCCCTTCGGAAGCCTGGCCGTCGTCTCGTCAACGCCATCGATATAGAAGCCGTGCGCGCGGTGAAACGGGCTTTCCGATCCGAAGAGGCCGTCGATATGTTCGGACGCGACCGGCTGCACACCGTCGCGCGTGCGTTTGGCCTCCGTGAGTTCCCAGATTTTCGCGTTGGCTGGAAACGCGTCAATCTCCGGCGATTGTCTGGCAACCTCGGGCGCATCCGGCATGGAGGCTAGAATTGCTTGGCTGCCGACGACGAATACAGTATCCGTCTCGAATTCATAAGCGAGAGCTCGGACCGCCCTCAGCAAATCCTCAAAGGTACGCAGCGACCCGCCGTTGGACATTATGCTCCTCGGGCGGAAACAGTGCGAGTATTCGAGCCGCGTTGGGCAACACGTCTTGCAGCTCTCCTCAACCGGACCCTTGCGTCATAGTCTCCAAAATGGACGCCCTCGACGAGGTAGAACGGAGATGAATTGCGCAGTCTCACCATCTCGCGATCGCGGCTGATCAGTTTCAGTACAAGTTCCCCGGTTGGAAGTGCGAGCAGTTCCCGCCATTCGCGCGCGAATGGCCAGTCCACGAATTGAGCCGCCTGACGGGTATGAGCTGCCTTAGCCTGTTCGACCAAAGATGGGTCGCGACGAAGTCTCCGCACAATCAGCCGATGCATCATCAGCTTCGCGGTATCGCCAACCACGCCCTCGTTCAATCCATCTTCCATCTGCCTATCCGGGCTCAGCTTGAAATATAGACAACCTGACGAGAACAAGAAAGGGCGCAAGGTTCCAAGACCACCAGCCGGCCTAATCCGCCGGCAGCCCCTGCTCGAGCCTGCGAAAGCGCAGCGGCGCCAGGGCGGAGGCGCGCTGCCACCAGTCGGCGACGCGGTCGTCGAGCGCGGTCGCACCGCGGCCCTGGCCGGGGAATATCCGGATCTGCTGCACCGCCTCGGCCACAAAGCTCCTGCCCTTGCGCGTGATCCTGAGGGCGGCGCCTTCGCGGTCCCGCTGGGTCAGCGGCACCAGGAGGCGGCCGCGCGGACGGAGCGATTGCAGCCAGTGCGGATGTGGATGCGAGAAGCCGGCGTGGACGATGATCACGTCTGCCGTTTCGCGGCTCTCCTCGCATCCGTCGCTGTGGACCACCTCGACATTGCTATAGGCGCGAAGATAATCCGCAGCGCGCGCCGCAAACCGCTCGTCACATTCGATTGCAGTCACCCTGCCCTTTGGGCCAACGATCTTCGACAGCACCGCCGAGAAATAGCCGAGTCCGCAGCCGATCTGGAGCACGCGATCCTTCTCCCCGACATCGAGCTGGTCGATGAAATGCGCCCATAGGCTCGGCAACCCGGTGTCGAGCTTGCGGCGCGCATCGATCGCGACCAGCACATTGTCGTAGAGATGCACGGGATCGGCATCTGGCGTCAGCCGGTAGATGCGCGCGGCCTCGCTCTTGATGCGCCAGGGCCCCTTGGCCAGAAAATCCTCGCGAGGAATAGCGGCGAGCGCTTCGAGCAGGCGCTTCGAGCCAATCCGCTCGCGCTTTGCGATCCTCTCGACATAGCGCGCACGCGCGGCAGCGAGATCGCTCATGTCAGGGATCGACCTGCTCGCGCACGAGTGCGTCTGCACCGAGCTCGCTGACCAGCTGCATCGCCTGCTTCAGGTCCGGCGTGTAGAAGCCCTCGCTGAACCTGCCGACGATGGGTACGAGCAGCAGGCTCGCGGGCTCGCGCCTACCGGCCTCGTACCACAGCCGCGCGAGGCTGACGGCGGTGCGAAGCTCCCAGGACAGCGCGCCCTGCTTGCGCGCGATCTCCAGCGACAGACCGAACATATCCTCGGCCTCCCGCGCCGATGCCGGATCGCCGTCCGACAGCGTGATCTCGCCCTGCAGGCGATAGACTTCGGCGAGGTAGGAGTGATCGCCGGTTCGTCTCGCGGTCGCGAGCGCGCCGTCCAACGCGCGCAAGGCGGCATCGCGCATCCCGACCTTGGCGTAGGCCTCCGCGAGCAGGCAGCGGAACCAGCAGCCGGCGAGCCAGGAATCCATCGCCTCGTACTCGTCGAGGCCGAAGCGCATCTGGCTGAGGCCTTCATCGGCTTCGCCGAGTTGCGCCAGCGCCCAGCCGCGCAGGATCGCCGCCTGCTGCTTCCAGTGCAGGAAATTGTGCTCGGTGGCGATGATCATGGCCCGGTTGGCGTGATCACGCGTGCCCTCGACGTCGCGCAAATGCTGGCAGAGATAAGCGCTGAACACGAGCGCGAAGGCGAGCGTGAACGGATGGCGGATCTTCTCGGCATTGGCGATCGCCTGCTCGCTGTGCTGGCGCGCCGCGTCCGGCCGGCCGAGGAACCACAGGAGATAGCCGAGATAGGACAGCGAGACGACGCCGGGATCGATGCCGTGCCGCTCCATCAGGCCTGAGTGCAGATCGGGGCTGTAGAGGTTGATGCAGCGGTGCAGATGATGCTGCGAGGCGGCAAAGCGGCCGCGATACAGCATGGTCATCGCGATCGAGCGGTGCGCCTCGATCAGATAACCGGTCTGCTGTGCCGGCTGGATGCGCTGGTTCAGCCGTTCGCGCTTGGCGAATCGCAACAGCTCGACGCTGAGATCGTGCGCGCGCGTGAGATCGGCGCGGATGAAATGACAGACCCAGAGCCCGCGCGTGGCGGCGAAGGCCTTTTCGTCGTCGTCGAGCTGCTGGCCGAGCTCGAGCGCGCGGTTGTAGTTCTCCTCGACCTCGTGCACCGCATAGCCTTTGGCGGCGATCAGGGCGTTGCCGAGCGCAATGCGCAGCTCGAGCTCCATCTCGTCGGCGCCCTGCATGCGGGTGTTGGCCTGCACGACGGTCAGGCCGCGGCGCAGGTGACCGATCGCTTCCAGATTGGCGCCGCTCTTGGCCGCCTGCTTGCCGGCCTTGAGCCAGAAGCTGGCGGCGCCCTCGCTCTGGCCGGATTCGGTCAGGTGATGGGCCAGCAACTCCGGTTCGCGCTCGGTCTTCTCCGGATACATTTCGGCGAGCACCTGGGCGATCCGGGAATGCAGCTTGCGGCGCTCGCTGTGCAGGAGGCTTGCATGTGCGGCGTTCTGGATCATCACGTGCTTGAAGGAGTAGAGCGCCTCGGGCGGATGGCCGCGCCGCATGATCAGCCCCGCCTCCTCCAGACGATTGAGGGCAGCCTCGATCTGTTCGGCGGGCGTATTGGCGACCGCATGGAGCGTCTCGTAGGAAAACTCGCGGCCGATGGTGGCGCCGATCTGCGCGATGCGCTTGAACGGCCCCATCCGGTCCAGCCGCGCCATCAGGGAGTCCGTCAGGGTCGCCGGAATCGCGAGCTGCCGCCAGGGGCCCGACAGCACGTAGCGCCCGTGCCGCTCGGTCAGGAGGTTGGATTCGAGCACGGTCTTGGTGAGCTCTTCCAGGAACAGCGGCACGCCGTCGGTCTTGACGATGATCTCTTCGACGACCTCCTTGGGCAGCTCTCGCCCCGCGACGCGCTCGACCAGCGTCGTGCGCAGCTGCCGGCTCAGGCGATTCAGCACCAGGGTGGTGATGTGGGAATGTGCGTTCCAACTCGGCTGGAATTCGGACCGCGCGGTGATGATGACCAGGACCGGCCGGTTCTGCACCCGCTCGACCAGGAGGTCGATGACCTCGCGCGAGGTCGGATCGATCCAATGCAGATCTTCGAACGCGATCACCAGCGGCATCTCGCGCGCAAGCCCCAGGAAGTGATTGACCAGCGCGGCGACGGTCGCGTCCTTCTGCTGTTGCGGCGAAAGGTCGAGCCGTGGATAGCGGTCGCCCGTCGGTATCGACAGCAGCGCGGCGAACAGCGGCGCCACCTGCTCGATGTCGCCATGCGCGGCGGCGATCGCGGTTTCGAGGCCCGAAAGCGACAGCGCGGAAAAATCCTCGCGGTCGAGCCCGAGCGTGAATTTGAGCTGCTCGGCGAATGGATAGAACGCCGTGGACGTGTAGTAAGGCGAGCATTGCAGGGAGACCTGCCCATGGCGATCGCCGGAGATCCGCTCGAAGATTTCCTGGATGATGCGCGACTTGCCGATGCCGGGCTCGCCGAACTTGACGACGACCTGGCCGTCGCCGTCCTTGGCCTGCTGCCAGCGCCCCATCAACAGCGCGATCTCCTCCTCGCGGTTGACGAGCGGCGTCAGACGCGTGCCCATGGCGGCCGCGAAGCGGGTCTCCACCCGCGAGGCACGCATCACGTGCCAGGCCTGCGCCTTCTCGGAGATGCCCTTCAGATCGTGGACGCCGAGATTGCGGAATTCGAACTTCCCTTTCAGCAGCGACTGGGTCGAGGCGGAGATCACGACGCCATTGGGCGGCGCCAGGCCTTGCAGGCGCGCGGCGAGATTGACGGTCTCACCGACCGCGGAGTCGCGCTCCTCGGTGCCCTGCCCGACCAGATCGCCGACCACGACGAGACCGGTCGCGATCCCGATGCGCACGGCCGGCGAGTGGCTGAGCGCACCGCGCGGCTCGATCGCCCGCGCGCTCGACAGCACCCGCACGATCTCGAGCCCGGCGCGTACCGCACGCTCGGCGTCGTCCTCATGGGCGGTCGGATAGCCGAAATAGACCAAGATACCGTCGCCGACGAAGCGGGCGGCAAAGCCTTCGTAATGCTTGACGACGCGGACACAGGTTTCGCGGAAGCTCGCGATCATGTCACGCACGTCTTCCGGATCGAACTGCACCGAGAGCGAGGTGGAATCGACCATGTCGCAGAACATGGTCGTGAGCTGACGCCGTTCCGCGCCGACCTCCGCGCGCTTTTGCGGCGGCGCGGCCACAGCCGGCACGTCCGCCGTTTCGTCCCTAAACAGCGCCGACATCGCCCGCTGAAGCCGCTTGCGATCGCCGAGCGGCAATCCGAGCTCGGCCAGATCCGACTCGGTCAGGTCCGCCATCACGTCGAGATCGAGGCGGTGCTGCGCGAAGAGATCGGTGTAGTGGCCGAGGCCAATGCCTTCGAGCCAGCGCTTCAGCCCGCCCTCCGTTCCCGTGTCCGGCTCATTCTCCAGCATGGTGATTTCCGCCCGACCATCACTCCGTCGAAGGGCTTTGGGCCCCTCAACCACAGATTTTGAGGCCCGAACTTCACCTCAGACTGGACGCGTTCCCTAAGTCTTGGGAAGAATAGCTCAATCAGATCAAAAGGGAATGGCGTTGTCGGACATCGCATCCGGAGCGGGAGAGGGATCGGGAGCTGCCAGCGCCGAAACCAAGTCCCTTGCGCATATCGGCCGCCTCCTCGACGTCCACGCGCAGAGGATGCCAGCGGCACCCGCCCTGCTCGCCCCAGGGCGGCCGGCGCTCAGCTATGGCGCGCTGGCCGTATCGATCCGGCAACTGGTCCGATCCCTGCGCGGGCTCGGCATTGCGCCGGCCGACCGCATAGCGGTCGCATTGCCGCGCAGCGCCGACAGCGCGCTGGCGCTGATCGCAGTCGCCTCGAGCTGCGCCTGCGTCCCCGTCAATCCCGACCTGACCGCGGATGAGCTGCAACGCTATTTCAGTGAATTGAAGCTGACGGCGCTCGTGACCCGGGCCGACATGGACTCGGCCAGTCGTGACGTCGCCAGGACGCTCGACATCGCGGTGATCGATTTCGTGCCGGGACCGATCAGCGATCTCGGCGGTTGCGCCTTCGGCGGCCCAATGATCGGGCCGGCAAGCACGAGCGGTGTCTCAGGCGCCGACGACGATGCATTCATCCTGATGACGTCGGGCACGGCGGCGCGGCCGAAAATGGTGCCGCTGACCCATCGCAACGTGTGTCTGTCGGCGCAAAATGCCGGCCGCGTGCTGTCGCTCACACCGCACGATCGCCTGCTCAACGTGCTGCCGCTGTTCCACGCCCATGGCCTGATCTCCGGCCTGTTGACGGCGCTGGCCGCGGGCTCCAGCGTGATCTGCACCGACGGTTTCGATGCATCGTCCTTCTTCGGCTGGATGCGGGAGCTGCAGCCGACCTGGTACACGGCGGTGCCGACCATTCATCGCGCGCTGCTGACGGCGGCGGAGGCTGATCCCGACCGTGCCAGGTCGTCGTCACTGCGCGTGATCCGTTCGGCCTCGGCCTCGCTGGCGCCGGCGATCCTCGAAGGACTGCAAGCAACCTTCGGTGTCCCCGTGCTCGAGACCTACGGCATGACAGAGGCGGCCTCGCAGATCGCGGCCAACCCGTTCGAGCTGCGCAAGATCGGATCGGTCGGCCGCGCCGCGGGCCCGGAGATCGCGGTCATGGACGAGGCGGGACGCACGCTTGCGAGCGGCGCGCATGGCGAGATCATGCTGCGCGGTCCCAACATGAGCCGCGGCTATTACAACGACGAGGCCGCGACCAAAGCCGCATTCCGCAATGGCTGGTTCCGGACCGGGGATCTCGGCTATCTCGACGAAGACGGCTATCTCTTCATCGTCGGCCGCATCAAGGACGTCATCAACCGCGGTGGCCAGAAGATCTCGCCGCTGGAGGTGGAAGAGGTCCTGCTCAGCCATCCGGCGGTGCTGGAGGCCGGGGTGTTCGCGGTTCCGCATGAGAAGCTCGGCGAGAACGTTGCCGCGGTCGTGGTGCTGCGGCCGAGTTCCGAGGCGAGCTCGGACCAGCTGCGCCAGTTCGCGCGAAAGCGGCTCGCGGCCTACAAGGTGCCGAGCCTGATCCGCAGTGTGGCGGCGCTGCCGAAGGGCGCCAGCGGCAAGGTCAAACGCAATGCGCTGGCCGCACTGATCGCCACCACGGAGAGCGGCAATGAGGCGCAGGCGCCACGCAACGCGCTGGAGACCCAGCTCGCCGCGATCTGGGCCAGTCTCTTGGAGCTGCCGCGGGTCGGCACCGATCAGGACGTGTTCGCGCTCGGCGCGGATTCGCTCGCAGTGACACAGATGCGCTCGCGCCTGCGCGAGCGTTTCAACGTCGACTTCTCGTTCGAGGACATTTTCGATTGCGCCACCGTGGCCGCGCTTGCCGCACGGCTTGACGCCGCCGCAAGCCGTCGCGAACCGGCGCTGCCGGCCTGGCGTCAGGCCGCTGCGGCAGATGCACCGCTGTCATTCCAGCAGCAGCGGATGTATGTGCTCTCCCGGCTCGATCCGACCCGCTACAACTATAATGTCGTCGAAGTTGCCGTTCTCAAAGGCCCGGTCGACGTCGCCGCGCTTTCTGCAAGCCTCACCGCGATCTGCGCGCGCCACGAAGCGCTGCGCTCGATCTTCATCGAAACCGAGGGCGAGCCGACGCAGCGCGTCCTGCAATCACCGCCGCCGTTCGAGCGGATCAAGCTAAAGCCCTGCCCGGCCGACAAGCGCGCCGCAATCATCAGGCGCGAGGCGCTCAAGCTCGCGCAATATCCGTTCGATTTCGCCCGTGAGGCACCGTTGAGGGTCTCGCTGCTGTCGTTCGACAGAACGAACCACGCGCTGGTGGTCAACGTCCATCACCTCGTCACCGACGGCTGGTCGCAGCGGCTGTTCTGGGAGGAGCTTGCCGCTCATTATGCGGCCGCGCGAAAGCAAAGCGCCGCCGTACTGCCCCCGCCCGCCTTCCAATATCGCGACTTTGCGCTCTGGCAGCAGAGCTGGGCGCAAACGCCGGCCGCCAGGGAGCAGCTCGACTATTGGCGGACCCAGCTCGACGGGGTCACCACGCTGCCGCTGCGAACCGACCGACCGAGGCCGGAGGCCTGGAGCGGTCACGGGGCCCGGCATTATCTCGAATTCTCCAAGCCCCTGTCGGCCGACCTGCGCAGGCTGAGCCAGGACCAGGGCGTGACACCCTTCATGACGCTGCTCG
This sequence comes from Bradyrhizobium daqingense, assembly GCF_021044685.1. Taxonomy (NCBI): domain Bacteria; kingdom Pseudomonadati; phylum Pseudomonadota; class Alphaproteobacteria; order Hyphomicrobiales; family Nitrobacteraceae; genus Bradyrhizobium; species Bradyrhizobium daqingense. The sequence goes on from NZ_CP088014.1 coordinate 7,333,054, forward strand.
CGGCCTTCCAGTGCCTGCTGTTCCGCCACACCGCGCATGAGGATGTCGCCACGGGATCGCTGATCGCCAACCGCAACCAGATCGAAAGCGAGCGCCTGATCGGGCTATTCGCCAACACGCTGATCCTGCGCAACGATTTCAGCGGCGATCCCAGCTTCGGCGAGATGTTGCGGCGGGTGCGGCAGGTCACGCTCGACGCCTATCGCAATCAGGATCTGCCGATCGAGGAGGTGCTGCGCGCGCTCCAGATCGCACGCCGCAGCGACGGCAATCCGCTGTTCCGGATCATGTTCATTCTCCAGAATGCCTCGATCGAGGCGGCGCGCTTCCCGGGTTTTTCGACGCGGCGGCTGGAAGTCGATCCCAAGGTCGCGCGCTTCGACGTCACGCTCGAACTGGTCGAGGCCGACGGCCGCTTCACCGGCTTCTTCGAATACGCCACCGATCTGTTCGAGGCGGCGACGATCGAAGCCATGGCGACCCAGTTCAAGACCCTGCTCAAGGCGGCCATCGCCGATCCGGAGCAGCGCATCTCGCGCCTGCCGCTCCTGACCGAGACCGAGCGCCGGCAATTGCTCGCGAGAGGCCGGGGCATGGCGGCCGATTTCACCACGCGCGGCAATTTCAGCGAGCGCTTCGATCGTCAGGCCAAGCGCACGCCGAACGCGGTTGCGGTGTCGGACGGCCGAACGTCCCTGAGCTATCGCGAGCTGGCGCGCCGCAGCCACGCGATCGCGCACTGGCTGGCGCGTGAAGACGTCCGTGCCGAGAGCGTGGTCGCTCTGCTGGCGGAGCGCGGGCCCGACCTGCTCGCGGCGATGATCGCGGTACAGCGCGTGGGCGCGGCCTTCCTCAATCTCGATCCCGACCAGCCGCCGGCACGCCTTGCCACCATCCTCGGATCGAGCTGTGCCGGCGTACTGCTGGTCGGACGGGCCCAGTCCGCCATGGTCGAGGCGCTGATCGAGCCGCTGGTCGAGCGCATCCATGTGGCCGAGCTCGAAGACGTGGTCGCGCCAGCGGCGACCAAGCCGGTCCGCGCCGCACCACGTGCCGCCTCCAGCCTTGCTTATCTCGTCTACACATCCGGCTCCTCCGGCGCGCCGAAGGGCGTCATGATCGAGCAGCGCGGCCTGTCGAACCATCTGGCCTCGCTCGTCGCCGAGCTCGGCCTCTCGGCGAGGGACGTGATCGCGCAGACGGCGCCGCAGAGCTTCGTCATCGCGGTCTGGCAGTTCCTCGCCGGACCCATGGTCGGCGCACGCGTGCATGTCTGCGGCAACACGATCGTGCAGGACCCGATTCAGCTGGCGCAGGAGATCGAGCGCGAAGGCGTTACGGTGCTCGAGATCGTGCCGTCGCTGCTACGGGTGGTGGTCGAGCGCATGAGCGAGGCACAGGTCGGACGCGCCTTCGCCAAATTGCGATTGCTGATCTCCACCGGAGAGCCGCTGCCCGTCGAACTCTGCAACGCCTGGTTCGCGCGCTGCCCGAAAGTGCCGCTGATCAACGCCTATGGCGCCTCGGAATGTTCGGACGACGTCTCCCTGCATCGCCTAACCAAGGCGCCGGCAATCGCGACCGGCAACATCCCGGTCGGCGCTCCGCTGCCGAACACCCAGCTCTACGTGCTCGACGCAGACCTGCAGCCGCTGCCTGTTGGCGTCACCGGCGAGCTCTGCATCGGCGGCGCCGGCGTCGGCCGCGGCTATATCAATGATCCCGCGCAGAACCAGCAGCGTTTCCTGCCCGATCCGTTCTCGCGCCGGACCGGCAGCCGGCTTTACCGGACCGGCGACCTCGCCCGCCGCCGCGCTGATGGCACGATCGAGTGCCTCGGCCGCGCTGACCATCAGGTCAAGATCCGCGGCCACCGCATCGAGCTCAAGGAGATCGAGAACGCGCTTGCCGCGCATCCCGACGTGCGCGCAGGCATCGTCGAGCCGCGCCGTGAGGCGAGCGGCGATGTTAGGCTGGTCGCCCATATCGTCGCACGGCCCGGCAGCAGAAGCAGCGCCAGCGAGCTGCGCGAATTCCTGAAGAGCCGGTTGCCGGGTCACGCCATCCCGTCCGCCTTCCTGTTCCTCGATCAGGTGCCGCTCAACGCCCATGGCAAGCTCGACCGGTCGGCACTGCGGGCGCCGGCGCTCGAGGAGGCGTCCGGACCGGATACGGCCGTGCCGGCGCGGCGCTTCACTGAGAAGGTGCTCTCCGACATCTGGATCGACCTGCTCAAGGTCGAGAGCATCGGCGTCACCGACAATTTCTTCGATCTCGGCGGCCACTCGCTGCTCGCGGGCCGGACCATGGCGCGCATCGCCCGGGCGCTTGGGGTATCGCTGCCGATCAAGACCATCTTCGAGGCGCCGACCATCGAAGAGCTTGCCCGGCAGGTCGATGCGGCGGTGGCGGCAAAGCCGCGCAAGCCTGCCGCGAGCGGGCCAAAGCTGGCCGAAAGAAGCCTCGCCGATAGCGGACCTGCGCCGCTCTCGATCGCGCAGGATCAGATGCTGCGGATCGAGCAGAACCTGCCGGATCTGCCGCTGTTCAACCTGCCGTTTGCCTTCCGCCTCCAGGGACCGCTCGATCCAGCCGCCCTGGCGCAGGCGATCGACGACGTCGTGCGCCGACACGAATCGCTGCGCACCGCGTTCGGCCGGCGCGGCGGAGAGCCCGTCAGCCGCATCTCGGCCCCCGACGCCGTCGCCGGTGTCCTGACGGTCGAGACCATCGGCGATGGTCATCCCCACCGCAACAAGCGGCGCAGGGCGCTCGAGCTCAGGAAGATCAAACTGCTGATCGAGCGCGAGACCTTCACCCCGATCGAGACCACGCGTGCGCCGCTGCTGCGCGCGCGGCTGTTGCGGCTCCATGACGACGAACACGTGCTGCTGCTGACGTTGCATCACGCCGTCGTCGACGGCTGGTCGATCGGCGTGCTGTTCGAGGAATGGTCCAATCGCTATGCGGCGCTGGCCGGATATCCATCGGTGCCGCTCCTGAGGTCGCCTCCGGCTTTCTCGGACGTTGCGCGCTGGCAACGCTGGTGGTGCGGCACCGACGCGGCCCGCCGTCAGGCCGCCGACTGGACCGAGAATTTGCGCGGCGCAAGCCGGCTCTTCGACGGCGAATCAAGCCCGAGCGCATCCACGGGGCGTCACCCGGTCAACCTCGCGCCCGATTTGATCGGCCGGCTCACGGCCTTCGCCGCCCAGCACAATGCCACCCTGTTCATGTGCCTCCTCACCGGCCTGAAGGCGCTGCTGCTGGCGCGAACGGGCCGCACCGACATCGCGGTCGCCACCGCCATGGCCAATCGCGCCCAGCCGGACACCGACCGGATCATCGGCCCGTTCGAGAACACGGTCATCATCCGCACCATGCTCACGCCGGAGGTCTCGTTCGCGCAGGCCTTGGCGCGGGTGCGCCAGAGCGTGCTGGACGCGCATGCGCGGCAGGAGCTGCCGTTCAACATCCTGGCCGACCATCTGGAGCGGCAGGGGATCGATCCGGCCGCGCTGCTCCAGGTCTATTTCACCCTGCAAAATCCACTGCGCCAGCCGCTCGATCTGCCCGATCTCGTGACCGAGTCGATCGGCAACATCGCGCGCGAAGGCCAGCCGGTGCTGCCGATCGACCGGACCTGGCTGTCGCTGATGCTCAAGGAGCGCCCGACCGGAATCACCGGTTCATGCAATTACAAGCGCGACTTGCTCGACGGCCATATGGTCGGCGCATGGATGGAGGACCTCGTCGCGCTCTTGCCGGCCGCTGTTGCCGAGCCCAACATACCGCTCGGCCGATTGCTCGATCGCAGGGCGGCATGACCGGCCGCACATGACGGGATCAATACGGGATCACTCGCCACAGCTGTGAATGAGCAAGTTGCAGCTTGATTATTTGGCGCTAGCGCGCAAGATTATTCTCGCGTTTTGATTTGGACGATCATTTCAACCCGGGGAGTGTTATGGGTATCATCAAATTTGCCAGGGGCGCCACGCTGAGCGACAAGGATCGCAAGGCCCTTCAGAAGCTGCTCGCCGCCGAGAAGAAGAAGCTCCAGTCCGCGCTGAAGGAAGTCGACGCCAGCCTTTCGGTGCTGAGCGGATCGAAGAAAGCCAAGAAGAAGAAAAAGTAAGCTTCGTCGGCCGGGACGCCGTACGAACTTCAGACTTTGGGCTTTCGGAGTTGGGCCGCTTGTGCGTCGCGTTGGGGTCTCGCACAAGCTTGCGCCTGTAAACCGGCCTGCAAATCGACAAGAAATTGCCCGGGTGTATCGCTAGGAGCGGTCCGCCCAGGTTGCTTCTTGCTCCGTTGATTCTTCCGCCGGGACCGGGTTTGGCCTCGCCCGACGCCAAAGGCCTTTTTGATGGCAGACGACAGGATTGAACTATTCGTTGGACTGATCGAAACCATCGACGCGCCAGGCGCGGTCGATGCGTGTCGGCGCCTGCTTTCGGTCGACGAACGGGCCAAGGCCGACCGTTTCATGTTCGAGCGGCATCGACGGCAGTATATCTTCGCGCATGCCATGCTGCGCATGGCGCTGTCGCAGGTCGCCTCCAACGTTGCCCCCTCCGACTGGTCCTTTGGTGCCGGCCGTTACGGGCGGCCGTTCGTCGCAGCGCCCAAGACGTCGCCCGCACTGCATTTCAGCCTGTCGCATGCCGACGGCTGCGTCGCCTGTGTCGTGTCGAGGCATGAGGCCGTCGGCGTCGATGTCGAAACCGTGTCCCGGCGCGTCGCGCCGCTGTCCACGGCGCTTCGATTCTTCGCGCCGGAAGAGGTCGAAGCCTTGCGCGGGCTGCCCGAGCCCGCCGCGATCGAGCGCTTCTTCGACTATTGGACGCTCAAGGAGGCCTATCTGAAGGCCAGGGGCTTCGGGCTCAATCTGCCGCTCGATGCCTTCGCCATGCAGGTGTCGCACGAGGCGATCGAGATCAGCTTCAAGCCCGACATCGCCGACGACCCCCAAGGATGGCGCTTCTCGCTGTGCTCGCCATCGCCCTCGCACCGCCTCGCGATCGCCGACGGCTCCCGTGCGGCCGGCGGCCTTCCCATCAACCGCAACGCATGGCCGCTCCGGGAAGCGGCTGAATGACGGCTCCGCGGCTGCGCGTCTTTCCGGCGATTTCACGCAACCGCGATCCCAAGGCCTATGTCGGCGAGCTGATGCGGGTGGCCCAGTTCGCCGACCAGAACGGCTTCGAAGGCATTCTGCTGTTCGAAGGCAACGACGTGTTCGTCGAGCCCTGGGCGATGGCTCAGCACATCATCGCAGAGACGGCGCAAACTTCGCCGCTGATCGCGGTCAATCCGGTCTATGTGCACCCGTTCACGGCGGCGAGGTTCGTCTCCTCCTTCGCGCAGCTCCACGGCCGCAAGGTCTATCTCAACATGATCACGGGCACCGCGGTCAGCGATTTGCAGGGGCTGGGTGATGACGCCTCGCATGCCGACCGCTACGTCCGGCTCGGCGAATTCGTCACGCTGATGCGCGAGTTGCTCACAAGCCCGCGGCCGGTGAACTTCCAGGGGCGCTTCTATCACGCCAGACATCTGCAATTGCGACCGCGCCTGCCGGCAGAGCTCATGCCGGAATTCCTGATCGCGGGCCAGTCGGACGCGGCGCAGCGCGTGGCACGGGACACCGGCTGCATCAAGATGCAGATGCTGCCGCCCGACCTCGATCGCGGCCTCGCTGCGCCCGGCATGAATTTCGGGATCTTTGCCCGCGAGGGACCCGACGAGGCGCGGCAGGCCGCGAAAGCACGCTTCCGCGACAACCCCGATGATCGCGAGCTGCTCTTGCTGACCATGGAGAACACCGATTCGGTATGGAAGCGGCACCTCTATGCCGGACAGAACGCCGAGCTTGCCGACAATGGCTACTGGCTCCTGCCGTTCCTGACCTTCCAGGCCGACTGTCCGTACCTAGTCGGCAGCTACGCCGAGATCGGCGCAAAGCTGAAGGAATTTGCGGCGAAGGGCCTGACCACTGTTATGCTCGACATGGTCGCCGACGAGACCGAGATGCAGCACGTGCGCAAGGCACTCGCGGCGAGCGGGATGTTTTAGAGATTTGCGAGCGCTGCTCTCTCCGCCGTCATGGCCGGGCTTGTCCCGGCCATCCACGCATTGCCGCGCGCTCAAAGAACGTGGATGCCCGGGACAAGCCCGGGCATGACGACCAGGGCGGGAGAGGTGAAGAGCCGGCCTCACCGCGCCTCTTCGAATCCCGCCAGCACCGAGGTCAGGTTCGCGCCCAGAATATCCGAGAGATAGCCGCCCTCCTGCACGAACACGGTCGGCAGGCCCATCTTTGCGATGGCCTGGCCGATGCGGCGGAAGCCGGGCGTGGTGACCGCCAATCCCTTCAGCGGGTCGTGCTCGGAGGCGTCCAAGCCGAGCGCGATGACGAGCGCACCCGGCGCGAACGACTCGATCGCCCTGCGCGCGGCCTCCAGCGCCTGCATGTAGCCGTCATCGCCGGTGCCAATCGGAAGCGGAATATTGAGATTTGCGCCGAGACCCGGCCCCTCGCCGCGCTCATGGGCATAGCCCCACACATAGGGATAATACGCGACCGGATCGGCGTGGATCGAGATCGTGTAGACGTCCGGCCGCGCGTAGAAGATTCCTTGCGTGCCGTTGCCGTGATGGACGTCGACGTCGAGGATGACGACGCGCTCGTGCTTCTGCCGCAGATGCGCCGCCGCGATCGCGCTGTTGTTGAGGAAGCAGAAGCCGCCGGCCATGTCGCGATAGGCGTGATGGCCGGGCGGACGGCAGAGCGCGTAGGTTGCATCCTCGCCGTCCATCACCATCTGCGCCGCGGTGACTGCGACGTCCGTCGCGACACAGGCGGCGGCCCAGGTGCCGGGCCCGATCGGCGCCGCGGTATCGGCGGTGTGCCAGCCGAGCTTGCCGACGATGTGGGTGGGATAGGTCGCGGCGTGGCGCACCGGGTGGATGTTGCCGATCATCTCCGGGCCGGAATCGCCGAGCGCGGTCCAGGCGTCCCAGGCCTCGCTCAGGAACGACAGATATTCCGGGCTGTGAATCCGCGCGCGGGGCCCCTGCCCGAACGTCGTCGGCTCGACCAGCTGATGCTTGCCGTCCTTTAGCCCCTTGAGCAGGCGGTCGGCGCGCTCGGGCTGCTCGGTGGTGCGCTTGACGACACCGCGAACCAGAAAGAACTGCGGATCATGGCTGCGGTGCAGCTCGGTATGGACGGCTTTCACTCCAACACTCCGTGGTCGCATCCTTGTTGACGTGCCACGGATGTCTTGGTCCCCGCGGCGGCCAGATGCAAGCAAGAAGAATGCCGCACCTGTCGCGCGGCTCTGCGCCTAAAGCAGATCGTGCTTAGCAGCGGCCACGCTGGAGACAATGCTCGCGGCCGGGCTGGTCGGTGCGGAAGGATTCGATGAAGCCGCCCTGGCGCTGCGTGACGAAGACGGTCTTGCCGTCGCTGCCGCCGAAGGCGAGATTGGTCGGCTCCTTGGCCTTCAGCGCGATCTCGCGCTCGACCACGCCGTTCGGCTTCATCAGCGCGATCGCGCCCTTGAGAATGCGCGCGACATAAAGCCGGCCGGTGACGTCGGTGCGCAGACCGTCGACGGTATCCGGTTGGAACGATTTGACCAGCTTGGCATCCACGAGCTCGTTGCCGCGGATGCCATAGGACCAGATCTGGCCGCTGCTGGACTCGCCGACATAGAGCGTCTTGCCGTCCGGGCTGAGATCGATCCCGTTGGTGGTGCCCATGGCGCGCGGCGACGACATGACCTGCCCCTGCACCGTGCCGTCGGCGCCCTTCGCAATGCGCCAGATGAAGCCTTCCCGGCCTTTCCAGTTCGGGTCGCTCGCATAGATCGTGCCGTCGCGTGCGATCGTGATGTCGTTGGGCTGGTTCATCTCGTCGGAATGAAACCAGACCGCCGGCACGGCCGTGCCCTTCGGGATCGCGAAGATGTTGTGCTTCTTGTAGTCGGAGATGAACATGGTGCCGTTCCGGTCGAAGCGGATGGCATTGCCGACACTGCCTTCGGGCAGCACCGTGAACGGCTCCGACGCCGTGCCGCCGGCCGGCAGCCGGCCGATGGTGCCCGGCTTGCCGAAATTGACCACGAACAGGTTGCCGTCGAGATCGGCGGCGGGCCCTTCGATGCCGAACGTGTATTCGCCCGCTTGCGTCACCTGCACGCTTTCGAACAGCTTGGTCGCGGCAGCGGCCGGCAGTGTCGCGACGAGCAGGATGCTACTGCACAGGCACCAGAAATTCCTGCCGGATGTAATAGCCATCGTCGTCGGTGCACTCGCCGTTCAAATAGGGATCGGCCGGCCGGAAGAATCGGCTGAAGCCGGGTTTGTCTACAGCGCTCCTTTGTGTCACGACCACGACCTTGGCGGCCGGTATTTCGCCGCATTCCCTGCTGGTCCGGCCAAAGAACTTGCGCTGGGGTGGGCCGGGCTTGATCCGCATGCGCGTGCCCGGGACCATTTTCGCAACGAGCAGGTCCGCGGTGTCGAGCAGCCGCGTATAGCCCGGCTCGGTCTTCGGCAGGTTCTCGCCGCCCGGCGGCATCAGCTTCTCTGCACCGAGACCGCGCAGCCGCGTGCGCAGCTTGCCGGCATCGGGATCGCCGGGATAGATCCAGCTGTCCTGCGACAGCATGAAACGAAGTACGGCGCCGTCCTTCTCTGCCTCGGATTGGCCCGGCTTCAGGCCGAAATCGGAGTGGCAGCCGACGCAATGCTTCTCGACGAGGCCCTTGCGCAGCGTGGCGAGGCGAGCGCTGTTCTGTGAATCTCTCGCCACGAATGCCGCGAGCTGTTCGATCATCGCTGGGCTGCGCGTATCGCAGGGGAGCTGCGCCGGCGCATCTCCGGCGGCGCGATCGATGCGGATCACGGTCTTGTTCTTGTCCTCGACCAGCCAGATCGCGCCGTCTTCCGCCACCGTCATGCCGACCGGGGCGCCTTGCGGCCGCGCGCCATTGACGCGGTGCCAGCCCGAGATCAGCTCCTCGAACGGCGCGGCAGCGACCTCGCCGGCGTCGGTTTGAAAGCTGCGGGTCGGGTCCGCCGCGCAGCTCACGTGGTAATGCACCGGCGCCCGCACAGGCTTGGGGAAGCCGCGCTCATCGACGTCATAGATCAGGACGCGGCTGCCCGTCGGGCGATAACCGTGCAGTCCGACCAGCAGCTTGCCGTCCAGCTCCGGAAATTTCGTGCCGTGATAATAGAGCATCGCGAGCGGCGCGCCGTGCGGCGGCATCAGAGAAAGCGGCGGCTTGTAGAGCGCATTCGCCGTGCACAGCGATTTGTACGGCCCCGATTGCAGCACGCTCCTGAATTCCGGGCTCGGCGTCGACACATCGTAGCAATAGGGCCAGCCATAATGCCTGCCCTGCTCGATCGCGTTGATCTCCTCGTTCGGCTTGAAAATGTCGGGCAAGTCGCGGCTATTCTCGGCTTGCAGGAAGGCGTAGCCGGCATCGGGAAAGTTCGGATGCAGCACCAGGGCCATCGAGTTGCGCAGGCCGCGCGCATAGACCGTGTGCGGCGGATCGGGATCGTTCGATCTCAACGCCGGGAAAACACCACCTGCAGGCGGCGTGTACAGCCAGATCGATGCCATTGCGGAGGCGCCTTCGGCGGCCGCGCAAGGCTTCGTCATCGGTGCAGCCCTGACGCAATCGTCGTCATGTGAGCCGATATTGACGAACAGCCGTCCGTTTCGGTCAAAGGCGAATGGTTTGAGCGGATGCGCGCTCTCGTCGATCCCGGTGCCGTCGGGCAGCGCGATCCGACGGCCCGGCATGTGACGGATGATGGTCTCGACCGTGCCGCGCGGATTGTCGGCGAGCGGGTCGAATCGGAAGATCGTCTCGGCAGTCGAGGCATAGAGCTTCCGGTCGGGAGCGATCACCAGGCCGAACGGATATTCGATCCCGGTCAATAGCTCCTTGAGGCGCTGGCCCTGGGGCGCATGCGGATCGAGCAGCAGCAGCCGTCCGTCGGTGCGGCTCCAGCCGCCCATGTCGGCCACCACGAACAAGTCTCGGCCGGGCAGTTGGACGATCGCGCGCGGGAATCTGAGGCGGTCCTCCTCGCTGGCGACGAGGCCGGCGCAAAATCCCGCCTTCATGTCGATCTGGAGTCTCGGAAAGGCGAGATCGCCGCTGCCGCAGGTGTCCGTGCCGATCGCATAACCGCTCTTCTTCACCGCTTCGAACGACGCTCCCGGTACGACGCCGAGCAGCGCCCCGGCGACGACAGCCGCAAGCAAGCAGAGGCGTCTGCCTTCACGCCGGAATGTAAGGTAGTTCACGGCAGCTTCCCCGGATTCCCGGTAAACTTGTTCCATGCCGCCGGAGCGCCGTCCAGTTGATGCTCACCCGCCTGTGATCAAACCTGAAACGGCGTTGGCACCGACCAATCTCCGTAATTTCCCTTACCGGGTTCGGCCCGAATGTTTCGCGAATGCCCCGGGTGGTATCAGTTTGCCATCCCCGCCGCTCCCTACAGGAGGCGTACATGGTCCAGGTCTACTTCCACTGCTCCAATACCGAGGGCACGCTGATCGATCGCTACGGCACCGCGGTCTCCAACCTCACCGAGGCTCGCGACCGCGCCGCCCAGATCATGCGGTCGATGATCCTGACCCCGAGCAGCGAGGATTGGCGCGACTGGGTGATCCATGTCAGCGGTTCCGACGGCGAGGATCTGTTCGATCTCCCCTTCACCGCCATGCTCGGCAAGCCGCATTGAGGTGATGCCATGCTGCTCGCGTCCCTGACCCTGCTCCGCCAGCCCCTCAGCTTCGTCGCCGGCAAATGGCAGACCCTGATGAGGGTCGCAGGCAATCCGTACCGGCCCGAGCTTCACTACATGCGCGGCCCCGGCCCGAAATGGCGCGCCAAGTACCAGGCCAGCCGGCTGGACCGCGGGCTTTGAACGCGGCGACTTCGGTTCTTTCTAGCTAGCGGTCTCTCCACTCGTCATGCCCGGGCTCATCCCGGGCATCCATGTTTTGCCCTGCGCGAAGAACGTGGATGCCCGGGACAAGCCCGGCCACGACGGCGCGGGAAGCGGCGCCGCCTCACCTCCCCGTGAACCTCGCCTTGCGCTTCTCGACGAAAGCATTGCGGCCCTCGACCGCGTCGGCGCTCTTGCGGATGGTGGCCTGGAGCTCGATCTCGCGGCGGAACTGGGCCTCGTAGGTCTCGTGCTCGCTCTCCTCGACGAGTTGGCGCGTTGCGACCAAAGCGCGCGTCGGGCCGTCGGCGAGGCGACGCGCGAGGGCGAGAGCCTCCTCCATCAGCCTGGCATCGTCGACAACCTGCCGCACCAGGCCGATCTCATCGGCGTGCTCGGCGGTCAGCGGCTCGTTCAGCAGCATCAATTCGAGCGCGCGCTGGCGGCCGATCAGGCGCGGCAGCAGCCAGGTCGAGCCGAGATCCGGCACCAGCGCGATGCGGCTGAACACCTGGATGAAGCTCGCCGACCGCGCCGCGACAATGATGTCGCCGGCCATAGCGAGGCTGAAGCCGCCGCCGGCCGCCACCCCGTTGACGGCGACGACCACGGGCACACGACACTCGCGCAACGCCTTGAAAGCCGGCCAGTAGAACCGCATCACGCCCGCCGCGATGTCCTCGCCGAGCGCTTCGGATGCCTTCAAATTCTGTCCTGAGCAAAATCCGCGCCCGGCGCCGGTGAGGATCAGCGCACGGACGTCTTCGTCCCGCGTCATCTCGCCGACGGCGCTGGCCAATGCGCCGAGCAGGTCCGGCGTCATCGCGTTGAGGCTGGCCGGCTCGTCGAGCGTCAGGATCCCGACTGCGCCATCCCGCGCCTGTTTCACACCAGCCATGTCGCGCCTCCCTTGCGATGTTCTCGTTGGCGGCAATGTGCCATTGTCCGCGCGCTTCGCCAATCGCGGAGCCTCGAATTCAACGCAGCGAAGCCATCGACGAGCATCAAGACGACAACATGCCTCACCAGTTCAGCCTCAACCAATCCATCCGCAAACCCGCCGTCACATCCAAGGGCGGAATCGTCGCCTCGCAATCGCGACGGGCGGCTGAAGTCGGCGCGGACGTGCTGGCCGCGGGCGGCGACTGCGTCGACGCGATCGTGGCGACCACCATGGCGCTGAACGTGCTGGAGCCCTGGAATAGCGGCATCGGCGGTGGCGGCGCGATGGTGCTCTACCGCGCCAAGGAAAATAGCTATGAGGTGATCGACTACGGCATGTGCGCGCCGCAGAGCCTGCGCGCTACCGACTATCCGCTCAGCGGCGAAGGCGCCGCCTCCGATCTCTTCCCCTGGCCGCGGGTGAAGGACGATCGCAACGTCCACGGCCCCGGCTCGATCGCCGTGCCCGGCGTCGTCGCCGGAATGGAAGAGGCGCATCGCCGCTACGCCAAGATGCCGTGGAAGGATCTGGTCGCGCCGGCAGCGAAGCTCGCCGGCGAAGGTCTGCTGGTCGATTGGTGGACCACGGTGACGATCTCGGGCTCGGCCGCCGATCTCAGGCGCTATCCCGCGAGCGCGGCCGCCTACTTGAAGGACGGCCTGCCGCCGAGCGCCCCATGGGGCATCAAGGCCGAGACGCGGCTGCCGCAGGACAGCCTGAAGGCGACGCTGTCGCATCTCGCCGAGGCCGGCCCGCGCGACTTCTACCAGGGCGATCTCGCCAGGAGCATCGCCTCCGACATCAAGGCGGACGGCGGCTCGTTGTCGGTGGAGGATCTCGCCGCGTTCCGCGCCCATCCGCGCGCGCCGCTGGCGATCCCCTATCGGGGCGGCAAGGTATTTGCGACGCCGGAGCTCACGGCGGGGCCGACGATGGCGCATGCGCTGCGCCTTTTGCAGCAGAGCCTGACGCCGGCGAGCGCGCCGGATGCCGGCGCCTATGTCGAATATGCACTCGCCCTGCAGGCAGCCTTCCGCGAGCGGCTCAAGGACATGGGCGATGCCGACGGCAAGCGCTCGCTCGGCGCCGAATATCTGGCGCCCGCCTGCACCACGCATTTCTCGGTGGTCGATCGTCACGGCAACATGGCAGCGGTGACGCAGACGCTGTTGTCGTCGTTCGGCTCGCGATATGTGACACCGCACACCGGCATCACCATGAACAACGGCATCATGTGGTTCGACCCAACGCCTGGCACCACTAACTCGCTGGCATCAGGCAAGCGCTGCCTGTGCAACTATACGCCCGTCATCGCCGAGACGAAGGACGGCAGGCGCCTCGCCGTCGGCGCATCCGGCGGACGCCGCATCCTGCCCTCCGTGATGCAGCTCGTGTCCTTCGCGATGGATTTCGGCATGGATCTCGATGCCGCCATCCACCAGCCGCGCATCGACGCCAGCGAGGGCGCGGTCGTGATCGGAGACGCGCGCCTGCCGGAGGACGTGCGCGAAACGCTGGGCGCGCGCTTCGACTATGAAGAAAGCCGCGTGCAGGCATTGCCGCAGAAATTCGCGTGCCCGAGCGTGGTGATGCGCGAGGGCGACACGAATTTCGGCGCGGTCGAGATCTTCCAGCCCTGGGCCGACGCGGTCGCGGAAGGCTGAGCGGACGCATCGATGCGAGATGTTACCAGCGCGCGTTGAGCCAACGCGCCGTTGCGCATCTGCGCGAGCGTCACGACTCCTCCACATTCGCAGGGAACTTACCTGGCCGGGATCCGTTCATTGAGCGGACAAGTGCGCTCACCCCTGGAGGACATGATGAAGAAACTTGCGCTCGCCGCGTCGCTGGTTATTGCGGCAGGCTTCACATTTGCAAACCCTGCGCTGGCCAAGGGCGGCCATGGCGGAGGTCATGGCCATGGTCACGGCCACAAGTTCGGCCATTACCATGGCGCGCCGCACGGCTGGCACCATGGACGCAAGGTCGGCTGGCGCGGTCACGGGTGCCCGCCCGGCCTGTGGAAGCAGGGCCGCTGCTGAAGCTTGATCTGCCAATCATTGCAAGGCGTCGCTCCTGATCGAGCGGCGCCTTCTTTAAATGCCGAGCCGGTCGCGCACGCGGCCCGCGATCACGGCGGTCGTCACCCCGACCGGCCAGAACGCGTGCATCGGGATCGGCTTGATGCCGGTGACCGGCATGTCGATCTCGGCCTTGGCGCCGCCGATCAGCCGGCGCGCCAGCTGCGCGCCCATCGCGGTCGAGAGCGCGACGCCGCGCCCGTTGCAGCCGAGCGAGATCAGGATGTTCTCCGCGGGCTCATGCACGTGCGGATAATGATCCGCGGTGATGGCGAGGCGGCTATTCCAACCGTGGGTCCAGGCGACGCCCTTCAGCTGCGGCCACAGCCGCTCCGCATAGCGCATGAGATAGGCAACGTCGTGGGGCGATTTGATCCAGCGCATCGGGCCGCGCCCGCCCATCAACAGGCGATTTTGCTGATCGATACGGTAATAGACCGTGATGTGGCCGCTCTCGTAGAGCACGGACCGTGTCGGCATGATCGAACGGGCGACCGCATCCAAGAGTGGCGCAGTGGCGGCGATCGAGGAGAACACCGGCACGATGGTGCGGCGGAGCGCGGGCCAGAGATCGTCGGTGAACCCGTTGGTCGCGAGCAGGACCTTGTCCGCATGAACCACGGCGCGCGGCGTTTCGATGCGCCAGCGCGAGCCCTCGCGGCGCAGTGACAATGCCGGCGTCTCGCCAAAGACCTTGGCGCCGGCGGAGATCGCTGCGCGCGCGAGACCACGGGCGTAGCTGAGGGGATGCAGGTCGCCGCCGCGGGTATCCAGCATTGCGCCGATATAGCGATCCGTGCCGGTCATCTCGCGGAGCTGCTCGCGATTCAGATAGGTCACCGGCATGCCGCGGCGGATGCACTGCTGCGCAGTCTTCTCGATGGCCGCGGCGCTGGCCTCGTGATAGGCCGCGCGGAGCGTGCCGTTCTGCCGCGCCTCGCAGGGAATCTGGTAGCGACGGATCAGATCGTGGGTAAAATTCGTGGTGCCGTAGGAGAATGCGATCATGCGGCGGCCGAGCTCCGCGCCGAAATCGGCCTCGATCTGATCGGGATCGTGCTTCAATCCGGGATTGGTGTGGCCGCCATTGTTGCCGGACGCGCCCCAGCCCGGCTCCTGCGCCTCCAGCACCAGCGCCTCGACGCCTTGCTCGGCCAAGTGCAGTGCCGTCGAGAGGCCGGTGTAGCCGCCGCCCACGATCGCGACCGAGACGTTCTTGTCGACATCGAGCGGCGGCGTGGCCACCGGCGCAACGGCGGTGTCGGCATAGACCGAGGGCGGCAAGGGCAGGCGCGTCATGGCGAAGACCGATTAGAGCGGATGCAGCACGCGGCGCAGGAAGTCCTGCGTGCGCGGATGCTGGGGTTGATTGAGCAGGGCCTTGGCCGGCCCCTGCTCGACGATGACGCCGCCGTCGATGAACAGCACGCGATCGGCGACGTCGCGGGCAAAGCCCATCTCGTGGGTGACGACGACCATGGTCATGCCGTCGTCGGCGAGCTTGCGCATGACGCCGAGGACGTCGCCGACCAGCTCAGGGTCGAGCGCCGAGGTCGGTTCGTCGAACAGGATGGCCTTGGGCTGCATCGCGAGCGCCCGTGCGATGGCGACACGCTGCTGCTGGCCGCCAGAGAGCTGCGGCGGATGCGCATCGGCCTTCTCCGCGAGCCCGACCTGGGCGAGCAGCGCACGGCCGCGCTCGAGCGCAGCGGCACGCGGCTCCTTCTTTACATAGAGCGGCCCTTCGACGACGTTCTCCAGCGCGGTGCGATGCGGGAACAGGTTGAAGCGCTGGAACACCATGGAGACCTGGGTGCGGATGGCCACGATCGACGGCGCGTCGCGGTCGACCTTCAGGCCTTCGACGCTGATCTCGCCGCGGTCGTAGCTTTCGAGCCCGTTGATGCAGCGCAGGATGGTCGACTTGCCGGAGCCGGACGGCCCGATGATGCAGACCACCTCGCCCTTCTGCACAGAGGCATCGATGCCCTTGAGCACCTCGACCTTGCCAAAGCTCTTGTGGACGTCGTTCAGCTCGATCATCGCTTGCCGGCCCGCTTCTCGAAGTGACGGACCAGCAGGATCAGCGGGATGCTCATGGTGAGATACATCAGCGCCACCAAGGTGAACACGCTGGTGTTCTTGAAGGTCGAGGAGGCGATCAGCTTGCCTTGCAGCGCGAGCTCGGCGACCGTGATGGTGGAGGCCTGCGAGGAATCCTTGAGCATCATGATCATGACGTTGCCGTAGGGCGGCAGCACGATGCGGACCGCCTGCGGCAGCACCACGCGGCGCATGGTGAGCCACCAGCCCATGCCGATGGACTGCGCCGCCTCGATCTGCCCCTTGTCGATCGCCTCGATGCCGGCGCGGAAGTTCTCCGCCTGGTAGGCCGAATAGGCGATGCCGAGCCCGAGAATCGCGGCCTGCAAGGCCGATAGTGTGACGCCGAGCTCCGGCATCACGAAATAGAGGTAGAACAGCAGCACGATGATCGGGATGCCGCGGATCACGTTGATCAGGCTGGCGCTGAGCATCGACAGCGCCTTGATGCCGGAGACACGCATCATCGCCCAGATGAGGCCGAGCACCGTCGAGAGCAGCAGCGAGCCGACGGTGACGATGATCGTCAGCGCGACGCCGTTCAACAGGATCGGGAAGAACTCGACGGCGTCGCGCCAGAAGCCTTTCATCGGGCAGCCTTCATCGATCGGGCGTCATCGATCAACCCTGTGCCTTCAGGCCCCATTTATCGAGGATCTTGTCGATGGTGCCGTTGGCCTTGAGCTTCGCGAGCGAGGCGTTGATCTTGCCGAGCAGCGCGGCCTCGCCCTTGCGCACGCCGATGCCGACGGAGCCGACGGTGACGGGCTTGTAGCCATCGACGAGGCGCACCTCGGGGAAGCCGCCCTGCTTCAGATTGTAGGCGAGGATCGGATAGTCGGCGTAGCCGGCCTTGAGGCGGCCGGTGTTCACGTCGCGCAGGATGTCGGGAATGGTGTCGTATGCCTTCACCTCGGCGAACAGGCCGGACTTCTTCAGCGCGTCGACGAAGGCGGTGCCGACTTGCGCGCCCACGGTCTCGCCCTTCAGATCCTCCTGCGTGGCATAGGCCTTGGTGTCGCTCTTGGGCACGACGAGGCCCTCGCCATAGGTGTAGATCGGGTCGGAGAAGTCGACGACCTCCTTGCGCGGCGCCGTGATGAACATCGCGGCCGCGATGATGTCGATCTTGCTCGACGTCAGCGACGGGATCAGCGCCGAGAATTGCATCGGCTCGATCTGCACATTGAAGCCGGCGTCCTTGCCGATCTCGGTGACGAGATCGACCATGATGCCCTGGATGGTGTTGGTCTTGGTGTCGAGGAAGGTGAAGGGAATGCCCGTCGGCGTCGAGCCGACCTTCAGCACCTGCTGCGCCGAGGCCGGCGTCACCGCTGCAATTGCGAGTGCCGCGACCGCGGCCTGGACAAAACGCTTCATCGCATCCCCCTTTGGGTCTAGCCGATGTCGGCACTGGCGCGTGTCAGGATCAGACGTTGCGGGCCAAGCCGTTTCGGCCTATTTTCACCAATATGAAAATTTGGTCACACTTTCGCGGATGACGCAAGCGGTTTTCATGCACATGAAGGAAGCGATCTGACGTGAGCGGTGGCAAAAGAATGCGCAAACCGGCCGCCGCAAAGCCGGCCAGGAAGCTGAAGGCCAAGGTCAGAACCAAGGCAGTCACCAAACCCGCCGAGCCCGCGATGGACGTCGCGGTCGGCCGCCGCATCAGGGATATCAGGCGCGTCAGGCAATTCTCGCTGGAAGCGGTCGCCTCGCGCACCTCACTCTCGATCGGCTTCCTCAGCCAGATCGAGCGCGGCCTGTCCTCACCCTCGTTGCGCGTGCTGGCGACGCTCGCCGACGTGTTCGGCGTCGGCATCGCCGCACTGTTCGGTGCGAGCCCGAGCGCCGACGGTGCACCCGACCAAGTGGTGACGCGCGGACTGCAACGGCCCGAATTGAAACTCTGGCGCACCGGGGTGTCCAAGCAATTGCTGAGCCCGGCAAGCGCCGACAACAAGCTGAACCTGTTCCTGGTGCATCTCGACCCCGGCGGCTCCACCGGCGACGAGCTTTACACCCATGACGGCGAAGAGGCGGGCCTGGTGCTCGAAGGCGAGATGATGCTGACGGTGGACAGCGAGACGTGGTCGCTCAAAAGCGGCGACAGCTTCCGGTTTGCCAGCCGCAGGCCGCACCGGTTTTCCAATCCGGCCGAGGATGCGAAAGCGATGGTGCTGTGGGTGAATTGCGTGACGGGGGCGGGGTGAGTTCGGAGCTTACCACTCAGCGCGCGCAGCGAGAGCAAACAGAGCCACAACGCCTCCACGTCGTCATTGCGAGCGAAGCTAAGCAATCCAGAGTCTTTCCGCGGAAAGACTCTGGATTGCTTCGTCGCTTCGCTCCTCGCAATGACGAGGGGATAGAGCTTTACCCAAACCGGTGCTTGTACCGCTCCACCGACAGCTCACTCACGTCGATATCCGGCTTCCTGCCCGACAGCATGTCCGCGAGCACGCGGCCCGAGCCGCAGGACATGGTCCAGCCGAGCGTGCCGTGGCCGGTGTTGAGGTGGAGGTTGACGTAGTGCGTCGGGCCGATCACGGGCGGGCCATCCGGCGTCATCGGACGCAGGCCGCTCCAGAACGTGGCCTTGGACAGATCGCCGCCGCGCGGAAACAGATCGGTCAGCGAATGGTCGAGCGTGGCGCGGCGTGCGTCGTAGAGCTTGTCGGAATAGCCGGAGATTTCGGCGGTGCCGCCGACGCGGATGCGATTACCGAGGCGCGTGATCGCGACCTTGTAGCTCTCGTCCATCACGGTGGATTCCGGCGCGCCCGAGGCGTCCTTGATCGGCACCGTGATCGAATAGCCCTTCACCGGATAGACCGGCAGCGAGATGCCGAGCGGCGCCAAGAGGCACGAGGACCAGCTACCGAGCGCGAGCACATAAGCGTCGGCCTGCAGCAGGCCGGCGCTGGTCGCAACACCGCTGACGCGCGCGCCGTCGGTGACGATGCGGTCGATCCCGGTGTTGAACATGAACTTCACGCCAAGTGCTTCGGCATGCTTGGCCAGCGCCTGCGTGAACATGTGACAGTCGCCGGTCTCGTCCTGCGGCAAGCGCAGTCCGCCGACGAACTTCTCCTTCACGGCACCGAGCGCCGGCTCGGCCGCGATGCAGCCCTCGCGGCTCAGCACCTCGAAAGGCACGCCGTATTGCTTGAGCACAGCGATGTCCTCGGCCGTGCCGTCGAGCTGGGCCTGGTAGCGAAACAGCTGCAGCGTTCCTTGCGCGCGCTCGTCATATTGGATGCCGATGTCGCGGCGCAGATCGCGCAAGGAATCGCGGCTGTATTCCGCGATCGGAATCATCCGGCTCTTGTTAACGGCGTAGCGCGCGCTGGTGCAGTTGCGCAGCATCTTGAGCAGCCAGACCCACATGACGGGATCGAGCTTCGGCCGGACCACCAGCGGCCCATGCTTCATCAAGAGCCATTTGATGGCCTTCACCGGCACGCCAGGACCGGCCCAGGGCGAGGAATAGCCCGGCGAGACCTCGCCGGCATTGGCGAAGGAGGTCTCCAGCGCCGGCTCGGGCTGCCGGTCGACGACCGTCACTTCATGGCCGGCACGTGCGAGGTAGTAGGCAGAGGTGACACCGATGACACCGCTGCCGAGGATCAGGACTTTCACGCTTCGTCAGACTCCCGCGGCATCGCGCTCGCCGCTGCAAGAACAACACTCCGCAACGGCGAGAGCAATTATCAGGCCACCTTCTTGATGGCGTCGCC
Source organism: Bradyrhizobium daqingense (assembly GCF_021044685.1). Taxonomy (NCBI): domain Bacteria; kingdom Pseudomonadati; phylum Pseudomonadota; class Alphaproteobacteria; order Hyphomicrobiales; family Nitrobacteraceae; genus Bradyrhizobium; species Bradyrhizobium daqingense. The sequence goes on from NZ_CP088014.1 coordinate 7,352,907, forward strand.
GAGGATCGAGACCATCTGGTCGATGTGGCTCTTCTCGACGATGAGCGGAGGCGACATCGCGAAAGAGTCGCCGCTCATGCGCAGGTAGAGCCCGGTGTTGAAGCAGTCGACCATGACGTCGTAACCGCGGGCACCGACGACGCCGCCGCGCGGCGCGAGCTCGACCGCGCCCATCAGGCCGCAATTGCGGATGTCGACGACGTTCGGCAGGCCCTTCAGCGAATGCAGCGCATCGCGCCAATATTCGGCAATCGACGCACCGCGCGTCAGCAGGCCCTCGTCCTTGTAGATGTCGAGCGTCGCGATGCCGGCGGCGCAGGCGGTCGGATGCGCCGAATAGGTGTAGCCGTGGAACAGCTCCATCTGGTTCTCGGGGCCGACCATCAGGCCGTCATGCACCTTGCGGCTCGCGAACACCGCGCCGCAGGGGATCGTGCCGTTGGTGATGCCCTTGGCCGTCGTCATCAGGTCCGGCGTGACGCCGAAGAAATCAGCGGCGAACGGGGTACCGAGGCGGCCGAAGCCGGTGATGACCTCGTCGAAGATCAAGAGGATGCCGTGCTTGTCGCAGATCTCGCGCAGGCGGTTGAGATAGCCCTTCGGCGGCGGCAACACCGCGGTCGAGCCCGGCACCGGCTCGACGATGACGGCGGCGATGGTTTCGGCACCGTGCAAGGCTACCAAGCGCTCGAGATCGTCGGCGAGCTCGACGCCATGCTCCGGCTGGTCCTTGGCGAAGGCGTTGCGGCTGAGATCGTGGGTGTGGCGGATGTGGTCGACGCCCGGCAGCAGCGTGGTGAAGGCACGGCGGTTGGCGACCATGCCGCCCACCGACGTGCCGCCGAAGCCGACGCCGTGATAGCCGCGCTCGCGGCCGATCAGGCGGGTGCGGCTCGCCTGGCCGTTCGCGCGGTGGTAGGCGAGCGCGATCTTCAGCGCGGTGTCGACCGATTCGGAGCCGGAGTTGGTGAAGAAGACCCGGTCGAGGCCCTTAGGCGCAATCTCGGCGAGGCGCTCGGCGAAATCGAAGGCCAAGGGATGGCCCATCTGGAACGAGGGAGCGAAGTCCAGCGTCATCAGCTGACGCTCGACCGCGGCGGCAATCTGCTTGCGGCCATGGCCGGCATTGACGCACCAGAGGCCGGCGGAGCCGTCGACGACCTTGCGGCCGTCGACGGTGGTGTAGTGCATGCCCTCGGCCGAGGAGAACAGGCGCGGCGCCTTCTTGAACTGCCGGTTGGCCGTGAACGGCATCCAGAACGAGTCGGTCTTGATAGTGTTCGGATTCTGATGAAGGGTCACGGCCGCGCTCCTTTGCTGACGACCTAGCAGAGGCACGGCTTCAGATGCGCAACAAGTCCTTTTCTGGTGGCCTGCAAGCCATTGATTCCGTTGGGGCTGCCGGTCCATATTTGCGCGATCCGCAACACCTGCAACACCGGATCAGGGCTAGGACCAGGACATGAGCGTCGACATCGGCGGACGGCTGCGATTCATCCGGGCGCGTCACAAGCTGTCGCAGCGGGAATTGGCCAAGCGGGCCGGCGTCACCAATTCGACGATCTCGCTGATCGAATCCAACCAGATGAACCCGTCGGTCGGCGCGCTCAAGCGCATCCTCGACGGCATCCCGATGGGCCTCGCCGAGTTTTTCGCGCTGGAGCCGGAGTCGAGGCGTAAGATCTTCTACCGTGCCGAAGAGCTCACCGAAGTCGGCAAGAAGCCGATCTCCTACCGGCAAGTAGGCGACAATCTGTTCGGCCGCAGCCTGCAGATCCTGAAGGAACGCTACGAGCCCGGCAGCGACACCGGACGCGTCCACCTCGTCCATGACGGCGAGGAAGGCGGTATCGTGATCTCCGGCAAGCTCGAAGTCACCGTCGAGGACGAGCGGCGCATTCTCAACCCGGGCGATGCCTATTATTTCGAGAGCCGCCGCCCACATCGCTTCCGCTGCGTCGGCGGCAAGCCGTGCGAAGTGATCTCGGCCTGCACGCCGCCGACGTTCTGAAGCGCAGCGAGGACCTCTCGCCCCGCCTGCCGCTTAACCTTACGTCAGCAACTCCTCGATCCGGATCGGAAAGCGGCGGACACGCACGCCGGTCGCATGCCAGACCGCGTTCGCGACCGCGCCGGCGCTGCCGGTGATGCCGATCTCGCCGACGCCCTTGATGCCGAGCGCGTTCACGTGCGGATCGTGCTCCTCGACCGTGATCACGTCGAGCGGCGGCACGTCGGCATTCACGGGGATGTGGTACTCGCCAAGATTGGCGTTCATGATGCGGCCGGTGCGGCGATCGGTGATGGCTTCCTCGTGCAGCGCGAAGGACAGGCCCCAGATCATGCCGCCGAACAGCTGGCTCTGCACCATGCGCGGATTGACGATGCGTCCCGCCGCGAAGGCGCCGACCATACGGCTGACACGGATCTGGCCGAGCTCGGGATCGACCTTGACCTCCGCGAACACCGCGCCGTGGGCGTGCATCGCATATTCCTCCATAGCGGCAGGGTTCGGCGCGCCGGTGCCGCGGGCCTCGATCTCGGCGAGGCCTGCGCGCGCCAGGATCTCGGCATAGCTCTCACCGCGGCTTTCGTCGTCACGGCGCAGCAGCCTGCCGTCGCGCGCGATCACGCCGGCATTACCGGCGCCGAACAGCGGCGAGCGCTCGTCATTGGTGGCGAGATCGGCGAGCTTGGCGATCACAGCGGCGCCGGCGCTGTGGATCGCCGCGCCTGCCGTTGCCGTGTGCGCCGACCCGCCGGCAATGCCGGCATCGGGTAGATCGGACGAACCGGCCTTGAATTCGACGCGGTCGATATCGAGCCCGAGTTCGTCAGCCGCGATCTGGGCCAGTGCCGTCCAGGCGCCCTGCCCCATGTCATGCGCGCCGATCTCCATCGCACCTGAGCCGTCGCGGCGGAGCACCGCGCGGGCCTCGGCCTGGAACATCAGCGCGGGGAAGGTCGCCGTGCCCATGCCCCAGCCAACCAGAAAGCCGGCATCGTCGCGCATCTGCCGCGGCTGGAGCGGGCGCTTGGCCCAGCCGAAGCGCGCGGCGCCCTGCTCATAGCAGGCACGCAGCGCCTTGGACGAGAACGGCTTTCCGGTGATCGGCTCGACCTCGGCGTAGTTCTTTTGGCGGAAAGCCAGCGGATCCATGCCGCAGGCCCAGGCCATCTCGTCGATCGCGCTTTCCAGCGCGATCGAGCCGGTCGCCTCGCCGGGCGCGCGCATGAACAGCGGCGTGCCGGTATTGACGCGCACCGCATCATGCGAGGTGCGGATCGCAGGCGCCGCATACAGCGTGTGCGAGGCATCCGCGGCCGGCTCGTAGAAATCGTCGAACGTGCTCGACACGGTCCTGGCGTAGTGATCGAGCGCGGTCAGACGTCCTTCGCCGTCCGCGCCGATGCGCAGCCGCTGGCGGGTCGGCGCGCGATGGCCGACCGGACCATACATCTGCTCACGGCGCAGCACGAGCTTGACCGGCTTGCCGACGAGCTTCGCGGCCATGATGCCGAGGGTCTGCGGCCCCGCCATCAGCCCCTTGGAGCCGAAGCCGCCGCCGAGGAACGGGCTGCGGATGTGGATTTTGTCGTGGGCGATGCCGAACAGCTCGGCGATGCGCGCGAGCGACAGCTTCAGGCCCTGGGTTGGCATGTCCACGGAGAGGCTGTCGCCGTCCCATTGAGCCACGATCCCATGCGGCTCCATCGCATTGTGATATTGCGGCGGTGTCTCGTAGATCGCATCGATCTGCTTCTCGGCCGCGGTGAGGCCCGCCTCGATATCGCCGTGGTGATGCTCCGCCGGGTTCCCGACGCCGACGACTGGCGGCACGAAGCTTTCGCCGGCATCGAGGCCCACCAGCGCCCGCTGCACCTCATAGCGCGGCGCCAACAGCGCGGCGCCTTCGGTTGCGGCCTCCAGCGTCTCGGCAATCACGACCGCAATCGGCTGGTTGGCATAGCGAACCTCGTGGCTCTGCAACACCTCCATCCGGAACACGAACGGGTTGGTCTTGATCTCCGGATCAATCGCGAGCTGCGGCCTGTGGTCCGGCGTCATGACGTCGACCACGCCGGGATGGCGTTTTGCGGCAGCGACATCGAGCGAGATCACACGGCCGCGGGCGATGCTCGATACGGCCATCACCGCAAACAGCATGCCGAGCGGATGGTTGTCGGCGGCGTAAGTTGCCTGCCCCTTCACCTTGAGGATGCCGTCGCGGCGGGTCAGCGGCTGGCCGATATTCGAGCCGTGGCGCAGATGGGCGGGCGCACTGGTCAGGTTGAGCTCAGGCATGGATGGCTCCGGAAATCGCGGCAAAGGGAGAAGCCGGCAGCGCCGGCAGACGGGCGGGCGTACCGGAAGCGGCAAGGGCCAGCGCGCGCACCACGATGCGGCGCGCCAGCTCGATCTTGAAGGCGTTGTCGCCGGACGGTTTTGCGTCCGTCAGCGCGCGCCAGGCTGCTTCCTGGAAGGCGTCGGCCGTCGGCGCAACATTTCGGAGAACATCCTCCGCGGCGCGGGCCCGCCAGGGCTTTGCGGCGACGCCGCCGAGCGCGAGCCGCGCCTCCGCGATCCTGCCGTTCTCGATCCGCAATGCGGCCGCGGCCGAGACGATAGCAAAGGCATAGGAGGTTCGTTCGCGCACCTTGAGGTATCGCGCATGCGCAGCAAAGTCTCGTGCCGCAGGTGGCAGCCGCACCGCAACGATGAGATCGCCGGCTTCGAGCACGGACTCCCGCTCGGGCGTCTCGCCGGGCAGGCGATGCAATTCGTCGAGTGCGATCTCGCGCCGGCCGTTCCGACCCTCGATCTCGACGATGGCGTCGAGCGCGACCAGCGGCACGCAGAAATCGGACGGATGCGTGGCGATGCAGCTCTCGCTCCAGCCGAGCACGGCATGGCCGCGGTTTTCGCCCTCGCGGGCGTCGCAGCCGCTGCCGGCCTCGCGCTTGTTGCAGCGGCTGGCGGTGTCGTAAAAGTACGCGCAGCGCGTTCGTTGCAGGAGATTGCCGCCGACGGTCGCGGCGTTGCGCAGCTGCGCGGATGCACCGGAGAGCAGCGCCTCGGCAACGGCAGGATAGGATCGCGCGAAGTCGGGGTCATGCGCGAGGTCGGCGTTGCTGACGAGCGCGCCGATGCGCAAAGACCCGTCGGCGAGGTGCTCGATCTGATCGAGTCCTTCGAGATGCGTGACGTCGACGAGACGATCCGGGCGGCTGACGTTGCCTTTCATCAGATCGAGCAGATTAGTGCCTGCGGCAAGATAGACGGCGCCCGGCTGGACCGCGGCGGCAACAGCCTCGCTGACCGTCGCAGGCCTGACATAATCGAACGGCTTCATGCGGAGCGCCTCTGATTGGATTCGTCCATCTGTCCTTGCGCGTCGAGCACGGCATCGACGATGCCGGCATAGGCGCCGCAGCGGCAGAGATTGCCGCTCATGCATTCGCGGATGCGCTCGGGATCGTTGCCGGCCTGCGCTTCGCGCATCATGCCGACCGCGCTCATGATCTGGCCGGGCGTGCAGAAGCCGCACTGGAAGCCGTCATGGGCGATGAAGGCCGCCTGCACGGGATGAAGCTGGTCGCCGCGCGCGAGGCCTTCGATGGTCAGGATGTCGGCGCCGTCATGGCTGATGGCGAGCGCGAGGCAGGAATTGATCCGCTTGCCGTCGACGAGAATGGTGCAGGCGCCGCACTGGCCGCGGTCGCATCCCTTCTTGGTTCCGGTGAGATGGAGGCGCTCACGCAGGAGATCGAGCAGCGTGACGCGCGGATCGTCGATGACGACATCGCGCCGCGCACCGTTCACGGTGAGGCTGATGGAGTGGTTCATACATGGCTCCGATCAGATATGGACATGAGTCTTCGTGCAGCGCGCCACCGCCGTGGCCGCCGCCGAACTCGCGCCGCCCCGAGATGATGCGGGCCGGCACATGATCGAAGATACGGAGGCGCCCTCCGTTTAACAAGGGCTGCCGGAAATATTTGGAATTCGTCAAAAGCCCGTGCGCGACCAACGCGATGCGCGCGCTTACGGGTTCAATCTAACCAATTCGTGATCTACATTGCCTGACATGGACGATCACACCGACCAGACCCGAAAGCCGCGCGCCGATGCCGTGCGCAATCGCGAGCGCGTGCTCGAAGCGGCCAAGATCGTGTTCAGCGCCGGCGGCCCCGAGGCGAGTCTCGAAGCCGTCGCGAAACGCGCCGGCGTCGGCATCGGCACGCTCTATCGGCACTTCCCAACGCGCGAGGATCTGTTCGAGGCGGTGTACCGGCGCGAGGTCGAACAGCTCAGCGAGCTCGCCGAGCATCTGCGAAGCGCCAAGGATCCGGTCGATGCACTGCGCCGCTGGATGCGCTCGGGAGTCGAATTCGTCGCCACCAAGAAAGGCATGTCGGCCGCGCTGGCGCTGACCTATCAGAGCTCGTCGGAGCTCGCGGCGTTCTCGATGGACCGGCTGACCAAGGCAATCGGCTCGCTGCTCCACCGCGCGGTCGCAGCCGGCCAGATGCGCGGCGATATCAGCCCGGAAGATTTGCTCAGGGCGTTGATCGGCATGTGCTACATGCACGACCAGCCCGGCTGGCAATCCTCTGTGCTGCGGATGCTCGACGTGTTCGTGGATGGTTTGCGCGTACAGTCTGGCGTCAAGGCCAAGGCGCGAGCCGCCAAGCCGGAGTCGAAGCGGAAACGGTAGCCACGCGATTAAGCTGCGGATAAGCCGCTCAAGTCGCAAATCCCGGCCCGGCCTTCACCGCATTCGTCCGCGAGCGGATCAGCAGCAACACGACGATGCCGATATTGAGCGCGTTCCACGCCACGCCGTTGGCGAACGCCGCGGCGTACGAACCCGTGGCATCGAAGATAAGGCCCGACACCCAGCCGCCGAAGGACATGCCGAACACCGAGGCGAAGATCACGATGCCGACGCGGGTTGCGGCTTCGCTCGCCGGCATCGCCTCGCGCACGATGATGGCGTAGCTCGGCACGATGCCGCCCTGGAACAGGCCGAACATCGCCGAGATGATGTAGAGCGAGGCGAGGCTGTCGAAGAACAGATAGAACACCAGCGCAAAGCCCTGCGCCAGCGATCCCACCAGCAGCGTGTAGATGCCGCCGATCTTGTCGGCGAGGTAGCCCGAGCCGATCCGGCTGATGATGCCGCAACCCATCATCAAGGACAGCATCTCGGCGCCGCGGGCGACGCCATAGCCGAGATCGCCGCAATAAGCGACGATATGCACCTGCGGCATCGCCATCGCGACACAGCAGGAGATGCTGGCGATCGACAGCAGCACGGTCAGCGTGTTGGTCGACAGCTTGAGATCGACTCGCGGCGGCGGCGCATTGGCGTGATCATGGACCGCATCATTGCCCATCTGTGCGCGCAGGACGAGAACCAGAAGCGCCATCGTGCTCGCGCAGACGATGCCGATGCCGATATGGGTGTAGCGCCAGCCAATCTCTTGTGTGCCCCAGCTCACGATCGGCGGCCACACCGTGCCGGCGACGTAATTGCCGCTGGCGACGATCGTCACGGCAAGCCCGCGATAGCGCTCGAACCAATGCGAAGCTTCCGCCATCAGCGGCGCGAAAGTCGCGGAGGTGCCGAGGCCGATCAGGAAATACGCGGCGACGAACTGCCAGAGCTGGGTCGACAGACCCGCGAGCACATTGGCGATGCCGAGAAAGGCAATGCTGATCGCCATCGCCAGGACGATGCCGAAGCGGTCGGTGATCTTGCCGGCGATCACGCCGCCGAGCCCGAAACCGAACATCATCAGCGTGAAAGCCAGCGAGACCGCGCCCCGCGTGGCGCCGAATTCCGCCTGCACGACGGGAATCACGACCACGACAGCCCACATGCCGACGGCGCCGATCGAGCCGATCAGAAGCGCAATGACGAGCCGCATCCAGGCCTGACGGGAATCAGGGCTGAATGAATCAGGCGTTTGTCCCGGATGATTAGGTGCGTGCACCGGCGGGAACATGGCCCGCGGATCGCGAGCGGGTCAACCGTCGTGGCGCGATATTGGGCATGCGCGGTGCGCTGCGGTAAGAAGGCGCTTGGCGAAAGCGCCGTTTGCCATTAATTTGCAATCAGCGTGTGCAAAATTGCCGCGCGGAGACAATGTCGGCCGGATGCTGTTGCAATTGACGCGATCGATGCGGATCAAGGTGGGGCGCCTCGTTGCCCTCGCCTATCTGTTCTGCGTGCTAGCGCCGGCAGCAGCGCTCGCCTGGGGCAGCGGTCCGGCCCCGTGTCTTGCGGACGAGGCCGATCTCGTGCCGATGCATCATCAGATGCAAGCAAGCCATGAGCATGGCGTCCCCTCGCATGACCACGCCGCCCAGCACGCGCATCATCAGTCCGCGGCGCAGGACGCGCCGGCCGCGGATCATCATGGCGGCAAGGGAACCGTGGGACCTTGCTGTGCGATGATGTGCGTCAGCGCGCTGCCGGCTGATTTGCCCAGCGTCGCCAAGCCGCTCTTCCCCGCGTCCGCCTGCGCGCCCGAGATCGCAGCCAGCCTGCGCAGCACGGCGCCGCCTCAGCACTACCGTCCCCCCATCGCCTGATCTGGCACGACGATTTCGGGCCGAGCGCGCCTCTGCGCGCGCGAACCTGTGGTCTTTCAGATCAGGGATAAATCATGACTACGCTTTCCGGGGCGAAGTTCGCCGCCGCATCCGCGGCGCGTGGACGACCCTTTCGAATCACTTGGCCGCTGTTGGCCCTTGCCACCTCGGCGCTGTCCGGCTGCATGCCGGCAACGCACCAGGTGGCCAGCGCCGATCCGGCCGATCCCGCGGTGAAGGTGGCGCCCGTCGGCTATCGCTCGACCATTGCGCCCTATACCAGCCTGCGGCCTGCGACGCCGGCGCCATGGCGCGACCGCAACGACGACGTCACGCCGCGGCCGAAGCAAGACAGGTAGGAGCGCGCCATGACACGCCATCTTGCGCGAGGCCTGCTCGTTCTCGCCGCTCTCGGCCTCTCCGGCTGCGCCGCGTTCTCGCCCGACAGCGGCATGACCACGGTCGCGGAGCTGACGAGCCAAAGCATCAACAAGGACGTCGCCTTCGTGCGAACGGCCGAGGCAGCCGACGCAATCGACGTTCGCGTGCGCCAGCTGCTGTCGCGGCCATTGACCGCAGACACGGCCGTGCAGATCGCGCTGCTGAACAATAAGGGACTGCAAGCGGCCTATAACGAACTGGCGCTGGCCGAGACCGATCTGGTCGAGCAGAGCCTGCCGCCCAATCCGGTGTTCGCGGTCTCGCGCATCACGGGCAATGGCGCCAGCGAGATCGAGCGCCAGGTGGTCGGCGACATACTCGCGCTCGCCACCCTGCCGTTCCGCTCCGACATCGCTCGCGAGCGTTTTCGCCAGGCCCAATTGCGCGCGGCGCTGGCGACGCTCCGGCTCGCCGCCGACGTCCGCCGCGCCTATTGGCGCGCCGTTGCCGGCAACGAGATGGTGGGCTTGCTGACCGACGCGAAGGCGACGGCGGAATCAACCGCGCAGCTCGCGGTCAAGCTCGGCGAGACCGGCTCGCTCAACAAGCTCGATCAGGCCCGCGAGCAGGTGTTCTACGCCGAGACCACGGCCGACCTCGCCACCGCGCGGCAGATGGCGGCGAGCGCACGCGAAAGGCTTGCGCGCCTGATGGGGCTGTGGGACGGCGGCCTCGACTTCCGTCTGCCGAGCGCGTTGCCGCCGCTGCCGCGCCGGCCGCTGAGCTTGCCTTCGATCGAGGCCGATGCGGTCGCCCACCGCATCGACTTGCAGATCGCGCGGCTGGAGCTGACCGCGCTCGCGAAGGCGTTGAATCTCACCGAGGCGACACGCTTCGTCACGCTGCTCGATCTCGCCGGCATTTCCCGCCGCACCCAGGATCCGGAAGGGCCGCCGTTCCGCGAGCGCGGCTTCGACGTCCAGTTCCAGATCCCGATCTTCGACGGCGGCGAGGTGCGCGTGCGCCAGGCGGCCGAGACCTACAATTTCGCCTTCAACCGCCTGACCGAGCGCGCCGTCAACGTGCGCTCGGAGGCGCGCGACGCTTATCGCGTCTACCGCTCCAGCTACGACATCGCCAGCCACTACCAGCGCGAGATCATCCCCTTGCGCAGGATCATCACCGAGGAGATGCAGCTGCGCTTCTCCAGCATGCAGGTCGACATCTTCGCGCTGCTCACCGAGGCGCGGCAGCGTCTGGCCGCGCTGCGCGGCGCCATTGATGCGAGGCAAAGATTCTTCCTCGCCCAGGCCGACCTGCAGACCGCCGTCAATGGCGGCGGCACGCCGGCCGCGGGCGGAGACAATCCGACCACCATCGCCGCGGCAGCACCTGCCGATGGCGGCGGCCACTGAGATGGAGGCCAATATGTTTTCCCGCCGAGGATTCTTGGGCACGGCCGCGCTCGCCAGCGCGTCAGCGATCAGCGGCCGCGTGCAGGCCGCTTCTATTCCGGAAGCGCCCACCATGGACAAGGTGGTGATGCAGCCGCCGCTGCACCCCATCGGCGGTCCCGACTATCGCCCCGTGGTCACGCTGAACGGCTGGTCGCTGCCGTTCCGCATGAACGGCGACTGGAAGGAATTCCATCTCGTCGCCGAGCCCGTGGTGCGCGAGTTCGCCGAGGGTATGAAGGTGAATCTGTGGGGCTATAACGGCCAGTCGCCGGGCCCGACCATCGAGGCGGTCGAGGGCGACAAGGTCCGCATCTTCGTCACCAACCGCCTGCCCGAATACACCACCGTGCACTGGCACGGCATGATCATCCCGAGCGGCATGGACGGCGTTGGCGGACTGACCCAGCCGCACATCCAGCCGGGCAAGACCTTCGTCTACGAGTTCGAGATGAAGAAGAGCGGGACCTTCATGTACCACCCGCATTCCGACGAGATGGTGCAGATGGCGATGGGCATGATGGGGATGGTCGTCGTGCACCCGCGCGATCCGGATTTCCGGCCCGTCGACCGCGACTTCGTCTTCGTGATGAGCACCTATCGCGTCGACCCCGGCACCTACCTGCCGCACGTCAACGAGATGACGGATTTCAACATGTGGACCTGGAATGCGCGGGTCTTCCCCGGCATCGATCCGCTGCCGGTCAGGCTCGGTGACAAGGTGCGCGTGCGCATCGGCAATCTCAGCATGACCAACCACCCGATCCATCTGCACGGCCACAGTTTCGCGCTGACCTGCACCGACGGCGGCTGGATTCCGGAGAGCGCGCAATATCCGGAGACGACGACGGACGTGCCGGTCGGCGCGGTGCGCGTGTTCGATGTGCTCGCCGACAATCCCGGAGACTGGGCGTTCCATTGCCACAAATCGCACCACACCATGAACGCGATGGGACACGACGTGCGCAATCTCATCGGCGTGTCGCGCAAGGATCTCGCCAAGGCCGTCGGCAAGCTCGCGCCTGACGGCATGGCCATGGGCTCGACCGGCATGGCCATGGGCAACATGGAAATGCCCGCGCCCGACAACACGCTGCCGATGATGACCGGCACCGGCCAGTTCGGGCCGATCGAGATGGGCGGCATGTTCACGGTGATGAAGATCCGCGAGGACCTCGCGCGCGACGATTATCGCGATCCCGGTCCGTACAAATTCCCGCAAGGCACCGTCGCCTACGAAGTGGCGGCTCCCGCCACAGAGCCCGCCCGGCAAAAGCCGGGCAGCCCGCCGATGAAGAAGACGAAGATGTGAGCGTTCGATGAATCACCAAATGGAGACCACGATGAAGACCACCATCAAGCTCAGCCTCGCGCTGGCCGCGCTCTCGATCGCGCCGGCCCTTGCCCACGACAAGCACGCGACCTTTTCGGCCGGCGAGCCCGGCGATCCCAAGAAGCCGACGCGCACCATCGAGATTCTGATGAGCGAGATGGACTACACGCCGGCGAAAATCGAGGTCAAGCGCGGCGAGCAGATCCGCTTCGTGCTGCGCAATGTCGGCAAGGAGGACCACGAATTCCTGCTCGCCACACGTGCGGAAAATCTCGCGCATGCGGTGGAGATGAAGAAGCATCCGCACATGGAGCATGACGATCCCAACGGGGTGCGGCTCGCGCCGAAGAAGACTGCCGAGATCCTGTGGAAGTTCAGCAAGGCCGGCACGTTCGAATATTCCTGCCTGATCCCCGACCATCGCGACTACGGCATGGTCGGCCACGTCACCGTCAAGTAGTGCGAAAGGAAACTCCCATGAACAACATCATCCGTCTCACCGCCGCGCTGGCGCTGACCTTCAGCATTGCCACCGGAGCGCTCGCGGCCGGAGCCGCATCGATCAGCGGCGAGGTCAAGAAGATCGACGAGGGCGCGGGCAAGATCACGCTCAAGCACGGACCAGCCAAGAGCCTCGGCATGGAGGAGCCCATGACCATGGTCTACCGCGTCAAGGATGCCGCGATGCTCAAGCAGGTGAAGGTCGGCGACAAGATCACCTTCGAGGCCGAGGAGGCGGCGTCGGGGTACACGGTGACCAGGATGGAGAAGGCGAAGTAATCCGCTGAAGGTTCCAAGACGTCATGGCGGCTTGTCGCGGCCATCCACGTCCTCCGCGCGGCACAAAGAACGTGGATGCCCGGGACAAGCCCGGGCATGACGAAGTCTTCCCTCGCCAGATGACCGAAACACCCGAAACACCCCGCTCCGCCCCTCCTCTCTTCCCTCCGTTAACCCTTTGCTAACCATACACCCGGCAAGAATTGCCGGGTGAAGTCGAGTGTCGTCGGCCGCGTAGAACGGGAGCTCCCGTGGACGCCAGTGCGGTGCCTCACTTTAGGAACGGCGGCCCCTCGGCCGCCGCGCAGACGTTTGGGGCGCGCGGACGGCAGTCGCGCGGGGAGGCAGCTAGCATGGTCGACGTCACCGCAGGACAGGGCGTAGGCGCAGCACGGCCCTCGATCCCCTCCCTCAACGATATCGTCACCATCCTCAAGCGCGGCGACATCGCGCTGGCGCTCGGCGTCCTCACCATCCTGGTGGTGTTGATCCTGCCCCTGCCCGCCATCGTGCTGGACCTGTTCCTGGCGATCTCGATCACGCTGTCGATCCTGATCCTGATGACGTCGCTGTTCATCCAGGCGCCGCTGGAATTCTCCGCCTTCCCGACTGTCCTGCTGATCTCGACCATGCTGCGCCTGTCGCTGAACATGGCCTCGACCCGCCTGATCCTGTCGCACGGGCACGAGGGCACGGCTGCCGCCGGTCACGTCATCGAGGCCTTCGGCAATTTCGTGATGGGCGGCAATTTCGTCATCGGCATCATCGTCTTTGCCATCCTGATCATCGTCAACTTCATCGTCATCACCAAGGGTTCGGGCCGCATCGCCGAAGTCGCCGCACGCTTCCACCTCGACGCCATGCCCGGCAAGCAGATGGCGATCGACGCGGACCTCTCCGCCGGCCTGATCGACGAGAAGGTCGCCAAGGAGCGGCGCAAGGAGCTGGAGGACGAGAGCGGCTTCTTCGGCGCCATGGACGGTGCCTCCAAATTCGTCCGCGGCGATGCCATCGCCGGCCTCTTGATCGTCTTCATCAACGTCGTCGGCGGCATGATCATCGGCGTCGCGCAGCAGGGCATGTCCTTTGCCGACGCCGGCCGCACCTATACGCTGCTGACCGTCGGCGACGGGCTCGTCACCCAGGTGCCGGCGCTGATCGTCTCGACCGCGGCCGGCCTGCTCGTCTCCAAGGCCGGCGTCTCCGGCGCCGCCGACAAGGCGCTGATGAAGCAGTTCTCCGGCTATCCGCAGGCGCTCGCAATGTCGTCGGCGGTGATGCTGGTGCTGGCGGCCCTGCCCGGCATTCCGACGCTCCCATTCCTGGCGCTCGGCGCCGGCGCCGGCGCGCTCGCCTGGAACGCCCGCAACCGCAACCGGGTCACGGCCAAGGCCGAGGAAGCCGCCAAGGCCGCGCCTGCTCCGGGCATGCCGGGTGCACCGGGCGCCGCCGCGGCCGAGGAGCCGATCTCGGCTGCGCTCAAGATCGACGACCTCAAGATCGAGCTCGGCTATGCGCTGCTGCCGCTGGTCAACGGTCCAGACGGCACCGACCGTCTCACCGAGCAGATCAAGGCGCTGCGCCGCTCGCTCGCGATCGAGATGGGCTTCGTGATGCCGGCCGTGCGCATCCTCGACAACGTCCAGCTCGAGGCCAACACCTACATCATCAAGATCAAGGAGGTCGACGCCGGCACCGGCAAGATCTGGCCGAACCAGTTCATGGTCATGGATCCCGGCGGCAGCCAGGTGCAGGTGCCCGGCATCCATACCACCGAGCCGACCTTCGGCCTGCCCGCGACCTGGGTCGACGCCAGCCTCAAGGAAGAGGCCTCGCTCAAGGGCTATACCGTCGTCGACGCCGCGACCGTGCTCTCGACCCATCTCACCGAGCTGCTCAAGGCCAACATGTCGGACCTGCTCTCCTATGGCGAGGTGCAGAAGCTGCTCAAGGAGCTGCCGAAGGAGCAGAGCGAGCTGGTCAAGGACATCGTGCCGGGCCAGGTCACCGTCTCCGGCATCCAGCGTGTGCTGCAATTGCTGCTGGCCGAGCGCATCTCGATCCGCGACCTCTCGACCATCCTCGAAGGCATCGCCGACTCGCTCGCCTTCTCGCGCAATCCCGCGACCATGGTCGAGCATGTCCGCGCCCGGCTGGCGCGGCAGATCTGTGCACAGAACACCTCCTACAACGGCTATCTGCCGCTGATCGCCTTGTCGGCGCGCTGGGAGCAGGCCTTTGCCGAGTCGATCATCGGCCAGGGCGAGGAGCGCAGCCTCGCGATGCAGCCCTCGAAGCTGTCGGAGTTCATGACCGCCGTGCGCGAGGCCTTCGAGCGCGCCGCACGCGAGGGCGAAGCACCGGTGCTGGTCACCTCTGCGGCAATTCGTCCGTTCGTGCGTTCCCTGGTCGAACGGTTCCGGGCTCAGACCACCGTGCTATCGCAGGCCGAAATCCACCCGAGGGCGAGGTTGAAAACGGTCGGAAGCATCTGATTTGCCTTAAGAAGCCGTGTGCTTTTAGGACACAGGCAAATGGTTTTTGAGTTCCTGGCGCCTTGTCGACCACCAGCTGGAAAGCCGTCGGGCAAGCACGTTACAGCCTTGAAATAATTATATAATTGCTCGATCAAGGATTGCCTTCGATCGCGACCTTTCACGTCCTTTCACGCTCTTGTGATGGCCCCTTGGGAACGAATCCTCCCAATACTAGGTTGTTGGGCACCGGAAGCATGAACCTGCCTGAACCGGCGGGCGACCACTTCGGGTAGATGGCGGCAGGAGCCTTCATGAACCACTCGATCTACAGCGCAGATCGCTCGACCCATTTGAAAATTGTGGTCGTTGCCCTCGTCGCGGGGATCGCGGTGGCAGGTCTCGGCATCACGGCCCGCATCGGTTCGGATGAAGGCCTGACCGAGACGGCCCGCGTCATCAAGGCCGGCAAGCCGGTCGCTATCACCAGCTCGAACGCGTCCCTCGTTCGCTAAGGAGATCTGACGAGTTTTTTGAATTCACGCGGCTCTTTACCAGCCCCCCAAAGTCGCCACGTGGATATGTAGACGACCCCAACCCCAAGTCGACTACAGAAAGCGCCCGCCCCCCACGGGCGCTTTCTCATGTCTGGGGTATGTCGGTTGGTTGCGAAATTGCCCCTCGTCATTGCGAGGAGCTCTTGCGACGAAGCAATCCAGACTGCCTCCTTGGAAGCAGTCTGGATTGCTTCGCTGCGCTCGCAATGACGGAGTGCGGAGCGACGGGCGTCGCTCTATTCATTCGCGTCTTCATTGCAGACACAACTTCGCATCCTCGCGGCATCTTTCGCCCGAGCTTTTCTTCATCGCCTCACCCTCGATCGAAAGAGGGCGCAGGGAAGACCGGGTGCCGGCCGGGCACCCACGGTCCACTGTGCGAGAGATGGCAACAAGAACTTGCACAGCGGCATACAGGTGGAGCCAAACATCCGGCCTTCCCTGCGCAGTGGGTTTACGGCGTATGTCGTGCTCTCCCCGGGGAGCGACGCACTATTGCCCCCGTCGCCTTGTAGATGACTGATGCGCGTGCCCGGTCGGGCCGCTACATCACCGCAAGACTTGGCGCACAGACCCCGGGCGCCAGGACGACACGATTTTGCCGTACGCGAACCGCACCCGTCGTTGGCGCGACGCCCTCGCTCACGGTTGCCCGCCCTGCGAAGCTCTTCGCGCCGGTGTGATCCACGTCCACCGCCGCCCGGCCCACGTCGTGACGATCGCGATACGCCCCTCTTCCTTGGGCCGGGTTGCAGAGATGGATACGTTGTTTCCGAATTTCGGTAAAGTAGAATATTTTCGACGCGCGCAATTGACCGGCATCTTGCGTGTTTCGCCCGTCGGGCACCCAAGAGGTCGTAGCTTGGCTTATCCGCCGACAAGGCAATTATTGGCTTACCGCCGCAGCAATCGCCACATATTTCGCATAGAACTCGGCGACCCGGCCGCGCCACATGCCAACGAACGCCTCTGACGTCACGTTGTCCACCGATTTCCAGGTGCGCTTGAAGGTCGGAAGTGTATTGCCCCAAATCGCGCGTTTGCACCACTTCTCGCCCTTCTCCCTTCCTTCGCTGGTGGCACACATTGATTTCCATGCGGAGCGAGCGGGCCGACTGATGTGCTCCGCGGCGCCTTCCCAGCCCTGCTGATGGATCAAGTAAAGATCGCTCTTGTCTGGCGTCCGGTGCGTGATCCACTCGAACTGGATGCCTTCGGTAATCATTTTGTAGGCGGCCGCAACGGCGTTATCCCGTGGACTGCGAATCTCCCCAAAGCCGAACTTCCCGAACTCATAGTAGCTCAGCTGGAACAATCCGATATACGACCCGGTGCGTTGATTGGGGTTGAAACCGGATTCGATCTTGGCAACCGCCATCATGAAATTGAAATCGAGACCGAACGCGTCGGAAGCGCGCTTGATCTCTTCGGCCGGCGTTCCGACCGGAATGTCCTTGAACGCACGCAAGACGATCTCCGCCGGTTTCTCGGCGGGCGGCAGTTCGGACCAGACGTAGTAAACCAGATAACGGAAATCCTGAGTCGACGCTGCTTTCGGAGCATCGCTGGATGTATCGCGCTCTGGCGGCGGCTGGACGACATCCTGTCCCAACGACGCCAATGTTCGCGCGACGGGTTCGTCGACGATCTCGGCGGTGCTCATGGGCCCGAAACCTGCTGACGTCACCGAGCCAGGCTCTGCTCTTTCTGCCCGAAGCGCTGCCGCAAGTCGTGCGGATGCCTCTGCGTACAACGCAGCCGTCACGATGTTCGCCGGTGCCGCCATGCTCGCTGCCGCTTGCGGCATGACATCCCGCACTGTCGCCGCCGGTCTGTTACTCGCAGCGGCATACAGGCCGACGGACGCGATAACAGCCACGATGCAGCTGGTCTGCCACACCTTCATCGCCGGAAGTCCACCGATGGCGTCTGTACGAAGACTGCTTGCATGTTCCTGCGGCCCATGGGTGAGCATTCTTCGTAGAATCTTAAGGTTTAAATGTGGTGAACGGGAGCAGGCTTCTGCCGCGCAGCAGCGACTACCACGTTCCGCAGGCCGGCTGCGGTGCCTGCACGGTCGGCGCGAACCGGCAGGATCACGATTGGATGCAGCCCATCGATCACGCCAAGGCAATGTCGCCGGCCGCGAACACGCCGCCAACACGAGTCCGCCCTAAGCAGCGCTGATCAATTCCAGACGGGCTTCGAACCTGATGCTGCGCTTGCCCGCAAGGGCCGTGCCCTCGAGGATACCGCCCTTCGCATCGCACGTTCCCGAAAAACCAATTCCAATCTCATGTCCGCCAAATACCGGGTCTTCGCCTCGCGCTGGCGTATGCTCCTGATTGACCATCTGCCCTCTCCATCGACCGTTGGAGGAGGAATATGACCCGAGATAGTAGAAGAAGGCATCGCCGCCCAAGATGCGGCCGCTCTTCAACAGCATCACGCCAGTCAGGCCGCCGGGGACGCCGTCCAGAATCTTCAGATGGATGGAGTACAATCCGTCGGAAATGCCACCTTCACCAATCAATCCGGGCGGGGGAAGGTCGCTTTCATCCAGCGGGGTCATGATGGATC
The DNA here is from genome assembly GCF_021044685.1 of Bradyrhizobium daqingense. Taxonomy (NCBI): domain Bacteria; kingdom Pseudomonadati; phylum Pseudomonadota; class Alphaproteobacteria; order Hyphomicrobiales; family Nitrobacteraceae; genus Bradyrhizobium; species Bradyrhizobium daqingense. The sequence goes on from NZ_CP088014.1 coordinate 7,371,068, forward strand.
GAAAGATGGCACCGGGCACCTGCGGAGAGCTGCCCTCGAAGTGAAACGCTTTACCAACCGCCCTGCCCACGACAGAAATGGACGAAACGTCGGAACCGAGTAAAGACTGATGATCGGCGCCAAAATTGTGTCGTCGGCTGGTCACATCGACCCGGATTGAGTCCGCGTCGACATGGTAATTCCCGATATGAGCAAACCCTGAATTGCCGCCCAGCAACTTGCCCCGGCGCACGTAGGTGACGCTCCGTCCAACCGCTTGGTTGATCGAAAATTCGCTTTTGAAGAGGCCGTCGAAAGCGCTTGATAACTCGTTCATCCGGCACCACCGATCAACTCGGACCCGTCTTTTGCTCAGCGGCTCACTCGGACCGTCGTAGGGGAGCATGCGCTTGTTTATACAGGTGGTGCCAGCCAAAGCAATTTCTCGGTTCGAGATTGCAATCTGGTGCTACGAGCCTTCGTCTCGAAGCGGACGCGGGATTGGAGGGACTGCAGGCTTAGAATGACCAGCCTCACTAGCTGAGGAAGTCAACCTCACCAATATCCAAAGCATCATCCCTGCCGTTTCAAGACACGGTGCCTTGGAATACGGGGACAATCGGCGGTGCAAAGCCGCCGCTGCACTAAGCACCACCAAATTAATTCAATCAGAACCGATAGTTGATGCCGGCCTTGGCCGTATGAAGCTGAACCTCCGTGTCCGTGAAGGACGCTCCAGGGAAGGCAAGAGCATTGCCGTTCGACCGACCGAGATTGATGTAGATGTACTCGGCCTTGAACGTCCAGCGCGGATTGAAGGCCCATTCAACGCCGCCGCCGGCGGAGAAACCGAGCTGGACCTCGGACGATGACGCGCTGCGCGTCAAGGCCGGGAAGAAGCCGTTGAAATTGGCGATATTCGGGGTGGCGAGGTTGGAGGTGAAGATACTGTTCTTGACGTGGCCCCAGGCGAAGCCGCCGGTGCCGTAGATCAGCACATTGTTCGCAGCATAGCCGATGCGTCCGCGGACCGTGCCGAAGACGTCGATTTCCTGCTTGAGGTTGAAGACGCCGGTGAACGCGCCATTGTCGCCGCCGATCGTTCCGGTGACGCTGAAGGGGCGGCTCGCCGTCTCCCTGATGGCTGCGCCGCTGACATCCGCTTCCACACCGTAGACGAACGTGCCGGACTGCCAGTTGTAGCCGACCTGGCCGCCGCCGAACCCACCCTTGGGACTCACATCCAGCGAGAACGGCCCTGTACCACCCGTCACGACATAGCCGGGGACCGTCCCGGTCGCCAGCGCGCCCGGATCGAAGGTCGCGGTCGGATCGCTCCAGCCATAGCCACCGTGCACGCCGGCATAAAAACCGGTCCAGCTGAACGCGACCGGCGCGGGCGGCGCCTTGGTGTAGGCCCTAGCAAGGTCGGCCGCAGAGGCGGCCTGGGAGAGACCGAGAGCCGAGAGCAGGAGAGCACCGGAGACGATGGATTTCATGACTACCCTCAAATTGCGCCGAGAGGCGGCGTACCCATGGAACGATTCAGTAGCGGCATTTCGCCGGCCTATTTCACAGAGGTGATCGCAACCACCATCCGCATGCGCGTTTGCCACCGTGCACCTAGTCGCAATAGCAGAAGCCATAGACCGCGCCGATCTTCGCAATGTGAATATCTGCACTGGTCTTTCTCGACGTGCTGTCCGCGTTGGCCCTGAGAATGGTCGTGGCGCCCAGGGTCTGCGTGCTTGAGCTGGTGCGTGTCTCGCTGCGGTCGATGTCGAAATGCAGGTAGCGGTATTCGCCGCGCAGCGACCATCGCTGGGTCAGCTTGAACTCGCCGCCCGCGCCAGCCGTGTAGCCCGCCACCCACTTGCCGTTGGGCCCGTCGGCATTGCCGGGATCGGGAAAGGTGAAATGGCCCAGCGCCAGGCCGCCGAGGCCGTAAAGCATCAACTTCGGGGTCACGAGATAGCCGGCCCGGCCGATCACGCCGACGTTCGAGCGCAGTTGCTCGCTGGCCTGTATCGTTGCCTGATTGACACTTGCAGTCACGACGCCGTTGAGAACCTGTCGGGTATTGCTGGTTCGCTCGCCGACCGTCTTGAACGCAACGTCGGAGAAGAGAGTGCCTTCGATCTGACCGCCGGCCACGATATTGCCGGCGCGCCAATTGTAGCCTGCGAACAGATCGACCATCGAGCCCGTCGTGTCGCCCACGGCATTGCCGCGGGTGGTCGTGCTGCCGACGAAATTCGTCGTCAGCACGGCGCCGTTGAAATTCTGCTGGGCAGAGTCGGCCGTCGACGCGAGGTTTTGTCGGGCGCGGCCCGCGCCGGCAGCGAAATAGGCGCCGAGATAGGGGCCGGTCCAGTGGTCGCTGGGAGCGCCAGGCAGTGCCGCCATGGCCGAGCGCGGTCCGCCTTCACCGAACCGGTAGACCATGCCGATCTTTCCGGTGTGGAAGTCGGCGTTGATCTGACGAGTGGTGCTGTCGGTGGACACAGAGGTGCTGGAGGATCCGGTCGATTGCGAATTCGATGTGAAGGTGCTGGATTCGTTGCGGCCGAAGCCGTAATGCGCATAGCGATATTCGCCGCGCAGAGACCAGTTACCTGTCAGCTTCACTTCGCCGCCGGCGCCCAAGGTGTAGCCGGCCACCCACTTACCGTTGGACTCGCCGCGGCTGAAGTCCCCGTCAGCGTAAGTGAAATGCCCCAGCGCCAGACCCCCGAGGCCGTAGAGCAGCACGTTCGGCGTCACCAGATAACCGGCCCGGCCGATCACGCCGACGTTCGAACGCAGCTGCTGCTGGGCCTGGTCCGCGGCGGTTTGCGAACCCGAGGACGTCGAGGTGACAGCTCCGTTCGAGGTGTCGACTGAGGTGAATGTCCGAGGACCGATGGTCTTGAACGTAACGTCGGAGAACACCGAGCCTTCGATCTGCCCGCCGGCCACGGCATTGCCGGCGCGCCAATTGTAGCCCGCGAAAAGATCGACCATCGAGCCCGTCACGTCGCCGACGGGACGGCCGCTCGCCGATTGAGCGCTGGTGGAGGTCGTGGTCCCGACGCTGGTGGTCGTGCTGGTCCTGCTGTTGTTCGTTGCGATGGTTTCCGCGGCACGTCCGGCACCGGCACCGAAATAGGCACCGATATAGGGTCCGGCCCAGCCGTCGCTCCAGGCCGGGTCCGGCAGTGCCGCCATCGCCGACCGCGTGCCTGACGCGCCGAATTGGTAAACCAGTCCAACCTTGCCGACGTGGAAATCGGCCTCGATATGCCGCCGGTTGACGGTGCTGTTGGTGGACGTGGTGGTGCCGCCACCCGATACGGACGTCTGCGAGTTGCCTGACGGCTCGTTGCGGTCATATCCGAAATGCATGTAGCGGTATTCGCCGCGCAGCGACCAGCTGTCCGTCAACTTGACCTCGCCGCCCGCGCCCGCGACATAACCGGCCACCCATTTGCCGTTCTTGCCGCCGACCTGCACTTCCGAATCGGGATAGCCGTCGGGATAGGTCAGGTGCCCCAGCGCCAGGCCGCCGAGGCCATACAGCAGCACATTCGGTGTCACGAGATAACCGGCCCGGCCGATCACGCCGACGTTCGAGCGCAATTGTTGCCGGTCCTCGATGCTGTTCGTCCCCGACCTTGTCGAGGTGACGACGCCGTTGTCGCTCGAAACCGAGCTGTATGCCTCGTTACCGACCGTCTTCGTGGTGACGTCGCTGAACAAGGTGCCTTCGATCTGCCCGCCGACCACGACATTGCCGGTTCGCCAATTGTAGCCCGCGAACAGATCGACCATCGAACCGGTCATGTCGCCGGCGAGATTGCCGAATCCTGATTGCGTGAACGCCGACGACCCGCCGGGGACACTGACACTGCCTTCGTCGTCAATTCTCCTGGAGGTCTGCTTTGCCCGCCCGGCGCCGGCGCCGAAGTAAGCACCGATATAGGGGCCGGCCCAGCTGTCACCCCAGCCGCTTGCGAATGAAGCCCCGCGTCCAGCCGGAGGTATCGCCGCCATTGCGGACAGCGGCCCGGAATCACCGAATTGGTAGACCAGACCGATCTTGGCAACGTGGAAATCCGCATTCGTCCGTGACGAGGAGGATTCGCTGCTGGTCGACACGAAAGTCGTTGCGCCCGTGGCCGAGCTGGCCGTTCCGCTGCTGGCTGCGCTTCGGTTGAAGCCGAAATTCAGATACCGGTATTCACCGCGCAGCGACCAATTTCCGGTCAGCTTCAACTCGCCGCCGGCGCCGACCGTGTAGCCGGCCACCCATTTGTTATTGTCACCGCCGAAAGGATCGGCGCCGTCGGCAAAGGTAAAGTGACCGAGTTCGAGGCCGCCGAGGCCATATAGCAGCAGATCCGGACGCGCGAGAAAGCCGACCCGGCCGATCAGCCCGATCCGCGAACGCAGCTGCTGGTTGCTCTGCACGATCGCCGTGCCGGCACTCGTTGAGGTCACCGCCCCGAGCAGCACGTTGGTGCTGACACTGTTGAGCGTCTGGTTGCCGAACGGCTTCAAGGCGACATCGGAAAAGACCGTGCCTTCAACCTGCCCGCCGGCCACGATATTGCCGGCCTGCCAATTGTACCCTGCGAACAGGTCGACCATCGAACCGGTCACATCGCCCGCAAGATTACTCGCAGTCGTTCCGACCAGGGTCGAGCTCGACGTCACAACACCGGCGTTTGTCGAGACAGAACCGCTACCGAAACGGCCCGTCGAGGATTCCGTCACACGTCCGGCGCCCGCGCTGAAATAAGCGCCGATATAAGGCCCGGCCCAGCTATCGACCCAAGCCGGTCGGGGCGGCGCCTTCACAGTGAGGTCGGCGGCCAGAGCTCCTGCAGAAACCATGATCGAGGCGCCAGCCAACGAAGCGCCCGTCAGTGATGTCAGCTTCTTCACCCCAACCCCCAATTCCAAAGCAGCTGCTCCAAACTACAGGAACGCCCCCCGTCAATACGGCGTAGCGCACCACGCCCTTGCCGCCTTCATTAGATGGCCAAGTTACTGACACGTCATGGCATCGGCTTCTTGTCCTGGCCTGCACCCGAGTTGGACGATCCCGCGTCGCCTGGCCTTTTCGGACCCCATGTTGCTCGGTGGATACATTCGCCGGTTCAACGCACAGCGAAGTTTGACAGCGGCGCGCTCGACTTGGACTGGTGCGAGCAGTCAATCCGTTCCGGCAGAGCGTGCGGCGCTTTACCGCATTTGTAACGCTTGCGCCGCGATCAACTCTGCCGCGGTATCTAGTTACATCCACAGCCTTACCATGCAGCATGTCCAAGGTCGTATTCGCTTCGGATCAGCTTCCTGCTCAGCTTGACGCAGCTGCGCGCCGCCGGCTGTGGCTCGACCTGTTCACCGATCATTTGTGCGCGGCGGATATTTCGTTCTTTCCCGATGCGCCGTTTTATTCGCGGTCCGAATTCCTGAAATTCGGCGATATCGCGGTTACCCAGCTTGAGGCCAATATCCAAACGGCAGTGCGTAACCAGCGTCACGTCCAAGCCGATACCCGCGGCGACTACATCATCGGCACTACGTTCAACGGTGTGAGTACCCTGATCAAGCAGGAGGGCCGCGAAGCCATTCGCGGCGCGGGGGAAGCGATGCTCTATACCAACGCCGCGCCGATCGCGTCGCAACTTGATGGGCCGATCGCGTTTCGCGGCATCACGGTGCCACGCGCGCTGCTGGCCGAGCGGCTGCCGAATTTCGAGGACCTTGCCTTGACGCCGTTGGCTCCATCGCCGGCCTTGCGTCACCTGGAGCGCTATCTCGCCATCGTCATCGACTCCGATATCGATGCCGACCTCGTGCTGCAGGATAACGTCGGCACGCATCTCATCGATCTGGTCGCTCTGGTCCTCGGTGCCCGCGGCGATTCAGCCGACCTTGCGACGCGCCGCGGCTTGCGCGCCGCGCGGCTGCAGGACGTGATCGCGAATATCAGGGCGCGTTTCGCTGATGCGTCGTTTTCGCCAAACGAACTTGCGCGCAAATTAGGGCTTTCGCCGCGTTACGTTCAGGAGCTGCTGCAGGAGACCGGATCGAGCTTTACCGAACGTGTCGCCGAGCTGCGGCTGCAGAAGGCACGGAAGATGCTGCTCGATTCGCGCTACGACCGATCGAAGATCAGCGATATCGCCTATGCCTGCGGATTCAACGAGGTGTCCTACTTCAACCGCTGTTTCCGCCGCCGCTTCGGAGCTTCGCCCAGGCATTATCGCCGCGATGTCGGCGAGCCGACGTGATCGGACGCGCAGTCCGGCGGTAGTCCCGGCTGTACCGCGCGTCGTCCGCTGGGGGTCAGAAGGCGACCTCTCGGCAGCGAGCCGCAAAGTCGGCTAGGGGACCAGCTCAACGACGCGGCGCCCCATATGTCGGCGGCGGCGCCTGCACGGTCGGCGCGGCCGCAGCGAACAGCTCGTCCTTGCTGCCGGTGAGCGGCGGATAGATGCGCTTGCGATTGATGGTCTCCTTGGTCGCTTTCGCCGCAGCACCGGTGGCGCGCACCTCGCGGTCCCAGCCTTCGGTGTAGAGCGCGCCCCAGGCGCCGAGATCGAGTACGGTGACGTACCAGTCGATCCGCAGCGGCAGCATCGGCAAGCCAGCGAGATCGGCGACCACGTTGTGGCCGGCGAAGCGGCCCATGGGACGCGCGAACTGGCAGGACATCACGGTCGGATGCAGCCCGTCGATCACACTGGAGGCAACATCGCCGGCCGCGAACACGCCGCCGACGTCCGCCACCCGCATGAAGGGATCGACGAGCAAGCGCCCGAGACGATCACGCGCCTCCGGAAAGCTCGCGGCCAAGGGGCTTGCACGCATCCCGGCACACCAGATCACGGTCTGCGCCGGAATGAATTCGCCCGAGCTCAGATGCACGCCGGCCGCCTCGATTGATGCGACGCGCACGCCGAGCCGCATCTCGACATCGAGCGAGGCCAGAGCCGTCTCGATGACGGGACGCGCCTGCGCGCCGATGGTGACGCCGACCGCCGGATTGGGATCGACGAGGATGATGCGGCGGCTGCCGCTGATGCCCGCATGCGCAAGCCGCGCCGGCATCTCGGCCGCGACCTCGATGCCGGTGAAGCCGGCGCCGACCACCACCACCGTCGAGCGCCCCGGCGCCGGCATGCTGCGGCCGAGCGAGACGAGATGATCCTCGAGGCGGAGCGCCGCGCCATAGGTGTCGACGTCGAAGGCGTGCTCGGCAAGGCCTGGAATGTCGGGACGCATCACCTCGCTGCCGAGCGCCAGCACGAGGCGATCATAATGCAGCGTCTCCTCACCGCGGCTCGTGACCAGCGAGATTTCGCGCCGTGCCGGATCGATGGCCTCGACCTCGCCGATGCCATGGCTGACACCGATCGGGTCGAGCAGCTGCGGCAGCGGCAAAGCGACCTCGCCGAGATCGGCCTCGTAGTTGCGCACGCGGATGTTGTGATAGGGATTGCGGTCGACGAGGTGGATCTCGATGTCGCCGTTCGCGCCGATCTCGTCGCGCTTGCGCGCGGCGCCGATGGCCGCCCACAGACCTGCAAATCCGGCGCCGAGCACGACGATACGCGCCATGTCCGCCTACTACACTTTCCAAAGCGATCGAGCGGTCTGCCCGCGCGGGCGACTATAGCTCAACCGCCCGGACCGGCCAAATGCGGCAATGCCGCGCCGCTGCACGAGTGCGCGACTTACGCCCCGCGCATTTCCGAGGGCGTCGCACCGAAGCGCTTGCGGAAGGCACGGTTGAAATAGGACAGATCGGCGAAGCCCGAGGAATGCGCGATGTCGCTGATCTTGCGCGATCGGGCACGGGGATCGGAGAGCAGCTTGCGCGCCTGGAGCAGGCGCTGCTCCAGCACGAATTCGGTGAAGGTCGTGCCGGCCTGCTCGAACAGGCGCTGCGCCTGCCGCGGGCTGAGGCCCGAACGCGCCGCGATCTCGGACAGGCAGAGATCGTTGCGGCCGAGTGCGGCCATCACGTCGGCGCGCATGAGATCAAGACGCGCCGCCGCATGCCCGCGTCCGCGCGCGAGGCTGGCATGCTCGGCGTCGGTGCCGAGCAGCAGGCCGACGAGATCGACCATGTGCTGCGCGGTCAGACGCTGGCCGACGGCATCGAGATGCGGCCCCTGACTGGCGGCGAGAGCGTGGTAACGGAAGATGGTCTCGGCCACCGCGCCGTCGGAGAGCACTTGCGACAGCTTTTCCTCGGCGCGCGGATTGATGTCGAGCAGCGCACGGCGCGGCATGCGAATGCTGGTGAATCGGTTCTCGTCGGTGTGGCCGACGGTGCCGGTGATGCTCATGTCGACGAGCACCAGCTGCGCCGGCTCGAGCTCCACGGTATGGCCGTTCTGCCCGACGCGGATGCGGCCCGCATGGGCAGCAATCAGCACGAGATCGTCGCTGCCGTCGGCAAGGTGGCTCTGCCTGCGCGAATATTGCGCCGAGGCGCCTTCGGGAATCGCGAGCGCGATGTTGTCGACGACGCTGACCTGGAGCCGGCAATCGATGTTGTCGCCCTGGCTCGGCCCGATATCGAGGCCGCAGGAGCCGACCGCCCGCTCGCGCCATTGCTCGAAGGCCAGGCCGTGCGGCAGTCCCGCATATTGGTGAATGAAGATGCCGGGCGCTTTCGCTGCATCCATCTGATTTCTAGCCCTCTCCAGCTCCGCGATCGGCGGCGCCGACTGCAAATTCCGGGGATTTGACGCCGCGGATTGCAAGGAGGTTCAAATCGCGAGCGGATTCGGCGGGACTTGTCGGGATGCGACGGCGGAATGGACCCTGGCGACAGAAGCGTCTGGTCGCCCGCATGAGCGAAGCAACATGCGGGGACGGTGATTCCGGATATCGCTTGCGTTCGTCGGGGCTACGACGCCCCTACTTCTTCGCCGGCGGCTGCGCTTGCGCCGGCGGCACCGTCTCGATCAGCTTGCCGGAGAACACCGGGGCGGAGGTCGGCTCGCCATTGGGCGAACCGCCGGCCTGCTCGATGGTGACAGCGTAGGTTGCGCCATTGACGACGTCGGAATCGTAGGACGCGAGCAGCGGACGCGCCGTGAAATCGCCCGCACCGATCACGCCGAGCGAGCGTGGCCGCGGCAGCTTGTCGGAGATCAGCCAGAGCTCGAAGCTCTTGCCGGGCTCCGGGGTCGCGCCGACTTTGCGTACCGTGAAATTCCGCGTCGCGCCGTCGATGGTGAGGATGAAGGCGGGACCGCCGGCCTGGCCCTGGAGCAAGGCGACATATTGCGCGGAGGCGGTGAGCGGCGCGGCCGGCGTCTTCACCTCCACCGTCTGGATGCGGGGCGCAGGACGCAAGGCGCCCGGCAGCGCATCGGGCAGGAAGATCTGCAGCGACAGCGTCACGAGCAGCGCGGCCGCAAGCGCGCCGACGGCGGATGCAATGTTGCGCCAGCGCTTCACGCGCCCCTCGAGGCGGATCAAATTGCCGTCGTCGACGACCGGCGCTTGCGGCGCGCGCACGACGTCGAGGTCGGGCGCATGGACCTGCGGGATGAATTGCGGCGCGATGTCCGGGATGACATCGGGTGCAGGATGCGGCGTCTCCGGCTGCTCTGCTTCGTCATGCGGCGGCTCAGGGGACGGCACCGCCTCGGCCGGAGAGTCCAACGAGGCGGTTTCCGGCGCGGGCGATTCCGGGATGGGCGGAGGTGGCGGCGGCGAAGCTTCGGCAGGCGCAGGCGGCTCTTGCGCAACCGCGGTGCGCGCGATCTCGGACCTGATATTCTCCCACACGATCGGACGCGGCTCGACTGAGCCGACCATCTGGTTGAGGGCGCCGAGTCGGAAGGCCCAGGCCTGCACGATCTCGGCAAATGCCGGATCCACCGCCATCATGGTCTCGACCTGCGCACGCTCGTCGGCATCGAGGGTGCCGAGCGCATATTCCGCGGCGAGCGCGATATGGTCCTCCGTGTAGGCCATCAATTGCAGTCCAGACCCATCCTCGTCATCCAAGCCATCACAGTCCGAGACATTCCCGGATATCCAGCATGCTGCGCCGGAGCCACGTCTTCACCGTGTTGACGGGCGCGGCGAATTTCTCCGCCAATTGCTCGCGGCTCCAGCCGTTGTAATAGGCGAGCAGCACCAGCCTTTGGCGATCCGGCTCGAGCCGGCCGACACATTCCAGGAGCCGCTTCAGCTCCTCCGTCATCTCCCGCCGCGCCAGCGGATCGGGACTGTCGGCGGCCACCTCCATCGCCTGAGGCTCTTCCTCGATGGAGACTTCCGACTTCTTGCGCACGACGTCGATGGCACGGTTGCGCGCGATCGAGACCATCCACGTGATCGGCGAGGACAGCGCCGGATTGAACTGACCGGCACTGTTCCAGATCTTGACGTAGGTCTCCTGGATGACCTCCTCCGAAAGATCCTGCCGGCGCAAGATACGGAGCACGACGCCATAAAGTTTCGCGCGCGTGGCGGCGTAGAGGCGCTCGAACGCGGCCTGATCGCCCTTCGCCACCGCCTCGATCAGCCCGACCAGCTCTGCTGGCGTCAGCATTCAGCCCCCCGACACGCGGCCCGTCGTCGCTTCACCTCTCCCGACGGGAGAGGTGGACACCTCCGCCGCTGGCACCGCATTCATGTCCACCACCATAGCGCGCGACGAAGCCGACCACCAAGGGGCGCGGCGCAACGCTGTGGACAGCACATACGAAAACCCGGACCTTGCGGGTCCGGGTTTTGCAGATTTATCGGTGATCCGGCTGGCTGTCGCCGTCAGGCGACGGCGCCGATGCGGGCGCGCATCAGGCCGATGCTGTCGAGGTCGGCCTGCTCGCGGGCGTTCTCTTCGGCGCGCTCGCGGGCCTGGTCGCGCTCGTCGAGCAGCTCGACCTTCTTCAGCTCCTCGAAGGCCTCGGCCAGCGCGGCCTTGGCTTCATCGAGCTGGCCCTTGAGCTCGTCGGCCGAGCGGGTCAGGTTCTCGCGGCGCTGGATCGCGGCTTTGGCATAGGTCGGATAAGCGAAGTGCGAGGGATCGTTGATCCCGGCGCGGTCCTGCTCGGTCTGGATCTCGCGTTCGAGGTCCACCGACATCCGCTGGAAGTCGGCGATCATGGTCTCGATCTGGGTGACCCGGCGGCGCTTCTCGTCGACCTGAAACTTCTTCAGGCGGATGAGGGTATCTCGTGACTTCATCGACTCGTACTCCCCAGAAGTCCCCTCGCTGCACGTGGGACGGCACCGGTCTCCCCACGGGCCCGATTTGGGCCAAGACCGGCTCTGCTACTCTGTGGGATCGGATGATGACCGGACAAAGTTAGCGTTCCGTTTCCAAATTACCGAGGATTTGCGCCAACTGGCGGTAGCCGTCCGCCAGTGATGCATTTTCGTCCTTGCGCTGGCGCAGGAAGGCTTCCAGCGGCTCGTGCAGGCGGATCGCCTCGTCGACCTCGGGGCTGGAGCCGGCCCGGTAGGCGCCGAGCCGGATCAATTCCTCCATGTCGGCATAAGTCGCCATCACCGCGCGCGCCTTCTGGATGGTCGGCCAGAACTGCGGATCGGCCGATTTCGGCATGGTGCGGGAGACGGATTTGAGGATGTTGATGGCGGGGTAGCGACCGCGCTCGGCGATCGAGCGCTGCATCACGATGTGGCCGTCGAGGATGCCGCGGACCGCATCCGCAATCGGCTCGTTATGGTCGTCGCCATCGACCAGCACGGTGAAGATCGCGGTGATGGCGCCCTCGCCGAGGCCCGGTCCGGCGCGCTCCAGCAGCTTCGGCAGCTCGGTGAACACGGTCGGCGTGTAACCCTTGGCCGTCGGCGGCTCGCCAGCGGACAGGCCGATCTCACGCTGGGCCATGGCAAAGCGCGTCACCGAATCCATCAGGCAGAGCACGTCCTGGTTCTCGTCGCGAAAATATTCGGCGACCGCGAGCGTGAGATACGCGGCCTGGCGGCGCATCAGCGCCGGCTCGTCCGAGGTCGCGACCACGACGACGGAACGCGCAAGGCCCTCCTCGCCGAGGTCGTCCTGCAGGAATTCCTGAACCTCGCGGCCGCGTTCGCCGATCAGCCCGATGACGCTGACGGCGGCATCGACGTTCCGCGCCAGCATCGACAGCAGCACCGACTTGCCGACGCCGGAGCCTGCGAAGATGCCCATGCGCTGGCCGCGGCAGCAGGTGAGGAAGGTGTTCATCGCGCGCACGCCAAGATCGAGCGGCGCGCCGACGCGCTTGCGCGAATGCGCCGGCGGCGGCTGGTTGCGGAACGGCATCGGCGAGGAACCTTGCAGCAGCGGTCCCTTGCCGTCGATCGGCTCGCCCAGCGCGTTGACGACGCGGCCGAGCCAGGCCGATGACGGCCGCACCTGATTGGCGGCATTGGCGATCACCGCCTTGCAGCCGCGGCGTACGCCGTCGAGGCCGGCGAAGGGCATCACGACAGCGTTGTTGCCGGAGAAGCCGATCACCTCGCACGGGATGGTGCGGTTGGCGCCGGTCTCGATCACCAGGCGTGCGCCGACCGACATCGCGTGAATGGGACCGGCCACCTCGACCATCAGGCCGCGCACGCCGACCACACGGCCGTAGATGTTGATGCCGTCGATGTCGCCGATCTGTTCGGCCAGAGCCTTCATCGGTGGACCTTCGTTAAGGGACGCGCCTTGGTCATCCCCGGAGTTGCAGTTGCGATCCGGGCCTTCACGATGAAAACCTTAAGTTTCGCCATATTTCTGAACGGCGCTTAACTTCGTGTTTACCCGCATCATTAATCATTGCGTCACTGTCTTTGAGACTGAGCGTGGCTTCCCTTCAGAAGAAGGCTGAGTCGCGGGAGTCGGTTAGGCCCGTCTCTTAAAGTGGAACTTGAACAGAATCGGGTGACGAAAGCTGCTTCACGCACAAGACCTTAGGGCGATTCGACAAAAATTGCACCGGGAGGACTTGCGTTCCAGAATCAGAGTTTGTTAACCATCTGTTGTCAGGATCCGAATCAGTTGTTCAAAGGCGTTTTGTTGAGTGCCGCGAATGCGGCCGACCTGACGCCCAGGAGCGGCGACTATGGGGAACTGGCATGCGCGTTTTGCTGATTGAAGATGACAGCGCCGTCGCGCAGTCGATCGAGCTGATGTTGAAGTCTGAGAGCTTCAACGTCTACACGACCGATTTGGGGGAAGAAGGCGTCGATCTCGGTAAACTATACGATTACGACATTATTCTCCTCGACCTCAACCTGCCCGACATGTCCGGCTACGACGTGCTCAAGCAGCTCCGGGTTTCCAAGATCAAGACACCGATTCTGATCCTCTCCGGCCTCGCCGGCATCGAGGACAAGGTCAAGGGTCTCGGCGTCGGCGCCGACGACTACATGACCAAGCCCTTCCACAAGGACGAGCTGGTTGCCCGCATCCACGCGATCGTGCGCCGCTCCAAGGGCCATGCCCAGTCGGTCATCCAGACCGGCGACCTCGTCGTCAACCTCGACACCAAGACGGTGGAAGTCGGCGGCCAGCGCGTGCATCTGACCGGCAAGGAATATCAGATGCTGGAGCTGCTCAGCTTGCGCAAGGGCACGACCCTCACCAAGGAAATGTTCCTCAACCATCTCTATGGCGGCATGGACGAGCCCGAGCTGAAGATCATCGACGTCTTCATCTGCAAGCTCCGCAAGAAGCTGGCCAACGCTTCCGAGGGACGCAACTTCATCGAGACCGTGTGGGGCCGCGGCTACGTGCTGCGCGAGCCGCACGAGGCCGACGAACGCATCCCCGCCTGATCTTCTGGGTTTACGTCGCGAGCCCAGTCAGGCTCGCTCCTCCCAGCCTGGACCCCGCCGCAAATGGCGGGGTTTTGTTTTTGGGGGACGTCTTCGCCGTCTCCCGCTTGCTGGAAGGGGTGCAGCAATTGCGCCGATGCGACTTCACCCCTCTCTAATGTTTGAACCGCTACCCTCCCCCCGCCGACGAATGGTCGCTGCACGATGGGGGAACGATGATCCTGCAATCACTCGCCGGCCTGCCCGCCTTCCTGGTCTATTTCTGCACCGGCCTGATCGCGATCGTGGCCTATCTGTTCGTTTACACCCGCATCACCCCGCATAACGAGTTCCAGCTCATCCGCGATAATCAGCCGGCCGCGGCGATCGCGCTCGGCCTCAGCCTGCTCGGCTTCGTGGCGCCGCTGGTCAGCGCCATCGCGCATTCGGCCAACGTGCTGGATTGCCTGATCTGGGCGACGATCGCGCTGATCGTCCAGATCATCGTGTTCTTTCTGGTGAAGGTGCCGGTGCCGAACCTGTCGAAGCGGATCGACTCCGGCGAGATCGCGCCCGCGATCTGGCTCGGCCTGGCCTCGCTCGCTGCCGGTCTGCTGAACGCCGCCAGCATGATCTACTGACATGGCCGACAAACCCTCCAGCAAGCAATTCGGCAAGCGCCTGCCGTCGGTGCCAGCGACACCACGGCCCCAGGCCAAGCGCTCCGGCCATGTCGCGCTGCTCGTGATGGGCACGATCGCGGTCGGCACCACCGCCTACACCTTAATGCCGCGGCAGAATTGCGAGCCCACGCCCGGCGCCGTGCCGGGGCAGACGACCACGACGTGCAGCAGCAGCAGCAGCAGCTCGTCGGGCGGCAGCAGCTCGCGCTGGTCGTCGCGATCGAGCTTGTTCAGCAGCGATTCCTCGAGCCATTCCTCGTCGGGAACGTCGTCCGATTCCGGCCACAGCAGCGTGAGCCGCGGCGGCTTCGGCTCGTTCGGCCATGGCTTCTCGGGCGGCGGCTGACGCATGATCCGGAAAAGTGGCCACCGGTTTTCCCTCGCGACAAACGCGGAACGCGTTTGCGCGGAGATCATGCGCAGGAGATGATATGCAGCGCATCACCTGTCTGGAGCGCGACGACTGGCGGGAAACCGCAGCGCAATGCGGCTTCGTCTTCCACACCATCGACGGCGACCGCTATTGGGACGAGCGCGCCTATTACGGCTTCACGCTCGACGAGATCGAGCGCGGCATCGAGACGCCGACCGGCGAGATCGACGCGATGTGCCTGGAGCTTGCCGGCCGCGCGATCGGCGACGAACGATATCTGCGCCGCCTGAAGATTCCCGAAGCGTTCTGGAGCCTGATCGCGGAGAGCTGGAAGCGGGACGACCGCAGCCTCTACGGCCGGCTCGACCTGACATTCGACGGCAAAGGTCCGGCCAAGCTGCTCGAATACAATGCGGATACGCCGACTTCGCTGTTCGAAGCCGCCGTCTTTCAATGGACCTGGCTCGAACAGGCGATCGAACGCCGCATGATCCCCGCGCGCGCCGATCAGTTCAACTCCATCCATGAGCGGCTGATCGCGGCGTGGAAGGAGATCGCTGCCGGCCGGCACATCCATCTCACCGGCATCACCGGCAACGAGGAAGACGCCGGCACGCTCGCTTATCTCGAAGACACCGCACGCCAGGCGGGACTCTCGACCAGGCTGCTCGACATCGAACAGGTCGGCTGGCGCGACGAAGGCGGCGGGTTCGTCGATCTCGACGATCGCGACATCGCGCTGGCCTTCAAGCTCTATCCCTGGGAATGGATGTTCCAGGACGCCTTCGGCGCCAAGCTCAGGGACGCGCCGACGCGCTGGATCGAGCCGCCGTGGAAAGCGGTGCTCTCCAACAAGGGCATCCTGCCGCTGCTGTGGGAGATGTTTCCGAACCATCCCAATCTGCTGCCGGCCTTCTTCGAGGACGATCCGCGCGCCGCCGAGCTCGGCACGTCCTATGTGCGCAAGCCGCTGCTGTCGCGCGAAGGCGCCAACGTCACGCTGGTGTCGGGCGGCACGCCGCTCGACGAGCAGGAGGGTCCCTATGGTGCCGAAGGTTTCATACGGCAGGCACTTGCGCCGCTGCCGAACTTTTCCGGCTTCTATCCGGTGATCGGAAGCTGGCTGGTGGACCACGAACCTTGCGGCCTGTCGATCCGCGAGGACGAGAGCCCGATCACGGGCAACCGCTCACGATTCCTGCCGCATGCGATTTTGTGAGGCGTCCGTCACTCCGGGGCACTCGCAAAGCGAGTGAGCCCGGAATCCATAGCCACAGGCGGATGAAAGGGCCGCGTCTAACCGGCTGCGCATTTCGAAGGCTTGTGGTTATGGATTCCGGGCTCCGCGCTTCCGCGCGGCCCCGGAATGACGGGAAGAAAGTTCACCTCGCCGCGGCGACCTTGATCGGTTGCGGCATCAATCCGCCCATCGGCCGGCCCGAGCGCGCGGGGTTGAGCTGGTAGAGGCCGCGGCGGTCAGTGACGGGGCGGAACGCATCGGTGATGCCGACGACGGATTCGGCGGCGCCGAGCAGCAGCGTGCCGTCGACCTCCATCCCCTTGGCCATGCGCTCGAAGATCACCGCCTTGGTGCTCTGGTCGAAATAGATCAGCACGTTGCGGCAGAAGATCACGTCGAAGGTGCCGAGATGGGAGAAGTCCTGCAACAGATTGAGCTGGCGGAATTGCACCATGGCGCGGATGTCGGCGTTGAGCTGCCAGACTTCACCTACTTGCGTGAAGTATTTCATCAGGTGTTGGATCGGCAGGCCGCGCTGCACCTCGAACTGGCTGTAGATGCCGACCTTGGATTTCTCCAGCACCTCCTGCGACAGGTCGGTCGCGACGATCTCGATGCGCCAGCCGGCAAGCGCCGCGCCCATCTCCTTCACGCACATGGCGATCGAATAGGGCTCCTGCCCGGTCGAGGATGCCGCGGACCAGATGCGCAAGCTCTTGCGTGCCGCGCGCGCCTGGATCAGGCCCGGCAGGATCGTGCCGCGCAAGTGATCGAACGGGATCTTGTCGCGATAGAAGAAGGTCTCGTTGGTGGTCATGGCTTCGACCACGTCGGTCGCAAGCCGGCCGTCGCCATTCCTGATCTTCAACACGAGATCGGGGATGCCTGATAGGCTCGCCTTGCGCGCGAGCGGCAGCAGCCGGCTTTCGACCAGATATTGCTTGTCGGCGGACAGATCGAGTCCGGAGCGCTCCTTCAGGAACTTGCGCAGATAGTCGTAATCCGCGGGCGTCACGAGCGGTCTCCCGCGAACAGGCGGTTCACCCTGGTCCCGATCTGGTTGAGCGGCAGGATCGCCGCGCAGATGCCGGCATTGGCCGCCGCGCCCGGCATGCCCCAGACCACGCTGGAGGCTTCGTCCTGCGCGATGACGCTGCCGCCGGCAGCGACGATGTCCTTGCCGCCGCGCATGCCGTCCGAGCCCATGCCCGTCAGGATCACCGAGAGGATGCCGCCATGCCAGATGTCGATGGCGGAGGTGAAGAGCGGATCGACCGCGGGCTTGCAGAAGTTGACGGCGGGACCGTCGTCGAGCGCGATCGCGGTGTCCGCGCCACTCCGCACGACGCGCATGTGCTTGCCGCCGGGCGCAAGATAGATCCGTCCCGGCTTCACCGGTTCGCCGTCGACCGCCTCGGCCGCCGGCTTGCGGCTCGCTCGCGCCAGATGCTCGGCGAGAATGGTGGTGAAGGTCGGCGGCATGTGCTGGGTGATCAGCACCGGGACTCGGTCGATCACCGGGCCGAGCTCGGCGACGAGCGTCATCAGCGCCTGGGGGCCGCCGGTCGAGGAGCCGATCAGCAGCGCCTTCGGTGCTTGCGTCGAGAATGGGCGCGTCACCAGCGCTCCCGACGACGGTGCGTGCACGGTCGGAGCCGGAGCGGGCGCGGCGGGCCGCGCAACAGGGCCGCGCGCGACCGGGGCCGGGCTCGCGGGCGCCAGCGGCGGACTCGCAACCGTGGGCCTCCTGCGCAGCCGAGCGCCGAGGTGACGGATCTTCTGGATCAGATCATGGTGGAAGATGTCCGCGGCCGAGGCCTCGCGCGTCGATTCCGGCTTTGGAATGTAATCGGCCGCGCCGAGCGACAGCGCCTTGAAGCTGATCTCCGCATTGCGGCGGGTCAGCGTCGAAGCCATAATGATGACGAGGTCGCGTTTCTTCGCAAGCAGCTGCGGCAGCGCCGACAGGCCGTCGAGCTCTGGCATTTCGATATCGAGCACGGCGACGTCGGGGTTGATGCGCTCGATCTGGTTGACCGCCTCGAGACCGGTGCGCAGCGAAGCCGCGACTTCCATGTCGTGCTCGGCACCGATCCAGCGCGAGATCAGACCGCGGATGACGACGGAGTCGTCGACGATCATCACCCGCAGCGGCCCGGCTTCGCGCGACGAGCCCGTGGTCGAATTACCTGCGAACGCAACACTCATTACTCACCAACTCAGGCTGAAACGGTTCAGTTGAAAAACAGGCGCCGAAGGATCCGTTCAGCCTCCGGGCGTTCGCTCAGATCAGGCCGACTTCCTGGAACTTCGCCGTCACGATGTCCTTGTCGAAGGGCTTCATGATGTACTCGTTGGCACCGGCGTGCAGCGCGCGAGCGATGTGCGCAACGTCGTTCTCAGTGGTGCAGAACACCACCTTGGGCTGGTCGCCGCCGGGCATGCGCCTGAGATGGCCGAGAAACTCGTAGCCGTCCATCACGGGCATGTTCCAGTCCAGCAACACCGCATCGGGCAGGCCGCGCTTGCAGGCCTCGAGCGCCTTCTCACCGTCCTCGGCTTCGAGGATCTGGAAGTCGAGGCCCTCAAGGATCCGGCGCGCAACCTTGCGGATGACGCTGGAATCATCAACGACGAGACAAGTACGCATCTGAGCCTCTGCTTCCTCCCCTTTGGGGGCACTTCCATTACTGGCACGTCGGCGGCAATTGCCGCCGTATCAGGCCGCCATCATTTCGGGCGCGAGCTCGAGGACGCGATCGACGTCGAGGACGACCATGAGCTGGCCGTCGAGGCGATGGACACCACCGGCGAGCTTGGCCATGCGGGGGTCGAGGTTGACGGGGTTCTCCTCCTTGCCGTCCTCGGACAGGCGCAGGACTTCACCGATCTGGTCGATCAAGAGGCCGTAGGATTCGCCGCGCAGGTCGACGCCGACCGCCATCGGCACCTTGCCGTCCTCGGCCTTGGGCAGGCCGAGGCGGGCGCGCATGTCGACCACGGTGACGATGCGGCCGCGCAGATTGAGCACGCCCGCGATCTCGCGCGAGGACAGCGGCACGCGGGTGACGCGCTCGGGCATGAACACGTCCTGGACGCGGGAGATCGGCAGGCCGAACAGCTGGCCGCCGATCATCGCGGTGACGTACTCGACCATGGCGCCTTCGCCCACTTGCGTCTTCTTGCTCATCTCGTCTCTCTCCTCAGGTCCTGCTTAGGCCGCCGCGCGGCTCAGCTCGGAGGCGCCGGCGGCGCCCGCGGTCTGCTCCTTCAGCGCCGCGATCAGACCGGGACGGTCGAACTTGGCGACGTAGTCGTGGAAGCCGGCCTGACGGCCGCGCTCGATCGCCGCCGGCGATACCAGCGCGGACAGGCCGATGATCGGCATCGAGCCAAGATTGTTGTCGGAGCGGATCACCTCCGCGAAGTCGAACCCGTTCATGTCGGGCATCTCGATGTCGGTCAGCACCACGTCGAAGCTCTGCGCGCGCAGCGCAGCCAGGCCCTCCTGCGCGGTCGGCGCGGTGCGGACGCGGTAGCCGGCGGCCTTGAGGACGGGGGCCAGCATGTTGCGGAAGAACGCGCTGTCGTCGACCAGGAGCACCGACTGCGAATGCAGCGACGGCTTCATCTCCTTGCGGGTGAACCAGTCCGAGAACGCCATCGGCAGGAAGTGGCCGACGTCGATCACCTCGGTGGCCTGGCCCTTGATCACGGCCGAGCCCAGAATGCCGGAGGACGAGCCGCCGACCTCGATGTTGAGCCGCTCCTCGACGATGTCGATGATCTCGTCGACGACGAGGCCCATGGAGCGGCCGTCATCGGCGAACACCAGGATCGGCTGGGCGCCTTGGCTCGCAATGGTGACGCCCTCCATGGCGACCAGCGGCATCAGCTGCTCGCGGTACTGCACCATGTAGCGGCCGTTCGAGAACTCGATCTTGTCGGCGGGCAGCTCCTCGAGGCGCGTGACCAGCCCGAGCGGGACCGCCTTGGGCTGCGACGAGCCGGCGCGGAACACCAAGAGCGAGGTGGTCTGCTCGCCCGCGCCGATGTGATGCGCCCCGTTCTCGTCGCCCATGTCATGGGCGGAGGAGCCGGCGGCGCCGAGCGCCTTGGCAATGCCGTTGGGATCGATGATCATGATGACCGCGCCATCGCCCAGGATGGTGTTGCCGGAGAACATGTCGATGTGGCGCAGCTTGGTCGACATCGGCTTGACCACGATCTCTTCGGTGTGGAACACGCCGTCGACGACGATGCCGAAGGTCTGGCTGCCGACCTGGGTCACCACGATGAAGCCGTTCTCGGGATCGGAGGCCGCGCCGTCGTCGATCTTGAGCAGCTTCTTCAGGTGGATCAGCGGCAGCAGCTTGTTGCGCAGGCGCAGCACCGCGGTGTCCTTGATGCGCTCGATGCGGTGCTCGGAGTTGGCGCGGGCCCGCACCAGCTCGACCACCGAGAGCTGCGGAATCGCGAAGCGATCGCCGGCAGCTTCGACGATCAGCGCCGAGACGATGGCGAGCGTCAGCGGGATCTTGATGGTGACCGAAGAGCCCTCGCCGGCCACGGACTTGATGTCGATGGTGCCGCCGATCTGGTCGATATTGGTGCGGACCACGTCCATGCCGACGCCGCGCCCCGACACCGAGGTGATGGCGGCCGCCGTGGAGAAGCCGGGCGCGAAGATGAACTTGTGGATCTGGGCTTCGCTCATCTTCTCGAGCTCAGCCTCGGTGACGAGACCTGACGAGAGCGCCTTGGCCTTGATCTTCTCGGTGTTGAGGCCGCGGCCGTTGTCGGCGATGCAGATGATGATGTGGCCGCCCTCGTGATAGGCGGACAGGCGGATGGTGCCCTGCTCGCCCTTGCCGCTGGCGAGGCGCTCGGCGGGGGTCTCCAGGCCATGGTCGGCGGAGTTGCGCACCATGTGGGTGAGCGGGTCCTTGATCAAATCGAGCACCTGGCGGTCGAGCTCGGTGTCGGCGCCGTGCATCTCCAGCTCGATCTGCTTGCCGAGTTCGCTCGACAGATCGCGGACGATGCGGGGCAGCTTCTGCCAGGCATTGCCGATCGGCTGCATGCGCGTCTTCATGACGCCCTCCTGCAGCTCGGCGGTGACGTTGGACAGGCGCTGCAAGGGCACCTTGAACTCGGTGTCCTCGTTGCGGCGGGAGATCTCCAGCAGCTGGTTGCGGGTCAGGACCAGCTCGGAGACCATGGTCATCAGGTGCTCCAGCGTGTCCACGTTGACGCGGATCGACTGGTTGGCAATGCGGTCGCCTTCGCCGGCAATCTCGTCGGCCATCGACTTCTTCGCCGCGGCCTTCTCCCTGGCGGCAGGCTTTGCGGCGTCCTTGGCAGCGTCCTTGGCGGCCGGGGCCTCAGCGGCCGGCTCGGCCTTGACTTCGGCCTTGGCGACGGCGGCGGGGGCCGGCGCTTCGATCGCGGTCTCGCGGAAGGCGCGCTCGAGCTCGTCGAGCGAGACCTCGCCCGGACGCAAGGGCCGCTCCAAGGTCTGGTCGATCAGCGTGCCCGTGGTCATCTCCTTGGCGGGCGCGGCAGCCGGGGCTTCCGGCACGAGCGGCGGGGCTTCTGCAACGGGAGCAGCGGCACTTCCAGCGGCCATTGCCGCCATGCCCTGCTCGACCATCGCTTCCAGCTTGTCGATGAGATCGCGGTCGTTGCCCTCGGGCTCGGCTTCGGTGGCCTCGAGGCCTGCGAGGATCTCCTTGATGCGGTCGATCGAGGACAGGATCACCGTCACCGCCTGCCCGGTCACCGGCATGCCGTCACGGAATTTGCCCATCAACGTCTCGCCGGCATGCGCCAGCGCTTCAAGCCTGGGCAGGCCGAGGAAGCCGCAGGTGCCCTTGATGGTGTGGACGAGGCGGAAGATGTTGTCCAGGATCTTGGCGTTGTTCGGCTCCTGCTCGAACTTCACCAGCTGATTGTCGACGGTGTCCAGGCTCTCGCTGGTCTCCGTCAAAAACTCCCGCAACAGATCATCCATGAAAACAGGCCTTCATACAGAGAGGGCGCGCACGAGACGTGATGCGCCATTTCGGAATGGGGCCAGCTTCACCGCAAAGCGTTTAATATTGGTTGAGTATGTGCAAAAGAACGGAACCAACAAAGAGATAAGGCGCTCCGGACAAGCCGAAGCGCCTCGTAAGGATTCGATTAACGACTCGGACGCGCCGCGCGCGTTTACGAAGCGCTAACGATGATGGCTTCGCCTTCCGGCTTGAGCGTCACCGTGAGCCCGCAGGCCTGCGCGAGCAGACGCGTATAATAAGGCTGGATCGCATGCGCATCGGCAGCAGGTCCGCGCTCGCCGCTCAGGAGCTCGGAGATGTTCTGCGGCAGGCGCGCATTGTGCCCGGTCGCGGTGATGCGGAAACTCATCGTCTCGCCCTCGCCGATCGGATCGATCGTCAGCATGCCGCCGCGCGGGATCGTGTGCTGGGCAACGACCAGCATGTTGAGCAACAGCTTGACGCGGTTCTTCGGCAGCAGCAGCCGCGGCAGATTCCAGGTGATCGAGCACTTGCCGTCCTCGATGTGGCCGCGCGCCATGGTCTGGGCATCACCGAGATCGATCTGCGCGCCGGAGGAGCCGGCGGCGCCGAAGGCGAGGCGGCAAAACTGGAGCCGGGCCGAGGCGGTCTTGGCACTCTTGCGAATCAGCTCGAGCGCGAACTCGCGGTCCTCGGGTTTGGGGTCGTCGTCGAGCACCTCGAGTCCGTTGACGATGGCGCCGACGGGACTGATGAGATCGTGGCAGACCCGCGAGCACAGGAGCGCGGCGAGTTCGAGCATATCGGGAGCAGTAGCGGTCGCGGGCGACGAAGCGTCAGACATATAATGGGGTCCTGGAGGGTTCCTGGCATTGCACGGCGCTGGACGCCGCGAATCACGCATGCTTGACGGATGCTGCGGGTTCTAACATTCGCAAGCCTGCGGCAGCTAGCTTGCGATAGGTTCGAAGCGGCCATAAAGGCCCGGTCGAATCGATCAGGGCGAATCAACCGAGAGGGGCGAGACTTGCCGATGAATGAGGCACGCAAGTGAGGGTGATCGACGATGCGGCCGCATCCGGCCTGATGGAGCCGCTCACCGCGCTGGTGGTGAAGGCGGGCGAAGCGATCCTAGCCGTCAACCGCGCCGCGATGCGGGTCGACGGCAAGCAGGACGGCTCGCCGGTGACCGAAGCGGACCTTGCCGCCGACCGCATCATCGCGGAGGGCCTCGCGGAGCTCGCCGGCGACGTGCCGATGCTGTCGGAAGAGCGGACCCAGCTCGCCGCCCCGCCGTTCCGGGGCAGCTTCTTCCTGATCGATCCGCTCGACGGCACCAAGGAATTCGTCGCCGGCCGCGACGAGTTCACCGTCAATCTCGCTCTGGTGACCGAAGGCGTGCCGCTGCTCGGCATCGTCTCCGCGCCTGCGCTCGGGCTGCTCTGGCGCGGCATTGCCGGGCGCGGCGCCGAGCGGGTCAGCTTTGACGGCACGATGATTGGCACGGCCGAACCGATCCGCACCCGCAGGCTGCCGCCGCAGGGCGAACCCTGGATCGCGGCGGTGAGCCGCTCCCATGGCGATCCCAAGAGCGAGGCGTTCATCGACAACCGGCCCAATGCCGTGAGGAAGACGTGCGGCTCGGCGGTGAAATTCGGCCGTATCGCGGAAGGCAGCGCCGACATCTATCCCCGCTTCGGACCAACTTCCGAATGGGACGTCGGAGCTGGAAGCGCGGTCGTGACCGCGGCGGGCGGCAGGGTGACCGACGGCAAGGGCGGCGAGCTTCGCTTCGGCCAGCGCAGCGGCGGCGGTTTCATCATCCCGGAGTTCATCGCCTGGGGCGACCCACAGGCGGTACAAAGCTACTGACCGAGCGTGTTCTGCAGCATCGGCCAGCGCTTGCGAACGTCATAGAGGAAGCGCTCGGGATCCGCGGCGAAGGCATCGCGGTTGGCTTCCCGGCTGAACAGATAGAGCTGCTGCGCCACGATCGCGAAGAAGCGGGGATTGCCGGCGATGACGACGCCGCGGGCGATGTCGGCGGGATCATAGCCGCCGAACTGCGGTCCGTAGATCTCGGGATGGGCCAGGAAGGAAGCCCGGTTGCCCTCGTTCCGGAAGCGCCAGACCGCGCC